>NZ_JBWKDJ010000011.1:0-286514 GCF_056436025.1 Streptomyces sp. NPDC043853
AGACGGACACGTAGAGCCTTCCGAAGGGGACAAGGGCGGTCGCTTGCATGCCTGGGGCATGCGTGAGCCACTCACGCGGAGGAGAGGGGTTCGTCAGCGGCGGGCGGTCGGCCCGGCCGCCGTGGCGACGAGAACCAGTTAGCCAGGCCCCCGGCGGGCTGGCAACGACCCCCGTCTACGAGCGGAGGTAGTGGAAGGGACGGGACGGTCCGGCCGCGGGGCGGGCGGGCCCGGTCATGCGGCGGAAGGGCGCCCGTCGGGGCTACGGTCCCGGGTCGTATGTGACCTGGGTCCTGTGGGACGCCTCACCGGACGGGGCCCCGATTCTCACCTTCCGTAGCCGGCCGTACCCCCATCGATGTGTGTCCCGGGCCACTCCGGCCGCCGAATCGAAGGCCTCGCGGGGCCCGAGGTGGCGCAGTGAAGGGCAGCCCGTACGAGTGCGCCACCGCCCGCGTCCCCCTCGACCACGCGGCCCCCGCCGGCCGGACCATCGACCTGGCCGTGGTCCGCAGGAAGGCGACCGACGGCGCGCGACGCATCGGAACCGTCTTCGTGAACCCCGGCGGGCCCGGCGGCCCAGGGACCGTGCAGGTCCCGCAGTTCTACGACGCCTTCCCCAAGGAACTGCGGGAGCGGTTCGACATCGTCAGCTGGGATCCCCGCGGCATCGGCAACAGCGCGGCGGTGAACTGCTTCGAGAGCACCCGGGACGCCGAGGCGTGGGGACGGTCCAAACCCGTCGGCTTCCCCGTCGGGGAGCAGGAGCGCACCGCCTGGATCAACGCCTACGAGGAGCTCGGACGGCTCTGCGAGAAGCGCGACGCCGACCTCCTGCACCACGTGTCCACCGCGGACACGGCCCGCGACCTCGATCTGCTCCGGCAGGCCGTGGGCGAACCGCGGCTCGACTACTTCGGCGTCTCCTACGGCACGATCCTCGGCGCCACCTACGCCAACATGTTCCCCGACAAGGTCCGCGCCATGGTCCTGGACAGCAACATCGCGCCCTCCGCGTGGACGAACGGCGGCCGGCCGGACGCCCGGACCACCACCTTCCTGCGCATGGGCTCCGACCGCAGCGCCGCCGCCACCCTGGACCGGTTCCTCGACCTGTGCGGGTCCGCCGGCGCGGACCGCTGTGCCTTCTCGGCGGGCAGCCCGAAGGCGACCCGCGCGAAGTTCGACCGGCTGATGCAGCGCCTCAGAGAACGGCCGGTGGGCACGTGGACGTACGCCAGGACGGTCGCCGACACGGTGAGCGGCCTCTACATCGTCGACCCGGGCTGGGCGTACCTCGCCCGCCGCCTCCAGGACCTGTGGCATGGCCGGGTCCCGAAGGCGCCCGTGTCCCCGCCCCCGCCCCCCGTCGCGCACCCCGACCCGTACCTCGGCGAGGAGCAGGCGGAGGCCGTGTGGTGCGGTGACAGCCCCAACCCCCGTGATCCCGGCGCCTACCACCGCCTGGCGGAGGCCAGTGCCGCGCGGGCGGCCGACGCGGGCCGCTACTGGACCTGGTCCGGGGAGCCGTGCGCCGGCTGGTCGGCCCGGGCCGCCGACGGGTACACCGGTCCGTGGAACAAGCCCACCGCGCGCCCCGTGCTGGTGGTCGGCACCCGGTACGACCCCTCCACGTCCTACGCGGACGCCGAGGCCATGGCGCGGGAACTGGCCGACGCCCGCCTGCTCACGCACGACGGGTACGGCCACACCGCCCTGTTCAACAACGCGAGCAGCTGTGTGAAGGCGTACGAGGGCCGCTACTTCGTCGACGGCACGCTGCCGCCCCCCGGGACCGTATGCCGACCGGACGAGCAGCCCTTCCCCTGAAGGCTCGGACCGGTTCGGGTGCCGGTCCAGGATTTGGGTGCTGCCGGTCCAGGATTCGGGTGCTGCCGGTCCAGGGTTCCCGTTCCGGTCCGCCGGACGAGCCCACCGCCCCCCCGGAGGGTAGGCACGCACGGGTCGGACACTGACCGTGACGACTCGTCGCGTATGGTGACGAGAGGTGCATCTGTCCGTCCCAGCCCGGCCCCGTTCCCGACCGACTGCCCCCTCTCCCAGCCAGGAGCTCCCGATGGTCTACGCCACCCTCCGCGACCGCTACCGGCACCGCTTCCACATCCACGACACCGACGGCGACGGCTTCGTCTCCGAAGCCGACTTCACCGCGCGGGCCGAGCGGCTGATCGACGCCCTGGGCGTCCCGGGCACGTCCGACCGGGCGCGGGCGGTCCGCGACGGGGCCGGCAACCACTGGCAGCAGATCACCGAGCTCGCCGACACTCCCAGGGACGGGCGGCTGAGCGAGCAGGACTTCGTGTCCGCCCTGGAACGCGCCTACGCCGCCGACACGCTCGACCGGGTCGTCCGCCCCTCCGTCGCGGCCCACATCAGGCTCGTGGACGCCGACGGCGACGGGGAGGTCGACTCGGACGAGTTCGTCCGGGCCCAGCAGGCCATGGGTATCCCGGCGGATGCGGCCGCACACGCCTTCCGGCTGCTCGACCGCGACGGCAGCGGCCGGGTGACCGCCGCGGAATGGCAGCAGGCCGTCATCGAGTTCTACACCGACCCCGGCCCGGACTCCCCCGGCGCGCACCTCCTCGGCATGGCCCGTTAGGGCGACTCGGCTCCATGACACCCCGGCTGCTTGCCGGGGAGGAGGCTCACCGGCATGCGCGGATGCCCGGAGGGGAAGGTGACCGCGGTCGGGCGACGGGCCATGACGTGTCGTCACGGCTGTCGTTCCCCACCGGTCGGAGAGCGACCGGTCCCGTCCGTTGATGCCGCCGGAACAGGAGCACGCCGATGCGCCTCTACGCCCAGACCCGAGCACGTCGTTGCCGGCAGGTGCTGGCCGATCTGACGGCCGTGGTCCTGGTGGCCTTCGCGGTGAGGTGTGCGCTGGCCGTCCACGACGGGATCATGCAGCTGGCCGAGCCGGGGCGGAGGGTG
The DNA here is from genome assembly GCF_056436025.1 of Streptomyces sp. NPDC043853. NCBI lineage: Bacteria > Bacillati > Actinomycetota > Actinomycetes > Kitasatosporales > Streptomycetaceae > Streptomyces > Streptomyces sp. NPDC043853. Next base: position 2,959 of record NZ_JBWKDJ010000011.1, read on the forward strand.
GAGGAGGCGGGCGACAGCCTCGCGTCCGGCCTCGGCGATGCGGGGGACGCGGCGTCGAACGTGCCGCTGATCGGGGGCGTCCTGAAGAGGCCGCTGCAGTCCGCCGCCGAAGCCGGCAGCGGGCTCTCGGACGCCGGACGGTCGATGCAGGACCTGGTGGGCCGGGTGGCCAACCTGACGGCCTTCGCCCTGATCGTCCTCTCCGTGGGGTTGGTACTGGCGCTCTGGCTTCCCCCGCGGGTGCGCTGGATCCGGCGAAGTGCCCGGATCCGTACGCTGCTCGACTCTCCCGGCGGCGCCGATCTGCTGGCCCTGCGGGCTCTGACCGGGCCGGTGAAGGACCTGGCCGCCGTCCCGGTGCCGCCGGGAGGACTCGCCGACGCGTGGCGGCGGGGCGACGAGCAGACGATCGGTGCCCTGTCCCGGACGGCGCTCAGGCGGGCCGGTCTGCGCCCCTGAGGCTGCCGGGCCCGGCCGGTGCCGGGCGAAGGCCGCCTCCTTGGACGCGATCAGCGGTGGCCGGGGTTCAGCAGCGCGGCGGCCGCGGTGATGAAGGCCGCGGACGCTTCCTTGGCCGCCCGGCGCCGGGCGTCCAGCTCCGCACGGTCGGTGGCCCTGCGCAGGGCGTACGTGGCATCGGCGGCCCGCTGGGCGGGGCCCGCCAACTCGGGGACCAGGACCTGGAGGCGTACGTGGGGCGCGGTGATCGCCGTCCGGGTGTCGTGGGACTTCGTCTGGGCCTCCAGCTGGTGCTCGGTGCCGGCCTCGATCAGGGTCAGGTTCTCCCGGTGGAACATCGACGAGCGGTGCGCGTCCAGGGCGGCCGCGAACTCGGTGACGGCGCCGAGCCGGTCCTGGCGGTGGGCGTCGGCGCGCTGCTCGGCGCGTGCGGTGACGGCGGCGCGGTGCTGGAGGAAGCCGGCGGTCAGGGCGCCGGCCAGGGTGCCGATCACGGCGACGATCGAAGGCCACATGGACATGGGGTGGCGGGTCCTCTCGGGTGCGGGTCGGAACGGGTGGTCATGGCCTTCGGCCGCTCCGCGGCCGGTTTCGAGGTCAGTACGCGGCCGGTGGACGGGCTGCGCACTCGTCAGGACTCCCTCGATCGGCTGGAGTTCCGAGTCTGCCCTGGCGCAGCCCCCGGGGGCGACCGTGTTCTGCGGAACGAGCCGTCCCCGCCGGGGTCGTTCCGGTGGCTATCGTGGCCCGGCCCGTGAGGACGAGGACCGACGAGGACGAGGGGGAACCCGTGCCGAGTGCGGTACGAGGGGTTGCGCTGGCGGCGGGGGCCTCGCTGCTGGCGGTGCTGGTGTCGCTGGCCGTCAACGCCGCGACCGAAGGCGCCCGTTGGCCGGGACTCCTCGATGTGCTCCGCCGCCACCCCTGGGGGTCGGTGGCGGCTCTCGGGGTCGCCGGGGCGCTCGCCGCCGCAGCAGCGGCCCGGCGTCAGGAGCGGCCGGCCACGGCCGCGGGTGATCCACCGCTGCCCGCGGCCCCCGATATCCCGGACTGGGTCGTTTCCCGGGCCGAGACGGCGGCGGCGGTCCGGGCCGTGTGCGGGCGCAGCCGCCGTCGTACGCGCACGGTGGCCATCACCACGGCCCTGGAGGGCGCCGGTGGGTTCGGGAAGACGGTCCTGGCCTCGGTGGTGTGCGCCGCGCCCCGCGTGAGGCGGCACTTCCGAGGGCGGATCTTCACCATCACCATCGGACGTGATGTGCGCGGCCGGGCCGCGGTCGCCGCGAAGATCGCCGAGGCCACCCGGTTCATCACGGGCGACGCAACCGCCTTCGACGACCCGGATCTCGCGGGCGCGCACCTGGGGCGGCTGCTGGACCGGCGTCCGCGTACGCTGCTCGTCCTGGACGACGTATGGGAGGCGGAGCAGCTCGCCCCGTTCCTCCAGGGCGGGCGTCCGTGCGTACGTCTGGTCACCACACGCCGGCCCTCGCTCCTGCCGCCCGCCACCGACCGCGTGCGGGTGGACGAGATGACCACCCCGCAGGCCAAGGCGGTGCTGACCTGGCAGCTGCCCTCCCTGCCGTCCCGAACCGTGGCCGAGCTCCTCGACACCACCGGCCGGTGGGCCCTGCTGCTGCGGCTCGTCAACCGGCTGATGGCAGTGCAGATCGCCGCCGGAGCGGACCCCGCCGGGGTGGCACGCGAGGTGCTGTGCGCCCTGCGCGTCAACGGGCCCACCGCCGTGGACACGCTGGGTCCGGGCGATCCGCTCGACCTCAACAGCCCGGCCCGCCGTGCGCTCGCCGTCCGGGCCACGGTCGAGGCGGCCACCACCCTGCTGCCGCCGGGGAGCGCGCAACGCCTGGCCGAGCTCGCGGTCTTCGCCGAGGACGAAGCCGTACCGGTCGTGCTGGCGGCACGGCTGTGGCAGGCGAGTGCCGGGCTGACCGAGCCCCGGTCCCGCGCCCTGTGTGCGGAGCTCGCCGGCCTGTCGCTGATCTCGCTGGACCCGCACGACGGGGGCCGGATCTCCCTGCACGACGTCCTGCGTGACTATCTGGCCGAGGAGCTCGGGGAGGCCGGCCTGCTCCGCCTCCACGAGAAGGTCGTCCAGGTGGCGTACGACCTCGCGCCGCAGCCCTGGCAGCTCGGCGACGGATACCTCGCGGATCATCTGGTCGGGCACCTGTCCGCCGCGGGCCGTGCGGGCGAGGCCGAGTCCCTGGCGAGCGATCTGCGCTGGGTGGAGGCCCGGCTGCAGCAGCGCGGTCCCGGCGGTCCTGTCAGCGACCTCGCCCGGGCCGGCACCCCTCGGGCCCGGGCGCGGGCCCGGGAACTGTCCGCCGTCGCCCACCTCCTGTCGCCCTTCGACGGTCGGCCCCGCCTGCTCGCACAGGTGCTGCACACCCGCCTGGAGACATCGCCCCACTGGCGGGATCCGGTCCGATGCCGGAGGGAGGGGGACTCGGGCCTGCTTCCGTACCTGTCCTGCCACTCGGCTCCCGACCTTCCCGATCCCGCCCTGCTGCGGACGTTGACCGGCGTTCCCGAAGTTACGGTGGTGGCCGTGGCTCCCGGCAGCAGCCGGCTCTTCACCAGCAGCGCCGACGGCCGGGTGCGCCGCTGGGATGCGCTCAGCGGCGACTGCACGGCGACGTACGACTGCCACGACGGGCCGGTGCGCGGACTGGCCGTGTCCCCGCACGGGGACTGGTTCGTCACCGGCACCGACGACGGAACCGTGCACTTCTGGGACGTCCAGGACGGCCGGAGCCTGTCGGTGTGGCAGGCACACCGCTCGGCGGTCCGAGCCCTGGCACTCTCCGGCGACGGAACCCGGCTGGTCACCTTGGAGAAGAGGGCGGCCAGGGTGTGGGACGTGGAGAAGGCCACGCGTGTGGCCACCCTGCGGGAGCGCAGGTCGGGTATGGCGGTGCTCGCCATCTCACCGGACGGAACGGTGGTGGCGGGCGGCAGCGGCAGCACGGTGCACCTGTGGGACGTCGCCACCGGACGGCGTACCTCCTCGCCGTGGGTCCACGATGCGGTGTGTTCACTGGTGTTCGCTCCGGACGGCACATGGCTGGCCTGCGGACTGTTCAGCGGGTCGGTGACGGTGCTGGACCCGGTGTCGGGCGCCTCGCGTACGACGCACCTCGACGTGCGCCACCGGCCCGTGCGCGCCCTGGCCGTGTCACCCGAAGGGGACCTCCTGGCCGCTGCCCACGCCGACCGCAGGGTGTGCCTGTACCAGCCGCACGAACAGCGGGCCCCGTCCGTGCTGACCGGCCACCTGGGCGAGGTGCGCGCCCTGGTGTTCGCCCCGGACGGCAGCTTCCTCGTGTCCGGCGGGGCCGACACGTCCCTGCGCCTGTGGGAGCACGCGCGGGCACGCCGCGACGGAGCCCCGGACCGAGTGGCGGCATCGGTGCTCGCGGTCACCTACTCTCCCGATGGGACGCGGATCGCGGTGGTCTACGAGCAGGGTCTGAAACTGGCCCTGCCGACGACCCTCCCCACCCCCGGTCCATGGACAGCGCCGATTGCCGGGCCGTGGCCCACTCCCCGGACGGAACCCACATCGCGACCGTGAGCCGCGGGGCCGTGCGGGTCCTCGACGCCATGGAACGGCGCCCGCATCACCTTCCCGGTGTCAGATGGGACCTGGGACGGGGCCACCCGCAGGAGCGGGGCGACGGATATCTCAGCGTTGCCTATTCGCCCGACGGCGCCGTGCTCGCGGCCGGCCGTGCTGAGGCGGTGGACCTGTGGGACACGCACAGCCGGCAGCGGATCGCCGAACTGCCCGGCCACGGGGGCCCCGTCCACGGGGTGGCCTTCTCGTCCGACGGCAGGACGCTCGCCGCCGGCGGCGACTTCCCGCAGGTGTGGGTGTGGGACCTGGCGACGCACGCGTGTACGGCGCTCCTGGCGGCCGACGCCTCAGCCGTACGGGCACTCCAGTACTCCCGCGACGACGACGGCTTGCTGGCGACGGGCGGGGACGACGGCACGGTCCGGCTGTGGGCCGGGGCGCGGTGTACGGGCGAGCTGGCCGGGCACACGGCCCCGGTGACCGGGGTCGACTTCGCGCCGGGCGGCCGCTTCCTGGCGTCGACCTCCGTCGACGGCACGGCCCGCGTGTGGGACCTGCGGGGCGGGCGGGTGGTGGCAGTCGCCCGGAACGACGGCGCGATGGGCTGTTGCGCGTGGCATCCGGACGGAACGCGGCTGGCGGTGGGCGGGCCGCAGGGCCTGCACCTCTACGACTTCCACCGGTAGCGGCCGGGATCGGCTTCTACGCCGATCCCCTTCGAGGTACCGCACCGGACTCCCGGTTCACGCCTCGGTGATGTTGACCATCCAGGTGATGCCGAACCTGTCGACGCACATGCCGAAGACGTCGCCCCACATCTGCTTCTCCAGGGGGACGGCCACGGTCCCGCCGGCGGACAGCTTGTCCCAGTAGCCGCGCAGCGCGTCCGCGTCGTCGCCGCTCAGGCTGACCGACATGTTGTTGCCGGGCCGGTGGTCCATGCCCGGCGGTGTGTCGGCCGCCATGAGGGTGAACCCGCTGTCGGTCTCCAGCATGCCGTGCATGATCTTGTCGTTGTACTCCGGGCCGGGCCCGCCGTACTGCTCGTAGGTGTTGAGCACCAGCGTGCCGCCCAGGGCGCTCCGGTAGAACTCCAGGGCCTGGCGCGCGTCCCCGGCGAAACTGATGTACGGGTTGAGGCGAGAACTCACTGATCGCTCCATTTGTCACCGGTCATCGGTGTGGGCATCCTACGGGCGCAGACCCCGCCGGACCCGCTCATGTGCACACCGGCGAGGGCGCCCGTCAAGGGTTCACCCCTTCGCCCGCGCCCACCGGCCGGTCACAGGACTTGGTGCGCGGCCCACAAGGGGAGTTGGCGGAAGAACTCGACGGCTTCGGCCCGCCACCTCGGCCGCCAGCCCGCCGCGACCGCGGCGGCCTCCTCGGCGCTGCGCCGGATGTCGCCGCGCAGCAGTTCGTCCACGCCGTGGCGCCGGGCGATGTCCTGGATCCGCCCGACCGTTTCCGGGGTGCAGCCGGGTGCGGCGAGCGCGGACTCCACCAGCGCGCGTTCCCCGCCGGTCGTCGCTTCCAGGACCGCGCACACCGCGTAGCTGCGGCGGCCCTCGCGCAGGTCGGATCCGGCCTCCTTGCCGGTCGTTGCCTCGTCCGCGAAGAGGTCCAGGTAGTCGTCACGCGTCTGTCCGCTCACTCCGACCAGGCGGGCGTAGCGGGCGAGCTCGTGGTGGTGGGCGGCCGGGTCCTCGCCCGCGGCGAGCAGGCCCAGCTGGAGCGGGGCCAGGACCGAGTAGCGGGCGCTCTTGTAGTCGGACACGATGTCCAGTGCCTCGCGGCCGGGGGCCGGGCCGAAGTCGCGTTCCAGGTCCAGGACCTGCCCGAGAACCGTGTCCGCCCCGGCCGTCACCTGTACGGCCGCCATCGCCTGGCGCAGGCCGACGGGTACGGGTGCGGTGAGCAGCACCTGCACGGACAGGAACGCCGCCAGGTCCCCGGCGAGAACCGCCAGCCCCAGGGCCGTCTGCGGGCGCTCGGGGAACCGGCCGAGGTAGGCGTGGTACACCGAGGGCGCTCCGCGGCGCAGCGGGGAGTCGTCGATGATGTCGTCGTGGACGAGCCCGTGCGTCTGGAGCAACTCGATGCTCAGTGCGGCTTCGTCCAGTCCCGCGACGGGATCGGGGGTCACCAGTCGCGCCGCCTCGTGCAGCAGCGCGACCCGCAGGCGCTTCCCGCCGCGCAGCGACATGTCGCGTACGAGCTCCAGGGCCTCGGGCACGAACCGGCTGCGGGGCGGCAGTTGCTGCGCCACCGTGTCGAAGTAGTCGGCGAACAGCGCGTTGAAGCGGTCCCGGTGGCCGGCCAGCCGTGCGTGCACGCCAACCGAGGCGTCCGTAGTCATTGCTCCCCCCTGGAACACGGTGCAGTGGAGCGGGGCGGCAGGCGGCCCGCGCCGCGAGCCCCATTCAACACCACCGCCCGCGGTGCTCCGGCGCTCGGCGGACGCACCGGGACCGCCGGACCGGTCCGGCGGTCCCGAACCTCTGAAGTCGCTCAACTCACGCCTCGACGAGGCCGGTGTGACGGGCCGGACTCGGTCACCGCCGTCAAGGCGCTGCGCGGGGCGGCCCCCGGTCTGAGCCTGCGTGCTTGCCGTGGAACTGGCCAGGGCGACCCGGGGGATCGAGACCGGCCGGCCCCCGCCCGTCCGGACACGCCTTAGGGCCCGGAGTCACGGAGTCGCGAAGCCACGTAGCCACGGCCTGATCACGGCGGTTCACCCAAGGATCCGGCCGCGTTCTCCGAGAACCGTGCTAGCCTCGGTCGAGTTGCAGTTGTGGTACCCATGGAATCTCAGTGCGCCCGGCGCTATGCGATGGGCGCATTTTTGTTTTCCGGAATCTCCGGATGGGTCATTTCAGCGACGGGATCGCGCACCGTGCGTGACCCCAGCACCTCCCAGAAGGAGAACAACATGGCCAGCGGTACCGTGAAGTGGTTCAACGCCGAAAAGGGCTTCGGTTTCATCCAGCAGGACGGCGGCGGCCCCGACGTCTTCGCTCACTACTCGAACATCGTCTCCAACGGTTTCCGTGAGCTCCAGGAAGGCCAGCGCGTGAACTTCGACGTCACGGCCGGCCAGAAGGGCCCGCAGGCGGAGAACATCGTCTCCGCCTGACCTCAGGCTTCACCCTCCGACGGGGCGCGCCGCGCGGCGCGCCCCGTCGGCGTGTCCGCACCCCCGCCTCCCCCCACCACGGCACGGGCATGTCCGACCACCCTGTGTCACAGGTGCCCGACGGACGAGGTCCCTTTCCGAGACCGGACCGGGGAGGCGAGCGCGCACCGGCGGCGGCCGGACCTCGGCCCCGGCCTCCTGCCCGCCGCGGGCGGGCGCGAGTGCGGGCGTGGGCATGGGCGTGGGCGTACGCCACCGACCGGAAGGATCCGTTCGGCGGAGGTGCGAGACTGTCCGACGATCTGCCCGAGGGAGTCGCCGTGTCCGTGTTCAGCACCATCCGCCAGGCGGTCCGCCGCAACTACCGGCGTGCCGTGGATCTCAGCCACCCGGCCCGGTCACCGCTGGGCAGTGCCGTGGTGAACTGTGTCGTCTACCTGGACGGCGAACGCCAGGACGGCTGTGCGGAGGCCGGGGAGGCGTTGCGGAGGGTCCGCCGGGCCGGGTCCGGTTTCGTGTGGATCGGGCTGCACGAGCCGGACGAGAAGGAGTTCGCCGGGCTCGCGGAATTGTTCGGCCTGCATCCGCTCGCGATCGAGGACGCGGTGCACGCGCATCAGCGGCCGAAGGTGGAGCGGTACGGTGACACGCTGTTCGCCGTGTTCAAGACGGTGCGCTACGTCGAGCACGCGGAGCTGACCGCCACCAGTGAGGTGGTGGACACCGGCGAGCTCATGGCATTCGTCGGCGCCGACTTCGTCATCACCATCCGGCACGGCGGCCACGGCTCCCTCGGGCCGCTGCGCGAGGTGCTCGAAGCCGCGCCGGAGCAGCTCGCCAAGGGGCCTGCCGCGGTGCTGCACGCCATAGCGGACCATGTGGTCGATGACTACGTGGCCGTGACCGACGCCGTGCAGACGGACCTCGACGCCGTGGAGAGCGCCGTCTTCAGCGCTCATGCCGGGCAGGGCGACGCCGGCCGGATCTACCAGCTCAAGCGGGAGCTGCTGGAGCTCAAGCGGGCCGCGGCGCCGCTGGACCGGCCGCTGCAGCAGCTCGCCGCCCAGCCGATGCCCGCCGTCGGGCAGGACATCCGCCCGTACTTCCGTGACGTGGCCGACCACCTGAGCCGGGTGACCGAGCAGATCGGCTCCTACGACGCGCTGCTCGACTCGATCCTGCAGGCCCATCTCGCGCAGGTGACCGTGGCCCAGAACGAGGACATGCGGAAGATCACCGCCTGGGCGGCGATCGTCGCGGTGCCGACCATGGTGTGCGGGGTCTACGGCATGAACTTCGAGCACATGCCGGAACTGCGCTGGACGTACGGGTACCCCGCCGTTCTGGGCGTCATCGCCGTCGCGTGTCTCGTCATTCACCGCGGCTTCCGCCGCAACGGCTGGCTCTGAGCGGCCCGGGCGGGGGCGGGCCGCCTGGCCGGGCGGGCCCGTGACCGCTCCGGGCGGACGGCGGCCGGCCTTCCTCGTGGACGCGTCTACGGCTTCCAGCCCGGATCGCGCCCGCTCAACCCGACCGCGCGGTCCAGCAGCGGGGCCTCGTCCGGTACGGGCACGACGGGTCCGAAGATGCCCCCGCCACGGTCGCCCTCCTGGGCGGCCGCGAGCAGGAAGGCGTGGCAGGCCTGCAGCGCGGCCCGGTCCGGCACGTACTGCTGGCCGGTGGCCCGGGCCAGGTCCCAGCCGTGGATGACCAGCTCGTCGGCGGCCACGAGCGCCGCGACGTCGCCGGGGAGGTCCACGCTGCCGGCACGGGTCATACCGGTCCAGGCGGCCGGGTCCCGCCACGCCAGGGCCAGTTCGGCGAGGGTCCGCGGCAGTTCCTCGCGCCAGTCGGCGGGCAGCCGGAGCGGGGCATCGCCGGGGGGCGTGTCGGTCGTGGGGCCCAGGTCCTTGCGGGCCGCGTCGCGGAAGGCGGCGGACAGACCCGCGAGGTGGCCCAGCAGGTCCCCGACCGTGTACTCCGGGCAGGGGGTCCGCTCGCCGAGGCTGGCGTCCGGGACGCCGGTGACGAGGCGGGCCACGATGCGGGCTTGCGGTCCGAGGTCGAACGTCGTCGTATCGGTCATCTGCCGCTCCCTCCGGGACGAACGGGTCCGAGGGTAGACCGGCGGCGCGGCGCGGGCCCGTCGGACACGCGCCCGGCCCGCGGGCTTCCGCACCGGCCTGCGGCGGGACCGGCCCCCGCCCGTCCGAGCCGACCGGCGGTCGTGATGCGGCCTGGCGTTCGTGACCTGGCCTGACGGCCGCCCACCCTGCGCCGGAAGCCGCCGCCCGGGCCGCGCCGGCCGGGACGCCGCACGGCCGGGGTCCCCGTCGCGCCCTTCGTGTGATGGGGTGGCGGGCATGACCGACACCGAGATGATCACGATCCCCGAACGCCTCCACGGATACCCCGGGGTGGCCTTCGGCGGATACGTGGCAGGCGTTCTGGCCGGGTGGGCCGCCGCGAAACACGTACGGGTGGACTTCCGGCGCCCCGTGCCGACCGGGCTGCCGGTGCGGCTCGCCGCGACCCCCGACGGCGGCTGCGCCCTGACCGCCGACGAGACGCTGCTGGCCGTCGCCGTGCCCGTCGATTCCGCCCCGGCCCCGGCGGACGTTCCGGGGGCACCGTCCTGGGCCGAGGCCGAAGCGGCCGCCGAGGCGTACCGGGCGGCCCCGCCGGACGGACAGACCGACTGCTTCGGGTGCGGCCTGGGCCGCACCCCCGCGACCGGGCTGCGCCAGCACTGCGGACCGGTGCCGGGACGGCCGCTGGTCGCCACCGCCTGGAGCCCGGGGCCCGAACTCGCGGGCCGGGACGGGCTGCTGCCGCCCGAGCTGGTGTGGGGCGCCCTGGACTGCCCCGGCAACGCCGCCGGCCGACTGCTCGACGGCCGCCCGGCCGGCGCGGTCACGGCCGCGCTCGGCGCCCTGCTGGTGCGGCCCGTCCGGGCCGGCGAGCGGCTCGTCTCCTACTCCTGGATGCTGTCCTCGGCGGAACGGAAGTACGGCGTCGGCACGGCCGTGGCCACCGCCGACGGTGAACTCTGCGCCGTCGGCGAGGCCTTGTGGGTGGTCCCGCGCACGGCCGGTCACGGCCGGCCGTGACCGCGGCCCCGTGCGCCGCGGAGGCGGCCGTGGTCCGGCTCAGGGGTGCCGGGGCGGCGGAGCGCCCAGGCCGAGGGCCGGCAGCAGGGCCGTGTCGACGAACCGGACCAGGTACTCGGCGTCGGCGTAGCGGCCTTCCAGGAGCGGCCGGATGCGCAGCACGCCCATCAGCTGGGCCGGCAGGAATTCCACGGCGGGATGGTCCGCGCTGATCTCGCCCCGCTCCACCGCCCGTTCGATCATCGCGTCGTAGGCGGCCAGCTCCGGCTCGACGAGCGCTTCGCGCAGGGCCGACTGGAGTTCCTCGTCGCAGAGCACGGCGTGCCCCAGGGCCTGGGTGAGCCGCGTGTCGCGGCCCGAGGTGAAGGCCGCGGTCCGGGCCGTTTCGCGCAGGTCGCCGGCGAGCGATCCGGTGTCCACCGCGGCCACGGCGCCCTGGCGGTTCGCGCGCAGCGCGGCGGCCACGAGTCGGGGCTTGGTCTGCCACTGCCGGTAGAGCGTGGACTTGCCGCAGCTCGCCCGGGCCGCGACGCGTTCCATGGTCAGGGCGTCGTAGCCGTGTTCGCGCAGCTCGTCCAGGACCGCCTGGAAGAACTCCTGCTCCCGCTCCGGTGTGATCTTGGAGCGGCGCGAACTGGTCGGCGTCATGGGGTGCGGCTCTCCTCGGGATCCCTCTGCGACAGGTTCCGTATGCAGTCTAGGGGAACACCCGCGTATCGATACAGCCTCGTATCGATACGGTAGTGTACCGATACGCGAGTGTATCGATTGGGTGCGACAGGAAGAAGGGCCGGCGATGACCGCCCACAGCATCGAGGCCGGCCCGCCGGCAGGACCGGGGGCGGCGCGCCGCCGCCTCATACGCGAGCTGCTGCTCGTCGCCGTGCTCTTCGGCGTGTACAAGGCGGGGCGGACCCTCTCGGCGGACCGTACGGACGACGCCTTCCGCAACGCCGAGTGGATCTGGGACGCCGAGCGCGCCCTCCACCTGCCAGGCGAGGGCTCCGTCCAGGGGCTGCTGCTGAACGGGGGCTCCCTCGTGCACGCCGCGAACACCTACTACGCGGCCGTCCACTTCCCCGCGACCGCCCTCTTCCTGGTCTGGCTCTACCTGCGCCGCCCGGACCACTACCGGTGGACCCGCCGGGTGCTGACCCTCCTCACCGGCGCGGCCCTCGGCCTCCACCTCGCCCTCCCCCTCGCACCGCCGCGGATGCTCCGGGCCGCCAGCCTGGTCGACACCGCGCAGGTCTACGGGCCCTCCGTCTACGCCGCCTCCCCCGCCGGGGACACCACGGCCAACCAGTTCGCGGCCATGCCGTCGCTGCACTTCGGCTGGGCCCTGATGCTCGCCCTCGGGATGATCGTCGCCACCCGTTCCCGGTGGCGGGCGCTCTGGCTGCTGCATCCGCTGGTCACCCTGCTGGTGATCGTGGGCACGGCCAACCACTACTGGCTCGACGCGCTGGTGGCCACCCTGTTGCTCGGCGCGGCCCTCCTGCTGGTCCCCCGCCCGCAGGAGACCGGCGGAGCCACCGACGAAGGTGCCGGTGAAGGCCCCGGCGGAATCCGTGGTGAGGGCCCCGGCCCAACGGCCGCCCGGGCCGCGACCGGGCCGCGGGTCCCCGCACCGGGCCTGCCGGGCCCCCGGAAGGCTCCCGCCGAGCCCGTCGCAGGGGGCGTGCGGTGAACGCCACCGCTCTCGCCGTCGGCCTGAGCCTCGCCTCCTCCCTGGCCTATGCCTCCGCCGCCGTGGCACAGGAAAGGCTGGCCCGGACCTCCGGAGCCCGGACCGCCCGCGCACTGCTCGGCCACGGCGGCTGGTGGTGGTCGGCCTCGCTGAACGCCGGCGCCGCACTGCTGCACGCCGCCGCACTGCGCTACGGCCCGCTCACCCTGGTCCAGCCGCTGGGCGCGCTCACCCTGGTCGCCGCCGTGCCGCTCGGCGCGCGGCGGGCCGGCCGCCGGGTCTCCGGCACCGAATGGCGCGGCACCGCGGCGACCGTCGCCGGGCTGGCGCTGCTACTGCTCCCCGCTTCCGGACCCGCCCCCGAGGACACGCTCACCCTCGCCGAGGCACTCGCCGTCTCCGGGACGACGACCGCCGTGATCCTGGCACTGACCGCGGCCAAGGCCTCCCGCTCCGGGCTGCGCCACGCCACCGCCTCCGGGCTGGCCTCCGCCGTCGCCTCGGCCCTGACCCAGACCGTGGCCGTGGCCGTGGCTGCCGGGCACGACGGATCGCCGCCCGGTCTCCGGATCCTCGGCGTGGCGCTGCTCGTCGTCTGCTTCGCCGTGGCCGGCCTGCTGCTGTCACAGCGCGCCTACCGGGCCGGACTCGGGGCGCCGCTCGCCGTGGTGAACCTGGCCAACCCGCTCGCCGCGGCCGCCATCGGCATGGTCCTGCTCGGCGAACGGCTCCGGGGCGGGCCGACCGGCCTGCTGCTCTGCGTGGCCGGTGCCGCGGCGGCGGCCCGCGGTGTGCTGCTGCTCACCCGGGCCCCGGCGACACCCGTCCCGACCACCGCACCGGCTCCGCTCCCGCGCGTTCCCGCAGACCAGCCGGGCACGCCGATGGCGGCCGGTCCCGCCAGGGCCGCTTGACCTCAGGCGGCTCCGGTGGGTGACCCCTTCTGCGCGAGCCCTACGGACGCCGCGGGCCGAGGACGCAGAACTCGTTGCCTTCGATATCCGCCAGAACGACCCAGGGCTGATCACCCTGGCCGATGTCGACACGCCGTGCGCCGTGCGCCACCAGACGAGCCACCTCGGCGTCCTGGTCATCGGGCCTGAAGTCGAGGTGCAGCCGGCTCTTGGACTTCCTGCGCTCATCGAGCCGGACGAAGTCCAGCCCCGGCAGCCGGTCCGGCTCCGGGCGGATCTCGAACTCGTCGTCAGAGGAGTGGACCACGACCCAGCCGAGGGCCTCGGCCCACCACCGCCCCAAGGCCACCGGATCTTCCGAGTGCACGACTACCTGTTCCCATTCCAAGGTCATCCGGCGAGCCTAGGTCTTCCGGGCTTCGGAGAACAGGAACGCGGGGGCGGCGCCGGGAGCCGGACCAGACGGTTCCTCAGCTGCCCGAGTGGGCGAACCGGCGCATGATGGCCATCAGTTCGTCCGGCGGGGTGATGCTCATGACCCTGGTCTCCGGGTCGAAGGAGCTGATCGAGGTCAGGGTGCCGGCGCGCCACCAGAACACTCGCGGCGAGATGCGTCCCGGGCCGTCCTCGTAGGCGCCCTGCCCGAACTGCGCGAGGGCGTTGACGGCCTCGCCCACGTGGCTGTCGGCCAGCGGGTAGAAGACGAGGTTGTGCCTGTTCGGGACGGTGAGCAGCACTCCCTCGGCCGGGAGGTCGGGGCCTCCGGCGAGGCGCACGGCTTCCTCGAGGACGAGCGCCTTGCTGGCCGCGAACACCGATTCCGGGTGGCCGAGGATGTGGAGGACCGCGCCGCCCGGGAGGTCGATGGTGTCGTGGTCGGACGGCTCGTCGAGCAGGTTGGCGCGCGCCGCCGTCACGAGGACGTCCCAGTCGACGAGGCGGACCTCGTCGTCGGTGAGGATGCGCACGTTCTCGGGGGTGTCGAGGGCGATGCCCGCCAGCAGGTCGGTGGCCAGCGGGCGCAGATACGTGTAGTACCCCCGCGCTTCGGCGGGTATCGACTCCTCGGCGACGAGCCGCAGGTACACGCTGCGCAGGGGATCCGGTGCGGCGCTCTGGCCGGCGGGGCGTGACAGGTCGGTCATACGGGATTCCTTCGGGTGTGCCGTGGGCCGCGGCGGTCGGACGGCGTCGCGGCGCGAGCCCCGTCCTCGACGTGCTCGCCCGGCGGGCCGTGGCCGGCGTTCTCGGCCCGGCGCTCGGCTCCTCCAAGGAGGGCCGCTCGCCTCGGGCGTGGGACGGGTGGACAGGACGGGGCGCCGACTGCTCTGCGGCTCGAGCCCTGGTCGGGAGCCTGGTTCGTACGCCAACCTACCGCGTCTGCCGCGCTGTTCACCGACAGGGGCCGGACCGGGCCCCGACCCAGGGCAGGGCAGGGCAGGGTGAGTACCGCGATCACGGCGCACGGGCGTACGCGGAGCCCCGGGCCGACTCTTCAGGAGGGGTGGGCGGGTGGCGGAATGCGGGCCACGAGTTCCCCCGCCACCCGGATGAGCCCTCGGGCGGGTGGAAGCCGAACCCGAGCTCGGGGGGCCGGGGCCCCGCCGGTGCGTGCGGAGGTCAGGGCACGAGGACGGCCTTGCCGCGGTTGCGGTGGGCTTCCAGGTCTGCGTGGGCCCGTGCCGCCTCCGTCAGGGCGTACGTACGCCAGATCGGAACGGTGATCCTGTCGGCAGCGGCCAGTCGCACCAGCTCCGGCAGGGCGTCCCCGGCCTGTTCGCCGGCGCCGGAGCTGAAGCGGACACCGTACTGCGCGGCGGACAGGTCGGCGATGGTGACGACGTGTGCGCTGTCGCCGGTCAGGGCGACGGAGTCGGCGAGCACGCCGGCGCCGGAAGCGTCGAAGACGAAGTCGACTCCCCGCGGAGCCACGGCCGTCACCCGCTCCACCCAGCCGTCGCCGTAACGGACGGCCGTGGCACCGAGTGCGGTGCTGCGCTCGATGTCGTGTGCACCGACCGTTGTGATGACGGTGATGCCGCGGGCCACGGCGAGCTGCACCGCGAGGGTGCCCACGCTGCCGGCGCCGCCGTGGACGAGCAGGGTGTGCCCCGCCCGCACGCCGAGCCCTCCGAGGACGCGGTACGCGGTACGGCCGACGGTGACCAGTGAGGCCGCGGTCTCCCACGACAGTGCCTCGGGCTTGGCCACCGGCCTGTCGAGCAGCGCGTGTTCGCCGTAGCTGCCGCCGACGGCGGAGCCGAGGACCTCGTCTCCCACCGCCGCACCGGCTCCCTCGCCCACGGCCTCGACCACGCCGGCCGCGTCCAGGCCGGGGATCACGGGAAAGCGGGCGGGAACGGCGCCGGCCATCAGCCCGGAACGGATCTTCATGTCGAGTGGGTTCACGGAGGCGGCCCGTACCCGGATGCGGACCTGGCCCGGGCCGGGTTCCGGCGGGGTGACGTCCGACAGCCGGAGCACCTCCGGGGGGCCGTACTCGGTGAACGTGATCGCCTTGGACATCGGGAACTCCTTGTCAGTCAGTCAGTCAGTCAGTCAGTCAGTCAGACGGTGAGGGTGGGGTAGTCGGTGTAGCCGCGGTGGTCGCCACCGTAGAAGGTCGCCTGGTCCGGGGTGTTGAACGGGCCGCCGACGGCGAGGCGTCGGGGCAGGTCGGGGTTGGCCAGGAACAGGGCGCCGTAGGCCACCAGGTCCGCGCTGCCGTCCTCGACGAGCTTCAGCGCGTCGGCTCCGGTGACGTCGGGGTAGGTGAACGGGTTGAGGACGAACGTGCCGGTCCATGCCTCGCGCAGCTGCGCGGTGAGGCCGCTGTCCGGGCCTTCCATCAGGTGCAGGTACGCCAGGTCCAGGCCGGCGAGCCGGTCCAGCAGGGCGAGGTAGACGTCGCGGGGGTCGTCCTCGGCGATGTCGTTGTACCGGTTTCCGGGTGAGATCCGCAGGCCCACCCTGTGGCCGCCGATCGCCTCGGCCACGGCGGTGACGACCTCGACGGCGAAGCGGATGTGGCCCTCGGTGTCGCCGCCCCAGGCGTCGCCGCGGTGGTTGGTGTTGGGGGCGAGGAACTGGTGGATGAGGTAGCCGTTGGCGCCGTGGATCTCCACGCCGTCGAACCCGGCCTCGACCGCGTTGTGCGCGGCGGTGGCGAAGTCGGCGATCGTCCGCCGGATCTCCGCCTCGCTCAGCTCCTTCGGCGTCACGTACTCCTTCGGCCCCTCGTGCGTGTAGACCTGGCCCTGGGCGGCCACCGGCGACGGCCCCACCGGCACCAGACCGTCGGGCAGCAGGACCGGGTGCCCGATCCGCCCGGTGTGCATCAGCTGCGCGAAGATCACACCGCCCTCGCGGTGCACGGCGTCGGTCACCGTCCGCCACGCCCGCACCTGGCCGGGCGTGTGCAGGCCGGGGGTGTCGGGGTAGCCCTGGCCGACCGGCGAGGGCTGGATGCCTTCCGTGACGATCAGGCCGGCGGTGGCCCGCTGCGCGTAGTACGTCGCCATCAGGTCGGTCGGCTCGGCGCCGGGCCCGTAGGCGCGGCTGCGGGTCATCGGTGCCATCGCCAGGCGGTTCGCCAGGCGCTTGCCGCCCAGGACGACCGGATCGAATGCAGTGGTCATGATGTCTCCCTCGTGAGGGGTGCTCCGCGGTCCCCGTGGCGACCACCCACACCCGTTACCTGCTCGAACAAGTAAATCACCTGTCCGAACAGGTAACTACTCCGGATTCATTCCCGGCGCGCGCCACGAGCCCGAGAACAGCCGTCCACCTGGGGATATTCATTTCGAAAAGAGGACTACTGACTCCAGAGCCCCGCAGCCATGAGCGCGACGGTAGGATCATGCTGATCGAGCAGGAAAGCGAGGGAGCGATGACCGAGTCCACGCCGGGGGCGGGGAACGAGCCCGGGGGCGGGGTACGGGCGGCCTCCGTCCCGGTGCCCGCAGCGGCCGGCGGCGGACCTGTCAGCCACGCGATCTTCCGCTTGGCCCGACTGCACCGCATGTTCGCGGGACAGCTCCTGCGCCGCATCGGCCTGCACCCCGGCCAGGAGCTGGTGATGATGCACCTGTGGGAACTCGGCCCCCAGCGGCAGACCGACCTGGTACGGCTGCTGGACTCCGACGCCGCCACCATGACCCGCACCGTCCGGCGCCTGGAGCAGGCCGGCTTCGTCCGCCGAAGGCCCTCTCCCACGGACAAGCGCGCGTCACTCATCGAGCCCACGGCCGCCAGCCAGGCCCTGCGCCGGGAGGTCGAGCAGGTCTGGAGCCGGCTCGAGGACCTCTCGACGGCGGGACTCACCGATGAGGAGCGCGCAGCGACGCTGCTCGCCCTGGGGCGGCTGGAACAGAACCTCGTGCAGGCCGCCGCTTCCGCGTGCGCGGACACGGAGCGTTAGCGCCCTTCCCCGTCGGCAGAGCCGTCGAATGGCCGAGCCCTCGATTGGTGCGATCGGGCGATGCCCGGTATGGGAAGCATCGCCCGGAGGTGGCGGGACAGCATGCTGAGGCCATGCAGCAACAACAGGACGTATCGACGCAGGCCCGCCACCGCGGCTCCGGGTTCCGGTCCGGCCGCCCGGCCGGGCCGGTCCTGGTCGTCCTGCTCGTCGTACCGCTCCTCGTTCCGCTGCTCGTACTGGGCGCAGCCTTCACCCCGGCCGGCTCCACCGCCCGGGCGGCGCTGGGCCCACAGGTGTCGACCGCGGTCACCGGCGGTCCCGGTTCCGGCACGGCCCTGCGCGGTTTCATGATCCAGTCGTCGGCGCTGGTCGAGGATCCGCCGGAGGAGGTGTCCAAGCCGGGATATGCGACGACCGGCTGGTACCGGGCCGGTCCCCGCTCCACCGTCCTCGCCGCCCTGCTGGCGGCCGGGGTCCACCCCGACCCGTTCCGTTCCACGAACCAGAAGCTGATCCCCGCCGCCGACTTCGAGGTCCCGTGGTGGTACCGGGCCGACTTCTCGGTCACCGGCCCGGAAGCGCGTACGTACCTGGACTTCAGCGGGGTGATCTCCGCCGCCGACGTGTTCGTCAACGGCCGCCGGATCGCGACGGCGGACACCGTCGCGGGGGCCTACACCCGGCACGAGCTCGACATCACCGCTCTGGTCGGACCCGGCACCAACACCGTCGCCTTCCGGATCCGGCCCAACGACCCGAAGAAGCACCTCACCATGGGCTGGCTCGACTGGCTGCAGCCGCCGCCTGACCGGAACATGGGCATCGTCCGCGACGTCGTCGTCCGCCGCAGCGGGGCGGTGGTCCTGCGCGACGCCCACGTCGTCACCGCACTGGCCATGCCCTCGATGGACACCGCCGACCTGACGGTCAAGGCCGGCCTGCGCAACGATTCGCCGGACACCGTCACCGCGCTGATCTCGGGCACGGCCGGCCCCGCGGCCATCAGCCGCCGGGTCACCCTGGCCCCCCGGGAGAGCAGGACCGTCGTCTTCTCCCCCGCCGACCACCCCGGACTCCGCGTGCGTTCGCCGCGCGTGTGGTGGCCGGCCGGAATGGGCGAGCAACCCCTGTACGACCTCGACCTGACGGTGTCGGTGGACGGGACGGCCTCCGACACCACCCGCTCGACCTTCGGGATCCGTGACGTGCGGGCACCGATCGACGCCGACGGCGCGCGGCAGTACCGGATCAACGGCCGCCCGCTGCTGGTCAAGGGCGCGGGCTGGTCCCCCGACGCGTTCCTGCGCTGGGACCGCGCGTACGCCGAGGACCGCCTTGCGTACGTCCGCGACCTGGGGCTGAACACGCTGCGCCTGGAAGGGCGCCTGGAGCCCGACGAGTTCTTCGACCTCACGGACCGGTACGGGATCCTCACGCTCCCCGGCTGGGAGTGCTGCACCAAGTGGGAGGCGGAGTTCAACCCCGACGGGTCCGGGGAGGAGTGGGACGAGGCCGACCACGCCGTCGCCCGGGCCTCGATGGCCGCCGAGGCCGCCCGGCTGCGCCACCACCCCAGCGTGGTCTCGTTCCTCATCGGGAGCGACGCCGCGCCGAACGCGGAGATCGAGTCGGAGTACCTCGAAGCGCTGACGGCCGCCGACTGGCAGGTGCCCGTGGTCCCTTCGGCCTCCGGGGCGTCGGCACCGCTCAGCGGCCGTTCCGGGATGCGGATGACCGGCCCCTACGACTGGGTGCCGCCCGGCTACTGGTACGACAAGCGGGCCGGCGGGGCCACCGGTTTCAACTCCGAGACCAGTGCCGGTCCGAGCATCCCCACCCTGGACACGCTGCGCCGGATGCTGACCCCGGCCGAGCTGGAGACCCTCTGGAAGGAGCCGTCCGCTCCCCAGTACCACCGCTCCCCCTCGCGCACCTTCTCCACGCTCGCGCTGTACGACGCCGCGCTCGCCGGCCGCTACGGGAGCCCGACGGGGCTCGGCGACTACCTGCGGAAGGCGCAGCTGGCCCAGTACGAGAACGTGCGGGCGCAGTTCGAGGCGTACTCCCGCAACGCCAAGGACACCGACGCGCCGGCGACGGGCGTCATCTACTGGATGCTCAACAGCGGCTGGACCTCCCTGCACTGGCAGCTCATCGACCGTTACCTCGACCAGAACGGGGCCTACTTCGGCGCGAAGAAGGCCAACGAACCCCTCCATGTGCAGTACGGCTACGACGACCGGGCCGTGAGCGTCGTGAACAACCGGACGACGGACGCCTCCGGGCTGAACGCCCGTCTCACGCTCTTCAACCCCGACGGGACCCAGAAGTACGACCGCACGGTGAGCGGGGTGAGCGTCGAGGCCGGCGGGGTCACCACGACCTCACTGACCGTCCCGGCCACGGTTCCCGGCCTGGACACCACCCACCTGGCCCGGCTGCTGCTCACCGACGGCGCCGGCCGGGAGCTGAGCCGCAACGTCTACTGGCTCTCCACCCGCGATGACCTCGTCGAACACGACGACACCGACTGGTACCACACCCCCACCACCTCCTACGCCGATCTCACCGGGCTGAACCCGATGGCCCCGGTCTCCCTGGACACGACGGCCACGACGACGGTCACCCCGTCCGGGACGTCGACGACGACCGTGACGCTCCGCCACCCGGGCACCACGAAGACCCCGGCGCTGTTCACCGACGTCGACCTGGTGTCCGAGCACGGAACTCCCCTGCTGCCCGTCCGCTGGAGCGACAACCAGATCACGCTGTGGCCAGGCGAATCGGTGAGCTTGACCGCGACCCGCCGGACGGCCGGGCCGGGCGAGGCCACCCCGCGCGTACGGGTCTCCGGGTGGAACGCCCGGACCGCCACCGTCCCCTCCCGCTGACGAGGCCGCCCGCCGACGACCGCGGTGCGTCCGCGTCCGTCGCCTCCCGGTGTCCACCCGGCCTGCCCGCGGCGGCTCGTCCGTGGAAGACTCGCACGCCCGGGCGGGACCGTTCCCGGGGCCGGTAGCGATGCGATGCGGCGCGGCGCGGCGCCGCGTGCGGAGGGGATGAGGGCAGTCATGGCGGACCACGACCTGACCGGCTACGAGAAGACCACGTTCACCCACGAGGGGACCGGGCGCCGCGTCCTGCGACGCGGCAGCGGGCCGGCCGTGATCGTGATGGCCGAGATCCCTGGCATCACGCCGAAGGTGCTGGAGTTCGCCGACCGCGTGGCGGCCATCGGCTGCACCGCCGTACTGCCCGTGCTGTTCGGGGAACCCGGCCGTGACCCGCATCCCGATGCGCGCGGCCGGCTGGGCACCGCACGGTACTCGGCCTCCTCGATCGCGCAGGTCTGCGTGAGCCGGGAGTTCACCCTGCTGGCCACGGGCCGCAGCTCGCGGGTCGTATCGTGGCTGCGTGCGCTGGCCGCTCACGAGCACGAGCGGTGCGGCGGCCCGGGAGTGGGAGCCGTCGGCATGTGCCTGACCGGGGGTTTCGCCCTGGCGATGGCCACCGACCCGCGGATACTGGCACCGGTGCTGTCCCAGCCGTCGCTGCCGGTGCCCGTCTCGCCCGGCCGCTCGCGGACGATCGACATCAGCCCCGCGGAACTGGCCGTCGTACGGGGGCGCTGCGAGCGGGAGGGCCTGCAGGTCATGGGGCTGCGCTTCCGGGGGGACCGGTTCGTGCCGGGCGACCGGTTCGCGTTCCTGCGGCGTGAGCTGGGCGAGGCGTTCGTCGCCGTCGAGCTGGACGGCGCCGCCGCGAACCCCGAGGCCGTACTGCCCCCACACTCCGTGCTGACCGAACACCTGATCGACGCTCCGGGCGAACCCACCCGCGCAGCGCTGGAGCAGGTGCTCGCCCTGTTCCGCACCCGGCTTCTGGGAGGGGCGGGCACCGGCGCCGCCTGAGCGACCGGGTCGCCGCGGCGGCGGCCCGGAGCACGAGGGAATCGGTCACGACCGGTTCGTGGGCGGCAGGGTCGCGGGGCCGGCGCACGTTCGGCGCAAGGCGCGCGGCGGCGGTCGCGCTGCCGGCCGGCCGGGCGGGTGGGCCACGACCTGCCCGTTCGGGTCCGGGCGGCGTGTCGTGCGCGGGCCTGGAGGCGGGAGCCGGGATGTCGGCGCACCGGGTCGCGGCTACGGTCCGAAGACATGACGGACACACGCGATCAGCGTTCCGGTGCCACCCGTCGCGCCCTGCTCGTCGCCGGGGCGGGTGCGGCCCTCGTCGCGGGCTGCGGCCGTGGCGACGGAGCACCCGGTGCTCCGGCAGCCGCCACCGGCGGCTCCGTGACGCCGACTCCGGCCGCGAAGAACATCACCCCGGGCGCGATGACGCTGTTCCGGGACCCGGGGTACAACTTCAACGGGCTGCTCGCACTCGGTGCCGCCGGTGCCGGTGCCTCCGAGGTCGGCGAGGTCCTCACCGCCGTGAACGCGATCAATGGGGCGGGGCTGGGCGCGCAGACGTTCGTGAAGACCTTCCGGGAACTCGGCGACCGGCTGCTGAAGGCACCCCCGGGCGCCCCGGCCGACGGCCGGACCAGGCGCTTCCGGGCGCTGCGTGCCGCCCAGTACTACGGCCAGGCGCTGTTCTTCGTCCTCGGTTCCGATGACCCGGGCAGCGAGGAGCGGCTGTACCGGGCGGGCCGCGCCGCCTGGGACGCCTTCTGCGACCTGTGCGAGCCCGCCCCGGTGAAGGCGGCCGTCCCGTACGGTGCGACGCCCCTGCCGGTGTGGTTCTTCCGCCCCGACCTGTCGAACACTCCCCGGCCCACCGTGATCCTGACCAACGGCAGCGACGGCCAGAACGTGGACATGTGGACGTACGGGGTCCCCGCCGCGCTCGAACGCGGCTGGAACGCCCTGGTCTACGACGGCCCCGGGCAGGGGCAGCTGCTCTTCGTCGACCGGGTCGTGTTCACTCCCACGTGGGAGAAGGTCGTCACGCCCCTCGTCGACTGGCTGGCGGCCCGGCCCGATGTGGACCGAAACAAGATCGCCCTGACCGGGCTGAGCATGGCCGGGGACCTCGCCCCGCGGGCGGCCGCGTTCGAGAGCCGGATCGCCGCCCTGGTCGCCATGCCCGGCTGCGTGGAGCCGTGGCTGGGCTTCCCGCCCGAGATCCGGCAGATCCTCACCCCCGACCGGGAGGAGACCAACCGCATCTGGAACGAGGAGGTCGTTCCCGAACTGCCCCCGGACGCGGCGGCCACGATGAAGAAGAGGTTCGAGCCGTTCTCCGTCCCGGCCATGCTCCAGGCCCGCCAGGGGAAGCTGTTCACCGATTTCTACACGCCCGCCACCCGGGTCCGGGCCTTGTCGATCACCGACGTGGTGCCGCGCATCAAGGCGCCCACCCTGGTGCTGGATTACGAGGGCGAGCAGTTCTACCCCGGCCAGCCCCGCCGGATGTACGACGCCCTCACCTCGCCGAAGGACTACCTCGAGCTGACCGCGGCGGAGGGTGCGCAGCTCCACTGCTCCCCCATGGCCCCTCAGCTGCACTGCGAGGTCGTTTTCGACTGGCTGGAGGAGAGGCTGTCGGGCTCGTGACCCCGCGGCGCTCCCAGGCCCTGGCCGACGGGGTGCACTTCCTCCCCGAGCCCCTTCGTCCACGTCCGCAAGGGCCGCAGGACGCCGTCCGCTTCTGCCCAGAGGGTGATGGACACGGCGCGGTGGACGGTGCCGTGGGTGCTGATGAACTCGCGGTACCGCTTGAGCGCGGCGGGCCGGCTCTGCCAGATGCCCTCGACGACCGGTCGGCCGGGCCGGACCGTCGTCGTCACGTGGAACCGCCGGTCGGCGCCGGGCGCACCGCCCTCCCGGCCGCCCTCGTCGCCCGCGCTCGCGACGGCGGCGCGGCCTGCTGTGCGAGGAGTGTGTCCATCCATCGGCTGCCTTCCTTCGTCGTGGGCTGCTCGCAGACTCTCATCCGCCTCTGACAGCGGGCCCGTCCGGCGTCTTCGCGTAGGAGGGGGGACTCCATTGCGCCCTGGGCACGGCCGGCGGTCATGGCACGGGAAGTCGGGACTTGACACGCGCACGGTTGCGGCGTGCCGGCCGACGGGCCCCGTGGTTCCGCCGCCTCGGACTGTCAAGCCCCGAGATGCAGGGACGTGCCCCGCCCGGCCGCGCGGGGCCTACTGGAGGCAGGCGCAACGAGCGCCGGACGAGGTCCCCGCAGGCCGATGCGGCCGGCACGTACGACAGGAGTCAGCGATGGCGATGGTAGGGCTGTTCTGGATCACCGAGGACGCGGTGTACGTGGGTTCCCCGCCGGGCACGGAGGGGCACGGCGTCCGCGTCACCTCGCACGGGGTGCACGCGCGGGGCCCGGACGGCGACCGGTCATGGTCGTGGTCCGGCCTGCGTTCCGCCGTGGTGGAGGCCGCGCCCGTGGTGGGCCCCGCACGGGGCGCGGGCCGCTTCCTGGCGGCCGTGCTGGAAGCGGTGGTCACCATGGGACCCGTATGCGTGGGCGCGGAACCACCTCGGATGTTCCTGGTCCTGGAGACGGAGGACGGCACGGCCGAGGTGCCGGTGCCGGCCGCGACGGCCGGCTACACCTCTCGGGAAGTCTCCCTGTCGCAGCGCCTCCTGGCCCGCTTCCGGGAAGGCGCGGCAGATCCCCGGACCCTCCGGGCCTGGAGCTGGGACCACGGCGGCACACCGAAGCCGAGCGAGCGCGAAGCCCTTCTGCGGGAGTGGACGGACGCCTGAGGCGCGTCGGACGAACCGGTGGGCGGTCCGGGCGACATGGGAGGGAGGTACATGAAACGCCTCTGCAATGACCGCGATATCCGGTCGGCTCTGGCAGAGTCGGTGCCTGTGGAGCGGCGCGCGAAGGCAGGTGCCCCATGCGCCCAGTGACCCGGGATGTGCCATGAGCGACGCAGCAGGCGACGCGGGGGGCGGGGCCGGCCGGAACACCGGTCGGCGCGCCGAGGGCGCGGGACCGTTCACCACCCGGCTCACCTGGCGGCCTCCCGGTGGCGGCACCGCCGTGTGGGAGTCGCGGCCCGCCCGTCGGCTCGGAGTCATCGCCGTCCGCCCGCCCGGGGCCCCCGCCGGCGGGCACACCCGCGCCGATCCGGCCGCCCTGCGGAGGCTGCGCGGGCTCAACACCCTTGCCGCCACCGCCTTCATCATCGGCGGAGCGCTCTTCGCGGCCGGCGCCGCCGTCGCCCAGTTCGGCTCCGGCGACGCCACCACGTGCGCCTCGGTCTATTTCGCCGGCGGTCTGTTCTTCAACACGGGCGGCTACGTCTCGCTGCTCCAGGTCGTCAACGGCCCCCGCCACCTGCCCGGCGGCGAGGGCCGGCTGGTCACGTCCGGCTGGCGCTGGTGGAGCTACGAGCCGACCCGGGTGGACTGGCTGAGCACGTTCGTCCTCCTCGTCGGCACCCTGGTGTTCGCCGTCGATCTGCTGGACTCCTTCCTCCAGGGACTGACCGTCCAGCAGGTCAACCGGCTGGTCTGGGCGCCCGATGTGATCGGCTGCGCCCTCTTCCTGATCTCGGGTCACCTCGGGTTCGTCGAGATCTGCCACCGGCCGTGGCCCTGTCTGCGCAGCCGCAGCCTCGGCTGGTGGATCGTCGCGGTGAACCAGCTCGGGTCCGTGCTCTTCATGGTCTCGGCGCTGGCCGCCTACACCCGCCCCGCCACCGGCAGTCTGATCAGCACCGACATCGCCAACTGGGGCACGCTGCTCGGCGCTTCCTGCTTCTCCCTCGGCGGCTTCCTCCAGCTGTACGAACACCCCTGAGGAGCGCCCGCCACGTGGGACGGCCGCCGGGTGCGTCGCCGCGGACCTGGGTTCGCGCAGGGCTGTGCTCCCGGGGTGGGCAGGTTGCTCGGCGAGCATCGCGATGCGGCGGTCCCGGTCAGCAGGTGAGTCTGGTCCCGATCCGGTAGCGCAGTTCCCGGGCGGCGTCCCTGACCTCCTCCGGCTGTCCGGCCGCGTCCAGCTCCGCCAGCAGCACCATCAGCGCACGGGCCTCGCCCTCGCGCAGCAGGGGCCGGCGCGGCTCTGCTGCGTCGGGGTCCAGCAGTCCGTCCAGCAGGTAGGTGTCCATGCCCCAGCAACCCTCCGGCCGGCCGGAGGGTCACGGGGCCCGGGTGCGGCTGACGGCCGGGGGCGGGCCGTCGGGCAGGTACGGACAGCCGGAATTCGTCATCCGTTCGGGCCGCCCGGTGGCGCACACGAGTGCCTGCGCATGCGGGGAGGGGCGGGCGCGCGGAGCCTGGAAGCCGCAGGCTCCGGGACGGATGGCGAGGGCGATGATCGTAACGGTGGTGTCGATGCCGGAGGTGACCGTCACCCGTACGGATGCGGCGGAGGCCCGCGACCGGCTGACCAACGACCGTTTCGTGCTCGTCGACGTCGAACTGCCGGACGAGGACGAACAGCGGGAGAGGGAGCGGGAGAGGGAGAGGGAGCCGGACGGGCGGGAGGCGGGAGAGGAATCGGTCGCCGATCGGCTGGGCCTGGACACCGCGGGCATGGACTGGTTCGGGAGGGCCCATGAGCCCCCTCGGGCCGAGTACCTGGGGGACCGGGCGGGGTTCGTCGTGCCCGTGGTGCATGAGGAGCGGGTCGTCCACCTCCACGTGGCGGTGAGCGAGACCTTCCTGGTCACCGTGCACCGGGGCCGGGCGGACCTGGCCGAACGCATCACCGAGGCCCTGCTGCACGAGCGGCCCCCCGACACCGTGGCCGTGCTCTTCCTCCTGCTCGGCGAGGCTCTGGGCACCTTTCGCCGGGCCTCTGTGCGGGCCCTGCTGGAGGCGGAGGAACTGGAGGACGACATGTTCGAGGAACGGAGCCCCGAGCAGGTCTACCGGCTGGCGCAGCTGCGCCGCCAGTCCGCCCGCCTCCACCACAGCCTGCGTCCGTTCCTGGAGGTCCTCGACGAGGTCCTTTCCCGGCGGATGATGAGCCGCAGCTTTCCCAAGGAGCGGCAGCGGCTCGTCCGGGAGTTCCTGACCAGCGCGCGACTGGTGCTCGCGGACATCGAATCCCTCCAGGAGGCCACCCGCCGGGCGTTCGCCAGCTATTCCTCGCTCATCGCCGGCGAGCAGAACGGTGTGATCAACCGGCTGGCCATCGTGTCGGTGGTCTTCCTGCCGCTTTCGTTCCTGACCGGGTTCTTCGGAATGAACTTCACCTTCCTGACGGACAACCTGGAGAGCGAGGACGAGTTCTGGCTGCTCGCCGTGGGCTTGCAGGCGCTCGTCCTGTTCATCTCGCTCTACGTGCTGCACCGCACCCGGATCTGGCGCAGGCTGCGCGAGGACGACTGACCGGTCCGGCAGGCCCGCCCGGTCGGCCCGCGCTACTCGGCCCGCAGTGCGGCCAGCCGCTGTTCGAACGGCACCGGTTCGAAGCCCTCCGCCGGAACCGAGCGCATCGAAGTGATCGCGCCCGTGAGCGAGCGGGGCGCGATCGCGGCCGCGGTGTCCACGTCCGGGGCGGAGTCGACGCCGGCGGGCGCCATGAAGCGTGCCAGTTCCGCGCCCGCGCGGGTGATGCGCTGCGCCAGGCCGTTCTCGCCCCAGTCCTCCGAGGCCGCGTACACGGCGGTCGGCAGGACGAGCGCGCGCAGGTAGGTGAAGAGCGGGCGCATCGCGTGTTCGGTGACCAGGGAGTGCCGGGCCGTTCCGCCGGTCGCGCCGAGGAGCACCGGCTTGCCGGTGAGGGCGTCCTTGTCGATGACGTCGAAGAAGGACTTGAACAGGCCGCTGTACGAGGCCGCGAACACCGGGGTCACGGCGATCAGGCCGTCCGCGGCGGCCACCGCGTCGAGCGCGGTGGCCAGCCGGGCGGCCGGGAACCCGGTGACGAAGTGCCGGGCGATCTCCGTGGCCAGGTCCCTCAGTTCGATGACTTCGAGGTCGGCGTCCGCGTGGCGCCGCGTCGCGGCCGCGAGCCGGTCGGCGAGCAGCCGGGTCGAGGAGGGCGAGCTCAGGCCCGCCGATACGACGACGAGCTTCATGCCTGTGCCGCCTCCTTCGAGGTCTCCCGGGCCGCGGCGACGCGGGCCGCGTGCGTGGGCGCGTCCGGTACGCCGGCCGGGCGCAGGTTCGCGAACTCCTTGCGGAGGACCGGTACGACCTCTTCGCCGAGGAGGTCGAGCTGCTCCAGGACGGTCTTCAGGGGCAGGCCCGCGTGGTCCATCAGGAACAGCTGGCGCTGGTAGTCGCCGACGTAGTCCCGGAAGGACAGGGTGCGTTCGACGACCTGCTGCGGCGAACCGACGGTCAGGGGGGTCTGGGAGGTGAACTCCTCCAGGGAGGGGCCGTGGCCGTAGACGGGTGCGTTGTCGAAGTAGGGGCGGAACTCGCGGACCGCGTCCTGGGAGTTCCTGCGCATGAAGACCTGGCCGCCCAGGCCGACGATGGCCTGCTCGGGGGTGCCGTGCCCGTAGTGGGCGTAGCGCTGCCGGTAGAGGTTCACCATCTGCTTGGTGTGGGAGGCCGGCCAGAAGATGTTGTTGTGGAAGAAGCCGTCGCCGTAGTACGCGGCCTGTTCGGCGATCTCCGGCGAACGGATGGAGCCGTGCCAGACGAAGGGCGCGACGCCGTCCAGCGGGCGCGGGGTGGAGGTGAAGGACTGCAGCGGGGTGCGGAACTTGCCCTTCCAGGTGACGACGTCCTCGTCCCACAGGCGGCGCAGCAGGGCGTAGTTCTCGATGGCGAGGTCGATGCCGTCGCGGATGTCCTTGCCGAACCAGGGGTAGACCGGGCCGGTGTTGCCGCGGCCCGTCATCAGGTCGACGCGGCCGTCCGCGACGTGCTGGAGCATCGCGAAGTCCTCGGCGATCTTCACCGGGTCGTTCGTGGTGATCAACGTCGTGGACGTGGAGAGGATCAGGTTCTCGGTGCGCGCGGCGATGTAGCCGAGCATGGTCGTCGGCGAGGAGGGGACGAACGGCGGGTTGTGGTGCTCGCCGGTGGCGAAGACGTCGAGGCCGACCTCTTCGGCCTTCTGCGCGATGGCCAGCATCGCCTTGATCCGCTCGTGCTCGCTCGGCGCGCGTCCGGTCGTCGGATCGGGTGTGACGTCACCGACGGTGAAGATCCCGAACTGCATGGCTCCCCTTCCAAAGTTGTTTACGATTCAACTATACCCCGGAACGGCAGATGCGGCGGTCGTATTCCCGAGGGAGCGCGGGAGGGGGTGCGGGACCCGTCGGCGGGCCGTCAGCGGAGCGTGGGTTCGGGCGCGAGGTGCTGCTGCAGCCAGTCGGCGGCGGCCCGCCGGTAGAGGCGGCGGTTGTCCGCCCGGAGGAACTCGTGGCCCTCGTTGCGGAGGGTCAGCAGCTCGGCCGGCACCCCGCGGTCACGGGCCGCGCGGACGAACTGTTCCGACTCCGTCGGGGGCACGTTGGTGTCGTGCTCGCCGTGGACGGCGAGGACCGGTGCGCGCAGGCGGTCGATGCGGCTCATCGGGGACAGGGCGCGCAGGAGGGCCCGGTCCTGTTCGGGATGGCCGTACTTGGCGGCCGCCGACTGGGCGATCCACGGCTCGGTCCCGGAGAAGAAGGTGGCGAAGTCCGACATGCCGCAGACGGCGACTCCGGTACGGAACAGCTCCGGGTGCCAGACCAGCGAGGCCATGGTCAGGTAGCCGCCGTAGGAGCGGCCCATCACCGCCAGCCGCAGCGGGTCGGCGTACCCCTCGGCGACCAGGTGCGCGGCGCAGTCCGCCACGTCCTCGATGGCGGCGAAGCGGCCGGTACCGAGGTCGGCGTCCACGAAGGAACGCCCCCACCCCGAGGAGCCCCGGACGTCGGGGGCGAAGACGTCGAGCCCGCGGCCGAGGATCTCGTGGTAGAGCGGGCTGAACACCGGCCGCTCCTGCTCCTCGGGGCCGCCGTGGAGGTGGATCACGCACGGGGCCGGCCTGCCGGGGTCGCGTTCCGGTGCCCGGTAGTACCAGCCGCCGAGCACCAGCCCGTCGCGGGCCCGGCAGCGGAGCGGCACCGGACGGACGGGGGGCCGACCGGGCGGGGCCGCGTCCCGGTCGCTCGCGGTCCAGCCGGTGCGCGCCGGGGCGAAGTCGCCGGTGACCCGCCAGATGCCGGGCCTGCGCATGGAGCCGGACAGGGCGGCGAACAGCCCGCCGCGCGCGACGGGCGCCATCCGGGTCACGACCTCGTGGGGCAGGGGCGACCGGTGGTGCGGACCGAGACGGTCTCCCCCGTCGCCGCCCTGCAGCCCGAGGCTCTCCAGCTCGGTCGCGCCGTGCACGTTCCACGCCAGCAGCGCCCACCGGCCGTGGTCGGGGAGGCTCAGCAGGTCGAGCGCGGTGCCTTGCCGCTCCGCCGCCACGGTCAGGGCCTCCGGGGCCCCGTCCGCGTCCAGCCGGGCCCGCACGAGCGCGGCGAACTCGCGGTCGGCGTCACTGCGCAGCCACAGGTTCCGGGAGTCCGCGGAGAGCCGGCCGATCCACGGGTCTCCGTCGGCGACGTGCAGCCTGAAGGTGATGCGGCCCGAGTCCCGGTCCAGCAGGAGCGCCTCGCGGCGCCCGCGCGGGCCGCGGCGCAGCAGGACGAGGCGGCCGTCGGCGCCGATGTCGCACACCCGCAGCGAGGCGGCGCCCGCCTCGCTGAACAGCCGGAGGGGTGCCCGGGTGCCGTCGGGGTCCAGGAGGTAGGCGGCGAGCCGTCCGCCCGCCTCCGACCCGGCGGGCGCCGCCGTGCCGTCGGGTGCCACGGCGGCGGGGGACGCCGGCGGGGAGGGCGGTGAGGGCGGCGGGGAGGAGGGCCGCTCCGGTACGGGCGGCACGGGGCCGTGCCCGGTCGCCGGTCGGCCGTCCGCCGCCCGGGCGAGCGGTCCCGGGCCCGTCGCGGGGCCCGCCGGTCGAAGGAGGATCGCGTGGCCGTCGCGGTCGGCGAGCCCCTCCGCCGGCGGGCCGCCCTCGGCCGGGCCGGGGTCGGCGTCCTGTGGCATGTGGCCCCCGCCGCGGTGGGCGCCGGCGGCTACGGGCTGCGCGACGGTGACGGCCAGGGAGGCCCCGTCCCGGGTCCAGCAGCCCAGGTGGGCGGAGGCGCCCGGCTCGGCGCCCGCGAGCACCTGTCGGCCGGTGCCGTCCGGCCGGACCACCAGGACGCGGGTGTGCTCGCTGCCGCCCGGCGCCGCGGTGTACGCGATCCACCGGCCGTCGGGCGACCAGGAGACCTCCGTCACGGGATCCGGGTCCGCGTCCAGGAGACGGGCCGCGCCGCCGTCGGCGGGACCGGTCCACAGCTGGGGCACCCCGGACCGGTCGCAGATGTACGCCACGTGGTCACCGGTCGGGTCGGCGGACGGGTACCAGCACCCGTGTGCCGTGAGCACGGTGGGCGGGGCCGCGTTCCCGGTGTCGGCGAGGCGGACCGGGACGGGGGCCGCGGCCGGGTCCGGCACGGGTCCCGCCCCGGCCGCCGCGGCGGGTTCGGGCGCCGTACCGGCTTCTCCCGGGCGTCCCGGCGGCGTACGTGCCGGGCGGGCGGGCGGGGGCGCGGTCCGGGGGCTGCCGGGTACCGGCCCTGCCGTCGTCCGGTGGCCGTGCGGCCCCGGAGGCGCGGCGGACCCGGCCTCGGTGCGCCGGGCCCGGCCCGGCGCGATCGCGTCGGGGGGCCGGGAGCGGTTCTGCCGTTCGGAGCGGTCCAGGGGCATGGCGGGGCCTGTTCGAGGGCTTCCGGGAACTCTCACCGTTCAGTCTTCAGTGTCAGCCGATGCCGTGGGTTTGCAACCAGATCTCCAGCGAGGCCACCTGCCAGAGGGTGCTGGCCCCGCGTTTCGTACGGTGGCGGGCCGGGGCGGCGAGCAGCTCGGCCACCCGGTCCTGGTCGAAGAGGCGGCGCCGGCGGGCCTCGGGGGCGGTCAGGGCGTCGCGTACGCGGTGGAGCACCGGCGGGGCCATGTGCCGGACGGCCGGCACCGGGAAGTAGCCCTTGGGCCGGTCGACGACCTCGCGGGGGAGGATCCGGCGGCCGATGTCCTTGAGCACCCCCTTCCCGTCCTGTGCCAGCTTCAGCTCCGGGGGACAGCGGGCGGCGAGTTCGACCAGTTCGTGGTCGAGGAACGGGACGCGCGCCTCCAGACCCCAGGCCATGGTCATGTTGTCGACGCGTTTGACCGGGTCGTCGGCCATCAGCGCGTGGACGTCCAGGCGCAGCGTCGCGTCGAGCGCGCTCTGCGCGCCGGGGGCCGCCATGTGGGCGTGGACGAAGTCCCGTGAGGCGTCGTGCGCGGCCACCAGGTCGGGATGCAGCAGGGCGGCGACCTCGCCGTGCGTACGGTCGAAGTAGACGTCCTCGTAGGCGCCCGGTGCCTCGGCGCGTGCGGCCGCCGCGATCGGGGGGTACCAGTGGTAGCCGGCGAACACCTCGTCCGCGCCCTGCCCGCACAGGACCACCTTGGCCTCCTTGGAGACCTGTTCCGCCAGCAGGTGGAACGCCACGGCGTCGTGGCTCACCATCGGCTCGCTCATCGCGCCGATCGCCGTCTCCAGCGCGGCGGGAAGGCGGTCGGAGCCGATCAGGAACTGGTGGTGGTGCGTCAGGAACCGCCGGGCGACCACGTCGGAGTACCGGAACTCGTTGCCGTCCTCCCCGTTCTCCGACTCGAAGCCCATCGCGAAGGTGGCCACGTCCTCGTGCCCCTCCTCCGCCAGCAGCGCCACGATCAGGCTGGAGTCCAGTCCGCCGGACAACAGGACCCCCACCGGGACGTCGGCGACCGTGCGGCGCCGTACGGCGGTGCGCAGGGCCTCGTGCACGGCCTCGCGCCAGCGCTCCGGGTCGCCGTCCTCGTCGGCGCGGCGGGTGTACGAGGGCTGCCAGTAGCAGTGGTCGTGGTGCGTTCCGTCGTGCTCGACGACCCGGACCGTGGCCGGCGGGAGCTTGCGGACGCCGTTCAGCACGGTCCGCGGCGCCGGAACCGTGCCGTGCCAGCTGAGGTACTGGTGGAGGGCCACCGGATCGAGGGAGGTGTCGACCCCGCCGCCCGCCAGCAGGGCGGGCAGGGAGGAGGCGAAGCGCAGGCGGTCGCCGTCCTGGGTGAGGTACAGCGGCTTGATGCCGAGCCTGTCGCGCCCGAGTACGACGCGACCGGTGTGGTGCTCCACCACCGCGAAGGCGAACATCCCGACCAGGTGTTCGACGCACCGGCGCCCCCACTGCCCGTAGGCCTTGAGGAGGACCTCGGTGTCGGCCTCGGAGGAGAACCGGTGCCCGAGCCCTTCGAGGCGGTGGCGCAGCTCCCGGTAGTTGTAGATGCAGCCGTTGTAGACGCAGGTGATCCCCAGGCGCGGATCGGTCATCGGCTGGGCGCCGCGGTGCGACAGGTCGATGATCCGGAGGCGGCGGTGGCCCAGGGCCACCGGACCCTGCGACCAGAAGCCTCTGCCGTCGGGGCCCCGGTCCTCCATTTCATCGGTCATGCGTTCGAGCGCGGCGAGGTCCGGACGTCGGCCGTCGAAGCGGACCTCCCCGCTCAGGCCACACATACGGCACCTCCCGCTCCGCTGCCGGATCGGTGCCGCCACCTCGCTGCGGCCGTCCGTCCACCGGGAGCGCGGGCGTCCTCCACCATGTGCGTTCACTCCTGTGCGCCGACGGTCGGCACCCTGCGGTCCCGACCGGACAGGCGATCGACGTAGCGCGCGCCTGCCCACTGGAGGCCGATTCAATCACCGCGGTGTCCGATTTGCACCGGCGGGCCCCGGGCCCCGGAGAGAATGACGGCGCTACGCCCGCAGGTGACCGCTGTCAAGTCGAGGGGCGGCACCGCGGCACGGGAACCGGGCTCCGCGAACGCGTGAACGGACGTGCGTCGGAACGGCGATCGGGGGCAGGCGCGCATCATGACGGACTCTGCTCCCGATAACCGCAGGAGAGGAGAAGTGACATGACGAACCTTCAGCCGGTGGTGCGTGCGCGGGTGGGTGAGGCGGTGGAGGCCCTGACCGGCGGGCCGCGCGCTCGGTTCCGCGGCGGACGCGGCCCGGCGTTGCCGTCCCGCGTCGCCCACGGGATCGCCGGACTCGCGTCCCGTACGGCCGGGTGGGTCGGACAGCGGACCGCGGGCGTCCGAAACGGTCCGGTGCCGTGGCGGAGCGGGCGCCGTACGACGGTGCCGCGCTCGTGGGCCCGTGGACGTAGCGCCGGGCTGCTCGCCGCTGCCGCCGGTCTCGCCGGCCTGGCGGCGAAGGGACTGGCCCGGCGACGCCGGGCGCCCCGCTGACCCCGGCCGTCGTCCCCGGCTGTCGTCCCCGGCCGTGGTGCCGGGCCGTGGTGCCCGGCCGTGGTGCCGGGCCGTGGTGCCCGGCCGACCCTGCCGACCGGGCACGGACGACGGAGGCGGACCGCGCCTCGGACGCGCCTCGGCCGCCGGAGCCGCCCCGCCTGGTGTCCTGGAGTCCGGGCCTCCGTGGCCGGCCGTACGCCGGGACCGAGAGGACTTCACGGCACGTGAGGGCAGGAGACGGCGACGGGCCCGCACTCCGGGCCGACGGAACGGACGGACGGACGTATGCGCAGCGTGGGTGTGGAAGAGGAACTGCTGCTGGCGGACGCGGACACCGGCGAACCGCTGGCCGTGTCGAGCGTGGTGCTCGCCGCGGCCGCCCGGGCCTCCGGAGGGGCGCCCGCCGACCCGGGCGACGAGGGCCACGCGCTCGCGTCGGAACTCCAGGAGGAACAGGTCGAGTTCGCCACGCGCCCGGTGACGGAGATGGGCCGGCTCCAGGAGGAGATCGTCCGCCGGCGTGCGGAGGCGGCACGGCACGCGGCGGCCGCCGGTGCCGTCGTCGCCGCGCTGGCCACCTCACCGCTGCCGGTGCGGCCCTCGATGTCACCGGGACGCCGCTACGAGTGGGTGGCACGGCAGTTCGGCCTGACCGCGCAGGAACAGCTCACCTGCGGCTGCCACGTGCACGTGTCGGTGGAGTCGGACGAGGAGGGCGTCGCGGTCCTGGACCGCGTCCGCCCCTGGCTGGCGGTGCTCACCGCACTGAGTGCCAACTCGCCGTTCTGGCAGGGCGAGGACACCGCGTACGCCGCCTACCGCAGCCGGGTGTGGAACAGGCTCCCCTCGGCGGGACCCACCGACGTGTTCGGCTCCGCCGGCGCCTACCACGCGGAGGTCGGTGCCATGGTCGAGTCGGGGGTGCTGCGCGACAAGGGGATGATCTATTTCGACGCGCGGCTGTCCGCCTCCTACCCGACGGTGGAGGTCAGGGTGGCGGACGTCTGCCTCCACGCGTCGACGCCCGTCCTGCTGGCCGCGCTGGTACGGGGGCTGGTGGAGACGGCCGCCCGGTCCTGGCGGGCGGGCGAACCACCCGCCCGGATCAGCACCGGACTGCTGCGGCTGGCGAACTGGCAGGCCGCCCGGTCGGGCGTCGACGGCCCCGTGCTGAACCCGGAGTCGATGGTGGCGACCGCGCCCGCGGCCGCGCTGGACGCGCTCCGTCGGCACATCGGGCCGGCCCTGGCCGATGCCGGTGACGAGGAACTGGTCCGGGTCGGCGTCGCCGAGCTGTTGGGGCGCGGGAACGGCGCGCGCGTGCAGCGGGAGCTGCTGCGCTCGGAAGGGTCCCTGGCGGCCGTCGTCCGGGAGTGCGCGCGGATCACGACGAGCGGAACCGGCTGACGGGCGTTGACCGGGCACGGTCCGGACGGGTCCGGACGGGTCCGGACGGGGCCGGACTGAGCCGCAGCGGTCCGGACGATCCCGGCGCGGGGCACGGCGGACCGGGGCGCCGGAGGAGTACCCGTCCGACTCCGCGATCGGCATCGGATCGACCGCGCAGGTCGCCGCGTACCCTCCGCCGATGGCCGAGGCCCTGACGGGACGGACGAACGGCCGGAAACGGCCGAACGCCGAACGGGCGGGCGGCGCACGGGAGTTCGGTTCGCTGCCGCACGCCACGCGCCTCCGGCTCAGGCCTCGCCGGAGGCGCCGGCCCCGTAGGTGGTGGTGTCGGTGACAGTGCCGCCCCCGAGGGTCCGGGGCTGCTCCGTGTACGCCTCCCCGCAGACGGTGGATCCGGGGTCGCCGTGCGCCGGCGGGCCGTCCTGGGTGCCGGCGCCGTCATCGCTCTCGCCGCTCTCACCGCTCTCGCCGCTTTCCCAGCAGCCGGGGTAGTCCACGTTCGCTTCACCGTCGTAGGTGCTCCGGACGGTGTGGGGGCCGTCCCGCATCGACTCGCCCTCGCTGTGGCCCACCCGGGTGCTGACGCCGAAGCCGCCCTCGCCGCAGGCGGTCTCGCCCGCTGCCCCCGATCCCTCCCACATGACCTCCGCACCCGGCATCCGAGTCCCCTCCCCGCACCGGCGGCACCCCCACGGTCCCGTCCGAACCGGCTCCCTTCCCGCCCTGAGGTCCTGTTACACCCCGTGCCCTACGCCGGAATGCGCGCGTGCGCCGGGCCAGGCGCGCCCGCAGGCCGGCGCCCCTCGCGTGGGAATCCGGTCGATTCGACCGCGGTGATCGAGTCGCTCCCCCGTCGACCCCGGCTCCGGGCAGGACCGGGCGGCGCGCCGTGGGCGTTCCGTAGGCTGTAGGCATGCGCACGCGGCCCACACTGAGCTGGACCCCCGGCGAGGACCTGCCGCCCGGCACCACGGATCCGGGCCCCGTCGCCGACGCACTGCAGGCCGGGGGCGTGCTGGTGCTCACGGGGGCGGGTATCTCCACGGAGTCGGGCATCCCCGCGTACCGGGGCGATGGCGGGAGCCTGAGCCGGCACACCCCGATGACCTTCCAGGACTTCACCTCCAGCGCCCGGGCCCGGCGCCGGTACTGGGCGCGCAGTCACCTCGGCTGGCGCACGTTCGGCCGCGCCCGGCCCAACGCCGGGCACCGGGCCGTGGCCGCGTTCCAGCGGCACGGTCTGCTCGCCGGTGTGATCACCCAGAACGTCGACGGGCTGCACCAGGCCGCCGGCAGCGAGGACGTGGTGGAGCTGCACGGCAGCCTGGCCCGGGTCGTCTGCCTGTCCTGCGGCGCCTTCAGCCCGCGGGGTGAACTCGCCCGGCGGATGGCGGAGGCCAATGAGGGCTTCGATCCGGTGGCCGCCGGAATGAACCCGGACGGTGATGCCGACCTCACCGACGCACAGGTCGGGGACTTCCGCGTGGTGCCCTGCGCGGCCTGCGGCGGCATCCTCAAGCCCGATGTGGTGTTCTTCGGCGAAAACGTTCCGCCGCGGAGGGTCGAGCAGTGCCGCGCCCTGGTCGGCGGGGCGACCTCGCTGCTGGTCCTGGGGTCCTCGCTGACGGTGATGTCCGGGCTCCGGTTCGTCCGGCAGGCAGCCGAAGCCGGCAAGCCGGTGCTGATCGTCAACCGGGACCCGACCCGGGGCGACCGGCACGCCCTGACCCGGGTCGCGCTGCCCCTGGGAGCGGCCCTGACCTCCGTGGCCGGCCGGCTGCGCGTTCCCGTGGACGGCCGGTCACCGGCCTGAGTGCTGTTCCCGGGTGTTCTTCCCGGGTGCTCTCCAGAGTGCTCTTCCTGGATGCCCGGTCCGAGTGTTCTGCCGACGGTGCGGGTCGGGCTCTGTGCGGTCATCCGGCCAGGAGGGCGTCGAGATGGGCGTCGACGTCCAGATCCTCGGTTCCCGGCGGGACCAGGGCATGGGTCTGCCGGAGGAAGCGGGCCACGGCGGGCGAGTCCGCCAGGACGACGGCCGCGGCGGGCCCGTGCGGGTTCCGGCCGCTCAGCTCCATCAGGAGCGCCGGCCCCGTCTCGGTGGCGGCGGGACGGAAACGGGCGTCCCCCTCCCCCACCGCGCCGTGGAGGCCGTCGGCGAGCATCTGGCGGTCGAAGTGCCAGCACGCCAGGGTTCCCGCCGAGTGGAGGAACTCCGCGCGCACCGCGAAGGGGTCGGCCGAGCTGTAGGACAGTCGCGCGCGAAGCGGCAGCGGGGCCGAGGGGGTCGCGTCGAGCAGCACGTCTATCACAGCGGTCACGCGGAACATGGAGGCCTCCTTGGAAGGGCGCCGTCGAAGGGGTGCGCCTCACCGCACCTGCCCCCGCCGCGCGCTCCCACACCGGCCGGCACGCGGCAGGCCGATACCAGTGCCTCGTCCACGCCGGCCGAAGGCCAGGCCGGAAGCGGGGCCGGAAGTCAGGCCGGAGGGAGGGCGGGCCGGGACCAGGGCGCGTCGGCGTCGCCGGACTCCGGTCGCAGTCCGAGCTCGTGCAGCTGGTTGACGGCCATCATGGCGGTGAACATCGCGTTGGGGTTGGCGCCGCCGACACCCAGGTCGGCGATGGCTTCCGCATAGCGGGCGGTGAACTCACTCAGCCGCAGCCGCGGGCTCTCCCGGGTCAGCCTGAGCGCCGCCTCCTGCAAGGCGGTGGCCTGGTCCAGCAGCCCCTCCAGGTGGGACACCGCCTCGGCGCTCCCGCGCACGGTGAAGGTGTGCCCGTCGGTGAGGAGTACGGCTTCCCCTTCCTCGAAGAGGCGGGAAACGGCGCCGAGCACGCTCTGGATCTTGAGCTGGTCTGCGTCGACCATCGCACCGCAGGCTCCGTTGCCCTCATCGGACAGGTGGAGGAGTCCGCAGTCCCTCAGGTGCACGATCACATGGCCGGCGCAGTGGCCCTGACTGCGCAGCACCCGCACCGCGCCGTCGGCGAAGGTCCAGCCGGTGAAGTGTGGTGAGCCGATCCGGATCCGTTCGAGCGGTCGCTCCTCGTAGGTGCGCGTCGTGGAACCGAAGGGGCGCATCGGCTGGAAGATCGACGCGATCGTGTCGGCGGCCGCGGCGGGCGGGGGCAGGGATTCCGCTGCCCCCTCGATGCGCTCGAAGGCCCGCACCCAGTACGAGGTCGGGTCGCGCATCTGGTCGAGGTCGGCGGCGGGGACGCAGTGCTCGGCCGGCACGCCCAGCTCGTCGGCCAGGTCGTTGTTGGCGACGTGGTCGGGATGGCCGTGTGTGGTCAGCACCAGGCCCCGGGACCAGGGGCCGACCCGGTCGGCCGCCTCGCGCAGGGCCGCGCGGAATTCCGCGGTGGCCCCGGTGTCGACCAGCACCAGAGTGTGGTCGGCGCGGTGGACGAGGGCGTTGCCGACGTCGGGTTGCCCGTGCTGGATGTCCAGTTCCTGCCCGAGGACCAGTACGGTCCGGTCGTCGATCTCGATCAGGTCGCCGAGCGCGGTCATGGATCCTCCCGCGGTCCGGTCGGGGGCCGGCTCCGCTCACGAGCGTACGCCGCACCCCGGGCGCTGTCCCGGGGACGCCGGTGGCCTGCTCCCTCCCGTACGAAATGCGAGTGACGGAGGCCTCCGCGCTCCTGCATCATGGGCCGTCTTCGCCCGGCCGATCCCTTCATCCGCCCATCCGTTCATTCGTTCATTCGTTCATCCACTCGCGCGTTCACGCGTGCGGTAAGGAGTTGTCGTGCAGGCAACGGTCGCGGTCGCTCCCGCCTCGGGTACCCCGATGGACGGCGAGCTCATAAGGGCCTGCCTGGATCTGCTGGAGCGGGCGCGGCAGCTGCCGGTGGACGACGCGCAGCGCCACCTGCTGGAGCGGGCGGCCGGCGCGTTCGTCCGCGACGGGCGGCACCGGCGCCGCGCCCTGGCCCGTGCGAGCCGGGCGGCAGCCGACGCGGAACTGCTCGCCGCCACCACGACGGGCGCCGCGGACCGGATCATGGACGCCGCGCTGCCCACCGGCGCCCGCTCGGACACCGGCTCCCGCACCGGCAGCGGCACCGGCACCGGCACTGGCACTGGCACTGGCACCGGCACCGGCACTGGCACTGGCACCGAGCCGGGCCTGACCGTCCGGGAGTACGTCCAGCTGCGGCCCGGGCCACGGTCAGGGCCCGGTACGAAGGTCCGGTCAGTGGCCGACACCCCGGGCGACGCCAAGCCGGTCGGGCTGCTCAACCGTCCGCAACGCTGCTACGTCTGCAAGAACCACTACCGTCAGGTCCACCACTTCTACCACCGGCTGTGTCCCGGGTGCGCCGAGGACAACCTCACCCGGCGCACGGCCCGCACCGACCTGACCGGCCGCCGCGCGCTGCTGACGGGCGGCCGCGTAAAGATCGGCTACCAGGCCGCTCTGATGCTCCTGCGCGACGGGGCGGAGCTCACCGTGACCACCCGTTTCCCGCGCGACGCGGTACGCCGTTTCGCCGCGGAGCCCGGTGCGGCGAAGTGGTGGGACCGGCTGCGGATCGCCGCCCTGGACCTGCGCGACCCCCGGCAGGTCATCGCTTTCACCGACCATCTGCTCGCCGAGGGCCTGCCCCTGGACATTCTGGTCAACAACGCGGCCCAGACCCTGCGCCGTTCCCCTCATGCCTACAGCGCACTCGTTGCCGCCGAGACGGCGCAGACGACGCAGACCGGGCGGACCGCGCTCCCCCCGGCTCGGATCTGGACCGCTCCGGGGTTCCTCGCGCCCGGCCCCCGTACGGCACCCCTGCCGTGGGCGGCGGAACTCAGCCCGCGGGCCGGCACGCGGCACGCCTTGGCCCACCCCACGGCGGCGGCCGCCCCGATGCCGCACGGGACGGTCGACGAGGCGGGCCTGCTGACCGAGACCGCCGCCGTCAACTCCTGGACGCTGAGGCTGGGACAGGTCGATCCGGCCGAAATGCTGGAGGTCCATCTGGTCAACGCCGTAGCGCCGTTCCTCCTCGCCGACCGGCTGCTGCCCCTGATGGAGGCGTCCCCGCACCAGCACCGCTACCTGATCAACGTCTCAGCCGT
Source organism: Streptomyces sp. NPDC043853 (assembly GCF_056436025.1). Taxonomy (NCBI): domain Bacteria; kingdom Bacillati; phylum Actinomycetota; class Actinomycetes; order Kitasatosporales; family Streptomycetaceae; genus Streptomyces; species Streptomyces sp. NPDC043853. Next base: position 43,020 of record NZ_JBWKDJ010000011.1, read on the forward strand.
CGAAGGCCAGTTCACCGTCCGCAACAAGACCGGCGACCACCCGCACACCAACATGGCCAAGGCGGCCCTGAACATGCTCACGCGTACCAGCGCCGCCGATCTGGCCGCCCGCGGCATCCACACGTGCAGCGTCGACACCGGCTGGGTCACCGACGAGAAGCCGCTTCCCGCGCGGGAGCGGCACGCCGCCACCGGATGGCGTCCTCCGCTGGACATCGTCGACGGGGCGGCCCGCGTCTACCACCCCATCGTGCAGGGGCAGGCGGGCGCACCCGTCCACGGCGTCCTCCTCAAGGACTATCGGCAGGTCGCTTGGTGACCCCTTTCCCCTTCCCCTCAGGAGAAGAGTGAGCGGCCCGTGGGCGCCAGCCGCAGCAGTTGCGGGGCGGCTGCCTGGAATCGCTCGATGCCCGGCAGGATCTCGTCCCGCGCGAGGGGATGCGCTCGTACGGCGGTCACGTGGCGGCGGTGGGTGTTCTCGTCGGGGTAGGAGGTGAAGACCACGGCGACGTTCTCCCCCGTGCGGACCGGCAGTCGGGGAAAGGTGTTGTGCGCCGTCTCGGTGACGAAGGCGGCGAGCGGCGCCGGTCCCGTCTCCCGGAGCAGCGGGAGGAGACCGTCCCGGATCAGCGCGATGCCGTCGCGCAGCCCCGGCGGGAAGGACCACACGGCGGCGGACACGAATCGCTCGGGGGCCGGAGCACCCGGCCGGGGCCTCGGCCGGGTCCGTCGGGACGGAAAGGCGGGGAGTCCTCTCCCGTCCGACAGGGGGCGCAGGAGAAGGACGTCGTCGGAGTCGCTCATGGTGGCGTTGGCCTGCGGGCCGTGCTTCGCCCAGACGGGGCCGCCGTAGAAGGCCGTCAGTGCCTGGTGCCGTGCGGCCATGTCCCGGAAGCCTCTCAGCCAGACGAAGCGGTCCGGGTCGTCGAGGTCCCGGAACTGACCGAGTACGGCCATCCCGGCTTCCTCCTGGGTTTCGACGAACTCCCGGTCGAACAGTTCGACGAGTTCGTCCCGCCGGCCGGATCGCAGGGTGTACTGGCGGAGCTCGAACACCGCGAGTTGGCCGGTGGGGAAGGTGGGGTCGGTCGGGTCGGTCGGGTCGGTCGGTGACATGGCGGTCTCCTGTTCGGTTCTCTGCCGGGGAGTGGGTGCGGGGCCTGCTGCTGGTCCCCTTGCCGGTGCTGGTGCGGTCCGACGGTAGGGCCGCTCCGTGTCAGGAACCGTCAGGGTTTCCGAGAGGTGCTGGACGCGGGTCCGGCGTGCACGACAAAGGGACGTACGGGACGCCCGGCTCTCCGCGAGCGCGCCCGATCCCGGTCTAGGGTTCGATCATGGATCCTCAGAAGGTGACGGCGGACAGCGAGATCGTGGTCGAGTTCGCCGGACTGCACGACTACTACTCCGAGGGCCGGCCGGTCCCGTTCAGGCTGAGGCGGCGCAAGGCGGACGGTGCTTGGCTCTACGAGATCGGCACCCCGGTCGCCGCGATACCCCGACTGGCCGGAGTCGCCGAAGAAGCGGACGTACGGGATTTCGCGCAAGGCATCCTGGACACCATCGACAGGTGGGCCGGGGAGCCGGACTTCCGCCTGTGGTACGACGGGTACGCCGATGTCCGGGCCACGGTCGGCTACGGCCCCGAGCTGTACCTGTCCGTGGAGACGTATTTCAGCGCGCAACGGGATCGCGTGGGCACCGCCGCGAACGGGGAGCCGCTCTACTCCAACCCCTTCGGCGGCGGGCACGTGTACCTCGGTCACATCGAACCTTCCGGCCCCGAGCCCCTGGTCGCCTTCGCGCGGGCGGTACTCGCCGCGCTCGACGCCTGACGTCGCGGCTCGGGGAGCGGGTGCCGCCCGGCGGCTTCCGCGCCCACTGGGCGCGTCAGTGCGCCTGGCCGAGGGCGTCGGGACCGCTGATCCGGCGCCGGACTTCCTCGGTGATCGTGTCGCCGTTCACGCCCTCGCCGCCGCTCTTGCCCAGCAGACGGTTGAAGAACATGAGGGCGAGCCAGGCCAGAACAGCCCGGCAATGAACATGTATTCCGACCGGCGGACACGATCCGGAGGAGACGGCCCGCCGGCCCGGTCGGCGGACCGTGCGAGACCGGTCCGTTCCGGTGGTTCCCGGCGGCGTCGGGATTCAGCCGAACGGGTCAGTGGTCCGCGCGGTGGACGGGCCCGGGTCGCTAGCGTGTGCAGCCGCATCTGCGCGGAGGGCACGCATGGACGGGACAGGCGGACCGTCGCCGGACGAGTCCGGGGCCATGGCAGCCGGGGGCGGCGCCCACGGTGGGGAACCCGAGGCCACGGGCACGGCCGACACGGCGGGAGGCGCGGGCGGGCCCGCGGCGGGCACGGACGCGCCGACAACGGGCACGGGCGAACCGGGCACGGGCGAACCGGGCGGGGGTGCGCTCGGGTCGGCCGTGGGCGCGACCGCCTTCGGGCCGGCCCTCCGGGAGGCCAGAACGGAACGCGGCCTGTCCCTGGCCGCGCTCGCCCGGCTCGTCCACTACAGCAAGGGATACCTGAGCAAGATCGAGAACGGTGGGAAGCCGGCCACCCCCGATCTCGCCCGCAGTTGTGACGCGGTCCTGCGGGCGGGTGGCGCCCTGGCCGCACTGGTGCCGGAGCTGCCGCACCCCCGGCAGGCGGAGCCCTCGGCCGACTGCCCCTACCGGGGGCTGGCCGGATTCGGCACCGGGGACGCCGCCTGGTTCTTCGGCCGGGAGCAGGCCACCACCGCGCTGGTGGAACGGCTCGCCGGCCGGGCGGGCCGGGGCCCGCTCGCCGTGGTGGCCCCCTCCGGGGCGGGCAAGTCCTCGCTGCTGCGCGCCGGGCTGGTGCCCGCCCTGCGGCAGAAGCGGCAGGCCCCCGCGGGGCAGGACCCAGCGGGGCACGGCCCGGCGGCGCCGCTGACACCCGTGGTGGTGTGCACGCCGACCGCGCATCCCCTGGCCGAACTCCTGGCCGCGCTCTCCCGGGAAGGGCTCGTCCCCGCTCCCGCGCCGACCGTACGCGCACTGGCCGCGCATCCCGAGCTGCTCGCGGCCGCGTTGCGCGCGGGCCCGCACCCGGCCGGGCCGGTGCTGGTCGTCGACCAGTTCGAGGAGGTGTTCACGCAGTGCCGGGACGAGGCGGAACGGCGGGCCTTCCTCGCCGTGCTCGCCGCCCTCGCCGCCGGCCCGCCCACGGGCGCGGGCGGCACCGGGCCCGCCGCCGCGCGGGTGGTGCTCGGGCTGCGGGCCGATTTCAGCGGGCGCTGTCTCGCGTACCCGGAACTGGCGGAGGTCTTCACCCACGGTCTGTTCGTCCTCGCCCCGATGACCCGCGAGGAGCTGCGGACGGCGATCACCCGGCCCGCCGAACGCGCCGGACTGGTCCTCGAACCGGGCCTGGTGGAGCTGCTGTTGCGGGACGCCGGCGCCGACGACGGCAACCCCGGCGGCGCGGCCCGCGCCCTTCCCCTGCTCTCCCACGCGCTGCTCGTCACCTGGAAGGCACGGTCGGGCCGGACGCTCACGGTGGGAGCGTACGAGGCGACGGGAGGCCTCCGCGGCGCCGTGGCCCGTACCGCGGAGGAGGTCTACACGGGACTCGACCCCGCGGGCCGGGAGGCGGCCCGGCGGGTGCTGCTGCAGCTGGTGCACTTCGGCGACGGGGAGGTGGAGACCCGCCGCCCGGCCGCCGCCGACCGGTTGACCTCGGCCGCCCGGGACCCGCGGGCGGCCTCGGCCGCGCTGGACTCCCTGGTCCGGGCGCGGCTGGTGACCGCCGGGGAGTCCGCGGTGCAGATCACCCACGAGGCGCTGCTGCGGGCCTGGCCGCGCCTGCGCGACTGGATCCACACCGACCGTGCCGGGCTGCTGCTGCACCAGCAGCTCACCGACGCGGCAGCGGCCTGGCTGCGGGAGGGCCGCGACCCCGAACTGCTGTACCGCGGCAACCGGCTCGCGGCGGCCGACGAGTGGGCGGAGCGGCAGGACGGTCAGGATCCGCCCGGCCCGGTGGAGGCGGAGTTCCTGACGGCGAGCCGGGCGGAGGAACACCGGCGGCGGCAGCGCGCGCTCCGGCAGGCGCGGGCCCGCAGCCGGCTGCTGGCCACGCTGGCCGTGCTGCTGGTCGTCGCGGTCGGCGCGAGCGGGCTGGCCTTCCACCAGCGGTCCCAGGCCGTGGCGGAACGGCGGGTGGCGCAGTCCCAGGCGATGGCGGTGCGGTCGGCGGCGATGGCCGCGGGCCGGCCCGAGGTCTCCATGCTGCTCGCGGCCGAGGCGTACCGGACCGCGCCGACCACCGAGGCCCGCGGGGCGCTGCTGAGCACCCAGAGTCAGGCGTTCGGCGGCCGGCTGACCGGGCACACCGGGGCGGTCAACGGGGTGGCGCTGGCGCCGGACGGCCGGGTACTGGCGACGGCCGGCAGCGACGGCACGGTCCGCCTGTGGGGCGGGCCGGAGCGCCGCACGTCCCTGGGGGTGCTGACCGGGCACGGCGGGGCGGTGCAGGGGGTGGCGTTCGGGGCGGGCGGGAAACTGCTGGCCTCGGCGGGCGCCGACGGCACCGTACGGCTGTGGCGCATGCCCGAACGGCAGGTCGCCGGGATCCTGTACGGGCACAGCGGCGGGGTGCGGGCGGTCGCCTTCTCCCCGGACGGCCGGACCGTGGTGTCGGGCGGTATGGACGGGACGGTGCGGCTGTGGGACGTGGCGACCCGGCGGCTCGCGACCACCCTGCCGGGGCACACGGACACGGTGCACGGGGTGGCCTTCGCGCCGGACGGGCGGACCGTGGTCTCGGGCTCGGCCGACCGCACGGTCAGGCTGTGGGACGTGACCGGCGCGGGGCGGGGGCCTGACCCGGCGTCGAATCGGGCGCCGGACGGGGCGACGGATGCCGGGGCGGCCGCGGCCCCGGCGGCGATCCTGGAGGGCCACACCGACGCGGTGCTGGGGGTGGCCTTCGCCCCGGACGGGCGCAGCGTCGCCTCGGGCGCCGCGGACCGTACCGTGCGCGTCTGGGACACCGGCGGTTCCGCCGGTCCCGGACGGGCCGGGAGGGCGGCGACGGCGGTGCTCCGGGGGCACAGCGACGACGTCAACGCGGTGACCTGGACCCGGGACGGGGCCGGACTGGTGAGCGGGAGCGGTGACGGGACGGCGAAGGTGTGGGATGCCGTGGACCACCGCGTCGCGCACACCTTCGCCGGGCACACCGACTACGTCCTGGCGGTGGCGACCGGCCCGGGCGACCTGCTGGTCACCGGTAGTTTCGACCAGTCCGCGGTGGTGTGGGACCCCGGGCGCGGCGCCTTGGTCGCGCGGCCGTTCGCGCAGCTGTGGCAGTCCGCGTTCTCCTCCGACGGCCGGCTGCTGGCCTCGGCGGGCACCGACGGCTCCGTACGGGTGTGGGAGCCGGCGCACCGCCGACTCGCCGCGACGCTGACCGGGCATCAGGGAGCCGTGTTCGCGGTGGCGTTCTCCCCGGACCAGCGCACGCTCGCCTCGGCGGGCGCGGACCGCAAGGTCAGGCTGTGGGACGCCGCCAGCGGCACGCTGCTGTCCACCCTGGAGGGGCACGGCGGTTCGGTGTTCGCCGTGGCCTTCTCCCCCGACGGCCGGACCCTGGCCTCGGCGAGCGCCGACCGTACGGTCAAGCTCTGGGACACCGCCGGGCACCGGCAGCTGAGCACGCTGACCGCGCACCAGGACTTCGTCAACGCGGTCGCGTTCAGTCCGGACGGCAGGCTGCTGGCCACCGGCAGCGACGACCTGACGGTACGGCTGTGGGACGTCACGGCCCGCGCGGAGCGGACGGTGCTGCGCGGCCACACCGGAGCGGTGCGCAGCGTGGCCTTCTCCCCCGACGGCCTGCGCCTGGCGAGCAGTGGCAACGACGGCGCCGTACGGGTCTGGTCCTGGGCGCCGGGGGCCGACCGGACGGCACCGGGCGGCGGCGCCGCGGTGCTCACCGGACACACCGGGGCGGTGCGGGCAGTGGCGTTCGCGCCGGACGGGCGTCTCCTGGCGAGTGCCGGGATCGACGGCAGCGTACGGCTCTGGGACGTCGGCCGACGCCGCCCGTACGCGACCCTGGCCGGTCACGACGGGGCGGTGTGGGGCGTGGTGTTCGACCCGGTCGCCGGGCGGCCGGCGAGCAGCGGCACCGACGGGACGGTCCGGCTCTGGTCGCTCGACCCGCAGTCGAGCGTCGACGGGATCTGCGCGCTGGTCGGTGACCCGGACCGGGTGGGCGGGCGGCACCTGTCGCTGCCCGAACTCCCCGACCGGCCGCGCTGCTGAGCCGCCGACGGACCCGCCGGTCCCTCCCCCCGGCCCGCACCGCGCCCGTTCCTTCCCGCGCGGCCACGGCACCGCTGCCTTCGCGACCGCGACCGACCTCGGCCGGCCGACCGGCTGGCGGGCCTCGGCCACGGCAACCGGCCAGGCGGGGACGGGGTTTCCCGGGGGTTTCCCGTTTCCCACCTGGCTGGGCGACGCGTGGGTCCTCGACAGGGGTCTCGGCGGCGCGCCAGTCTCGGAGGGCCGGCGAACGGGTCGGTGAGCACGGCGCCGCGATTGCGAACACCGGCGCGAACGACGGGGAACGGGGAACGGGGAACACGATGCGAGGGGTCCACGGGGTGAACGGGCCGGGCAGCGCGGCCTGCGGCACGCGGCTCGGGACGAGGGGGGCGACGGCCGTGACGGGAACGGCGACGACACTGGCGTCGGAAGGGTCAGGAGCGACGGGAGAGGCAGGAGCAACGGGAGGGGCAGGAGCAACGGGAGCAGCGCGAACACCCCTGCCGGGGGCGCCCCGAGGACCCAGGGGCGGCGGCATGCGGGGAGCCGTGCGCGCCCTGTGCCGGGCCGCCGGCGCGACGGCGACGGCGCTGCTGCTCGTCGCCGTCGGAGCCACGGCCTCCCTCGCCGCGCCGGGCACGGGCGGGTCCGGCGCCGCCGGGGCCGCGGCGGACTGCGCGGTGCTCGCCCCGGGTGCCTCCGCCACGGCGGAGAGCGCGGTCCGCGCGGCCTGCGAGCAGATCGGTGTCTGGTACACCTGGGGCGGCGGTCACGGACCCGAGCCGGGGCCGACGTACGGGCAGGTCGATCCGACCGACCCGGCCAGCGAACACGACCCCGAACGCCTCGGCTTCGACTGCTCGGGACTGGTGCGGTACGCGTACGCCCGCGCCACCGGACGGGACCTGCTGCCCGGCAACTCGCGCCACCAGTTCGAGACCCCGCACGCGGCGGCCCGCTTCGGCCCCGAGCAGGGCACCGGGCCGCTGCTGCCGGGGGACCTGCTGGCCTGGGGCTCGGGCGGGGCCATCCACCACATCGCGGTCTACCTGGGCGCGGGCCGGATGGTGGAGGCCCGGCAGTCGGGCACCCGGATCATGGTCAGCGACGTGCGCCTGGGCGGTGACTACGCCGGGGCGGTCCGCGTCGACGGGGCGGCGCAGCAGGGCACGTTCAGCACCTGGGGCACGGACGTGTGGACGCACACCGAGCCGTCCACCGGGAGCGCCCGGGTGCACCGGTTCGCCGGCCCGACCCGGATCCGTGTGCAGTGCCAGAAGCACGCGGAGACGGTGACGGCCGAGGGCTACACCAACGACGCCTGGTCCTACCTGCCCGAGTACGGCGCCTGGATCACCAACATCTACATCAAGGGACCCGCCTGGCTGGACGGCGTTCCCACCTGCCCCTGACCGCGCGGACGGTGTACGCCCGGCCCGGCGCGCCGTGCCGCGCCCGCCCTCGGACCACCACAGGCCCCGCAAGAGCCCCCCACGGCCACCACCGGCACCACCGGCACCACCTTCCGGCAGCCGCCGGCACCACTTTCACCGGGCTCCGCGCCGACCGTCGGAGCCGCACCCAAGGAGGAAGCATGTCCGCACGTACGAAGATCGCCCTCGCCCTGGCCGCCGCCGCCCTGCCCACCGGCCTGGCCACCGCCGCCGCACCCGCCCTCGCGATGCCGGGCACGGGCACGGCCGCCGCGGCCGAATGCGGGGTCCGCTCCGACGGCCGCCTGTGGTGCGGCAACCGTGCCGGCGCCAAGGGCTACGAGCACCGCTCGTACAACTCGGCCGTCCGCGGCCCGCTGAACACCGGCTTCAGCTGGTTCCAGTGCTGGGGCCACGGCGACCGGCACGGCGGCGGAAACGACATCTGGTACTGGACCCAGCTGGACAACGGCCAGTGGGGCAACGTACCCGCCGTGGACGTCCACACCTCGGTCGACCCGGCTCCGGGACTGCGTCAGTGCTGACGCCCGGTGCACGCGCAGAATGACGCGTGCCGTACGTGGAAGGCCCGGCGGGCCGCCTCCTTCACCCGGGGAGGCGGCCCGTCGCCCGTGAGCCATCGGATCGCGCACCGATCCGTCCGCCCCGGCATGGCGCGGCGCGGCGTAGTGTCCTGGTCCTCGCCGAGCGCGCCGGGATCACGGTCGCCGGTGGTCCGGGAGCGTGACGGCCGGGTAGCCCTCGGTGTAGGACTCGCCGTCGGCGCCGTGGTACGTGCAGGTACGGGCCGCGGTGTCGACCTCGTACCAGACGATCCCGGCCTCCCAGCAGCCGCGGGCGAACTCGGGGAACGCCGTCTCGCCGGCCTGGTCGGCGCGCAGGGCGGCGATCAGGCCCGCCCGGTCGAACCGGGGCGCCAGCGCGAAGCCGGTGACCAGCGGTTCGCCCTGGACCACCACGTTGCCGTGTTCGGTCAGGTACAGGAAGGCATTGGCCGGGACCGCCATGCGGCAGTGGGTCACCCCGGCCTGGCGCAGGCTCTCGGCGAGGTAGGGGAAGCCGCCCACCCGGGGGCGGACCGCGGCTCCGATTTCCATCGCGGTCCGGAGTCGGCTGATCGCTTCGGTGCTGGTCATGGTGTTCTCCGTGGGTCCGGTGGGGGTGCGCGTGCGCCTGGAAACGCCGCGCCGGATATGCCATCATGATGACAAACAGACAACATGTTGTCGAATGATGGAGAGGTGGGAACGGCGGATGGCGGAGGAACTGGCCCTCCTCGTCGCAGACGTCTTCGAGGCGGCGGGTGCGCTGCGCCGCGCGGGCGAAGCACTGGCGGCGGCCGAAGGGCAGACGCAGGCCCGCTGGCAGCTGATGAGCGTGGTCAGCGAGGAATCCCTGCCGGTGGCCCGGGCAGCGCGCCGCCTGGGCGTGGCCCGGCAGGGCGTCCAGCGCATCGCCAACGAGCTCGTGCGCGACGGCCTCGCGGAGTTCCGGGAGAATCCCGACCACCGCACCTCGCCCCTGCTCGCCCTCACCGCGGCGGGCGGGCGCGCCCTGGGCGCGATCACCGCCCGGGCGGCGGCCGCGCACCGGACGATGGGCGAAGGGCTGCCGGACGCCGATCTCGCCGCCGTACGCGAGCTGCTCCACCGGCTGACCCGACAGACGGACGCCTGGACGGACGCCCGAGCGGACGCCCGAACGGAAGCCCGAACGGAGCCCGCAGCCGGCCGTCCCGGCGGTTCCGGCCGCCCCGGGAGCGCACGGAAGGAAACGGCATGACGGCGACGGACGGCACCGGCATGGGCACCGGCATGAGCGGCCACGCCGATACGGGTGGCGGCTCCGACACGGGCGGCGGCACCGGCACGGTTGGCGACACCGGCGCGCGCGGCGGCACCGGAGTGCACGCCGACCCCGATGCGGGCAGCCCGGCCCGGGAACTCCGGGCCGCGCTGTCCGACCGGGCCGACCCGGCCCGCGCCGAGCAGCAACGCGCCTATCTGCACAGCGACCTCCACCACTTGGGCGTCGGCGTGCCCGACATGCGCCGCCAGGTCACCCGGACCCGCCGGGCGCTCGGCGCACGACCGGCGCCCTACGTCCTCGCCCTCGCCCGGGAGCTGTGGTCCGCCGGCGAGGGCGACGGGCGGCCCGTGTACGAGTACCGCTGGGCGGCGGTCGAACTCCTCGTGCAGTACGCCAGGGCCATGGACGCGACACATCTGCCGGCCGTCGAAGCCCTGCTGCGGGAGTGCCGCACCTGGGCCCTGGTGGATCCACTGGCCGTCCACTGCGCCGGCGCGATCGCCCTGCGCGACCCGGCGGCCGGCCCCGTGCTGGACCGCTGGGTCGCGGACCCCGACTTCTGGCTCCGCCGCTCCGCGCTCCTGGCACTGCTGCCCGCGATCCGGGCCGGCCGCGCCGATACCGACCGCCTGACCCGCTACGCGGACGCCCTCGTCGACGAGCGGGAGTTCTTCCTCCGCAAGGCGCTCGGCTGGGTCCTGCGCGAAACCTCCACCCGCGACCCCGAGTTCGTCCTCGCCTGGGTGGAACGGCACGGCACCCGCATCGCCCCGCTCACCCGCCGGGAGGCCCTGCGCCGCCTCCCGGCCGAGCGGGCCTGACGGCATCGAACGGGCCGCTCCGGGCCATTGCGACAGCCCGGTGCGGAATATGACGTTCCGACGCGTTGACCTGTTGCGGAACGGTCATTGATCGGCCGTCAGCCGCCGGGCGACACTGAGGTCCCCGCGGTGTCACGTTCCTCCCGCGGGTGATCGCTTGTCTTCCAGGGGGAATTGACGTGTGCACATTTCGCAATCGGCGGACGGGGGCGGCCGCCGTGGCGGCCGTCGCCGCCGTCGCGCTCGCGGCGGGCCTGGCGGCCCCGGTCGCGGCCGCGCCCACACCCGGCCCCTCCGAGGCCCGGCAGGGCGGGGCCTCGGCCCGGCCGGGGTTCACCCGGCTGACCCTGATCACCGGGGACCGGGTCACCGTGGACGCCGAGGGCCGTCCGGTCGGCTTCGTCCCGGCCAAGGGCCGCGAGAAGATACCCGTCTCGGTGCGCCGCGGCCAGGGGCGCAGCACTTTCGTCCCGCTCGACGCGCAGCGTCTGATCGACTCGGGCCGGCTCGACCCCCGGCTCTTCGACCTCACCGAGCTCACCCGGCCCGAGTACCTCAAGGCCCGCGGCGACCGGCTGGGGCTGATCGTCCGCTACGAGGGCGCCGCACCGGCCGCCCGGTCCGCCCTACGCTCCGGCGGCGACCTGCGCGTGGAGCGTACGTACGGCCTGCTCGACGCGGAGGCCGTCACCGCGACCCCGGCCAAGGCCGCCGCGCTCTGGGAGGCCCTCACCGACGAGCAGGCCGGCACCGACGGGCAGGCCGGCACCGCTCGCCGCGCCACCGCCTCCGGCGTCGCCTCCGTCTGGCTCGACGGCATCCGTACCGCGCGCCTGGACAAGAGCACCCGGCAGATCGGCGCCGACAAGGCCTGGGCGGCCGGCTACGACGGCAAGGGCGTGAAGATCGCCGTCCTCGACACCGGGATCGACGCGGGCCATCCCGACCTCGCCGGGCAGGTCCTCGCCGCGCAGGACTTCTCCCACTCCGGCAGCACCGCGGACCGCTACGGCCACGGCACCCACGTCGCCTCGATCGCCGCCGGTACGGGCGCCAAGTCGGGCGGGAGGTTCAAGGGCGTCGCGCCGGGAGCCAAGCTGCTCAACGGCAAGGTCCTGGGCGACAGCGGCTTCGGCGACGACTCCGGCATCCTGGCCGGCATCGAGTGGGCCGTCGCGCAGGGCGCCCAGGTCGTCAACCTCAGCCTCGGCGGCCCCGACGGGCCCGAGATCGACCCGATCGAGGCGGCCATCAACAAGATCTCGGCCGACAAGGGCGTGCTGTTCGCCGTCGCGGCCGGCAACGACGGGCGGTCCGGGCCCGGGTCGATCGACTCCCCCGGCAGTGCCGACGCCGCCCTCACCGTGGGCGCCGTCAACGACGCCGAGGTCCTCGCCGACTTCTCCGGCACCGGGCCCCGCGCCGGCGGCGGCGCCGTCAAGCCCGATGTCACCGGCCCGGGCGTGGACATCACCGCGGCTGCGGCCCCGGGGAGCGCCCTGGTGAGCCGGTTCGGCCAGAACCCGGCCGGCTACCTGACCCTCTCCGGCACCTCCATGGCCACCCCGCACGTGGCGGGCGCCGCCGCCCTGCTCAAACAGAAGCACCCGAAGTGGACCGGTGCCCAGCTCAAGGGCGTGCTCGCCGGTTCCGCCAAGCCCGGCCCCTACACCGCTTTCCAGCAGGGCGGCGGCCGGATCGCGGTCGACCGGGCGCTCGACCGGTCGGTGGTCTCCGAACCCCTCGCGCTGTCCTTCGCCGGCGGTCAGTGGCCGCACGAGGACGACGCCCCCGAGACCCGTAAGGTGACCTACCGCAACCTGGGGACCGCCCCGGTCACCCTGGACCTGTCCGCCACCGCCACCGGCCCCGACGGCAAGCCCGCCCCGGCCGGGTTCCTGGCCTTCGCCAAGCCGCGCCTCACCGTCCCCGCCGGCGGCACCGCCTCGGTCGGCCTCACCCTGAACACCCGGCTCGGCGGATCCGTCAACGGCCGGTACACCGGGCAGGCGCTGGCGACCGCGGCCGGGCAGAGCGTCCGTACGGCGATCGTGGCCGAGCGCGAGGTCGAGTCGTACGCTCTGACCGTCCGCCACATCGGCCGCAGCGGCCGGCACGCCGCCGGCTGGTTCAGCGTCGTCGAGGGCCTGAGCGGTCCCGCCGCCGGCCGGTCCTTCCCGTACCACGAGAACTCCGGGTCCGAGACGATCCGCGTTCCCAAGGGCGGCTACCTGCTCGACGCCCGCATCCTCGAAGATCCGGCGGACCCCGTGCCGGGCCTGGACTGGATCACCCAGCCCCGGCTCGACGTCACCCGCGACACCACGGTCACCGTCGACGCGCGCACCACCAAGCCGGTGGACGTCACGGTGCCCTCGGCGGGCGCCGTCCCGCAGACCGCCACCCCCTCCTTCGACCTGCGGGCCGGCGGCACCACCCACACCTTCGGCTGGTGGCTCGGCTCCTACGAGCAGCTGCGCACCCGCGGCCAGGGACCCGAGCCGGCCGCCGGAACCAGCCTCTTCCAGCAGTGGGACGCCCACTGGCAGGCCGACGGCGAGGAGTACCACGCCACGCTCGGCGGCCCGGTCCGCAGCCCCGCCACCGGCTACACGCGGCACCTGAAGGACTCCGACCTGGCCACCGTCATGGTCTCCCAGGGCGCCTCCGCCCCCGGTAAGGAGGGCATCCTCCAGATCGACGGCCGGCTCCCGGGCGGCAGCGCCCCCGCGACCTGGACCTCTGCGTTCCAGCCCCTCCCGACCTCGACGAAGGCGCGGCTGTCCGCGGTCGACGGCGCCACCTGGAACCTGTCCACGACCCAGTACGGCGTGGACGCGACCGGTTCGTTCGTCGAGGAGGCCTCCTACTCCGCCGACCGCTACCGCGCCTACGCGGGCGGCCGCACCCACACCGAGCGCTTCGGCACCGTCGTCGTCGGGCCGCGCGTCGACACCTCGGCGCGGCTCGGCCTCTACCGCGAGGGCGACAAGGTGTGGGGCACGCTGCCGCTGCTCGCGGACGGCGCCGGGCACAACGGCGCCGACCACTTCGCCAAGGGCAGGACCGTGCTCTACCGCAACGGTGTCGCCGTCGGCACCCAGGCCGTCGAACTCCGCGACGCCAAGCCCTTCGCCGTCCCGTCCGGTGAGGCCTCGTACAAGCTGGTGGCCTCGTCCACCCGGCCCGGGACCGTCACCCGCACCTCGTCCAAGGTGACCGCGACCTGGTGGTTCCGCTCGGCTACCACCGGGGCCGGCGCTCCGGCGCAACTCCCGGCCTCGGTCGTGCGGTTCACTCCGGAGGTACGGCCGGACGGCACCGTGAACGGGGGCCACCCGCACCGCGTGCCGGTCACCGTCCAGGGCCCGGCGGCGGGCAAGGGACTCAAGTCCCTGACGGTGTCCGTCTCCTACGACGACGGGTACACCTGGAAGGCCCTGCCGGTCCAGGACGGCGCCGTCACGGTGCAGACCCCGCCGGCGGGCGGCCATGTCTCGCTGCGCGGCACGGTGGTCGACACCTCGGGCAACAAGTCCGAGATCACCGTCCTCCGCGCGTACCTCACCGACTGACCCGTCAGCCGGCCCCGCACTGCGCGGCAAGGCACTGCACGGCACTGCACGGTACGGCCCCGGAGGGATTCCCCTCCGGGGCCGTACCGCGTCACCATCGGTGACATGACGACCCCACGCACCGGGCCACCTCCACGGACCACCGCGCCGGCCGCCGCCCTCCCCTCCCTGATGGGGATCTTCGGGCACCCGGACGACGAGTCCCTGCTGGCCGGCGGTGTCCTCGCACAGCACGCCGCCGCGGGCGCCCGGACCGCCGTGGTCACCGCCACCTGGGCACCCGGCACTCATCGCTCCGCAGAGCTGGCCGACGCCCTCGCGTTCCTGGGCGCCGGGGAACCGCGGCTGCTCGGGTTCGCCGACGTCCGCGTCCCCGAGTCCGCGCCGGGACGGCCCCGGCTGTGCGATGCACCGGTCGACGAGGTGGTGGGACTCCTCGTCGAACACATCCGGGCGGTCCGGCCCGAGTTGGTCGTGACCCACGACGGCTACGGACAGCTGACGGGGCATCCCGATCACGTACGGACCCACCGGGCGGCGGTCCTCGCGTTCCACGCCGCCGGTCTGGAGCACCTGTACCCGGATACCGGAGCACCCTGGCAGCCCGCGGCCCTGTACGCGGCCACCCATCCGGTCTCGGGGGTGGGCGAGCTGGGCCCGCTCCTGGCGCGGGTCGGCAAGCAGGTGCTGGCCGTTCCGGACGAGCACGTCACCGCGACGGTCGACGTGAGCGACCGGCTCTCACAGAAGTGGGCCGCGGTTCGCGCCCACCGCAGCGAGGTGGCCCGCGACCGGTCCCTGCCCTGCCTCCTCGCCCGCCTGCCGGCTGCGGTCCGGGAGCAGATCATGGCGACCGAGTACTTCACCCGCCTGGGCGCGGTGGCGGGCACCGGGTCCGCACCCGGCGGACTGCGCGAACCGGCGCTGTGAGCCCCGCAGTCGGAGGTCGCCGACCGCGACCGGGATCCGGGGCCGGCCACGGCGCCGCCCGGTGGGGGTCAGGAGGTGCGCTTCAGGGTCCAGGTGTTGGGGTTGAAGCTGGGGACGGCGGAGTAGCGGCAGCCGCTGGAGTAGTAGGTGCTGGTGATGGTCCAGCCGGCGGGCGGCCAGGTGGAGGCGCAGGCGTTGACCTGGGTGCCGACGGGGTAGCCCCGGAGGTCCTTGATCTGCTTGGTGTTGGGCGTGAAGCCGGAGCCGCACCCGCCGCTGTTCCACCACTGGACGTCCACCCAGCCGTCCGGGGTGAGCGTGCTGGAGCACATGGTGAGCGTGTCGCCGGGCGCCGCCGAGGCAGGGCTCGCGGTGATCGCGAGGGCGGTGGCGGCCATGGTGACCAGAGCGGCGGCGTAACGGGTGCGGATCACGGGAGGTCCCTTCCTCGGCACGCTGGGGTCGTCGCCGCCGACGGTCGGCGGGCCGTACCAGGCGCCGCGTCATTGCTATCCGACGCGACAACACCGCAGAAAGTCACCTTCTGGGCATAACTCTGCGGCGTTTTATGGCCGTTGCCGGTACTCGGCACGAAAAAACGGCGCAGCACGGCCATCCGCCACGAGAAGACCGCCGGGTCCTCTCGGGCGTGGCACAGCCGGTCCGCCGAGCACGGCACGTCGGACCGCGGTCACATGCGCCAGTACGTGCCCGTACGGGAGTCGACGTGGACCAGGTGGCGGCCGACTCGTACGACGTGGTGGTCCGTGCCGGACCAGGAGCCGGTGGTGGCGTCGTCGACGGGCAGGGGGGTCCAGACCTCGAGGAAGGTGCTGCCGTCCGTGTTGGCGCCCCACTCGATGAGGTTCGGGCCGTCCCACCGGAAGGTGCCCGCGTCCTCGCCGGGCTCTCCCGTCAGGTGGTGGAAGTGCACCTGCCGGCCGTCGAAGGAGGTCTCACCGGCGAAGCCCCGGCTGTCGGCGAAGTACGGTCCGGCCTGCAGCCACACCACCTCGCCGTCCTCCACCAGGGGTCCGCCGTTGCGGCTGATCCCGCGGCGCAGCCACGCGCCCCGCTCGGGCACCGGGACACCCGGGCCGCCCGGTCGCGGGGCGGACCCGGGAACGGGTACCGGCTCAGGCATCGGTGCCGGTGCCGGTGTCGGTGTGGGTGGCACTGTCGGTGGCACTGTCGTCGACGGCCAGCAGCGAGACCTCGATGTTCCCGCGCACCGCCTGCGAGTAGGGGCAGACCGCGTCCGCCCGGTGGAGCAGGGGCAGCAGGTCCGCCGCGTCCCACCCCGGGAGGGAGACGGTGAGGCTGACGGCGAGGCCGTAGCCGGCGGGCGTGTCCGTGGTGCCCAGCTCCACCGAGCAGGCGACGCGCGCGGCCGAGGCGTCCGCCCCGTACTCGCCGGCGACCTCGGCCAGCGCGGAGGTGAAGCAGGCCGCGAACCCGGCGGCGAACAGCTGCTCCGGGTTGGTGGTTCCGGGCACCTTCTTGCGCGGCGGGGCCAGGTGGACGTCCAGCCTCCCGTCGTCGGTGCGGACCGATCCGGTACGGCCACCGCTCGCGTGCGCGGTCGTCCGGTAGAGGCTGCGGGTGAGCGGCACGGTCATGTGTTCGGCCCATCTGTGCGACGAGGGGACGCCGCCCGGGTCCGGACAGCGGTCGGCAGCTGTCGGTGCGAGCGACGGCGCCTGGCGCGTCGTCGTGCGTAACCGGGTACGGCGCATCTCGTCCGGGGCCTGGGAACCGGGCCGCCGGACAATCTAGCAACGCGGAACGTCCCGACGGGACCGCGCCCGCCCGTGACCCTCCTCACCCGGTGGGCGGGCGAAGGAGGGACAGCGCGCGGCCCGTTCTTCGGTCGGCCGGCGTGCAGGCCCCGTCGGGCCGCACGGGCGGTCTTCTCCGTCGCGTGATCTGATGATCGGAGGTGAGGGCGAAGGGAGCCGGCGATGCCTCTGACGGTGAACACCGATCCGGGTGCCGGACCCGTCCGGGTCATCCGCTGCCAGGGTGACCTCGACATGGACACCCTGGACTCCCTCCAGCGGGCCGGGGAGCGCGCCGCCGCCGAACCGGGGGTCGAACGCCTCGTCCTGGACGTCACCGGCCTGACCTTCATCGACTCCATGGGCCTGCGCTGCCTCCTGCACCTGCGGGAGACGGTGCACCTGGTCCTCGCCGGACCCCTCCCGCACGCCGTGGGGAAGCTCCTGGACCTCTCCGGCACGGACCGGCTGTTCCCCGTCGCCGACGGGGTCGACGCCGCCCGCACCCTGTAGTCCCCACCCCGCCTACGACGCGGGCGCGTCCACGGTTCGGCCGGTCCGCGCCGACGGCACCGACGGCACGGGCGGCACGGGCGGCACCGGCCGCAGGTGCTCGGCCGCTTCGGCCGCGGTGTACGAGGACGCGAAGGTGAAGGCACGGGGGGACGGGCCGTGCGTCCGGAGGTCCGCCAGCCGCTCCAGGGCCTCGTCGACGGTCGGGAGGTGACCGGCGGGCACCCACCAGAGCACCAGGTGCGCCTCGACGTGCCGCTCGAACCAGTTGCGGCGCCCGCGCATCGCCTCCAGGTGCCCGCTGCGGTAGGTGAAGTCCCACAGGGCTTCCCGGGTCTCCCACACGGACATGTTGACGATCAGGTCCTCGCCCGCCGGGCGCAGGGCGGTGGCGTCGTCCGCCCCCTCCTCCACGAGGCGCCAGACGAAGCCGGGCGTGCCGTCGGCGGCGGCGTTGAGCGGCTCGAGCATCTCGACGAACGGCGTCATGCGCGGGTCGTCGAGAGGGTGGAGGAGCGTGGCGACGTTGAACTGGGCGAGGTGGGCGGCGGGCGTGGATGCGGTCATGGCCTCATCCCAGCACGCGCCTTCCTTCTATGTCAATCATCATTGTTTTTAGAAGGTTCGACGATCACACAACACTCCCCCGGCCGGGGGTCCATCCGGGCGCGGACGGGACCGTCCGTGCCGAGCAGCCCCTCCAGCAGCGCGAGGTTCATCCCGCAGACCAGCGGCGGGAAGCGTTCGGCGACGGCATGGAAGGGGCAGTTGCGCATCCGGACGACGCGGCCGACCACCCCCTCGCCGCCCTGCCCGCCGCCGCCTCCGCCACCTTCGCCACCCCCACCGCCCTCTTCGCCTTCCAGGTGCGGTTCGTAGCCGCGGGCGGCCAGCACCTCCATGACCTCGCCGAGGCTCCCGCAGGGTGCCGTGGACCCGCGCTCGGCCTCGCCCCGGCGATGCGCGGCCGCGCAGAGCTCGGCGTCCAGCCCGGCCCGTTCGGCCGCCTCGGCGAGCAGCTCGGCGGCGGTGCGGTAGTCGCGGGCGGGCAACGACACCGAGTGCTCGGTCCGCGCCCGCGTGTAGACCTTGGCCGGTCTGCCCGCCCCCGGCCCGGAGCGGCCGGTCAGGCGGCGGCTGCCGCTCTCCAGGAGTCCGGCCTCGGTCAGCTTGTCCAGGTGGTGCGCGGCGAGCGTGCGTGCCACACCGGCCGCCTCGGCGGCCTCGTTGCGGCCGACCTCGCGGCCTTGGGCCGCTACGTACTCGTACAGGCGGCGGCGCACCGGATCCTGCAGCGCCGCGATCGCATCGATGTCCTTCACCCGACCAGTCTAGGAACAACACAGGTTGGAGATAGAAGCGAAGCGGAACCCCGCCGCGACACCCCGGCTCCGCCACCCTGCCGCGAACCGGATCCCTTGACAGGGTGGGTCCCGTGCGGCGGCCGCCGGCCCCACCGGCGCCGACCGGCCGCACCCAGGAAGTCGGGCAATTCAAGGAAGTCAGGCAACTCAAGGAAGTCTTCGAGGAGAGGACAGGACTCCATGCCACTCGTGGGCGAGTACGAACCCAGCACCCAGCAGTGGGTCCGGGACCAGGTCGAGCAGTACGAGAACTCCGGAGGCACCGAGGGCACGACGCTGCGCGACACCGGACTGCCGGTCGTGATCCTCACCACCCGCGGCGCCAGGACCGGGAAGATCCGCAAGACGCCGCTCATGCGGGTGGAACACGGCGGCATCTACGCCGCCGTCGCCTCCCTGGGCGGGGCTCCCAAGCACCCCGTGTGGTACCACAACGTCCTGGCCGACCCCAGGGTCGAGCTCCAGGACGGCACCGTCCGCCAGGACATGACGGCACGCGAGGTCACCGGCGAGGAGAAGGCCCTCTGGTGGGAGCGGGCCGTGGACGCGTTCCCCGACTACGCCGCCTACCAGAAGAAGACGGACCGGATCATCCCCGTCCTCCTCCTCGAACCCGCCCCCGGCGGCCACTGACGCGCCCCCGCCCCCGGCGCCGCCGAGCACGCGCCCCACCCGTGCTCGTGCCCGGCGGCCGGGTACGCCCCACCCCAATTCGCTGAACACGTTCAAAAAAGGCTATGCTGACACCGCGAGCGAGGCCAAGGAGGTCCGATGAAGATAGTGCTGCCCGGTGGCACCGGGCAGGTGGGCACGATTCTCGACCGCGCGCTGACGGCGGCCGGCCACGAGGTCACCGTGCTGACCCGGCGTCCCGTCCGGGCGCACGAGATCGGCTGGGACGGGGTCACGCTCGGCGACTGGGCGGCGGCGATCGACGGCTGCGACGCCGTGATCAATCTCGCCGGCCGCAGCGTCTCCTGCCGCTACACCCCCGAGAACCTGCGCGCCATGATGGACTCGCGGGTGGATTCGGCGCGCGTGGTCGGCGAGGCGATCGCCGTCGCCGCCCGGCCGCCCCGCGTCTGGCTGCAGATGAGTACGGCGACGGTGTACGCCCACCGCTTCGACGCGGCACACGACGAGGCGACCGGGGTGATCGGCGGCTCGGAGGCAGGCGTGCCGGACTACTGGGCGTACAGCGTCGAGATCGCGAAGCGGTGGGAGCGGGCCCAGGCCGAGGCACCGACTCCCGCGACCCGCAAGGTGGCGCTGCGCTCGGCGATGGTCATGAGCCCCGACCGGGGCGGCGTCTTCGACGTGCTGTCGTGGCTGGCTCGGCTCGGTCTGGGCGGTCCGGTGGCCGGCGGCGCGCAGTACGTCTCCTGGATCCACGAGGAGGACTTCGTTCGGGCGGTGGAGTTCCTGATCGCCCGGGAGGACCTCGACGGGCCGGTGAACCTCGCCTCGCCGGGCCCCCTTCCGCAGCGCGAGTTCATGCGGGCGCTGCGCACGGCCCGGGGCGTGCGGGTGGGGCTGCCGGCGACGCGCTGGATGGCCGAGCTGGGGGCGTTCGCCCTGCGCTCGGACACGGAGCTGCTGCTGAAGAGCCGTCGGGTGGTGCCGGGGCGGCTGGCCGCGGCCGGATTCGCCTTCGCGTATCCGGAGTGGGACGGCGCCGCGGCATCCCTCGTGCAGCGGTCCGGGACAGCTCGTGCCGCGTCGCGGGTGCGGGCCGTTTGACCGGCCGATCGGTACGGGCGCGGCGCGCCTGCGCCGTACGGGCGGCCACCGGTGGAGGATCGGTGGGGCGGCGGTCCCGGAACGGCCGCCCGGTACCGCCCATCGTGTGAAGAGGTCCGGCCTTGACCCTGTTCGACGACCCGCTGGTCCCGTTCCCCCCGCACAGCGGCTCCCACGGCCCCCATGGCCCCCACGGCTCCCACGGCTCCGCCGACGGCCTGCGCCACGGATCCGCCGGCGTCGACCCGGCGGCCGTATGACCGCCGCCGCGGACGGGGGCGCGCCGGCCGGCGGCCGGTACGGCGAGGCCGTCTTCCGCCCCGAGCAGGCGGGCGAGGGCGGGCGCATCGACTTCGGTGCCCTGGCCTACGACGACGTCACCGTGGCGCGGCTGCGGGCGCTCGGGGCCGGTCCGGGGTGGCGCTGCCTCGACGTGGGCGCCGGCACGGGCACGGTCTCCCGCCGGCTGCTGGACGAGGCCGGCGTGGAGAGCGTTCTCGCCGTGGACCGCGACGTGCGCTTCCTGCGCGAGCGGCCCAGGTCGGGGCTCGCCGTGCTGGAGGCCGACGTCACCGCGCCGGACTTCCGCCCCGGCCGGTTCCGGCTCGTCCACGCGCGGTTCGTGCTGATGCACCTGCCCGAGCGCGACCGCCTGCTCACGACGCTGGCCGAACTCGTCGAGCCCGGCGGGGTGCTGGTGCTCGGCGACGCGGTCGACCTGACGAGCGACCGGGCGCCCCGTACGCCGTACACCGACGTGATGCGGGCCATGTGGCAGGGGCTGCGGGCCACCATCGGCACCGACGTCTCCTGGGTGCCGTCCTACCCGCAACTGCTGCGGGCGGCGGGGCTCGGGCCGGTCGCCGCCGAGATCCACGTACCGCCGCTGGTGCCGGGCAGTCCCATCAGCCGCTTCTGGGCGGACACATGGGAACGGACCAGGGCGGCGATGCTCGCGACCGGCCTGGTCGACGACGCGGTCGTGAACGAGGCGGTCCGGTACCTGGGCTCCGACGAGTGCGCCGCGCTGTCCGCCGGCATGCTCACCGCCTGGGGCCGGAAACCCGGCGAGGCCGCGCAGTGACCCGCCCCCGGCCCTCCCGTCAGGACGGCGACCAGGTGGAGGTGCTGATCGTCGGTGGCGGGCCGGTCGGTCTGACCGCCCGGGCGCTGCTGGAGCGGTGGGGCGTGCGGTCCCTGCTGGTCGAGAAGCACCGCGAGCTGTCGCCGTTCCCCCGGTCCCGGCTGGTCAACGTCCGGTCGATGGAGATCTTCGGCCGGCTGGGGCTCGCCGAGAGGATCACGGCCGAGGCGTTCGCGCCGGAGTACGGGCGCATCCGCTTCCGGGACACCCTGCTCGACGGCGACTTCGCCACCGCGGCGATGGTCGGCGTCCACGCGCCCGTACCCGAGAGCCCGGTGACCGGTGTGGTCACCTCGCAGGACCGGCTGGAGCCCACGCTGCTGGCCGCGGCATCCTCACCCGTGCGGTTCGGGGTCGAGCTGCTCGACCTCGCCGAGGAGGACGGGTGCGTCGTGGCGCTGCTGCTCGACCACCACCGCGGTCGGGAGTTCCGTGTCCGGGCCCGCCACGTGCTGGCGGCCGACGGCGCGAACTCCACCGTGCGGGCGCGGCTGGGGATCGGCTGCAGCGGTCCCGGAGCACTGGGGCGGTTCACCACCGTGGTGTTCGACGCCGACCTCGACCGCTGGTGCGGCGGTCGGCCCGCCGGGGTCTACTTCACCTCGCGCGGAGCGTTCGGCCCGCTCTATCCGGAGGGTGGCTGGGCCTGGTTCGTTCCCACACCCGAGGACGCCGGTCGTGCCGACTGGCCACGGCTCGTCTCACAGGCGCTCGGCTCGGGTGCCGGCGTACGGACCAGCGTGTCGCGGGTCCAGCACTGGGTCATGACCGCGTTCGTCGCCGACCGCTTCCGCCGGGGCAGGGTCCTGCTGGCCGGCGACGCGGCACATGCGGTCCCGCCCACGGGCGGGCTGGGCATGAACGCCGGCGTCGCCGACGTGCACAACCTGTGCTGGAAGCTGGCGGGCGTTCTCCGGGGGTGGGCCGGGACCGCCCTGCTTGAGTCTTACGAGGCCGAACGGCGGCCCGTCGCCGACCGCACCCTGAGCCAGGCCGTGGAGAACACCCGCCTCATGCTCCACGTCCAGGACCGGCGCCGGGACCAGCACCGCGCGAGCGATGGTGCGCCGGCCCCGGACCGGCTCGAACTGCCCTGGTCGGAGCAGTACTTCGCGCAACTCGGTCTCGTGCTCGGCGTCGCCTACCGCTCCGGCGCCGTCCTCTCCGACGGCGCCGACGCCGCACCGGCGGGAGCCGGGCCGGGAAAGGGATCGGGAACGGGAACGGGAACGGGAACGGACTACGTTCCCAGCGGCCTGCCCGGCCATCGCATGCCGCACCTCCGGCTGGCGGACGACCGGTCCACCCTGGACGCCTTCGGTGAGTGGTTCACCCTGCTCACCCCGGACACCGCGCACTGGGAGCGGCAGACCACCGCCCCGTGGCCGATGCGCGTCGAGGACCTTCCCGTCGAGCACGCGGATCTCTGTGGCATCAGCCCCGCCGGGGCACTGCTCGTCCGGCCCGACGGACACATCGCCGCCCGCTGGACCGGGCCGCCCCCGGGCGCCTCGGCACTCCGGGACGCGCTCGCCACGCTCACCGGCTGACTTCCCGGGAACCCGTAACGGTCCGCGCCACGGCCACGACGGCCTCGGCGAAGCGCTTCAGGCCGCCCGGGTGGTGAGCGAAGAACAGGTTGGGCTCGATCAGCTCCAGCTCCATGACCACGGGCTTCCCGGCGTCGTCCAGGGCCAGGTCGACCCTCGCGAGGAGCGGGACTTCCGGGGAGGGGACGGCCGCCAGCGCCGCCTTCGCGGTTTCCATCTCCTGGTCGGTCGGCAGGTGGGCAGCGACGTCGGGATGCGGAACCCGGTCGTTGTCTATGGTGCCCGGCTCCGTCAGTACGGGTCCCTTCCGGATCGCGTGGCTGAACTCCCCGCCGACGAAGACCAGGGCGCGTTCGCCCTCCTCGATGCGCGGCAGGTACGGCTGGACCATGGCGACGCGGCCCTGTTCGAGCAACATCCGCGCATGGCGCATGGCGTCGTGGTGCCGGCCGGGCTCGTAGCGTGCCGTGTCGACGGCTCCGGCGGAGACGGCGGGCTTCACCACCAGCCCGCCGTTCTCGGGGAAGGCGTGCGTCCCGTACGGTACGCCGGGTTCGAGGAAGCGGGTGGGGACGACGGCGACTCCCCGCTCGGCGAGGTGCCTCAGGTACCGCT
The DNA here is from genome assembly GCF_056436025.1 of Streptomyces sp. NPDC043853. Lineage (NCBI taxonomy): Bacteria > Bacillati > Actinomycetota > Actinomycetes > Kitasatosporales > Streptomycetaceae > Streptomyces > Streptomyces sp. NPDC043853. Next base: position 66,617 of record NZ_JBWKDJ010000011.1, read on the forward strand.
TGTCGCTGTTCCATCGCACCACGGGTGCCGCGTTGCACAGACGCGTGACCCGGGCGGTGGTTTCCGCCCAGGTCAGGAACTCGTCGAGGCGTTCGGCGTAGTCCCAGGTCGAGCGGACCACGGCCAGGTCGAACCCGTCCCATGCCACGGACTCCGAGTCCCAGGGCACCGGTTCGGCGGTCAGACCCTGCCGGCGCAGGGCCTCCACCATCGGTCCCAGATCCACGTCCGCGTGCATCCCCGTCCTGCTGGTCACCACCGCGACCCTGGCCACCTCACTCATGCCACTCCCCCACCGCTCCGTGTCCGACCGCCCCACTCTATGCGTGAGGCGCGGGACGGCCGTGGACAGCGCCACCGGTGGCGACGGTGCCGGCGTACGACGCCGGCGTACCGCGTACGGCGTCGGCCGGCGGCGCCGTGCCTAGCGCAATGCGGCGAACGCCTTCGTGAAGGCGAGCGGCTGCTGGAGCACCGAACTGCAGGTCGGATCGGCGTGGCCGACCTCGCCCGCCGCGCACTGCTTGTCACGGGTGGCGGACCACATCGCCAGCCGGCCGATGCCCTTCGACCTCGCGAAGTCCGTGAGCTCGGTCGCGTCGGAGACGGTGAAGACCTCGCTCGCCACGTCGTTCACGCCGATCATCGGGGTGACGGCGACCGTCTTCCAGGCGGCCGCGTCGGAGAGTCCCAGCACGCTCTTGATCTGCGCCTGCGTGGCCGTCGCCGCCTGGATCGCGTACCGGCCCATGTCACCGCTGTACGCGGGTCCGTAGTCCATGGCCATGATGTTGACGCCGTCGATCCGTACCCCGGCCCGCTTCGCGTCGGCCAGCAGGGCCACGCCCGGCTGCGTCAGGCCCTCGGGCATCACGGGCAGGGTGAAGGCCACGTCCAGGCCCGGGTGCGACTTCTGCAGCCTGGCGATCGCCTGGCCGCGCCGGCTGTTGGCGGCGGTGTCGGGGAGGGCCGCCCCCTCGATGTCGAAGTCGACCTTGGTCAGCCGGTACCGGTCGATGACCTTGCCGTACGCGGCGGCCAGGTCGTCGGCGTTCGCGCAGTTCAGGGCGAGCTCGCGGCCGGCGGCGCCGCCGAAGGAGACCCGTACGTCCCCGCCCTGGGCGCGCAGCGCACCGATCTGGGCGGCGACCTTGTCGCTCGCGAGGTCGGTGACGCCTCCCCACATCGGAGTACAGCCGCCGCCGGCGGTGACGAAGGCGAGGTGGAACTCCTTCACCCCGGCCTTGGCGGCGGTGTCGAGCAGGTCGTAGGCCGGGTACAGGGAGGTGTCCACGTACGGGGCGAAGCGTGCTCCGCGGGAGGGGGTGCCGGTGGTCGGCGGGGGCGTGGCCGTCGGGGTGGGCGATGCGGTCCGGGTGGGGCGCGGCGAGGCCGTGGCGGTGGCGGTCGGGGCCGCCGTGGCCGTCGGGGCGGCGGTGGGACGGCCGGTGGGGCCCGTGGGAGGGGTGGGAGTGCCCTGGTCCACCGAGCACTTCACGCCGTTGATCCGGCAGGCGGTCGGATCGCCCGGACTGCCGGCGCCGCTCATCACGAAGCCCACGGTGACGGACGCCCCTGCCGCGAGCTCGCGGTTCCATGCCGCGGGCTTCACGGTGACACGCCGTCCGTCGACGCTGTGGGTGCCGTTCCAGAGGGAGTCGAGCTTCGCGCCGGCGGGGAGGTCGAACTGGAGTGTCCAGTCCGACTGGTTCTTTCCGGTGCGGTTGGTGATGACGTACTGGCCGGTGTAACCACCGGGCCAGGAGCTGGACTTGGTGTAGACGGCTCCGACCTCGCCGGCCTGGGCGGCGGTTCCGGTGAGGGCGACGGCGGCGCCGCCCATCACCACCGCCAGTGCCACTCCGCCGATCGCCTTCGCCTTGGTGCTCACCCTGCGCCGGTGCCCGTTCGTGCTGCCCATCGCGTGCCTGCCTCTGGTTACTGGTGGGTTGGATGCGGCAGCACGCTAGCCGCCCCGAAAGGGACAAAAGTTCGATCCGGGGCGGCGGGCGCGAGTCTTAGGTTCCGCTTAAGGCAGGCATAGGGAGGGGCTCAGGTCACGGGCGCCGGACGGCGGAGCGAGACCTGCGCGGAGGAGTGGCAGCCCTGGCCGTCTTCGGATCGGCCGGAGGCCGAGCCTGGTCGTTCCGGCAGCGCGGACCGTCGTCACCTTCGGGGAACTGCGCGGTGATCGGCGGTAGTCGTGGGCCACGGACCACGGGCGGCGGCGTGTTCGAGGATGGCGCGGACCTGCGCGGTGATGGCGCTGCGGTTGCGCTCGAACTCGGGGCCGGTCAACACCTGCGGATCGGCGGGCAGTCCGGTGAGGACGGGGGTGTGGACGTGGCCGCCGGGCAGGTGCGGTGCGAGCGCGGAGCGCAGCAGGTTGGAGCGGTAGGCCACTTCGTTGGACAGATAGCCGCCCCCGCCGCCGGCCACCGCCCGCGAGCCCGGGGTCGGCCCGTCCTCGCGGTCGACCGGGTCGGTTCCGCCGACCGGTATCTCGGTGACGGCGCTGTTGAGCCGCACCGGGTAGGGCTCTTGGACGGCACGGGTCACCGCGTCCGCGGGGAGGGTGGTCCGGATGAACTCCGGGCCGGGGCCGACACCGGGTGCGGTGACCGGGCGGGCACGGGTGCCGCCGGAGAGGGCCGCGGAGTTGTCGGGGTAGGGGTCGGCCGAGCGGGACCGGCCCGCCCACGCCTCCAGGGTGAAGACGCCGGGATACCCCTGGCTGACGGTGGCGATGACGTCCGCCGCACCGGGCGCGCGGTACGACAGACGGGCGCCGAAGGCACGCTCCACGATGCCCGCGTCGAAGTCGGCGTAGCGGACGGGGAGTACGACCGCGCGGACCTCGGCGTCGGTGCCGTCGGCGAGCCGGATGCGCCTGCCGTTGAGCTGGAGGACCGCCGAACCGGACGGGTTGGCGCGGCGGATCTCGGCGTCGAGGCCGAAGGGGTCGAAACCGCTGACGAAGACGCGGCGGACGCCGGGCGGGCCCGCGAAGCCGTTGTCGGTGAGGCCGCGGGAGGCGTCCTCGAAGCGGGTGCGCAGCGCCCCGCGGTCCACCGGGAAGCCCGGTTCCCAGCGTGCGAGTGCGGCCGTCATGGCCAACCGTGCCCAGTACAGGGGCCGGTCGTCCCCGGCCGGGAGATCGCCGCCGGGACGGTCACCCTGGGCGCGTCGTACGGCGGCCCGCCACAGCGAACGGCCCCAGGAGTCGAGCAGCCGGCCGGCCTCGGCGGGGGTGCGCGTGCCGCACAGGGCGGCGGGGAAGCGCTGCACGAAGCCCGCCAGTCCTGCTCGCTCGACCAGGGCCGTGGTGCGGGGATCGGCGAGCCGGGCCTGTTCGGCGTCGAGGTGCGCGGTGGAGGAACCCGCTGAGAGCGTGGCGAGCGTGGCGGGCGGTGCGCATGAGGGGGTGTCAGCCGCGTGCGCGGGGAGGCCCGCCACCGGGGCGAACATGCCGGCCAGGAGCAGCGCGATCGTCGCCGTACGACGTAAGGGAATCATGCGGTGTGACATTACACAGGGCTCTACTGCCCTTCCAGACGGCGTCGCCTCGGTGCGGCCGACGGCGGCCGCCCCACTACGCTGACCGGCGTGCTCGACCGACCGACCGAGGAGGGATCGCGATGACACCCGCCGAGCAGCGGAAGCAGCAGATGGATCCGTCACCGTTCACACAGCCGAGGGAAGAGGTCATGGCGACCGCCGACCGCTTCGGGCACCGTCGGCACGGCCGGCCGACCCCTCCCCCCGGCAGGCGTCCGTGAGGTGGAGCGAGGAAGTCCCTTCGTGGCGGGACGTGGTGCGGGCCCTGCACGGGGCCGCGGAGGCCGAGGAGGGCGTCCGGCTCGATGACGGGTCGAGCGATGACGCGATGGACACCTGGGACGTTCCGGTGCCCGAACCCATCCGTGAGATCCACCGCCGGGTCGGGCTGCTCCACGTCGGCGACCACGCCGCTTTCGGTGCCTCACATCCCGACAACGACGGCAACGCCGGCGGTGGACGGGCGTGGCGGTGCGGCGAGCCCGGCTCGTTCCGGATCGTGCACACGAACGCGTACGCCGAGACCTACTACGTCGACGTCGACCGTGACACGGGGGCGTGGGGGCCGGTGTTCAGGTTCTGGGAGGACCACGGTGCCGAGATGGTCGCACCGTCGCTCCAGCACTGGCTGATGGCCGTGGCCGGGCGGGTCCGGTACGCGTCCCGGGACAAGGCGCACTTCGGGGATTTCTCCACCTCCTTCCTGAACTGGTTCTCCGGTGACTTCGCCGATGCCGACGAGGAGTTCCCCGAGGACTCGCCGGAGGCGGTGGCATGCGCGGCCGCGCCGGCGACCGCAGAGCCGGTGACCGCCGGGGAAGCGCGCGACTCGGGCGACCCGGTGCTCGTGGACGCCGCCCGCCGGCTGCCGGAGGCCGCGCTGCTGGCCGACCTGCGCGGGGCTGTCGGGCCGACCGCGGTCCCCTTCGGGCGTCGTCCGTCCTGGCCGGGCGGCACCCCCGTCTACCGGCGCTTCCACGGCGGGGCGATCCTCGCGGCCATCGGAGTGCCCTCGGGCGGCACGGCCTGACGGGTCACCCCTTCCGGGCGCCGAGGCCGCCCGGTTCACGCCCGCCGGCGATCACTGACGGGGCGAGCGCCCTCCCTCCCCGTCAGGCATCTCCGGGCCTCGTGAGGGCCTCCGCCTCGGCGGCGTAGAGGCGGGCGGGGTCGAAGCCCATCCCCGTGAAATGGCCCGCGAGTTCGAGGGACAGGACGCCGTGCAGGCGGGTCCAGAAGGTGAGGGCCCGGCGGAGCGCCGGCGCCGGGGCGGGGTGTTCGCCCGCCCGGGCGCGGTGCTCGGCGAGGTGTGCGTCGAGGGACTCCTCAAGGGGCTCGGCGGCCGGGGCCGCGGGGCCGGGTACGGGCGCGGCTTCCGCGGCGGCACAGGCGTCGAGCATGACGGCCATGATCCCGGAGGCGATGCGGACGGTGTCCTCGGGCGCCCGGTAGCCGGGGACGGGGGTTCCGTACGCCAGGAAATACCGCTGGGGGTCGGCGAGGGCCCACCGGCGCAGGGCTTCGGCGAGGCCGGGGAGATCCGCGGTGCCCGCTTCGACGCGGCCGTCGAAGGTGTCGGCGAGGCTGCGGTAGGCGTCCCGGACGAGTGCGGTGATGAGCTCGTCGCGGTTGGCGTAGTACCGGTAGAGGGCCGGGCCGCTCATGCCCATCTGCGGCGCGGGGCGGTACCGGGCGCGGGGCGGGGACAGGTCGTCGTCGCCATGGAGGCCACCGGGGTCTCTTTCGCCGAGCAGCAGATGCGCCGCGGGCGGTACTACGACCAGCCGCCGTTCCCCTTCGTACCGGGTTACGACCTGGTGGGCACGGTGGTGAGCACCGGGGAGGGCGTCGAGGCGGGCCTGGCCGGGCAGCGGGTGGCCGCGCTGGTGAAGGTGGGTGGCTGGGCCAGTCATGTCGTCGTCGACGCCGAGGACCTCGTACCGGTGCCGGACTCGCTCACGCCGGCTGAGGCGGAGACCGTCGTCGTCAACGGCATCACCGCCTGGCAGATGCTCCACCGCACCGCCCGGGTGCGTGCCGGGCAGGCCGTTCTGGTGCACGGCGCGAGCGGTGGCGTGGGCTCGGTCCTGGCGCAGCTGGCCCGCGCGGCGGGCGCGACGGTGATCGGCACGGCCTCGGCCCGGCACCACGACGCCCTCCGGGAGCTGGGTGTCCTCCCGGTCGACTACCGCGGAGGAAACGTCGCCGAGCGGGTCCGGGAGCTCGCCCCGGGCGGTCTGGACGCGGTCTTCGACCACCTGGGCGGCCGCAGCGTGACCGACTCCTGGAAGCTGCTCGCAGCGGGCGGCACCCTCGTCGCCTACGGGAGCGCCTCCATCCGCGACGACAGCGGCTCCAAGCAGCTGCCCGTACTGAAGATCCTCGCCCGCACCGCACTGTGGAACGCCCTGCCCAACGGCCGCCGGGCCTCCTTCTACAACATCTGGGCGGGCCGGGCACTGAACAAGGCCGCGTTCCGCGCCCGCCTTCGGGCCGACCTGGCCGAGGTCTTCGCCGCCGTCGGCCGCGGCGAGGTCATCGCCCGGATCGCCGCCAGGATCCCGCTCGCGCGAGCCGCCGAGGCTCTGCGGCTGGCCGAGTCCGGCACGGTCACGGGCAAGATCGTCCTGACCCCCTGACCCCGTGTCCCTCCCTGCCCCCTGAACCGCCCCCCGACCCGCGGTCCCGTGCCCCTGCCCCCTGATCCGTGGCCGGTGACCCGTGCCCCCGTGGGTGTCGTCCCTCCCCCGTCGCCGCCGTACGGGCGGGATCCACGCCGTCCAGGTCATGCGGGACCCGCCTCGCCCCGACGGGCGGGCCGGCCCCGCATGACCTGGAGGTCAGGGACGGACGCCGGGCGTCATGCGGGACCCGCCTCGCCCCGACGGGCGGGCCGGCCCCGCATGACCTGGAGGTCAGGGACGGACGCCGGGCGTCAGACCTCGCCCTGCGCGGTCAGCGCCTTCGCGTGGCGTCGCAGGGCCGCGGCGGCCAGGGCGAGCACCGCCGCGGCGCCGAGCAACGCGGAAACCGTCGTCCAGGTGGAACCGACGGCCACGCTGCCTTCCAGGAAGCCCGCGCCGCCGGCGCCGTCGAGGACGTGCAGGACGATGATCCCGCAGGCGACACACGCGGCCGCGGCCCAGCCCATCGCGGTCTCCCGCACCGCCAGCCACGCCGCGGTCAGCAGGCAGACCGCGGCGAGGGCCGCGGCGACCACACCCGCGCCGCCTTCCGCGAACAGCCCGCCCGGGTCCGTCGGGAGGTGGATCAGCGCACCGAGCGGCAGGAGGGCCACCGTGGACCAGCGCAGCCACGAACCCACCGCGGACGGGAGGGGGTTGGTGGCGTCCTCGGCGGTCGGCACACCGACCCCGACCGCGTCCGGCAGGGGTGGTCGCGTTCCCGCCGGTCGGGTTCCCGTCGGAGCGTCCGCCGCCGGGAACGCGTACCCGCCGGGTCTGGAGTCCCTGCCCTGGGGGGCCGGCGCGGGCCCGGCACCGGAGGGGTGCCAGTCGCTGCTGTCGTCGTCGAGGAGGGAGACGAACTCCACCACGTCATCGATCGGTCTGCCGACGGCGATGGCGTGCAGCGTGGTCTCGGCCTGCCGGAGGTCGACCCCCGACGCGTTGAGGAGCGCGACCAGTTCGCGTACCTCGTCCAGGGGCCTGGACACCGCCGCGGCGCGCAGCGCCATGTCGGCGGGGCTGGGCTCGCGGACCGTCCGCGTCAGGAGGACGACGAGGGAGGCGACCTCCCGCAGGGGGCGCTCGGCCGCCGCCGTCTTCAGCAGCGTGAGTATCGCGGCGTCGCCGCCCGCCACGGCCTCCGATACCTCTGCGGGGTCCGACGCCTCTACGGGGGCCGACGCCTCGACGGAGTCCGACGCCTCTGCGGAGTCCGGAACGGCGGCCCGTACGGGCGCTTCAGCCGGCATCGGTGCCGTTGGCGGGGCTGTCACCGGTGCTGATACCGGGACTGGTGCCGGTGGCGTTGCCAGGGCCGTCTCCGGTGCCGGGGTCACGGCCACTACGGGAGGCGCGGCCGGTGCGGGTGCCGCGACCGGGGCGGGAGGCGCGACCAGTGCGGGAGCCGCGACCGGGGCTTCCTGCTCGGCGGGGGGTGGTGCGGTCGGGGCCAGGGGGTGCGGGGCGAGGGGGTGCGGGGGGTGGGAGAGGCCGTTCGGCGCCGGGGGGTGACCGGCCGGCTGTTTGCTGAGGTCTCCGTCGGTATGGACGGTGAAGGGGTTGGGGCTCATATCGCCAGCTCCGTTCACGGACTGCCGTTCGGGCGTCCGTGGTGATCTCTTCTCTTCGGGCGCGTGAACTGCACGCCTAGCACCAATTAGTGTGCTTTTGTGGGCAGTACGCCATCCGGTAACGCCTCTGCTGAGCCAACAGGGCGACGAACTGCTCCGCTCCGGGGCTCGGGCGCTGCCCGCCGGACCGCACCGCGCCCGGTCCCTCATGGCGACCCGTCCCCGATCGGCCGCCGGCCGCGTGTTTCCGGCGGATCGTCCTCCGGCCACAGGCCGAGCATGTCCAGCAGGTCGCTCAGGTCCGCCGCTCCGGTGGCGCGGGAGGCGACCGCTCGGCGGGCGGCCGCGCGGTCCGTCGAGCTGCTCCGGGCCGGCAGCGCGGGTTCGTCGCACGCGAATGGATCCTTCATCCCGCCGATGCCACCACGCCCCCCGCCCGCCCGCAGCCGGCGCTGCTCCATCAGCGGCACTCCCACCCCGTCCGCAGCACTCCCACCCGGTCCGCAGCCTCACTCCCTCGGCGGTGGGCCGGCCGCCGCGGCGGCATCGAGCCGGGCGATCTGCGCAGCGGTCAGGACCAGGTCACCGGCCGCCGCCGAATCGCGGGCGGTACGGGGTCGGGAGGCACCCGGGATCGGGATCACCACGGCGGCACGGGACAACAGCCAGGCCAGGCAGACCCGTTGGGGGCTCACCCCGTGCTCGGCGGCGACCAGGTGGAAGGCGGTGCCCGAGGAGGTCGGACCCGACGGGCCGTCGAGCGAGCTGCGGGAGAGGCCGCCGAGCGGGCTCCACGGCAGGAAGGCGAGGCCCAGTTCCACGCAGCGGCGCAGCTGGGGCTCGCTGTCGCGGACGGCCGGGGAGTACTGGTTCTGCACCGAGACCAGCACGTCACCCAGGACGTCCCGGGCCTGGTCGATCTGCTCGACGGACACGTTGGAGACGCCCGCGGCGCGGATCTTTCCCTCCTGGGCCAGCTCGCGCAGGACGCCCACCGATTCCGCCCAGGGCACCCGCGGGTCGGGCTTGTGCAGCTGGTACAGGCCGATCGCCTCGGTCCCGAGCCTGCGCAGCGATCCCTCACAGGCGCGCCTGATGGTTCCGGGGCGGGCGTCCACGGTCCACGAGCCGTCGCCGGGTCTGCCGCGGCCGCCCTTGGTGGCCACCAGCACGGAGTCGCGGTCCGGACCGCGCCCGGCCAGTGCGCGGGCGATCAGCAGCTCGTTGTGTCCGGTCTCGCCGGCGTGCCAGTGGTAGGCGTCGGCCGTGTCGAGGAGGGTGACGCCCGCGTCCAGCGCGGCGTGCAGGGTGGCGAGAGCGCGTTCCGTGTCGGGCCTGCCTTCCACGGAGAGCGGCATGGCCCCCAGCCCGACCGCCGACACCCGCCGTTCTCCGATGCGGCGTTCTGCGCTCACCGGGCACCTCCGTCCGGCTGCGCGGCCAGGCGGTCGGCGACTGCCTCGTCGACGGCCTGCGGCAGCCACTGGGTGACCCGGCCGAAGGCGAAGCCGAGCCGTGCCGCCCGGCCGTTGTCCATCGGGTAGGGACGGTCGAAGGAGAACGGCGATGCGGTCTGCCCCGGGTCCACCAGGTCGTAGCGGGGGCGGCGCCCGGTCCGGGCTCCCACGAGTCCGGCGATGCCGGTGACGTCCAGCGCGCCGTACGAGCAGGCGTTGACCGGTCCGGTGAACGAGGCCCGGGCCGTCCAGTCCAGGAATGCGGCGATCTCCAGGTGGTGGACGAAGGAGGTCGGGTACGGCTGCCGGTGGACCCTGACCGGGCGTCCGGCGGCGATCCGGTCGACGTAGTGCGCCAGCCGTCCGGTGAAGTCCGCCCGGCCGCCGCCGAGGACATGGGCGGTGCGCACGACGGCGGTGGGGAAGACCGGATCGGTGAGCAGCACGCTCTCGGCCTGCCGCTTGCCCTCCGCGTACGCCGTGGCCTCGTCGGTACCTGCCGGGACACCGGGTACCGGCCGGCCGACCGGGTCGAGGACGTTCTCGGTGAGCAGGACCGCGGCGGCGGGGACGAGGTCGTCCGCAGCGGTCGCCGCAACGGTCGGCGTCGTGGTCGTGGCGGTGGACGTCGCCGGGTCGTACACCTCCATCGTCGAGGTCATCACGTAGCGCCCGGTCCGGCCGGCGAAGACCTCGCGGGCGACGGCGGCCTGGCCGGGGGTGTAGCAGACCTGGTCGATGACCACGTCGAAGGTGCGCGAGCCGAGCGCGGCGCGCAGCTGCCGTTCGTCGTCCCGGTCGGCGACCAGGTGGGTCACCCCGTGCGGCGCGGGTGCCGAGCCGCGGTTCACCACCGTCACTTCCGCCCCCGACTCGCGGAGCAGTTCGACCACGTGCCTGCCGAAGTACCGGCTCCCGCCGATCACGCATACGTTTCGCATGCCCCGACTCTGCCGCGATACCGTCACCAGCAGAACTGGTCAGTCACTGATGACGTATGAAGGAAAACTGATGATCGACGTTCAGCGGCTGCGCGTCCTGCGGGCCGTCGCCGAACACGGCAGCTTCAACCGGGCCGCGGCGGCGCTGCTGCTCACCCCCTCGGCCGTCTCCCAGCACATCGCCGTGCTGGAGCGTTCGCTGGGCCGTCCGGTGGCGGTCCGCAGTACCCGCGGGGTGACCCTGACCGAGCCCGGACGGCTGCTGGTGGAGGCGGCCGAGACCATCTCGGCCGAACTCGACCACGTGCGCCGGCAGATCGACCGGCTGGGCGAAGAGCGGCCCCGGCTGACCGTCGCCACCTTCACCAGTGGCGGCCGTTTCCTGCTGCCCGCGGCCCTGGCCCGCTTCGTCGCCGCCCACCCGGATGTGGAGCTGACCGTACGGGAGAGCGAACCGGAGAACGCCCTGCCGATGATCCGGCGGGGTGAGGCGGACCTCGCGCTCGCCTACCACTTCGACGGGCCGCTGCCGGTCCGGCCCGACGAGCGGCCCGGCATCGACTGGACCCCGCTGATGGACGATCCGCTGTCGGTGGTCCTGCCCCACGGGCACCGCCTGGCCGGGCGCACCGGCGTCGGCCTGGGTGAACTGGCCGGGGAACGGTGGGTGCTGGGCTGCCTGAAGACGGAGGCGTACCTGCGCCGCCAAGCGGAGCGGGCCGGCTTCGAGCTCCGTGTGGCGGCCTCCACCACGGACTACTTCTTCGCCCAGAGCCTGGTCGCGGCCGGGGTGGGGGTGTCCCTGGTGCCGAAGGTGTCGCTGGATCCGGCTCCCGGGCTCGCCGTGATCGACGTCGAACCTCCGCGTCCGGCCCGGCACATCGGGGTGGCCGTCCCGCGACGCCGCCGACCCCACCCGTACGCCACCGGCTTCGTGGAGGCGCTGTCGGTGGCGGCCACGGGGCACGACGGGCCGGCGTAGGGATCGGCCGGTACGCAGGCGCGCCGAAGACGACGACGGCCGGCGGCGGCTCCCGCCAAGGTCATATCCGACGTTCAAGCGGGCTGTCACGGAACGGACTTATGGCAGGACGGTGCCCGGCGCGCGGGGAGGAGCGCGCCGGGCGGGGTGGTTCGGCGGCGGGTCACCGGCGGGTGCGGTGGGTCACCGGGCGGGTCAGAGGAGCGGGCCGAAGAGCGGCAGGACCACCCGGCAGGGGACCTCCCGCGGGTGTGCGGGATCGAGGGCGTTGAGCACGTGGGTCAGGGCGACCGGGTCGTAGCCGATCTCCAGGTGGTCGGTGGCGTCGAGCGCGCACCCGTCCTGCACGGTGATGTTGGTGACGTGCGGACCGGTCGGCAGGAAGGCGTTGGCGTAGGGGGTGACGACCTCGTCGTAGCGGGTGGCGATGGTCGTGTACTCCACTCCCGGCACGGTCATGCCCCCTTCGTTCAGGTCGGCGAGGAAGGCCGAGCCGGCCTCCTGCTCGACGCAGGCGGCGCAGGTGTCGTCGAGCAGCTCGTTCGCCGGTTGCAGGAGGTGGAGGCTACGGCCGAGTTCGGTGATGCCGGAGAGGGTGGTGCCGTGGTTGTTGGGGGCGATGCCGACGAGTTTGCCGACCTTGGCGGCTCCGCCGAGGTTCTTGAGGTAGTAGCGGGGCATGAGGCCGCCGCCCTGGGAGTGTCCGACCAGGTCGACCTCGGGGGCGCCGGTGGCGGCGAGGACCCTGTCGACGAACTCCGAGAGCTGACGGGCCGAGTCCGCCATGGGGCCGGTGCCCTGGACGGGGGATCCGGGAGCCGCGCCGTAGTTGAACGCGTAGACGCAGTAGCCGGCGTTGGCGAGCAGCGGGGCCGCGCCGCGCCAGTAGTCGTTCATGTTCTCCAGCGTGCCGTGCACCAGGACCACCGGGTGGGGACGGGCGGCGCCGGGACGGCAGGACCAGTCGTTCGCCCCGGGCGGGGGCGTGTCGGGGGCGGCGAAGCCCCGCACGAACCCGGCGGCGAAGCCGTACTCCACCGGGTGGGGGGTGGGGGCGGCGGCTGCCGGCGGGGCGCCGGCGGTCAGCAGGCCGACCGCGCCCAGCGCCGCGGCGGCGAGCGCCCGTGCTCGCTTCCATCGCATCATTCACACCTTCCGATTCCCGCCGGAATTCCCTGGCGGCCGGCGGACGGAAGCCGAAGCTAGGCGGGCCCCGACGGGCCCGTCAACGCGCCGAACACGGCACCGGTGAATCCTCTCGGCGGGTGCCAGGATTTCCCGTCCGGCGGCGCGGAAACTGTCATGGGCGTGAGCGTTCCCGAGGCTCCGGGACGGGACGAGGGCCGACGATCCTCACGCCAGAGGCGTTGACTCGCCGGTAACTTCGCCGGATACTCCTGCTGTGCCTGGACCTTGGGGGACCCTTCCACGACAGTTCTCAAAAGAGCTGAGGGACGAGGAGAAAAGCCTCGCCGCGGAGATCATCAGGGAGATCAGGGCGGCCATACCGGAATTCTCGCGCCCCCTCTCGGGGAAATTCGGAGCGGGAATCCAGAACGGGGTGGAGACCGCGCTGGCGGAGTTCGCCGACCGGGTCGAGAATGCCGGCGGCCTCGATCCGGAACGGTTGCGGGTCTACCGTTCGCTCGGCCGCGGGGAGCTCACCGAGGGCCGCAGCCTTGACGCGCTGCAGGCCGCGTACCGGCTCGGCGCCCGGGTCGCCTGGCGGCGGTACGCGCGGGTGGCACGCCGTCACGGTCTCGGGCCCGAGCCGCTGGCGACGCTCGCCGAGGCGGTGTTCGCACACATCGACGAGATCGCCGCCGCCAGTGTGCAGGGGTTCGTCGAAGCGCGGGCCGACCGCGCGGGGGCGCTGGGACGCGCCCGGCACCACCTGTTGCGGGCCCTGCTGGAGGGGGCGTCGGAGGACGAGGTGCGACAGGCGGCCGACGCGGCCGACTGGGTCCTGCCGGAGCACGTGGTGTGCGTGGCGCTGGACCCGCCGCCCGCCGGCCGGCCCCGACCGCCGCGGCTGCCGGATGCGGTCCTCGCAGACTTCGAGCCGCCGGAGGCGCATCTTCTGCTTCCCGCACCGGAGTTCCTGCACGACCCGCAGGTCCGGGCGGTGCTCCGGGGCCGGGGCGCGGTGATCGGACCGCCCGTGCCCCGGGACCGGGCGGCGCGGTCGCTCCGCTGGGCGCGCACCCTGCGCGCCCACTCCCCCGTGCGGTCCGCCGAGCCCGTGGACTGCCGTGACCGGCTCGCGGATCTGCTGCTGCTCGCCGACCGTCCGCTCGTCGCGCTGATCGCCGAACGGCGGCTCGCGCCCCTGGCCGGGCTGTCCCCCAAGCAGCGGGAGCGGCTCTCGGCGACCCTGCTCGCCTGGCTGCAGTCCGACCACGGCACCGCGCCCGAGGTGGCGGCGCGGCTCCGGGTCCATGCACAGACCGCCCGCCAGCGGCTGCGCCGGGTCCAGGAGCTGTTCGGGGAAACCCTGGAGGCGCCCGGGGCCCGGTTCGAGCTGGAGGTCGCCCTGCGGGCGGCGTCGGGGCACCCCGGATAATGGCCCGATGACTCTGACGCTGAAAGAGGGCCGGCGGGTGAAGCTGGCGGCGGACCTCGAGCTGACCGGTGCGCTCACCCTGGCCGCCGACTCGCCCGGGGAGACGGCTGCCGCTGTCGGGACCCTGGCCCTGGCCGCGGGCACGCCGGGCACCGTGGAGCGGGTGAACGAGCCTCAGGAAGTGGTCCAGAGCCAGGAAGTACGGGAGTACGTGCGCCTGAAGTCGCTCCTGGACGACTTCGGCCACCAGATGCCCCCGGGGAGCAGGGGGCAGCTGGAGGAGCAGGTCGCCGCCCTGGAACCGGAATGGATCGCCCACCAGGAGCGGAAGCCCCGCGTGACGGTCCGCGTCCGCCTCGACAACCACTTCGTCCTCGACGAGGCCGCCGAGGACCTGTTCGTCCCCGCCTGACCCGGGACGGCCGGCCGAGGTCAGGCATGTCCTTCGGGTCAGGCATGTCCTTCGGGTCAGGCAGGCAGAGGGTCCAGCAGGTGGGGACCGTTGTTGCGGACGTTGTTGACGGCCGTGGTGACGGCGGTGACGGTCAGCCGGCCGCCGGACGGGGTGTGGAGGAGGGCACGCAGCCCGGCGGGATCGTTGTGGGCGGGGTCCAGCCAGTCGGCGTAGTCGCCGGGTTCGAGGGCCAGCGGCATGCGGGGATGGATGCGTCCGGCCGCGTCGGTGGCCTCGGTGGTGATGATGGTGGCGGTGGTCAGCCAGGCCGCCGGATCGTCGTCCTCGGCCACGGCCGGATCCCGCCAGAACTCGTACAGGCCGGCCATGGCCATGACGTCCCGGTCCTCCGGGCGGATGAAGTACGGCTGTTTGTACGCCTTGGCCTTCGCGGTCGCGGGTACGGCCACCCACTCGTAGAAGCCGTCCGCGGGCAGCAGGCACCGGCGCCGGCCGAAAGCGCGCCGGAAGGCCGGCTTCTCGTGGACCGTCTCCACCCGCGCGTTGATCATCCGGGAGCCCACGGACGGGTCCTTGGCCCAGGACGGCACCAGCCCCCACCGCACGGACCTCAGCTGCCGCACCACCTCGCCCGTTTCCCGGTCGGCGCGCTCCAGGACCGCCCACACCGGGTCGGTCGGAGCGACGTTCCATGACGGTCCCGGCACGTCCCGGCCGGTCTCCGGGCGCGCGCCGAAGAGGCCGGACAGGTCTTCCGGGGCCCGGGTCGAGGCATAGCGACCACACATACCTCCACTGTGCCACCCCGGGCGGGGCGATCGAGGGGAAGCGTCCCCGATCCCGTCCGGAACACGGAGGGGGTCTCCACCGCCAACACCCCCGTAGCCGTCACGGACGGCCTGCGTCACGGTCACCGGCGTCGGCAACGCGCCCTGCACCCTGACCAACACGGCCTCGGTGTCGGGCGGAGGCAGCGGATCCCACGTCACCCATCGGACCTTGGGGGCGAACACGGACCGGCTCCCGGACCGGCCGGCCCCTCCGCCCGGGAGGTGGGGACGACCGGCCCCGCCGTGGCGCAGAGGCTCGGCGGACCGCTCAGGAAGTCCGGCGGGGGCGTACGGCGCGTCGCGGGCGGCGCCGAACCTGGGGCTCGTCCCCGGTGGCCGAGGGGGACGAGAAGCCGCCCGGCACGGCGACCGGAGCCGGCCGGCCCGTGGCGGGCGCGGGAACCGTCGCCACACCGGCCGGGGCCGGGCCGCCCTGCGCCCGGCCGACGACGGACATGTGCGGGATCATCGGCCCGCACGCCTGGCACACCTCGGCGAGCGTCCAGACCTGCCCCACGGCGGCGTTGTGCACGAGGACCAGGAGGGTGCCGCCGGAGCAGTGGACGCGGTCCTCGTGGAGGGAGCACTGTCTGGCCCCGCAGGCGCAGGCGGCGTGGGGACGGGGTGTGGCCAGCCGCGCGTGCGCCCGGGCGTGCTCGGCGGCGAAGCGCTTCAGGGCCGCGGTGTCCCTCGACCGGGGCGGCATGCGGCAGGCTTCGGTGCTGCAGGTGACGGAGGCGGTGTGGTCGGCGTGCCCGGTGAGCCGGACCGTCCAGGTCCGTCCGGGCACACGCGTCGCAGGGGTGAGCATCGAGTCCGGGTCCGATCGTCGTGAGTGAGGTGGGATGAGTCGTAACTGCTGCGTCGCCGATCGCGGCGGGTGGACTTCGCGGGGCTGTCGGCCCGGGCGGGACTTCCCGTAACGCGGACTACGGCGGCAGAGTCGAAGGACGACCTCAAGGGTGTGCCCTTGTTGTCGCACGGGCCGCGAACCTTGTCAACAGCGTCGCGCTACCGGGAGTGACGGTCCGGCCGGGCCGTACGGCCCGGCCGGCAGCCGTAACAGCGCTGTCCGCCGTCCGGGTTGGGCCGTCCGTGGGCGAGTCGGACCGGGGAGCCTGCGGGCGGTCGTTTCGGAAAGTATGATCAAGCGATGGCTGACATGACCGAAACCACGCCCGGTTGGCTCCCCACGGACGAGCTGGAAATGGCCCGGGCCCGGATGCCGATCCTCTACGTCGAGGCCGTGCCCGTGCGGGTGGACGACAGCGGCGAAGTCACGAGCATCGGGCTGCTGCTGCGCATCGGTCCGGACGGAACGGTCAGCCGGAACCTGGTGTCCGGCCGCGTCCTGCACCACGAGCGGATCCGGGACGCGCTGCTGCGGCACCTGGAGAAGGACCTCGGCCCGGTCGCGCTGCCCCGCGTCCCGGCCTCGCTGCAGCCCTTCACCGTCGCCGAGTACTTCCCCACCGCGGGCATCACCTCGTACCACGATCCCCGTCAGCACGCCGTGTCCCTCGCCTACATCGTGCCTGTGACCGGCGACTGCCGGCCCCGGCAGGACGCGCTCGACCTGGTCTGGTTCAGTCCGCAGGAGGCGGCCTCGCGGGCCGTGCAGAGCGAAATGACCGGTGGGCACGGGGTGCTGCTGAAGCAGGCTCTCGCCCACGTGGGCCACACGTACTGAGGGAACGGGGCGCGCGTACCGACGCACCTGCGGCATGGGCACTGACCTGCGCGGCGGGTCCGTGAGCCGGAACGCGGTGGCGCGGCCCCGCCGCCGCGGCAGGGCGAACGGCCGGCGGTAGGGTGCCGCCCGTGTCCGAGCATCAGCGCGACCTCGCCGGCTACGGCGCCCTGCCACCGCACGCCGCCTGGCCGGGCGGTGCCCGTGTCGCCGTCAGCCTCGTCCTCAACTACGAGGAGGGCGGCGAGCGGACCGTCCTCGACGGCGACCCCGCCTCCGAGGACTACCTCCACGAGATCGTCGGCGCGCCGCCCGTGGTGGGCGGGCGCGACCTCAACGTCGAGTCGATGTTCGCCTACGGCTCGCGCGCCGGGTTCTGGCGCATCCACCGCACCCTCGCCGCGCACGGCGCGCCGCTCACCGTCCACGCCGTGGGGCAGGCGCTCGCACGCAACCCGGACGCGGCGCGGGCGATGGGTGCCGCCGGCTGGGAGGTGGCGGGCCACGGATGGCGCTGGACCGACTACCGGCACGTGCCCGAGGACGTCGAGCGCGCCGACATCGCGCGCTCGGCCGCCACGATCGAACGGCTCGTCGGACGCCGGCCCGTCGGCTGGTACACCGGCCGTACGAGCCCCCGCACGCGGCGGCTGGTCGCCGAGGAGGGCGGCTTCCTCTACGACTCCGACGACTACTCCGACGACCTGCCGTTCTACGTCGAGGTGGCCGGGCGTCCCCATCTGGTGGTGCCGTACGCCCTTGACACGAACGACTTCAAGTTCCTGATCGTGCACGGCTTCACGACCGCCGACGACATGCTCGCGTACCTCGTCGACGCGTTCGACGCGCTGCACGCCGAGGGCGCGGACCGCCCCCGCATGATGAGCGTCGGCCTGCACTGCCGGATCACCGGCCGGCCCGGCCGCATCCGCGCGCTCGACGGTTTCCTGCGGCACGTGGCACAGCGCGGCGGGGCGTGGGTCGCCACGCGCGAACAGATCGCGCGCCACTGGCTCGCCACGCACCCGCCGTCGTCACCCGGCGGTGTCACCTGACCTTGGACAGGTACGTCCGGACCGCGGTGGCGTCGCGGTTCCAGAAGGTCACCATGGGGTTCTCGGAGACGTCCAGGGCCCCGCCGTCGGGGATCGCGACGGCGAGCGGCCTGCCCGCCTCGTCGTTGGCGGTACGGCTGTGGAAGCCGATGCTCAGCGAGGTCACCGGGTCGGTCTGCTGGCCCCCTCGGAAGAGGCGCAGGCCCGCGTACGCCTTCTCGCCCGCCCCGATCGTGGCGGGCGCTGCCGCCGGGGACTCCATGGGAGGAGGCGGAACTTCGGTGCCGGCACCGAAGTGGACGATCGGGAAGTAGTACAGGGTGCAGGGCTTCTCGCCGGTGTTGACGGCCGTGAGGAAGAGGTTCTGGCCGCTGTCCTGCCGCTCGAACGTGCCGGTGATCGAGATGTTGGCGCCGGTGCAGGCGACGGAGGTGGGCTTCGGGCCGCCGCCGGAGCCCGTCGGGGCAGCCGAGTTGCCCGGTCCGCCGGACGTGCCCGGGGTCGCGGAGGGCTGCGGCCCGCCGTTTCCGTCGCCCGGCGTGGTGGAGTCGGCGGGCGCGCCGGGGCTCTGGGTGCCGGAGGGAGCCGGGCTCCCGCCGCCGGGGGTGCCGGACGCGGACGCGGTCGCGCTCGGGACGCCGGACGGGGTGGTGCCGGCGCCGCGGTCCTGGCCGGCCGAGTCACAGGCCGTGGCCGACAGGAGCGCGAGGACCGTCGCGACTCCGAGGACGCACAGCTTCAAGCCTCTGCGTGAAACGCGCATGTTGAACCCCCGTATGTGCTGTGACCTGCTGGGACGTGGGACCGGGCAATCGTCTCTTTACCCGACGGGCCGCCAGCATTCCTGCCGCGCGAAGAAGCTGTTACCAATCGAGCATTTGAAACCTCCCCTCCCTGAAGGGCGGGGATTCCTAGCTCACTTTGGCTTACGGCTGGACCATCCGGTCGCGGGGAGGGCCGGCCCGCGCCCGGGCGCGCCGGCCGCGCGGCAGATCAGCGAGGAGCCGGCCGGCCGGTCGAGGAGACCAGGACGCCGACCTTGTCGATGCGGTGCTCGGGATTGCCGCGGTCGTCGCGCCAGAAGTTCCCGACGGCGTTGTCCTCGGGTGTCGCGCAGGTGGAGAGCGTGATCATCGCCCGGTCGGGCTTCTTCCCGGGCTCGCCCGGGACCGCGGCCCGCTGCTCCGCGAGGGACCGCTCGGAACGGAACGAGGTCTTCCTGCTCCCGGTGATCCGGTACTCGTGCACCAGGCCGGCCACCGTGACGAAGACGGAGTCGCCGGCGTCGAGGGACGGGAGGTCGCGCAGCGGGCCGCCCGCGGAGAGCCGGTGTGCCGTGACGAGGTAGTTGCCTGTCTCGCCGGGGCCGACGCCGCCCCGGCCGCCGTACGGGCTGGCGGCGAGGCCCTGGTTCTGGATGCGGGTGCCGGGCCAGTCGTCGGTGGTGCCCGCGTAGGGGACGACGCGCAGGTCCCGCAGGCCTATCCGGGGGATGGAGAGCAGGGCGGGCTCGCTGCGCGGGTCGCTCGTCGGGGACGGGGCGGACGGGGGCGGGGGCGGGAGCGGTGACGGGGTGGCCCGGGACACGGCGGCAGGGGAGGTCGCCGTACGCGCGGCGGCCGCCGTGTTCAGCGCATTCGCCGTGTTCATCGCGTTCGCCGCGTTCGTCGTGTTCGTCTTCGGCGTGTTCGCGGAAGGCGGCGCGGCGGCGGACTTCGCCGGCCTGCCGTCGGCGGTCGCCGTGCCGGTCCCGGTGGAGCAGCCGGCGAGCACGGCCAGGACGGCGGAGGCGGTCACGGCCAGGAGGTGTCGGTGCGTCGGCATGGCGTTCCAGGGTCAGGGCGGGCTGTCGCGCCCTCGCCCCGGTCCGGGCCTATCGGGCAAAGCGACCGTAGCCGACCGGGTTATCCGGGGAAAGGGCTGCCGGACGTGAGGTCGGCCATGACGGGCCCGCACCGCTTTTCTCCCGGGTCTTGATTTGATGCGTCCAGTGGACTCATTATGTGCGTCCGACGGACGCATAGTGGAGTGGGGCGGGGCGTGGACCAGGCGACGAAAACGCACGGGGACGACGACTACGGGCTGAGCGGCAGCGCGTTCGTGCCGCGGCAGGAAGATCTCGTGCTTCCGATGCCGCCCGTGTTCACCGACGCCGCGGAGGAGCGCGAACACCGCAAGCAGCGGCTCGCCGGTGCCTGCCGCGTGTTCGGCCGGCTCGGATTCTCCGAAGGGGTCGCCGGGCACATCACCGTGCGGGACCCCGAGTACCCGGACATGTTCTGGGTCAACCCGTTCGGGATGTCCTTCCGGCACATCCGGGTTTCCGACCTGATCCTCGTCGACCACGAGGGGCAGGTCCGGCACGGCAGGCGACCGGTCAACCGGGCCGGATTCGTGATCCATTCCGCGATCCACGCCGCCCGGCCCGACGTCATCGCCGCCTGTCACGCCCACGCCGTCCACGGGAAGGCCTTCTCCAGCCTGGGGCGCCTGCTGGACCCGATCACCCAGGACGCGTGCGCCCTGTTCGAGCGGCACGCCCTGCACCGCGACGGCGCCGGTGCGGTGGTGGTCGACGAGGAGGCCGGGCGGCAGCTCGCCGCGGGGCTGGGGCCGCACCGGGCCGTCATCCACCAGAACCACGGCATCTTCACCGTCGGCGAGTCGGTGGACGAGGCGGCCTGGTGGTTCGTCTCCATGGAGCGCAGCGCCCAGGCTCAGCTGTTGGCGGAGGCCGCTGGCACCCCGCACCTGATCGAGCCCGAGGCCGCGCGGTACACCCGGGACCAGACCGGGTTCCCGCTCGCGGGCTGGTTCTCCTTCCAGCCGCTCTGGGACGAGATCGCGCGCACCGAACCCGACCTCTTCGAGTAGGCCACGACCGTGACACTCCCTTCCGAGAACCACCCGGACAACGGCGCGGAGGACCGCCCGGAGAACGGCCCCGAGCACGGCCCCGGGAACGGCGCCGGGAACGGCGCCGGTCCCGGCCCGGCCCCCGCGGAGCCCGGCTCCCCCGCCTGGTGGCGGGCCCGGTACGCCGAACGCGAGCGGCGCAGGCCCCGCCGGGGCGGGCTGACGCTCGACCGGATCACCGCGGCGGCGCTCGAACTGGCCGATCGCGAGGGCCTCGACGCGCTCACGATGCGACGCCTGGGCGACCACCTCCAGGTCCGCCACACCTCCCTCTACCGGCATGTCGCCAGCCGGGAGGAGCTGCTCATCGAGACCGTGGACCACATGCTCGGCGAGATCCGGCTGCCCTCCCTCGAAGGCGACTGGCGGGCCGGGCTGGAGCGGGGGGCCCGGGAGTTCCGCCGGGTCCTCGCGGCACATCCGGCGGTCGTCCCGCTGCTGACCAGCGGACAGCTGCTGGGGCCCAACGCCCTGCGCGCCCGTGAGCACGCCCTCGGGCAGCTCCTCGCCCACGGATGGGCGCCGAGGTCCGCCGTGCACGTCTACCTCACGGTCACCCACTTCGTGATCGGTGCGGCGGTGCTCGACTCCGGGGGAGCGGCGCGCACCCCCGGGCAGCGGGCCGCGATGGCCGAGCTGTTCTCCTCCCTGTCCCCCCGCACCCACCCGGTCGTGCACCGGCACGCCGAACTGCTCAACTCCCTCGATCCCGAGGACGAGTTCGAGTTCGGGCTGCGGACACTGCTGCACGGACTGGGCCACCTGCACGCCGAGGAGGCCCCGGCATGACCGGTGACCGGACGCGGGGCGGACGGGTCCTGCCGCCGCTGCGCGAGTGGACCGGGGGCGGCAGCACCCTGCGCATCGGTGCCCACGCGGTCTTCGTACGCCAGGACGGGCCCCCGCGCGGCGCGCCCGTCACCCTGATCCACGGCTTCCCCACGTCCTCCCACGACTGGGCCGCGGTCGTGCCGGCGCTCGCGGCGGCCGGGCTCCGGGTCACCACGGTGGATCTGCTCGGGTTCGGGGAGAGCGACAAGCCGCGGCGCCACCGCTACTCGGTGCTCGGCCAGGCTTCGCTGGTCGAGGAGGTCTGGCGCCGGCTCGGGACCGGGAGCACCGCCCTGGTCGCGCACGACTACGGGGTGAGCGTCGCGCAGGAGCTGCTGGCCCGCGATCCGGCCCGGATCACGCGCGTGGCGTGGCTCAACGGCGGTCTCTACCCCGATCTGCACCGCCCCGTGCCGGTCCAGCGGCTGCTGCACGGGCCGTTGGGGCCGCTGCTGGCACCCCTGACGACGGAGCGGCGGTTCGCCGCGACCCTCCGTTCCGTACTGGGGCGGCCCGTTCACGACGAGGACGTCGCCGACCTGTGGGCGGCCGCGTCCCGCGCCGGCGGTCACCGCCTCGCACCACGGCTGCTGCGGTACATCGACGAGCGCCGGCAGCACGCGGGGCGCTGGACCGCGGCGCTGGAGGGCTTCGAGGGCCCCACGCTGTTCGTGTGGGGCCCCGCGGACCCGATCAGCGGGGCCCACGTCCTCGCCCGGATCCGGGTGCGGGTGCCCCGGGCGCGGATCGTGGAGCTCGGGGGGCCGCCGGCCGCCGGGCACTATCCCCAACTGGAGGATGCCGTGGCGGTCTCGGCCGCCCTGGCCGGGTTCCTGGCGGCGCCCTGACCGGCGGCAGTGGCACCGCGCCTGTTACAGGGCCGCGCACCCGTTCGGCGCACGGCCCTCCGCGGCCTGCAGGACCGATTCCCCTGCCCTGCCCCCGCGCGCGTCAACTCGGCCTTGACCCGTGTTCCTTGCAGGCAACTGTCACCGATATGTTTGTATCGAGTAACACACGTGCCAGTTGTGGAGGTTGGTCGCTTTTGGGGCCCAGAGTGTGGGTCCTCGGCAGAACGCCGGGAACCGCACGGAGTCCAACCGGCCCGACCGGGCCGGGCGGGCTGATCATTCGAGGAGCCCTTTCCATGTCTGCTTCTTCCACCACCCGTCGTCTTCTCGCCACGGCCCTCGCGGCCGGCGCCCTGATCGGCGCGGCGGCCCTGCCCGCCGCCGCCCACGACGACGACCGTCACGACCGGCACGACCGCCGTGACCGGCACTCCTCGATCGTCATCGGCGAGGTCCAGCGCGAGGGCCACGGCCGCAACAACCGCGCCCTGAACCAGGAGTGGGTCGAGGTGGAGAACACCGGCCGCCACGCAGTCAACCTGCGGGGCTTCACCCTCACCGACCGCGACGGCAACCGCTACCGCTTCGACCGCCTGCGCCTCGAAGGCCACTCCAGCGTCCGGGTCCACACCGGCCACGGCCGCGACTCGCACCGCGACGTCTACCAGGACCGCCACCACCAGGTCTGGGACGAGCGCGACACCGCGACCCTCCGCGACGACCGCGGAAACGTCCTCGACACCGTGTCCTGGGGCCACCGCGGGCACCGCCACGACCACCGCCGCTGACCACAACCCCGGCGGCGGCCCGCCCGGATGAGCTGCCGCTCCCCCCTTTCGTATGGCGTGCCACGGCGACCCCGCCGCGGCACGCCGCACCCTGCCCGCCGCCGGGACGGGCCGCGATACGCCATCCGGGCGGGCCTGAACGAGCCCTGGCCCGCTCCGGCGGCAGCGCCCGCACCACCTCCCGCGCCTACAGGGATTCGTCGGCCGCCCGGTCCATGAAGGTCTGCAGCGCGTTCAGCTGCTGCTCTACCGCCTGGGTGAACTCGGCGGCCGGCTTCTTCGCGTCGGCGCCTTCGGGGCCCTTGGCGTACCCGTCGGTCGCGATCTCTCCGACGCGGACGGAGCGAGTCTCGATGTCCTCCAGGCCGCTCCGGCCGTCCCGGGGGGTCACGAGGCGGGCCGTCGCGAGTGCCCGGGCGAGGTCCGTATTGGCCGGGGCGTACCCCTCCTCCATCTGCCGGCGCCGGTCGGCCGCGCTCTTGGAGGGGTCGAGACCGTCGCTCAGGAGCTGGCTGGCCTGCTGCACGTACTTGTTCGTGCTGCCGGCCAGGTCGACGTAGGCGGCGCGCCGGATGTCCGCGCGCCGGGCCTGTGCCTCGTACCGGCGCGTGTCCTTGGCCTCGAAGTAGGCCAGCATGCTTCCCGTGAGCCCGGCGAGGGCCCCGATCAGGGCGCCCGCGAGCGCGGCGAAGACCGGCCCCCGCTGCTTCACCGGCCTTCCGTTCCCACCGCCCCTGTCGCCACCGCCAGCCTCCCGCTCGTCATCCTTATCGGTCTTATCCGCCTTATCACCCTTGTCGGTCTTGTCGTCCTTGCCGACCTTCTCGACCTCGTCGTCCCTGCCGCCGTTGCCGCCCTCATCGTCCTTCCGCGTCATGAAGTACCCGTACCTCGGACGGGAAGGAGCGGCACCGCCAACCGCCTGAGGGCGCGGACGGTTGCGGGGCAACATGCCGCTGTCGGAGTAATGGACGGTTCGGGGCCGTTCTCTCCGCACGCTGTGACCGTCGGTCACGCTTTCGTCAGGAGGGCCCTGTGCGCACGTCACGTTGGTGGCCGGTGCCGCGGTGGGGGCCCAAGGGGCGGCGGGCCGTGCGCCACCGCGATCCCGTCGTCTCGCTCGTGGCCGGTGAAGAGGTGGGCTTCACACCGGTGGAGCCGCCCCCTTGGATGAGGTGGCTGCCGTTCGCCTACGTGGCTGTCGTCCTGCTGCTGGAGGCGGGTCTCCAGAACGAGTGGGCGGTGAGCTTCTTCCTCATCGCGCTGCCCCCGATCGCCGCGTGCGCGTTCGGGCCGGTGGTGGTGGCCGCGCTCACCGTGTTCGCGATCCTCCTGGAGGGGTTCCTCGCGAGCACTGCGCACCACCTGTGGGAGAACCATCACGTCACTGCCGACATCGCCACCGCCGTCGTGGGCATCCTGTCGACGGCGCTCGCCGCGCACCGCACCCGCCAGGCACGCCACCTCGTCCACGCCAACTCCGTCGCCGAGGCGCTGATGCGGACCCTTCTGCGGCCCGTTCCACACCAGGTCGGGCAGGTGCTGGCGGCCAGTCTGTACCGGCCGAGCGAGGTGGGGACCATGGTGGGCGGTGACCTCTTCGACATCCGTACCACGGACTGCGGGGAGCGGGCCATCATCGGCGACGTGCGCGGCAAGGGCCTGCAGGCGGTGCGGGCGGTCGCGGCCATCCTCGGCAGTTTCCGCGAGGCGGCCTACGAGGCCGGGGACCTGCCGACGGTCGCCGCCCGGCTGGAGCGCCGACTGGTGCGGGAAGCCAGGGAGATCCCCGACGAGGAGCTGTTCGCCACGGCACTCCTGATCGAGTACGACAGCCTGACGGACCGGGTGACGTTCACCAATCACGGCCATGTGGAGCCGGTGCTCATCTCCTGCGGCGAAGTGCGCGCGCTGGAGGGCCCGCCGGTGCTGCCGCTGGGCCTGGGCGGGCTGGCGGCTGCGGACGGGCCGGTGTCGTGGAGCCACCGGTTCGTCCGGGACGACGTGCTGCTCCTGGTCACGGACGGGCTGGCGGAGGCCCGCGACCACGACGGCGAGTTCTACCCGCTGGTGGAGCGGCTCCGGCGGCATTTCACCGGACGTCCCACGCCGGGCCCTGCCGAAGTCGTCGACTTCCTCAACTGCGATCTCCCCCGCTTCGCCCGTGGCCTGCACGACGACGTGGCCATCCTCGCCATCGCTCCGCACCGTGGCGCTGGGTGATCCCGCCGGGGTGTCAGCCGATGCGGGTCAGGGCCTCGGCGGCGGCACGCCTGAGTTCTTCGTCCCGCACGGCGTCGCCTCCGTAGCGGCGCTCGGAGTCGACCACGGCGCGGAGGACGGGTACGGCTGCCGCGGCCGGCCGGCCGATGCGGCCGAGTACCTCGACGGCTCGGAGGGTTACGGGTGGCAGCCGGTGTCCGGTGAGCCCGCGCAGTTCCGGCAGCAGGACGCCCGTGGCCGTGGCCGCGTCACCGGTGATCCTCCACCACGCCTCGGCGGCACCGACCCGGGTCCACTCTCCGGGACTGGTGAGCAGGGGGCGCACGGCATCGGCGCAGGGCGCGGCGAGCGGGCCGAGGTCGGCGAGGTGGCGCAGGACCGGGCTGCCGGGGCCCTGCCGGGCCGCCGTACCGATCACGTGCAGCGCCAGGCCGGCGTCGCCGGTGACCCGCCAGTGGGCCCAGGCGGCGGTCTGCCGCCCGTGCCAGCGGGGCTCCTGGCACCCGAAGCCGCTGCCGTGGCGCGGGGGCCGCAGTTCGCCCCGGCCGAGCCGGGCCAGCAGGTCGGCCGCTGTCCTCGCCGCGGGGCCGATGCTCCCGAGGGCCTCGGCCGCCTGGCGGGCCCGCGGGGTCTCGAGCAGCGCGATCAGCTCGGGGGTCGTGGGGGCGGCGGCCGGTCCCCACCGGGTGAGGGCGGCCAGCACCGCGTCGACGCCGCGGGCGTCGGAGCCGGAGGCCAGGCGCTCGCGGAAGGCCGGAAGGAGGTGTGGGGCCCATCGCTCCGGCGGAAGTGCCGGCTCGAGGAACCCATGGCCGACGCACGCGTCGTACCAGGTCAGGGCACGCTCGTCGGCCACGGCCACCAAGGCCGTCACGGCAGCGGAGTTGCCCGCCGGCAAAGGGGCCGGACCGGACCGTTCGAGGTGGCGGACCAGCCGGTCCGCGTAGGGGGCCACGCCCGAGCCGGCGCGGGCGAGGACCTCCAGCGCCGCTCCGGCGACCCTGCTCTGGTCATCGAGTCCGGCGAGGACCTCCTGCCACCACCCCTCCGCCGGGCGGCGCCAGTGCCGGAGCTGCGTGCCCGCCGCCCGTACGGCCTGCTCGCGCACCTCCGGGTCGGTGTGGCCGGACAGTTCGGCGACGAGCTCGGCGACCGCCGAGGGGTCGTCCGCGAGCCCGGTGGCGAACTCCTGCACGATGAGCCGGCGGTGGGGCCACCACGGCTCGAAGGGGAGACCGCCCATGCCCAGCTCGGCGACCGAGCGGCCGGCCACGCGGCCCAGTCGTCTCGGTGCATCCGTCGTGTCGTCCGTTGCGGCATGCGGCAGTGCCGCGAGCGCCGCGGCCAGCCGGACGCACGGGTCGGGGTGTGCCTGCCACTCCCCGAGCCACCGCGCGGCCGCAGCGCCGTCCTCGCCCGGCCACAGCGCTCCCACCGCGAACAGGTGGGAGCACAGGGTCCTCGGGTCCGGCTCCGCGGCGGCCTGTCGCCTCAGCGGCTCCATCACCTCCGGGTCGTCGCAGGGCAGCCGGCCGAGCAGCCATGCCGCGTGGCCCCGGACCGCCGGCGCCGGGTCGGCGAGCAGGGGCAGCACCCTTCGGCGGTTGGCCGTGAACACGGCGAGACCGGCCTGCCGGGGCACCGGTGGCTGGTTGCCGATGAGTCGGGCACGGCCTGCCAGGAAGCCGAGGACCAGGACCCGGCACCGTCGGTCGAGTTCGGGGAGCAGCTCGAACAGGCGGGCCACCGTCGAGGTGAAGAGCGGGTGGTCGAACGCGGACCACCCGATCCGCTCCTCGAGGCGGGCCCAGGACTCGCGTTGCCGTCCGACCGTCGTCAGGTCGCGCAGCAACGCCTCGATCTCGCCCTGGTCGTCCATGAGCGGGAGCCTACGCGTCCGGTCGGGCCGGCCGTCAGGGGGACAGCCTGCGGCAGAGCAGGGCGTCCGGGGTGCCCTGGCTGCCGACACGGGTGGTGAAGGCGATGCCCGCCGCGTACTCGTCCGTGCCGCACTGGCCCTTGTGGCGGCCGTACGCGAACTCCCCGCCGGGGTCCCCGGCCGGCCGGTTGTCGCCGCGGTCGAACCACACCGTGCGCCCGGCGGTGCCCAGGGCCGTTCGGGCCGGTGCGCACAGGGCCGACGATGTCCGGGCGCCGCGGACGGCGTAGCCGATGAGGAAGGCGCCCTGCGGGCACTGGAGTTTGGTGTACCCGCCGGCCCAGTCGCCGCCGGGCGGCACGTGCCGCTCGTCGCGTACGACCGTCTGCTCGTGCCCCGCGGCCCGCAGGTCGCCGGTGCCGGCGTCGCCGCACAGGCCGCGGCCGCCGGTGTGCGAGAGCCCGGTCAGCCGCAGGCCGTCGGGGCAGGCCGCCTTGCGGGCGCCGGAGTCCCAGTCGCCGGTGGCGCGGACGCGGAGGGACTGGACGAAGTCCCGGTGGTCGGTGGTCAGCTGTTGCCACAGCGGCGTCCGCGGCACGGCGCCGGTGCGTCCGCCGGCGGCCGTCAGGCGGTCCCACACCGGGGTGCGCCAGTCCCCCGGGTCGAGGAGGCCGGAACGGGTGCCGTCCGGGGCGTAGCGGAGCATGGCCCAGCTGTCGTGTCCCGCCCAGCCCACCAACGGCCAGTACGCGAAGTCCGCGTCGGCGCCGATCAGTTCCTCGGCCATGTTCGTGAACCAGGCGCGCGGCTTGGGGTTCTGCTCGTCCGCGCCGATGCCGAACTCGCTCACCCACACCGGGGCCGTGAAGTGCCGGCCGGTCTCCGCGGACACGAAGAAGGCCTGGTCCTTCAGGACCTGGTGGAGCTCGGTGCGGGACAGGTCCTGGTAGCGGGGGTCGCTGGTCTCGCCGAGGCCGGTGGCGCCGCTGTGGTGCGGGCCGGTGTAGCCGTAGAAGTGCGCCGAGTAGACCAGTTTGTTCGAGACCACGAGGGTGTGGGAGAGGGTGCGGGCGGGGGTGAGCGCGGGGCGGCCGTGGGCGAAGCCGTCCACCGGGATGCCGGTCCAGTTGATGCCCTCGACGACGACCAGCAGGTCGGGGTTGGCCTCGGTGAGGATGCGGTCGGCGGCCTCCTGCGCCGCGGCGTGCCAGTCGTGGGCGTCGCCCATGCCCCAGTTGGGGTCGTCCCACACGTCCCGGCGGACCTCGTTGTAGAGGTCGGCGCCCGCCACTTTGGGCTCCGCGCGGTAGCGGCGGGCCATGAACACCCAGTCGTCCGCCCACTGGCGGGTGGACTGGGAGCTGTTCCAGCGTTCGTTGCCGTCGACGCCGCAGCACCAGCGGGTGGTGTTGGTGTGGTTGTTGAGGATCACGGCGAAGCCCTCGGAGGCCAGCGCGGCGACCACGGAATCGAACACCTGGAGCGGGGTCTTCCCGCGCAGCTGCGGGTTGGCGGCCACCGCGGAGTCCGGTACGGGTGCGGTGGCGCGGATCATCTCGTTGGAGAAGGGCAGCCGGATGCTGTTCAGGCCCAGGCGGTGGAAGTCGGCGAGCAGGGCGGGCAGCGGGACCCGGTCCAGGCCGAGCGGGATGCCGTGGGAGTCCTGGCCGGCGTGGTGGGATGCGGGGTCGGAGATGTCTCCGGATCCCGACCAGGAGCCCTGGGCGCCGTCCCAGTTGGCCGCCGCCAGCCGGAAGCGGTTGCCGTCGGCGTCCACGACGTACCGGCCGCGGGTGGACAGCGGCGGGCGCCACGCCGGGGCCGCGGCCACGGTCGCGGCCGTCACCGGGGCGGGCGCCGGTGGTGGCACCGCCCCGGCGGCACCGGGCGTCACCGAGGGGGCCGCCGGGCCGGCCGGGGGTGCGGCGGGCGGGGCCGCCGCCACCGTCCCCGTCACCGCGAGCCACAGGGCCGTGCCCGTCCCCAGCACTCGCAGGAACCGTCGCCGGTCTGCCACGTCCGCCCACCCCTTCGTCGCCGGATGTCTGTTCGACGGCCGTAAATTACTGGCCGGTTGCGTCAGGCGCCACCCCTGTGGGAAACCCTCGTCCGCCCGGTCGGCGGAGCACCGCGCGCCGGATCCGCGGCGGGCGCGCACAGTGGGAACTCCCGCAGGGCGGTCCGACCGCTGCCCCGCATACGGAGCGGCAGGCACCACGCGACGAGGGATCGCCGGACCGGCGGCCCGGAACGGAAGAACCGCGATGACCTCTGACGCAGCCATGCAGCTCGGCATGGTCGGACTCGGCCGGATGGGCGCCAATCTGGTGCGCCGGCTCATGCGGGACGGCCACCGCTGTGTCGTCAACGACGTCAGCCCGGACGCCGTGCGGGCACTGGAGCAGGACGGCGCCACGCCCGCCTTCTCCCTGGAGGAGCTGGTCGAGCGGCTCGAACGGCCACGGGCCGTGTGGCTGATGGTGCCGGCCGGAGTGGTCCAGGAGACGCTGGACCGGCTCGTCGGCCTCCTCGACCCCGAGGACATCGTCATCGACGGCGGCAACTCGTACTACCGGGACGACATCAGCCGGGCCGAGAGCCTCGCCGAGCGGGGCATCCACTACGTCGACTGCGGCACCTCGGGCGGCGTCTGGGGCCTCGAACGCGGCTACTGCCTGATGATCGGCGGTGAGCAGGGCCCCGTCGAACGGCTCGGCCCGCTCTTCCGCACCATCGCACCGGGCACCGGCAGCGCCGAGCCCACCCCCGGCCGCACCCAGGCCGGCGGCACCGCCCCGCAGGGCTACCTCCACTGCGGCCCGAACGGCGCCGGCCACTTCGTGAAGATGGTCCACAACGGGGTGGAGTACGGGATGATGGCCGCCATCGCGGAGGGCCTCTCCATCATCCGGCACGCCGACGCCGGCCTGCAGAAGCGGACCGCCGACGCCGAAACCGCCCCGCTCTCCGATCCGGAGGCCTACCGGTACGAGATCGACGTGGCCGAGGTCGCCGAGGTGTGGCGCCGCGGATCGGTGGTCGGATCGTGGCTGGTCGACCTCACCGCCGACGCCCTCGCCCGCTCCCCGCGGCTGGAGGACTTCACCGGCCGGGTGTCGGACTCCGGCGAAGGGCGCTGGACCGTGCTGGCGGCCATCGAGGAGAGCGTGCCCGCCCCCGTCATCAGTGCCGCCCTGTGGCAGCGCTACGAGTCCCGCGACCTGGGCGCGTTCACCGCCAAGGTGCTGTCCGCGATGCGCAGCGAGTTCGGCGGCCATGCCGAGAAGCGTGCGGGCGCCGGCTCCTGACGGGCCCGAGCGGCACGACCGGTAGCCCGCCGACCCGCCCAGCAGCCCGCCCACCGACCGGCCCACCAGTCCGCCCACCGGCCGCCACCGCCCGACAGCAAAGGACCTCCGCCATGGCCGAGTCCGCGCACTCCCGTCCGCCGCGCCCCGCCGACCATGTCATCGTGCTGTTCGGTGCGACGGGCGACCTGGCCCGGCGCAAGCTGCTGCCGGGGCTGTTCCACCTCGCCAAGGCGGGGCTGATGCCCCACCGCTACAGGGTCGTCGGCTCTGCCCCGGCGGCCGTGGCCCTGGACGACGGGGCGTTCCGGGCGCACGCGCGGCAGGCCGTGACGGAGTTCGGCAGCTCGAAGCCCGAGGGCCCGGCCTGGCAGGAGTTCGAGTCGGCCCTGTCCTTCGGCGCGGCCGACGAGGGCGCGACGGAACCCCTGGTGAAGGCCGTTCGGACGGCCGAGCAGGAGGTCGGCGGTACGCCGCGGCGGCTGTTCCACCTCGCCGTGCCGCCGGTGGCGTTCACCTCCGTGATCGGGATGCTCGGGAGCACGGGGCTGGCGGAGGACGCCCGGGTGATCGTCGAGAAGCCGTTCGGCACCGATCTCGCCTCGGCACGGGCCCTCAACGCGGCCATCCACGCCGTTTTCGACGAGTCCCGGGTGTTCCGCATCGACCACTTCCTGGGCAAGGAGGCGGTGGACAACATCCTCGCGCTGCGGTTCGCCAACGGGCTGTTCGAACCCATCTGGAACCGCGAGCACATCAGCCACGTGCAGATCGACGTACCGGAACACATCGACATCCAGGGCCGCGCCCACTTCTTCGAGGGCACCGGCACCTTCCGCGACATGGTGGTCACCCACCTGTTCCAGCTCCTGGGGTTCGTCGCGATGGAGCCTCCGGTGGCCCTGGAGGCCCGGTCGCTCCGGGACGAGCAGGTCAAGGTCTTCCGCAGCATGCGCCCGCTGGACCCGGCGCACGTGGTCCGCGGCCAGTACACCGGCTACCGCGCCGAGCCCGGGGTCGATCCGGCCTCCGACACCGAGACCTTCGTCGCCCTGCGCGTCGGCATCGACAACTGGCGCTGGGCGGGAGTGCCCTTCCAGCTGCGCACCGGCAAGGCGCTGGCCGAGGGCCGGCACGTGGTCACCCTCGGTCTGCGCAAGCCCGCGCTGAGCATGTTCCCGCTCGACGCGCGGGCGGCGGGCGGCGGGCGCGGCGACGCACTCGTCATCGACTTCGCCGACCCCGGCTCGCTCACCACCCGGATCCTGGTCAAGGAACCCGGCCCGGTGATGCGGCTGGCGGAGGCCGAGATGGTGTTCGGCTACGGCACCTCCTTCGCCGCCGCCAACTCCCTGGAGGGGTACGAGCACCTCATCCTGGAGGCGATGCTCGGCGACCAGTCCCTCTTCACCCGGTCCGACGGCATCGAACGGCTGTGGGAGGTCGCCGCCCCGCTGCTGGAGGCGCCCCCGCCCGTACGGCCCTACGAGAAGGGCAGCTGGGGACCCGAAGGCATCAAGGCGGTCACCGCGCCCCACCGGTGGCACCTCCCCGACGGGCACTGACCGGCGCCCGGTCCGGGACGCTGCGGGCACCGGCCGGGGGCGGGGCGCTGCTCCGAACGCCACACCGGGTCAGCCGCACGGGGGACCCTGCTCCCGCCGGTGCCGCCGCAGGTCGCGGGAGCCGCCGCCCCCTCCTAGCCTCGACGGCATGCTGGGACTCCCCGACCACGTCACCACCTGCCTGTTCGACCTCGACGGCGTGCTCACCAAGACCGCGAAGGTCCACGCGGCCGCCTGGAAGCAGATGTTCGACGACTACCTGCGCCGGCGCGCCGCCGACGAGGGCAGTGTCTTCGTACCCTTCGACGCCGTGCACGACTACGACGAGTACGTGGACGGCCGCCCCCGCGAGGACGGCGTACGCACCTTCCTCGCCGCCCGCGGGATCACCCTGCCCGAGGGCAAGGCCGAGGACGGCCCCGCGGAGGAGACGGTGCACGGGCTGGGCACCCGCAAGAACGACCTCGTCCTGCGCATGATCCGCGAGCAGGGGGTGGAGGCGTACGAGGGCTCGGTGGCGTACCTCCGGGCCGTCCGCGACGCGGGACTCCACCGCGCCGTCGTCTCCGCCAGCGCCAACTGCCGCGACGTGCTGGTCGCGGCCGCCATCGAGGACCTCTTCGAGCAGCGCGTCGACGGTGTCACCGTCACCGAGCAGCACCTGCGCGGCAAGCCCGCCCCCGACAGCTACCTGGCCGCCGCGAAGCTGTTCGGCGTGGAGCCGAGGAACGCCGCCGTGTTCGAGGACGCCCTGGCGGGCGTCGCCGCGGGCCGGGCCGGTGACTTCGGCTTCGTCGTCGGCGTGGACCGCACCGGTCAGGCAGCCGAACTCCGCGACCACGGGGCCGACATCGTGGTCACCGACCTCTCCGAGCTCCTGGACCGCGGATGATCACGCACACCTGTTTCGCCACCGAGCCCTGGCAGCTCCGGGAGACCAGCCTCGACCTGGACGTGCTCGCCCAGAGCGAGTCCGTGTTCGCCCTGTCCAACGGCCACCTCGGATGGCGCGGCAACCTGGACGAGGGCGAGCCGCACGGCCTGCCCGGCGCCTATCTGGCCGGCGTGCACGAGACGCACCCCCTGCCCTACGCCGAGGCCGGCTACGGCTATCCGGAGTCCGGGCAGACCACGATCAACGTCACCGACGGGAAGATCGTGCGGCTGCTCGTCGACGACCACCCCTTCGACCTGCGCTACGGCGAACTCCTCGCGCACGAACGCGTCCTGGACTTCCGTACCGGAGTACTGACCCGGACGGCGGAGTGGTGCACGCCGTCCGGGCGCCGGGTACGGCTGACCACCCGGCGGCTGGTGTCCCTCACGCAGCGCGCCGTAGCCGCGATCTCGTACACCGTCGAGGCGGTCGACGGGCCGGCGACCGTCGCCGTGCAGTCCGAGCTGGTCGCCAACGAACAGCTGCCCGGCCTCTCCGCGGACCCCCGGGTGTCGGCCGTCATCGACTCCCCGCTCCTCCCCGAGGAGGACCACGCGCGCGACACCCGGCTGCGGCTGATCCACTGCACCCGCGAGAGCCGGCAGCGGGTCGCGGTGGCCGCCGACCACCTCGTGGACGGGCCCGAGGGCACCACGTACGCGGCGGAGAGCGAGCCCGACGTCGCCCGGCTGACGGTCACCGCGGATCTGGCTCCGGGGCAGCGGCTGAGCCTGGTCAAGTTCGTCGCCCACGGCTGGTCGGCGCAGCGGTCCCTGCCCGCGCTCCGCGACCAGGTGGAGGGCGCGCTCGCGGCGGCCCGGAGCACCGGCTGGGAGGGGCTGCTGGCTGAGCAGCGCGGCTGTCTCGACGAGTTCTGGTCCAGTGCCGACGTCGAGGTGGAGGGGGACGCGGAGGTCCAGCAGGCCGTGCGGTTCGCCCTCTTCCACCTCTTCCAGGCCGCCGCGCGGGCCGAGCAGCGCGCCATCGCCGCCAAGGGCCTGACCGGCACCGGGTACGACGGGCACGCCTTCTGGGACACCGAGTGCTTCGTGCTGCCGGTCCTCACCCACACCGCGCCTCTCACCGTCGCCCCCGCCCTGCGGTGGCGGCACGCGACGCTGCCCAGCGCGCTGGAGCGGGCCCGGCAGCTCGGCCTGCAGGGGGCGGCGTTCCCCTGGCGCACCATCAGCGGCGCCGAGTGCTCCGCCTACTGGCCCGCCGGCACGGTCGCCTTCCACGTCAACGCCGACATCGCCGGGTCCGTCGCCCGGTACGTGGCCCTCACCGATGACGAGGACTTCGCCCGCGGCCCCGGCCTGGAGCTGCTGGTGCACACGGCGCGGCTCTGGCGGTCCCTCGGCCACTTCGACGCCGAAGGCGCCTTCCACATCGACGGGGTGACCGGGCCGGACGAGTACAGCGCCATCGCGCGGGACAACCTCTACACCAACGCCATGGCCCGGCTGAACCTGCTGGCCGCGGCCGACGCGGTGGGGCGCCACCCCGACCGGGCGCAGGACCTGGACGTGGGTGCCGAGGAGGCGGCGGACTGGCGGAACACCGCCGCCCGGGTCGCGATCCCGTACAACGACCGGCTGGAGGTGCACGAGCAGGCCGCGGGGTTCGCCGACCAGGAGCCGTGGGACTTCGACGGCACCGCCGAGGACCAGTACCCGCTGCTGCTGCACTTCCCGTACTTCGACCTCTACCGCAAGCAGGTCGTCAAGCAGGCCGACCTGGTCCTCGCCATGATCGCCTGCCCGGACGACTTCACCGCCGACGAGAAGGCCCGCAACTTCGCCTACTACGAGCCGCTGACCGTGCGGGACTCCTCCCTCTCCGCCTGCTGCCAGGCGGTCCTCGCCGCCGAGACCGGCCATCTGCGCCTCGCCTGGGCCTACACCCGCGAGGCGGCCCTGATGGATCTGGACGACCTCGAACACAACACCCGCGACGGCCTCCACCTGGCTTCGCTGGCCGGTACCTGGATCGCCCTGGTGCAGGGGCTGGGCGGGCTGCGCCGGCCCCATCCCCTGACCTCCCCCCAGAGCGGGGGCACCGAGGCGCCGCTGCGGTTCGCCCCGCGCCTGCCGCCCTCCCTGACCCGGCTGGCCTTCACCGTCCGCATGCGGGGCCGCAGGCTGCACGTGGACATCGGGCAGGACTCGGCGCGCTACACCCTGCTCTCCGGTGAGCCCCTCACGGTGGTGCACCACGGCACCGCGGCCGTGGTGGGCGCGGACGCGGCGGCCGAACTTCCGGTCCCGGCGGCGGACGAGGCCCCCGAACCCCGCCAGCCCAAGGGGCGTGCCCCCCGGGCCTGAAGGGGCGGCGGCCGCAGGACGGACGGGCACGGCGGGCGGGCAGGCGGGCGGGAACGGTGGGCGAAGGGAGGTACGGGATGGACGGGATCAGAGGTCGGCTGGACCGGCTGAAGGGCCGGACGGCCGCGCTGCGCGAACGCCGCGCCCTGGAGCAGGCGCGCCAGGAGGCCGAGGAGAAGGCCGAGCGCGCCCGGCAGGCGGAGGCCCGGCGGGCCCGTCCCCGGCCCTCCGACCCGGCCCGGACGGTGCCGTGGGGCGTACGGGTCGCGGCCGAGGCGGGGTGGCGGTTCGTGGTGATCGCCGCCGCCGTGTGGATCGTGATGCAGGTGATCGGTTCCGTCCGGCTGGTCGCGCTCGTCCTCGTCGCCGCGCTGCTGGTCACCGCGCTGCTCCAGCCGACGGTCGCCCGGCTGCACCGCGGCGGGCTGTCGCGGGGACTGGCCACCGCGGTCACGGCGCTCTGCGGGTTCATCGCGCTCGGCCTGGCCGGCTGGTTCGTCGTATGGCAGGTGCTCGACAACCTGGGCAGTCTGTCCAGCCGCCTCCAGGAAGGCATCCAGGAACTGAAACGGTGGCTCCTGAACAGCCCCTTCCACGTGACCGAGGAGCAGATCAACGACATCGCGGGAAAGCTGAGCGACGCGATCGGCACGCGGACCGACCAGCTCGCCTCCACCGGCCTCCAGGGCGTGACCATCCTGGTGGAGGTGATCACCGGTCTGCTGCTGACGATGTTCTGCACGCTCTTCCTGCTGTACGACGGGAAGCGCATCTGGCAGTGGACGCTCCGGCTCGTCCCGGCGGCCGCCCGGCCGGGGTTGGCCGGCGCGGGACCCCCGGCCTGGCGCACGCTCACCGCGTACATCCGCGGGACGATGATCGTGGCGCTGATCGACGCCGTGTTCATCGGTGTGGGCATCTACTTCCTCGGGGTGCCCCTCGCCGTGCCCATCGGCGTGGTGATCTTCCTGGCCTCGTTCGTGCCCCTGGTCGGTGCCGTCGCCTCGGGTGCGCTGGCGGTGATCGTCGCGCTGGTCACCCAGGGCGTGTTCACCGCCCTGATGACCCTGCTGGTGGTGCTGCTCGTGCAGCAGATCGAGGGCCATGTCCTCCAGCCGTTCATCCTGGGGCGGGCCGTACGGGTCCACCCCCTGGCGGTGGTACTGGCCGTGACCACCGGGGGGCTGGTCGCCGGGATCGGCGGGGCGGTGGTCGCGGTCCCGCTCGTCGCCGTCGCCAACACGGTGGTCGGGCACCTCCGCGCCCATGCGGGCGACGAGGAGCCGGAGTCCTGATCAGGGGTGGGAGCCTCCGGGGGTGTGGCCCGGGGACGGGGACGAGCCGTGCGGCGGTGAAGTGCCGTGCTGCGGGGACGTGCCGTGCTGCGGGGCGGACTCGATGGTGCCGCCCAGGCGGGTGCGGAGCGGGGTGAGGGCGTCGGGGGTCGCCGCCGTGACGACCCAGCGGGGGCCGACGAGGTAGGTGCCCCCGTAGTCACGGGCCTCCGTCAGCCAGGCGTCGCGGCCCTCGTCGGTGGCGAACGTGGCCATGCGGTACGCGCCCGGGCCCGACCCGCACGCCCCCTCGCGCACCTCCTCCGCGTCGACGGTGGTCTCGGGGGTGCAGCCGAGTG
This sequence comes from Streptomyces sp. NPDC043853, assembly GCF_056436025.1. NCBI lineage: Bacteria > Bacillati > Actinomycetota > Actinomycetes > Kitasatosporales > Streptomycetaceae > Streptomyces > Streptomyces sp. NPDC043853. The sequence goes on from NZ_JBWKDJ010000011.1 coordinate 103,621, forward strand.
CGGTGGCGATCTCCTGGAGGGAGGCGGGACGGACGGCCGGGGCCCGGGCCGGGGCGGAATCCTGCGGGGCGGCCGCGCCCCCGTCGGCGCAGCCGCCGCACAGCAGCAGCAGGGGCAGGACGATGCGGACGGCGGGGCGGCGGGAGGTCGGGGGCACGGCTGCCTCACAGGGGGCGGGGGACGTCGGGGAGGATCGGGGAAGGGCCGGGCGAGGAGGTGCCGGGCTCCGTCAGGCGGCCTTCTTGCCGGTGTCGGTGACGGCGAACCACAGGTTCTGCGCCTTGTGGCCGTTGGTCTGCCCGGGTTCGGTGTCGCCGGTGAAGGTGTAGACCGGCCAGCAGTCGATGGTCAGCTGTTCGGTGCCGTCCGGCCGCTTCACCTTTCCGACGAGCTCGGGACGGATTCCGGAGGTCTTCGTCTCGTCCACGGGTGCGGCGGGCTGCCACGTCTCCGCACAGGCGCCGACACAGGCGATTTTCATCGGCCAGGCGCTGTCCTTGGCGAATCGGTAGAGCGTCCGCCACTGGCCGTCCACGAGAATCTTCCCCAGCTTTTCGTTCGATGCCACGGAGAGTTCCTTTCCTTCGTTCGCCCCGGTATCCGCGGGCTTTCCGCCCATGTCCATTCCGGAATGGCCGGACCCACCCGGCTTCTGTTTTTCGCCGGCTGCCTTCTTGCCGTCCGGCGCGAGGGCGTGCCAGGTTCCTCCGACGCCCTCGCCCTTCGCCTCGCCCGGCGCGGTGTCCTTGGCGTAGCGGTACACCGGCCAGCCCCCGAGCGTGAGCTGCTTGGTGCCGTCCGCCCGGGTGACCGAACCGAGGAGGCCGGCCTCGATACCGGAGGTGGCGGCCGCGCCGTCGGCGGGCACCGGCGGCCAGGCCGCGGCGCAGTCCCCCTCGCAGTTGGACTTCGGGGGCTTGGCCGTGTCCTTGTCGAAGCGGTAGAGGCTGGCGCCCTCGCTGTCGGTCACCACGGTGCCGATGCCGGCGATCTCCCGTACCGCGAGCCGGCCGGCCGGTCCGTCCTTCTCCGCGGACTGCGCCGCCCCGCCGTACGGATCGCTCGCGTCGCCGGTGTCCGTTCCGGAGCCGCCCGAGCCGTAGCCCGAGCCCGAACCCGAGCCGTAGCCCGAGCCCGAGCCGTAGGCGTCCTGCTGGGCCTTTCCGGCGGCTGCCGGCTGTACGAGGTTCGCGCTGCGGGTGTTGTTCTCGCCGTTGCTTCCGCAGCCGACGGCCAGGGACAGGACGACGGCCACCGATCCGGCAGCCGCCAGGCGGCTCATCTTCTTCACGGTTACTCCTTCGAGTCGGTTCCGGAGGGGCTTGCCGAGATATTCATAAACCCTGCGAAGTCCCCGGAATTGAAACGGGCGGGAATTTATCAAATTCCGCCAACGCGTGAACTGCGGTGGCTGTGCGGCACGTTCCGGCGTGTGCCGCCCGTTCATTCCTGGATGCGGAGGGCGAGCGCGGGGCAGCGCCGTACCGCGCGCAGGGCCTTGGGCCGCAGCCGGCCGGGAACGGGCATCACGGCCTGTGCCGGGTAGCCGTCGGCGTCCAGGCGTACGACGTCCGGCAGCAGGTCCACGCACAGCCCGTGGCCCTTGCACAGCGTCCAGTCCACGACGAGCCGTTCGGGGTCCTCCTGGGCGTGCAGCGGCAGTGTCCCCAGGACGCGGCGTCCGCAGCCGCTGCCGAGGGCGTGGTCGCGGAACTCCTCGGAGAAGACGGTGAAGGCGGAGGCGACGAAGGAGGCGGTGCCGTCCGGATGGCTGCACGCGCCGCGCCCGCGCACCCCCCGCGCGCGGGCCTCGACGGCCTCCCAGGCGGCCCTGCCTCCCCCGGCGACCAGCTCCTCCACGGCGGAGGCCAGCGAGGGCAGTCCCCTGACGCAGGGGCCGCACTGGCCCGCCGACTCGTCGGCCATCCAGCGGACCACCCGGGCGACCTCGCCGGCCGGACAGGTGTGTTCCGGCAGGGGCAGCACCGCCCCGGCCCCCAGGACGGCGCCGGCCGTGGCCAGCGACTGCCGTGACAGGGTCACCGAGCGGGCCGCCAGGGGAGCCAGCCACCGCCCGTGGTAGCCGCCCACCAGGACGCCCTCGCCCGGGGCGAACCCGAACAGTTCCAGGACGTACGCCAGCGAGGTACCGGCCGGCACCTCGACGACCGCCGACCCGGCCACGGTGAGCAGGATGGTGCCGGGCTCGCCCGGCAGGCCGACCGAGCGGTAGGCGGAGGGGCCGAGCCGGGCGGCGACGGCGAGCTGGGCGTAGGTCTCGGTGTTGGAGAGCAGGGTCGGCACTCCGCCGAGGCCGCGGTCGCTGGTCCGCACCTTCTGGCCGGACGGCAGTGCGGCCCTGCCCTCGATGCCGTTGATCATCGAGGTGCCCTCGCCGGTGACGAAGCGTTCGGGAAGGCGGGCCACGCGGACCCGGCCGCCGGCGGGTCCGCGTTCCGCGATCGCGGTGCGTACGGACTGCACGACGTCCTCGCGGGTCGCGCCGATGACCACCTCTTCGGCCTGGAGCGCGGCAGCGGCCAGCAGGGCGCCGTCGAGGACCAGGTGCGGGGTGTGCAACAGGACGGCCGTGTCCTTGAGGCAACTCGGCTCGCCCTCACTGGCGTTGACGACGACGGCGGTCCGGCCGTCCCGTGCGCGGGCGGTCCTCGTCACGGCCCGCAGTTTGCGGGCGAAGGGGAACCCCGCTCCCCCGCGGCCCCGCAGGTCGATGTCTTCGGCGAGGCCGGCGAGGTCCTCCGGTCCGTACGCGGGCAGGGGTCCGTGTACGGCCAGGTGGGCGTCCAGGTCCAGTCTCGGCAGCATGTCGAGCCCGGCGAGGACCCGCGGCGGGCCCACGCAGCCGAGGACGGGGGTGGTCACGCCCGCCACGAACGGCTCCGTGCGCCGCCCTCCGGCCGGGCGGGCGGCTCGGGGGCGTCGGCCCTGCGCGTGACCACGTCGAGCCTGCTGGTGACGAACGGGGACTCGGCGCCGTAGGGCAGGCGGTCGGGGACGGTCGGGTGGACGGGACGCTGCGGGGGCACGACCCATCCGGGGGCGGGCTGCGGACCGGGGGCCGGGTCCGCGAAACCGGCCGCGAGCGGGTCCGGCCGCCCGGCGGCCGGTTCCGGGCCCGCCGCCTGCCGGGCCAGCCGTGCGGTGAGGAGTTCGGCGGCCCATTCGGCCGGCCGCCGCACGAAACCGTCCTTCGCCTTCGCCCGGCCCTGCCCCGGGGCGCGTCCGGCGGACGGCGGCTGGGCGGCGGCCGGGCGGGCGCGTTCCGCGCCCAGCCGCGCCCTCAGCCGTACCAGGAGCAGGGCCGCGACCGCGAGGATGCACAGGGCGTACGCGACCGTCACCCAACCGGCGGCGGCACGGCCGGACTTCAGGCCGTGCACCAGCGCGGCCCCCCAGGCCGGGTAGGCCCCCAGGTGCAGGGCGCGCCACCAGGAGGACCGGCCCTTGGTCGCGAACGCGCTGCGGACGGCGCCCGACACCGCCACGGACACGAAGAAGTACCCGGCCAGGCTGCCGAGGCCGATGACGACGGGCCGGTCCTGGCCCCCGAAGGGGACGAGGACGTCGACGGCGCCGGCGCGCGACTCGGCGACCTTGACCCAGACGTGCAGGACGAGGAACCCGAGGCCTCCGACGGCCAGTCCGCGGTGCACCCCCTGGGCGATCAGCCGGTGGCCCGAGGTGAGCAGGACCCGGTCCGTCGCGGCCAGGCCCCACAGCACGGCGGAGGTCAGGGAGACGAGGGCGAGGACGCCCGCGCCGTAATCGAGGAAGTCCCACAGGTGGGTGAGGGCTCCCGCACGGGCCAGTACGCCCAGGGCGAGCAGGGCGGCGAGGGCGGCGCAGGCCAGGGTGGCGGGGCGGATACCGCCGGCCCGGGACAGCAGCGGCGGCCTGCGTACGGCCCGCCGCCCGGTGCCCGTGGCCTCGCCGGCGTGGCGTCTGCCGCGGCGGACCCGGTGGGAGCGGGGTGTACGGGGCGGGGACAGGGACATCGGGTTCTCCCATACGTCCAGGTCCGAGGCATTGCTCTGCGCTCTCGGTGCCCGGGGGTCGACGGAACTGCTCCGCGGCGGGCGGCAGTTGGGAGGCTCGCCGACCGGGAGCGGGGGCCGGAGTGCAGAAGCATCGTGGACTTCCGCAACACCTCCACCACGTTTATCGAATCGTGACAAGTTCTTGCGCGCGTGGCATCGTGCTGCCCCAAGTCCCCGGAGGATTCCCTTCCAACGGCGTGGTGACAGGAAGGAGCCGACTGCTCGTGCGACTCCCGGTGCGTCACCGCCCGCCCGACGGCAAAAACGAGGCAAAGCCGCGGGACAGCAAGTGGATGGCACTCTCCCGGAGGGTGTACGAGGTGCTCAACTCCCCGTCTGCACTGGCGCAGACGGGGAGGGGGGCGGCGCGAGGGGCCTGCCACCCTCCCCCATGGGGGCAGGTCGTACCCCGGCAAGAACGAGGTAACAATGTGCGAACTGCTGAACCGTATCTGGGCCCGCCCCCGAGGCGAATGGACCCGGGTCCTGCGCAGGGAACTGCCCGCGCTGGCGTCCACCATGGTGGAAGAGCTGAAGGACGGGATACCCGGCTTCGCCGAGCTGGTCGACGACCACGACGAGGAGGCGGTGCGGGCGTTTGAGACCGCCCTGCTGACCGCGCTCGGGTACCGCGAGCCGGTACCCGCCCCGCCGCCGCGGGCGCAGGACCGGGAGGCGGTGCACGGCACGGCTCCCGACGAACTGTCCGAGCGTTTTCCGGGGGACGCCTACGAGACCGCGGCCGGGCATCCGGAGGTCGACGGGGACAGGGCCGTGGGCCGCGGCCTGGACCGGATCCCGCAGCAACGCCGGCCGGCGGACGCCGGAGAGCGGATCCCGCTCCGGCCCGCTTCCGGGCAGCGCGGGACGGTCCCGCTGACGGTCGTACCGGCCGGCGGTCCGGCCCGCTCCTCCGAACGGTCCCGGCGCGAGCTGTTCTCCGCTCTCACGAGTGACATGCCCATGTCTGAAATTGCCCTGTCGGAACTGGCCCGCGCGGCCGACTGGCCCCTGGCGAACGAGGTCCGCGCCATCGCCATGGTGACGCCGGGCGAGACGCAGCAGCTCGCCGCGGCCCTGGACGACGGGCTGGCCGGCATGGTCTGCGGCCAGCCGTGCCTGCTCGTCCCGAGTCCGGAGGACCCCGACGCCCGCGGCGCCCTGGAGGCCCTGCTGCGCGGACGGCTCGCCGCGGTGGGCCATCCCGTGGCCCCCGGCGAGACCGCCCACTCCCTGCGCTGGGCCATGCGGCTGCTGGCCCTGGCCCCGAACCGGCCCGGCCCGGACGGGCAGACCCTCTTCGTCGACGACCACCTCTCGACGCTCCTGCTGCTGCAGGACGAGCCACTGGCGCACGCACTGGCGGCGCGCTGGCTGCAGCCGCTGGCCAACCTGACGCCGCGCCAGAGCGAGCGGCTCGAAGTGACCCTGCTCGCCTGGCTGGAGGGCGGCGGAGCTCCCGAGGCCGCGAAGGCGCTACACGTGCACCCGCAGACCGTGCGCTACCGGATGCGCCAGCTGGAGAAGCTGTTCGGTGCCGCCCTGCGCGACCCCAGGACGCGCTTCGAGCTCGAGATGGCGCTCCGCAGCCGGCGGCTGATGGGCCAGGTACGGCGCCAGAACCCGCGGGCGGTGCGCAAGGTCCGCACCCCCGCGCCCGACGTGACCCCCCTCGGTCTGGGGCGCATGGCCCGCGTCAACGGCCTGTAGCGACCGCGTGCCGCGTGGGGCGGCCCCTCCCCTCCGCCCCGCCCGGTCCGCGGTCCGCGCCCCTGCAGCCCCGGTCCCCTCTGCGCCCACGCGGCGCGAAGGGACCGGGGCTGTGGCGCGTCCGGGGGCGTACGGGACACCAGGGGGTGCAGGGGTGAGGGGGGTGCTGGGCTGCGGGGCTGCGGGGCTGCGGGGCTGCGGGGTGGCTCGACCTCAGGGGCGTACGGGACGTGTGACGCCGGCGGCACTCGGGGCACCTGGGTGACTTGGGCCGGGCACCGGACTCGGGCCGCGGACGGTGCGTGCGGCGTGTGCGGCGCGCGTACGGCGCATGCCCGCGTACGCCGCACGCCCTGGCGAGTACGGGTCCCCGCCCTCGCGGGAGTGCAGGGCGGGGACGCACACGAACGCGGTGCCGGCCCGGAGTCGTCGCTCCGGGCCGGCACCGCGCGTAGGTGGGTTCGGGATCGTGATCGGGATCGGCGGCAGGGGCGGGGTCAGCGGCAGGAGCGCCCGCCGTTGATGCAGCGCACCGCGCGCCCCATCAGGCCGTCCGACATGACGTTGATGAAGTCGCCGTGGTCGGTCACCGGCTTGTGCAGCTGCTCGGGGAAGCTGTCCACCGCGAAGCGCGAACCGGGCGGCACGCTGTAGACGATCCGCTGCACCAGCTGCGGTACGGCCCGGAAGCCGGGCTTGCAGGACCCGTCGCGGTTGGCGAAGGCCACGTGGGTGCGGTGGTTGGCGCTGTCGATGTTCCGGCCGTCCCAGCAGCTCTGGAAGTTGAAGGTGCGCACCACGTCGCTGCCCTTGGGGCAGATCGGGTACTTGTCCTTGAGCTGCCGGTTCTCGAACCCGGTGCAGCTCCATGAGGCGTTGGCGTTGGCGTTGCCGTTGGTGAGGGCCTTGGCATCGCCGGTGATGATCCGCAGGAACCGCGGCATGGCGGTGACCTTCGACGCCGGGCTGCCCTTGAACTCGATCGTGACCTGCTTGGGCCGCAGGATCGTGCCGACGTTCCCGTCCTGGCCGCCGCCGGGCGCGTTGGCGTCGCGTTCCGCCCGGCCGTCGCGGAGCCGGAGCACCGGCCAGTAGTAGGTGGACTGGTCACCGTTGGTGCAGGTGGTCCCGGACGCGGCGAGGCTGTTGTTGGTGGAGAAGGCGTCGGTGGTCCTGTTGCCGACGTAGTCGTGCATGTGGTGGGCGCCGTTGCTGACGCCGGGCGCGACGATGACGTTGTCGGGGTTGAAGTGGCCGTTCTCGTTGCGGCCGCAGTTCACGGAGAAGGACCCCGTGGAGGCGCCCTGGCGGTTGGCCGGTTTGCGTACGTTCGGCCGGACGGCGCCGATGGCGACGAAGTCGCTGCGCGAGGGCGAGCGCCCGCCCGCCGCGGCCGCCGCGCCGCCTTCGGCCGAGGCCTTCTGGTCCGCCGCGGCCACGGCCTCGACCTCGGCCTTCTGCATCCGGCAGTTGCTGAGGCCTTCGAGACCCTGCGGGCGGGTGCCGGCTCCGGCGAGCGCCTCGCCGATGGCGTCGATGGTCTTGCCGCGCTCTTCCTTCAGGCCGTCGAGCAGCGCGTCGCCGTCGGCGCGGCCGGAGGAGAGGCGTGTGTAGGCGTCGGCGACCTGGGTGTCCAGCCGGGCAAGGTTCCGGTCGACCTCCTGCCGGGCCTGGTCGGGAACGCTGCGCAGCTTGTCCCCGACGTCCGGACAGTCGATGGTGGCCGTCGCCGGCGCCTTGGCCTCCTCCTGGCCGGCGAAGGCGCCCTGGGCGACGAACACGACCCCGCCGCTGCCCAGGACCAGGGCGGACACCGTGGCGAGGAGCTTGCGTGACATCCACGGACGTCGTTTGCGGCCCTGTTGACTCATGCGATCACTTCACTTCGTCGGTCGGAGGGGAGTGGAGGGGGTGCGTGGGGCGACGGAGCCGGCGGGCGGAGTGTCCGTGAGGCCGTCGAAATCGACCAGGCCGCTGGCTTCGAGCACGCTGATGTGGTCCAGGACGGTGGAGTTGGCGTCCGTGGCCAGGGCCCGGACCATCGAGTTGCGGGTCTGCGCGCGCACCTGTGCCACGAGGGTGAACACCTTGCCGTGCGCGCGGCGCAGCAGCTGGATGAACAGCGGTTCGTACGCGGCGCCCCGGGCCGCGTCCAGCTGGTCGAGCCAGCCCTGCTGCTGGGGGGAGGGCCGGCTCGGCAGCTCCATGCCGAGGGCCTGGCCCACTTCGAGGACGCGCCGGTCCAGTTCGGTGTGGCCCTCGACGAGGTGCTCACCGGCGATGCGGATGGCGGGACGCTCGCCCTTCTGCAGGGCCTGTCGGCCCGCGGGCAGTTCCCACAGGCCGGCCAGCCGCACCTTGCGGACGAAGTCCCGGTCCTGGGGGGTCAGCGGCCCGAAGGCCGTGCTGATGACGCCGAGGCCGTCGTCGTCGGCGGACGGGGGCGGCGCGGTGGCCGCGGCGGTCCTGCCCCCGAAGGTGTGCGCGGGGATCAGCAACGCGAGCAGCGTGAAGGCCAGGGCGGCGATGACGGCGCCCGTGGCCAGCACGTGTCTCGACGCCAGCGACATGCCGCCGACGGCAGAACGACGCAATGACAGCACTGTGCCTCCTTGTCACGGGGACCGGGAGGGCGCATGCGGGACGGAAGGCCGCGGCGGTCATGCCGACGAAGGCGGCGTGCCGACGGGTCGATGGAGCGGTGTGCCGATGTACCGATGCCGTCACGTGCACCGGCGCCGTCACGCACCCGCGCTCCCCGGATGCCAGGTGACGGTAGTGCCGGGCGCGGGCCCCGTTCCGAAGGGCATCACGAATGGACAAAGATCCGGGCGGCGCCCCGGAGGCTGGTACTGTGCCGCGCTTCCGCGGGGTCAGGCTCCGCTCTCCATGCTCGGACGGAGGCGTTCGAGGAGGGCGTGGAGGGTCGCGGTCTCGGCGGCGTCGAGGGTGTCGAGCGCACCGCGGGTGAGCTGCATTTCCTCCCGGACGCGGCGGATGGTCTCGCGGCCCCGGTCGGTGGCGACGACGTTCTTCACGCGGCGGTCGGCGGGGTCGGCTTCGCGCCGGACCAGCGCGCGGGCCTCCAGGCGGTCCACGATCCCGGTGACGTTGGAGGCGTCACAGACCAGCAGGGCGGCGAGGCGGCGCATCGGCACCGGGCCGTCGAGCTGGGCGAGCACCCTGGCCTGGGTGGAGGTGAGTCCGTGGTGGGCCGCCGCAGCCGCGAAATCGCGCCACTGGGCGGTGGCGATGGCGGCGAGCAGCTCCTGGAGCTCGAGCTTGGTGGGGGCGTGGGGGGCGGTGGCGCTCATGCCCCCGGAGGGTACGCACTTTACTTCAGATTATCAATTGTTTACTTGACGTACTTAATCATTGAGGTTTACCGTCATCGAGTACTTGAGGACATGAAACATCTACGACCTGAAGCAGTGAGAAGGATCTTGCCAGCCATGAGCACCGCCGCACCCTCCCAGGCCAAGGCCCCGGCCGGGGCCGAGGCCAAGACCACGGCCAGAAGCGGGAACGAGACGGTCATCGTCTTCGCCCTGAGCCTCGCCGCCATGGTCGTGTCGATGATGCAGACCCTGCCGGTCCCGATCCTGGGCCTCATCCGCAACGATCTCGGCGCCTCGACCGCCGGCGTCAGCTGGGTGACCACCGCCACCCTGCTCTCCGCAGCGGTCTTCACCCCGCTGCTCGGCCGCTTCGGCGACCAGCACGGGAAGAAGCCCACGCTGGTGGCGGTCCTCGGCATCATGGTCGTCGGCTCCGTGATCACCGCGGTGGCGTCGTCCCTGCCGATGCTCATCCTGGGCCGGACCCTCCAGGGCGCGGCCACCGCGATCTTCCCGCTGGCCCTGTCCGTGCTGCGCGACGAGCTCCGGCCGCAGAAGCTGCCCGGCGCCATGGCCCTGGTCAGCGGCACCCTCGCGTTCGGCAGCGGCCTCGCGCTCGTGGCCACCGGCCTGCTCACCTCCGGCGAGGGCGCCGACTACCGCAACGCCTTCTGGATGGCCACCGCCTTCGCGGTCCTGGCCCTGCTCGCCGTCGTCTTCCTGGTCCCCGCCACCCGCACGAAGAGCGGCGGCCGCACCGACTTCCTCGGTGCTCTCACCCTCGGCCTCACCCTGTTGCTGCTCCTGCTGGCGATCTCGCAGGGCCACGAGTGGGGCTGGACCTCCGGCCGCACCCTGGGCAGCTTCGCCGGCGCGGCCGTCATGACCGTCGTCTGGGTGCTGACCGAACTCAAGGTCCGCGAGCCCCTCGTCGACATGCGGATGTTCGTGCACCGCCCGGTCCTCATGGCCAACCTGGCCGGCGTCCTCGTCGGCTTCGGCATGTTCGCGAACTTCCTCGGCATCTCCTACCTCGTCCAGATGCCCGAGGCGCTCACCGGGTACGGCTTCGACGCCTCCATCCTGCGTGCCTCCGTCCAGTTCCTGCTGCCCAGCGCGATCGTCTCGCTGCTCGCCTCCCCGGTGGGCGGCCAGCTCGTCCGGCACCGCGGTCCCCGGTACGTGCTCGGCGTGGCCGCGGCCTTCGGAGCCGTCGGCTTCGGCTGGCTCGCCCTCGACCACACGCACACCGCCTCGGTCATCGGAGCCGGCCTGTTCGCCGGCGCGGCCGTGAGCTTCGGTTACGCCGCCATGCCGGCCGTGATCATGGCCAGCGTCCCGCCCCAGCAGAGCGGCATCGCCAACGGCATCAACTCCATCTCGCGCTCCACCGGCAGCGCGATCGGCAGCGCCATCGTCACCACGATCCTCGCGTCGCAGACCATCGAGCACCTGCCCGCGGGCGTCCCCGCACTCCCGGCCGAGTCCGGCTTCACCCTCACCTTCTGGATCGGCGGCGCGGCCTTCGCCCTGCTCGCCGTCATCGGATGGCTGGGGCTGCGCGGCGGGCACGGCCCCCTCGCCACCGCGGCCGCTCCGGCCGCGGCCGAGCCCGCGAAGGTGACCGAGTCGGCCTGAGTGCCCGCGCGCTGGGGACCGCACCCTGAGCACCGCGCCCTGACGTCCGCAGCCCCCGCCCGCCTGACCCCAGGCCGGCGGGGGCTGCGGCGTGAACCCGCCTTCCCTGTCTACGACTTCGGAAGGAGGGCGGGCCCCCTCTCCCGGGTGAGGGCGACGCGTCGCACTCCTCCATGAAGATGACGGTCCGTCCGGTTCCGGCCCCTAGGTTCGATCACATGAACCAACGCCAAGCCGCCGCCGCCTTCGCCGTTCTCCTCGCCCTGGCCGTACCCCTGCCCCTCGTGGCGGCCGGGAGCGCAGTCGCCGCTCCCCCGGCATCGTCCGTCGTGGCCGCCGCCCCCGCCGCGGATCGCCAGGGAGTGCAGCTCGCGCTTCCCCGGCCCACCGGCCGCCACGCCGTGGGCCAGGACACCCTGCACCTGGTGGACCGCAGCCGCACCGACCCGTGGGCGCGTACCGGCCCGCGCGAACTCATGGTCACCCTGCGCTACCCGGCCCAGCGCGGCACCGGCGGCACCCCGCGCTACCTCACCGACGAGGAGGCGCGGCTGATGCTGGCCCGCGGCGGACTGGACCAGCTCGTCCCGGCGAAGACCCTGGCCGGCACCACCACCCACTCCCGCGAGCGGGCCCGCCCCGTGCCCGGCCGGTACCCCCTGGTCATCCTCTCCCCCGGCTTCACCGTGCACCGCGCCACCCTGACCTCTCTCTCCGAGGACCTGGCTTCCCGCGGGTACGTCGTGGCCACCGTGGACCACGCGTACGAGAGCGCGGGCACCTCCTTCCCCGGCGGCCGGGTGCTGGAGTGCCTGGCGTGCACCCGGGTGGAGGAGGGCGGGGGCACTCCGGACAACTACCGCGAGGTCAGCGACACCCGCGCCCGCGACGTCTCCTTCCTCCTCGACCGGCTCACCGGCCGCGCCCCGGCCTGGCGCCACGCCGGTCTGATCGACCGCGGCCGCATCGCGATGGCCGGGCACTCGATCGGCGGCGCGGGAACGGCCGCCGCCATGGCCGGTGACCGGCGCATCCGGGCCGGCGTGGACATGGACGGCACCCTGTTCACCCCGGTCCTGGAGAAGGGCCTCGGCGGCCGTCCGTTCCTGCTGATGGGTGCCGCCGACACGGTGCCGGGCAGCGAGCACAGCTGGGACGAGGCCTGGCGGCGGCTGGACGGCTGGAAGCGCTGGATCACCTTCAAGGACGCCGACCACTTCACCTTCACCGACGTCCCGTCCATCGGCGACCAGCTCGGCCTCCCCCCGATGAAGCCCCCGCTGCCCGGCGACCGTTCGGTGCGGCTGACCCGTTCCTACGTCGGCGCCTTCTTCGACCGCCACCTGAAGGGCATCCCGCAGCCGCTGCTGGACGGCCCGTCCCCGGACGCGCCGGAGGCCGTCTTCCACCGGCCCTGACGGAAGGCCGGCCGCCACGGGTCGGACGATGTGGCGGCCCGACCCGTACGGGACACCCGTCGGCGCCGGCGGTTCAGCGGCGAAGGGCCTGGAGCAGGGCCCCGGTGAGGGCCCGCTGGCCCGCGGGGGTGAGGTGGACGCCGTCCGGCTCGTGATGGGGGCGGGCCGCCGGGCGGGTGTCGACGGCGGGTTCCGGCTGGGTGCGCAGGAAGTCGGCCACGGCGTCGATGTCCGTACCGGACCAGGTCAGTCCGGCACGGCGGAAGTGCGGGTAGGACTCGATCCGGGCGGGGTCCACACCGGTGGGCGTGAGCCAGATCCAGCGGGCGCCGGTGCGCCGGACGGCGAGGTCGCGGAGGGCGAGCAGATTGCGGCGCGTTTCGGCGGGGGTGACCAGCGGAGTGCCGTCGAGCCGCTGGGCATCGTTCCCGCCCAGCATGCACAGGACCCAGTCCGGGCGCTGAGAGCCGAGCAGCGGGAGTTGGGCCAGGGCCTGCGTGGTGCTGCTGCCCGAGACCGCGAGGTTGGTGCACCGGACGCCGTCCGGGAGCAGGTGGCGGAGGATCTCGAACCACGAGAGCCGGTCGGCGGTCGTGCTCTCCCCCACGGCCACGAGGTGCTCCCCGGGCCGGAACGGCAGACCGGCGATCCGGGCGGGCGCGCCCGGGGCGGCGGCGAGTTCGGCGGCCGCCTTGCGGTTGCGCTCCTCGAGCCGTGCCAGTCGGTCGCGATAGTCGGTCACGTCCGTTCCGAACAACGCCGCCAGTGCCGTGTCGTCCTGGGGGCCCAGTCGGCGCAGGATCCGCTCCGGATGATAGAAGCGCAGCCGGCGCTCCGTCTCGTCGGGAAGCGTCTCGTCGGAAGGTGTCTCACGGTCCGTCATGTCAGGACTCCTCGCGGGTGCGGCGGCGCGGCAGGCGGAAGCCCGCCGCGATCAGCCAGGCCATGCCGGCGAAACGGGCCACCGGGAGCAGCAGGGCCATGCCCTCGGCCAGGAGGACGAGGGTGGAGAGTTCGGCCACGGCGGCCACCGCGAGCCCCGTGAGGGCCAGGGTGCGCGGCAGGAGGCCGGCGAGCAGGCCGGGGACGGCGATCCCGGCGACGAGCAGGCCGAGCAGCACCACGTGACCGGGCCCGCCGAGGCCGAAGGCCAGGTACTGCAGGGCCCGTACCGGCGCGGGCGCGGCCGTGACCGCGTCGTGCGAGAGCACCCAGGTGACCAGTCCCGAGCAGGCCAGGAACGCCGAGGCGAGGATCCCGCCGGAGAGGGCGATCGTGGCGCCCGGCGCACGGACCCCGAGCCGGTGCAGCCGGGCCGAGACGGTCGCGGCGTAGAGGGCGAGCGGGACCGAGGCGGCGAACTGGAGCGCCCCGGAGACGCGGACGGCGTCGGCATGGTCGCGGAAGTAGTCGGTGATGCGGTCGCCGGCGCCGAACGGCGAGGGGAAGGTATCGCCGTCCGCCAGCAGGGTGCTGACGATCAGTCCGGCGAGGAACAGCGCGGTGAAGACCACGGCCAGGATCCCGGGCGGCGGTCCGGCTTGCGGGTCGCGGCGGGTTCCGCGCGCCGCGCGGTTCCCGTTCGCCGGTGCCGTCGCCGCAGCTGCGACCGCGGCTGTCGCTTCGATCTTTTCCACGGGGGAATCCGTTCTCTTGGAGAATGATTCACTGTAGAGAATCGTTCGATGTCGCGTACGATAGCTCGGTGACCAGCGCCCGGCAACCAGAGACGACGTCCACCGCCGCAACGCCTGCCGCACCGGCCCCGGCCCCCGGCCCTCGCGGTGCCGCGTTCCTGCTCGCGCAGATCGGCGCGCACGCCGCCGGGCGGTTCGCCGAACGCGTCGGGGACCTGGGCCTCACCCCCGCCGACGTCGGCCTGCTGCGCATGATCGGCGGCCGGCCCGGCCGCAGCCAGCGCGCCCTCGCGGAGGACCTCGGCGTCGTACCCAGCCGCGTCGTGGCGCTGATCGACGGCCTGCAGGACAAGGGCCTGGTCGAACGGCGGCGCAGCGCCGAGGACCGCCGCAACCACGAACTGCACCTGACGGCCGACGGCGGGCGCGCGCTCGGCTCCGTCTCCCGGATCGCCGCCGCGCACGAGGACGACCTGCTCGCCGCCCTGGACCCGGAACAGCGCGAGCTGCTCCTCGGTCTGCTGCAACGCGTGGCGGCCCAGCAGGAGCTCACCCCCGGCGTGCACCCCGGCTACCGCACCCCGCAGAATCCCCGGCGGTCCCGGGACTGACCCGGCCGGGCGCCCGGTACCGGACACCGGTGCGCGAAGGACCTGTCACTTTGCGCCAGTACCGGACTCGCCCTGCGTGTTCTCACGGCTCTGCGGTCCGTGGTGCGCGACCATAACGGACGCCGAGACGGGGGGTCGCCGTGCTCGACACCGGCAGGGCGGCCGACGTCACGGGCGGGCAGCAGCCAGCACAGGGAAGTACCAGACAGGAAGAAGGACGTACGTGTCCGGCAGCGAGAGCGAAAACCCGGTGATCCCCTCCCCGACCCCCACGCCGACCCCGCCCAGGACGAACCGGGACTGGTGGCCGAATCAGCTGGACCTTCAGGTGCTCCACCAGCACTCGCCGCAGTCCAATCCTCTGGGCGAGGACTTCGACTACGCGGAGGAGTTCAAGAAGCTCGACGTCAACGCGCTGAAGCAGGACGTCTTCGACGTGATGACGAACTCCCAGGAGTGGTGGCCCGCCGATTACGGCCACTACGGGCCGCTGTTCATCCGGATGAGCTGGCACGCCGCCGGGACGTACCGCATCGCCGACGGCCGGGGCGGCGGCGGCAGCGGCGCGCAGCGGTTCGCGCCCCTCAACAGCTGGCCGGACAACGCGAGCCTCGACAAGGCCCGCCGGCTGCTCTGGCCGGTGAAGCAGAAGTACGGCCAGAAGATCTCCTGGGCCGACCTCCTGGTGTTCGCCGGCAACTGCGCGATCGAATCCATGGGATTGAAGACCTTCGGCTTCGGTTTCGGCCGGGAGGACATCTGGGAGCCGGAGGAGGTCTTCTGGGGGCCGGAAGACACCTGGCTCGGCGACGAGCGCTACGTCGGTGACCGGGAGCTCACCGGGCCGTTCGGCGCCGTGCAGATGGGCCTGATCTACGTGAACCCCGAAGGGCCCAACGGGAACCCGGACCCGCTGGCCGCGGCCGTGGACATCCGCGAGACCTTCGGACGGATGGCGATGAACGACGAGGAGACCGTCGCGCTCATCGTCGGCGGCCACACCTTCGGCAAATGCCACGGCGCGGTCGACGCCGAGTACGTCGGCCCGGAACCCGAGGCCTGTCCCCTGGAGGAGCAGGGCTTCGGCTGGCGGAACACCTTCGGCAGCGGCAAGGGCGCCGACACGCTCACCAGCGGGCTGGAGGGCGCCTGGACCAACGAGCCGACCAGGTGGGACAACGGGTACCTGGACAACCTGTTCGCGTACGAGTGGGAGCTGACGTCGAGCCCCGCCGGCGCGCACCAGTGGACCCCCAGGGACGCCGCGGCCCAGGGCACCGTGCCCGACGCCCACGACCCGTCCAAGCGGCACGCCCCCATGATGCTGACCACGGACCTCGCCCTGCGGCTGGACCCGGTCTACGCTCCCATCGCGAAGCGCTTCCACGAGAACCCGCAGGCCCTCTCCGAGGCCTTCGCCAAGGCGTGGTACAAGCTGCTGCACCGCGACATGGGGCCCGCCTCCCGCTACCTCGGCCCCTGGGTTCCCGAGCCGCAGCTGTGGCAGGACCCCGTTCCCGAGCCCGGCCGCGACCTGGTGTCGGAGGCGGACGTCGCCACCCTCAAGGAGAAGGTCCTCGCGTCGGGGCTGCCCCTCCCCCAGCTGGTCTCCACCGCGTGGGCGGCGGCGGCGAGCTTCCGCGGCACCGACAAGCGCGGCGGGGCCAACGGCGCCCGGATCCGGCTGGAGCCGCAACGGCACTGGGAGGGCAACGACACCCCCGAACTGGCCGCGGTGCTGCAGACCCTCGAAGGGATCCAGCGGGACTTCAACTCCTCCCGGGCCGGGGGCGCGGAGGTGTCGCTCGCGGACCTGATCGTGCTGGGCGGGTGCGCGGCCGTCGAGAAGGCGGCGAAGGACGCGGGTCACGACATCACCGTCCCCTTCGCGCCGGGACGCACGGACGCCTCGCAGGAGCAGACGGACGTGGAGGCGTTCGCCGTGCTCGAGCCGAGCGCGGACGGTTTCCGCAACTACCTGCGGGCGGGAGAGAAGCTGTCGGCGGAGACGCTGATGCTGGACCGGGCCAGCCTGCTGACGCTGACCGCCCCCGAGATGACCGCGCTGGTCGGTGGCATGCGGGCGCTCAACGCCAACTTCCGGCAGGCCCCGCACGGCGTCCTCACCGACCGGCCCGGGACCCTGACGAACGACTTCTTCGTCAATCTGCTCGACATGAGCACGGAGTGGAAGTCCTCGGAGTCCGCGGAGAACGTCTTCGAGGGCCGGGACCGGGCCACCGGGAAGGTCAGGTGGACGGCCACCGCCGTGGACCTCGTCTTCGGCTCCCACTCCCAGCTCCGGGCCCTTTCGGAGGTCTACGCGTCCCAGGACGCCGGCGGGAGGTTCGTGCGTGACTTCGTGGCGGCGTGGGACAAGGTCATGAACCTCGACCGGTTCGACCTCGTCTGAGCCGGGTCCGGGCCGGCCGGCGATCGGCCGGCCGGCCCGGAGCGACCCGTTCGACGGCGGTGAGTGCGAGGGTCCGGGCTCCCGGACCGCGGAGCGGTGGGCACGTGGACGACGGCGAAGGCGGGGGCGGCGGGGGCGGGGGCGTGTGGGGCCGGGCCCGCCGGGTGGTGGCGGCCGAGGGTCCGGTGGCGGCACGGATCGCGGTGACCGTGGTCGCCGCCTGGCAGACCGCCCTGTGGCTCGGCGCCGACCAGCCGCCGGTGTTCGCCGCCATCGTGCCGCTCGTGGCGGTGCGGAGCGATCCCTCCGCGGTGTACACCACCTCGCTGGAGCGCGTCGGCGGTGTCGTGGCGGGAGTGCTGCTGGCGATCGCCGTGCTGCAGGGCTTGCGTCCGTCGACGGCGGCACTGGCCCTGGTCGTGGTACTCGGCCTGGCGCTGGGCATGGTCCTGCGCTCGGGGAACGGCATCAACGTCCAGATCGCCGTGTCCTCCCTGCTGGTACTGGCCAACCCCAGTCCCGACGCCTACGCCCTGGACCGGGTGTGGGAGACGGCCGCCGGGGCGGCGGTGACGGTGCTGCTGGCGCCCCTGCTGTGGCCGCCCGACCCCCGGCGCGCGCTGGCCGCCTCGGTGGAGGAGTGCCGGCTGCGGCTGGCCCCCGCCCTGGCCGGAAGCCTACGGGTACTGGGGACCGATCCGGCCGCCGCGCGCGACAACCTCGGTGTCGTACGCCGTGGGACGGAGGCGGTGCGCCGGTCGGCGAGCGAGGCGCGCAACGCCCGGCGCGTCCTGAGGTTCGATCCGCTGCGCCGGCGGCGGCGCGAGGAGGTGAGCGGTCTCGTCCGGCGCCTGCTCCTCGCCCGCGACCTGTGCGGCGGGGTGGAGACGCTGGCCGAGGAGGTGGTGGCGTTCACCGGCCGCGCGGACCTCGCGGCCGACGTCGACCGGGCGCGCCGGGACCTGGCCCCGCTGGCTTCGGCCACGGCGCGGGCGGTGGACGACGCCCTGGCCGGGCGCGACCCCGGGCCCGCGGTCGCGGAAGCCCGCGGCTGCTTCGCCGGGTACTCGGCCGCGGTGACGCGCCCCGTCGCGGTGGCCCTGCGCCGGCCCTTCCTGCGGCTGCTCGACACGGTCGACGCCGCCGGGCGGCCCGGCTGAACGGCCGCACCCGATCCGGCCGAACGGCCGCGGGCGGCCAGGCCGTTCGGCTGCGCGGGGGTCTGGTGCCCGTACGGCGGCGGTGTCACGATGCGGGCGTGACCGCCACCCTGCTGCCCTCCGGTACCGAGCGCGGACCCCGTCAGTGGCCGCTCCTCGGCAATCTGCCCGCCTTCGCCCGCGACCCGCTGGCCTTCTTCGAGCACCTGCGCGACGAGTACGGCGACTGGGTGCCCTGGGCGCTCGGGCCGCGGCGCAACGTGCTGGTCTCGCGGCCGGCACACGCCGGGGAACTCCTCGCGTCGGTGGAGACGACCTTCGCGCCCACCGAACTCGGGTGGGCCTTCCGGCAGTTGCTCGGCAACGGGGTGGTGCTCGCCACCGGGGACGACTGGCGGCGCAAGCGGGCCCTGGTCCAGCCCGCCGTACGTCCGCGCCAGGTTCGGGCGTACGCGGCCGAGATGGTCCAGTGCGCGGACGCCCTTGCCGGCGGCTGGAGCGAGGGCCAACGGGTGGACGTCCACCGGGAGATGGCCGGGCTGACCCAGCGGATCGCGGTCCGCACCCTGTTCGGGGGCAACGCCGCCGGCCGTGAGGCGCCGATCAGCGCCGCCATGGCCACCGCGCAGCACGAACTGGGGGCGGAGTTCCGCGGTATCACCCTCTTCCTGCCGCCGTGGGTGCGGACCCCCGGGCGGACCAGGATGCGCCGGGCCGTGAACGTCCTGGACCGGGAGATCGCCCACGTCATACGGGAGCACGAGCAGGCTTCGGCGGCCGGCAAGGAACGCGACGACCTGCTCAGCCGGTTGCTCGCCGCCCGCGACGAGCACGGCCGGCCGTTGTCCCGGCGGGAGCTGCGGGACGAATCGATCACGCTCTACATCGGCGGCCACGAAACCACCTCCACGACGCTGACCTGGGCCTGGCAGCTGCTGTCGGGCGCCCCGGCGGCACGGGCGCGGCTGACGGAGGAACTGGACCGGGTGCTGGGCGACCGGCTGCCCACGTACGAGGACTACGCGCGGCTGCCCTGGACCCGGCAGGTGGTGAAGGAGGCGCTGCGCATCTATCCGCCGATCTGGCTGATCTCCGCGGTGGCACGGGAAGGGGCGCGGATCGGCGGGCGTCCGGTGCCGGCGGGGACCACGGTGTGGACGAGCCCGTGGTCGCTGCACCGGGACCCGCGCTGGTTCCCGGAACCGCTGGCCTTCCGGCCCGAGCGCTGGGACGAGGACGCTCCGGACCCGGTCCCGGAGCACGCCTGGATCCCGTTCGGCGGCGGCCCCCGCGCCTGCCTGGGCGCCCGATTCGCCCTCGTCGAGGCGGCGCTCGTGCTGGCGGTCCTGGCCCGCCGCTTCCACCTGGACACCGGCGCGACCCCGGTCCCGGTCTTCCCCGGCCTCACTCTCCAGCCGGCCGGGCCGGTGCGCGCCGTACTCCGCGACCCGGAGCGGACCCGATGACCCGATCACCCGATTATCGTCATTGAGACGATAATCGGTTATGATCAATCCATGGATGAAGCGAAGCACGACAGTGACGCCGAACTCGCTTGGCAAGCCGCAGAGTTGGCGACGGCATGGGTGTCGGCCGACATCCGTCTGACGGAGAATCAGGGGTGGACACTGGTCGGCTTCCAGTACGTCGGCTCCGCGCAGGAGGAGATGTACGTCTGGGGGCAGGTATGGGCCTGGGAGCGCGCGCTGGCCGAGGTCCTCGCCACCGATGACGGCACCGAGGAGAGCCGGAAGCGGATCGAGGAGGCCCGGCTGACCGCGACCGGATCCATGCGCGACATGCTGCTCGCGGGGATCCCCAAGGGCGGCCCGTCGCACCGGGGCTGGAAGCACGGACGGCTGCCCGACCCCCGCGACGCCCTCCGCCGGTTCATCGCCACCCACACCGCGGCCGCGGCCGGCTGACCGGGTCTGAGCCGCAGGCCCTCCGCGTTCGCGACCCCGGCGCCGGAGGGAGTCAGATCACCGGCTCACCGATGCCCAGCAGGTTCCCCTCGCTGTCGCGGAACCAGGCGGCCCGTTCGCCTCGGGCGCCCTTGCTCGGATAGTGGCCCTCGATGTCGGCGATCCCGCCATGGGTGCGGAAGCCGGGCACGTCGACCTCCTCGAACACCACGCCGCGCCGCCGGAGTTCCGCCACGGCGGTGTCCAGGTCGTCGACCTCCCAGCCCATCTGGGTGAAGGTGCCCGGCGAGGAGCCCACCGACGCGAACACGGCGAACTCCGTACCGCCGCACCGGTACAGCAGTCCGCCAGGCCGTTCGTCGACGGGTTCCAGGCCGAGCTTCTCGGCGTAGAAGCGCCGGGCCCGGTCCAGGTCCCGGGCCGGCAGCCGGGTGGCCACCCGCCCCCTGGCCAGTACGTTCCCGTTGTCGCTCTGCTCTGCGTTCATGCCCCCACTGTGCCGTGGGGGCCGGCGAACCGGTGGGAAGCGGGCTGCGCCCGGCCTCGTCGGCGCGGGTCAGGCCGCCGCCCGGAGACGGGATGCCGCGCGTTCGGCCCGGCGAACGACGGACGGCACGTCGACGTCCACGAGGGCGCCGCGGTCCTTGCGCAGGTGCCCGTCGACGAAGACGTGGCTGATGTTGGACGGGTGCCCGTTCAGGACGATCTGGCCGGTCCAGTCGGTGCGGGGGGCGAAGTTCAGCGCGGCCGGATCGATGACGATCACGTCGGCGCGCTTTCCGGGGGTCAGCGATCCCACGCGGTCGGCGAGGCCGATGCATTCGGCGCCACCGAGGGTCGCCATGCGCAGCACCTCGGGGATGCCGGGGTGGATCGTGGCGTCACGGTGCAGTGCCCGCTGCAGGCCCACGGCCGCCTTCATCAGCCCGAACATGTCGGAGGTGTCGTTCGCCCCGCCGTCCTGTCCGAGTCCCGCCCTCACCCCGCGGGCGTGCAGCGCGGGCAGCCGCATGATGCCGGAGGCGAGCCGCATGTTGCTCAGGGGGCAGTGGGCCACGCGCACGTCGTGGTCGGCCATGCGGGCGATCTCCTCGTCCGTGAGGTGGATCGCGTGGTTCAGCAGCAGGTCCGGGCCGAGGGCCCCGATGCTGCGCAGAGCTCCCACGGGGTCGTCCGCCCGGTCGTCGGGGTGCTCCAGCACGTGCGAGTTGAACATGATCCCCAGGTCCCGGGCGATCTCGTGGAAGCGCCGCAGCGGGTCCAGGACGGACTGCTGGGCGTGCACGGCGACCTGGGCCGAGGCGAGCGGCAGTGGGTCCAGGAGCTCCCTCTTCACCCGGGGCACCAGGTCCGCCTGCCGGACGTCCTGCGCCATCGCGTACACGAACCGCAGGCCGGTGTCGGCGAGGGCGCGGACGTAGCGCTCGCTGGTGTCGAAGGGGATCGGGTGCACCCAGTCGACCACGGTGGTGACTCCGGCAGCGAGCACGTCGAGGGCCGAGAGGCGGACGAAGTCGTACATCTCCTCGGCACCGATACGGGCGAGGGTGGGCCGGTTGCACGCGCCCAGCCACCCGTAGAGGTCCTTCGAGGCACATCCGCCGCGCATGCTGGACTGCCACAGGTGGTTGTGGATGTCCACGAAGCCGGGCATGACGATCCGGCCGGTCATGTCCAGGACCCGGGTGCCGTACGGCGCGGACAGCCGGCGGCCCACGGCCGCGATCGCCCCCCTGCGTATCAGCAGGTCGGCACCGGCCAGGGTGCCCAGCGGGCCCTCCCCCACGGCCGGGTCCATGGTGAGGACCAGGTCGGCGCCGAGGAGCAGTACGTCGTCCGTCCCGTCCGGGGGGCGGGCCGGGGGCCGCGGGGACGGCTCGGGGCGGCGGGCCGCGGCGGAGGGTGCGGCGAGGGCGAGGGGGGTGACGGCGAGGCCCGCGAGGAGGCCTCTTCGGCTCGGGTGCGAGAAATCGGTCATGTGGGGTGTATCTCGCGCACACTGCCCTGACGCAAGGTCAGTTTCCGGACAACGAGAACGGATTTCCGTTTCCACCGGACCGGGGCGGGCCCCGCATGGTATGGAGGGCCCGCCTCCGCAGCCCCCGTGTCCGCTCAGCCGGTGGCGGCGGTCTCCGCGTCCCGGGGCGGGCGCGGCGCCTGGTGCGCGCCGGGGCGCTCGCGCCAGAACGCCCCGGACGCGGCGCGGCGCAGCAGCATCAGCACCACCCCTGCGGCGGCCAGGAGGAGCGCGATCACGAGGGGCGCGCCCAGCCCGAACCAGGCGCTGCCGCTGTAGGAGTTGGCCGGGTCGGCCATGTCCGCGACGGATTCGGCCAGCAGCCAGATCAGCATCGCCGCGCCGAGCAGCGGGCCCGCGCCGAGGAGCAGGAAGGGGCCGAGCCCGCTGGTGAGCCGGCGCCGGTACCAGACGGCGCAGGCGATGCCGGTGAGGGCGTAGTAGAAGGCGATGAGGAGCGACAGCGCGGTCAGGGAGTCGGCGAGGGCGTTCTCGCTGATCCGGTGGATGACGACGTACCAGACCGTCGCGGTGCCGGCGACCCACCAGGTGCTGGTGCCCGGGGTGCCCCGGTGGGGGTCGATCCGGGCGAACCGGGCGGGCAGCGCGTGGCGGCGGGCCATGGACAGGGCGGTGCGGGAGGCCGGGATGATGGTCGTCTGCGTCGAGGCCAGGGCCGAGGTGCTGACGGCGAGGAGCAGGATCCAGTCCCAGCCGCCGAGCACGTCGCCGGCGAGGGCGGCGAACACGTCCTCCTCGGCATCGGCCTGTCCGGTGAGGTAGCCGGTGCCGGCGTAGGCGACGACGGCGAGGGCCACGGACAGGTAGGTGACCAGCAGGACGACGGTGGACCAGATGCCCGCCCTGCCCGGGGCGTTGGCCGGGTCCCTGGTCTCCTCGGTCAGGTTGACGGCCGACTCCCAGCCCCAGTACGCGAACACGCCGAGCAGCAGGCCGCCGGTGAGGGCGGTGCCGCCGGCCCCGAAGGGGTCGAGCCATTCGGCGGCCGGGCGGATCGAGCCGGGGCCGCCACTGCCGGTGTGGACGCGGTACAGGGCGACGGCCGCGAACACGACCAGGCAGACGACCTGGAGCAGCACGAGCACGTTCTGGAGGCGGGCGGACACCTCGGTGCCGCGTACGCACAGCCAGGACATGCCGAGGATGACCAGGACCGTGAGCGCTTCGCGGACCAGGGTG
Source organism: Streptomyces sp. NPDC043853 (assembly GCF_056436025.1). Taxonomy (NCBI): domain Bacteria; kingdom Bacillati; phylum Actinomycetota; class Actinomycetes; order Kitasatosporales; family Streptomycetaceae; genus Streptomyces; species Streptomyces sp. NPDC043853. The sequence continues at coordinate 126,746 of NZ_JBWKDJ010000011.1, forward strand.
TTCGCGGCGAGACCGTCCGCGCCGACGGCGAGCAGGCCGAAACCGACGGCCACGTCGGCGAGGGAGCCGACGACCAGCACTCCGGTCATCGCGATGGCCCAGCCGCCCAGCCAGCCGGTGGTGGGGCCCAGGGCCCGGGTGACCCAGGAGAAGGTGGTTCCGCAGTCCGGATCGGCCCGGTTGAGGAAATGGAAGGCGGAGGCGATCAGCAGCATCGGGACGAAGGAGGCGAGCATCACGCCGGGGGCGTGCACACCGACCAGGGCCACGACGGGACCGATGACGGCGGCCAGCGAGTAGGCCGGCGAGGTGGCGTTCAGGCCGATGGCGAGGGCGTCGAGGAAGCCGATGGCGTCCGGCTTGAGCGCACCGGACGGGGCGGCCGGCGTCGGCATGGCGCCCTTCGCGGGAGCGGCCTCGACCGCGGCGGCTTCGGCTGTGGCGGCTGTCTCCCGCGGGGTGTCTACGGCCATCGTCCCTCGCTGTGCTGAGTGCGCTGCGCTGAGCGCGGTGTGCGGGCTGCGGTGTGCACACCGTGCCGCATCGGCGCAGTGTGAACAGGGCGTGAATGGGGAAGAGGAAACCCGCGCGGCCGCACAGGGGTCAATGGTGTTGGCGTAAGCGCCGGATCAGCCGTCCCGCAGTGCCTGAAGACGGCTCTCCGCGCTCGCGAGCAGCATGTCCAGGGCCACGGGGTAGGCGCTGTGGTTCATCCGGGCGGCGAGCAGCCGCGAGGTGGCCGCGATGTGCGGGTACTGCTCGGCCGGCAGCCGGGCGTACGTGGACTCCCACTGCCGCTCGTCGGAGGTCCGGGAGGACTCCGCCAGGGCGAGGGCGCCGGCGTCGAGGGCGGCGAAGGCCAGGCTCTGGTCGATGAAGGCGTGGTAGATCAGCACCGCCTCGGGGTCGGGGAAGCCCGCGGTGCGCAGGATGCCGAGGACCGCCTCGTCGGCGGCGATCTCGCGGGGCCGGCCGGTCACACGGCTGGCGGTCAGTACGGCGGCCTGCGGGTGGGCGAGATAGGCACCGTGGATGCGCAGCCCGAGTTCCCGCAGGTCACGGCGCCATTCCCCGGTGGCGCCCCAGCCTTCGAGGGCCCGGCCGATGAGTTCCTCGCCGATGGCGAGGGTGAGGCCGTCCATGCCGTCGAAGTACCGGTACAGGGTGCTGGGGTCCGCGCCGAGCGCGGCGCCGAGCCGCCGGGCGGACAGGCCCGCGCTGCCGTGTTCGCGCAGCATCCGCAGGGCGGTCTCGACGATCAGCCGCTCGGACAGGACGGTGCCCTGCCGGGTGGGGCGCCGCCGTCTGCGGGCCTCCTCGGGGACCACTTTCTTCGCCATTCCCTACCCCTGCTCCGCCATCGCGTCAGGTGACGTCCTGCGCACGACCTTATGCCAACACCATTGACCTTATCTCGTGCACGCGGTTTTCATCGCTTCCCATGAGGCGCGGACCTCCGTGAACCTCACCTAGAGAGGGTTTCGTCATGCGTGTTCTGCTTGTGGGCGCCGGTGGCGTCGGTACCGCGATCACCCGGATCGCGGCCCGCCGGGACTTCTTCGACCACTTCGTGGTCGCCGACTACGACCTCGCCCGCGCCGAGGCGGCCGTGGCCGCGCTCGGCGACGCCGCGGGCCGCTTCAGCGCACGCCGGATCGACGCCTCCGACGAGGCGGCGGTGGCCTCGCTCCTGCGCGAGGAGCGGTGCGACGTCCTGCTGAACGCCACCGATCCCCGGTTCGTGATGCCGCTGTTCGAGGCCGCCCTCGCGGCGGACAGCCACTACATGGACATGGCGATGTCACTGTCCCGGCCGCACCCCGGCCGGCCGTACGCGGAATGCGGGGTCAAGCTCGGCGACGAGCAGTTCGCGCGCGCCGAGGAGTGGCGGAAGTCGGGCCGGCTGGCGCTGGTCGGCATGGGCGTGGAGCCCGGCCTGTCGGACGTCTTCGCCCGCTACGCCGCCGACGAACTGTTCGACGAGATCGAGGAGATCGGCATCCGCGACGGGGCCAACCTGACCGTCGAGGGCCATGACTTCGCACCGTCGTTCAACATCTGGACGACGATCGAGGAGTGCCTGAACCCGCCGGTGGTCTACGAGCGGGACCGCGGATGGTTCACCACCGAGCCGTTCAGCGAGCCGGAGGTGTTCGACTTCCCGGAGGGCATCGGCCCGGTCGAGTGCGTGAACGTCGAGCACGAGGAAGTGCTGCTGGTGCCGCGCTGGGTGGACGCCCGGCGGGTCACCTTCAAGTACGGGCTGGGCGACGACTTCATCGGCAAGCTGAAGACCCTGCACGCGCTGGGCCTGGACTCGACCGAGCCGGTCACGGTCCGCGGCGCGGACGGAACCCCCGTACGCGTCTCCCCGCGCGACGTGGTCGCCGCATGCCTGCCCGACCCGGCCACCCTGGGCGAGCGGATGACCGGCAAGACCTGTGCGGGCACCTGGGTGAAGGGCACCAAGGACGGCCGGCCGCGCGAGGTGTACCTCTACCACGTGGTGGACAACCAGTGGTCGATGGGCGAGTACGGCTCCCAGGCCGTGGTGTGGCAGACCGCCGTGAACCCGGTCGTGGCACTGGAGCTGATGGCCGGCGGGGTGTGGGCGGAGGCCGGGGTGCTCGGCCCGGAGGCCCTTCCGCCGCGCCCGTTCCTGGACCTGCTGACCGCGTACGGCTCCCCGTGGGGCGTCCGGGAGCAGGGCTGACCACCGCCCCGGCGGAGCGGAGCCGCCGGGGGTGCGTCCGGCCGGCGTACGTCCGGCCGGGTGAGTTGTGGCCCGGCACCCGTGGTCCTGTCCCGGTCCGCGGGTCCGCCGGGAACATCCTCGGAGGACACGTTCGCACGGCTGTGAGGCGGCTCCGTGGTGGGTGCTCTGTCGCGCTGCGGGCCGCTGATCACCGGCGCCGCGCTTCCCCTGGTGCTCTTGGGACTCCTCCCCGAGGTGACCGCGGACCGGGAGGAGCGCCCGCACGCCGCCGTGGCGAGCCGTGCCGCGGAACGCCCCCGGAGACTGCGGGTGCGGGTGCTCGGCACGCTCCCGCACGACAGACAGGCGTTCACCCAGGGGCTGGAGCTGCACGACGGCCTGCTCTACGAGGGAACCGGGCTCACCGGACGGTCCGAGGTCACGGTGGGTCCCCCGGGCGGGACGCCGACGCGCCGCGCGGCGCTGCCCCGGGAACTCTTCGGCGAGGGCATCACCCTCGTCGACGACCGGCTGTGGCAGTTGACCTGGCGCGACGGCATCGCCTTCGAACGCGACGCGTCCACGCTCGCCGAGCGGCGCCGGGTCTCCTACGAGGGCGAGGGCTGGGGCCTGTGCGCCCAGCCCGGCCGGCTGGTGATGAGCGACGGGTCCGCCACCCTCGTCTTCCGTGATCCGGCGACGTTCACCAGGAAGGGGTCGGTGACGGTGACCGAAGGCGGCCGCCCGCTCGGACGGCTCAACGAACTGGAATGCGCCGCCGACGGCTCGGTGTACGCCAATGTGTTCCTCACCGAGCGTCTCGTACGCATCGACCCGGCCTCGGGCGCGGTCACCGCGACGATCGACGCCTCGGGCCTGGTCAGCCCCGCGGAACGGGCCGAGGGTGCCGGGGTCCTCAACGGCATCGCCGAGATCCGCGGTACCGGCGGGTCTCCTGGTGCCGGCGAGTCACCCGGTACCGGCGAGTTCCTCGTCACCGGCAAGAACTGGCCGCGGGTCTTCCGGGTGGCCTTCGTCCCCGAGTGAGCCGCCCCGGGATCAGCGGGTGTGGGTGCTCTGGTCTGCGGGCTCGGTGTCCAGCGCCTGGCGGGCGAAGACGAGCATGCCGTGATCAGCTCCAGCAGGGCCGCGCCGGGCAGGGCCGCCATGAGGACGACCCCGAGGCCGAAGATCAGGAGGGTGGCCGGGATCGGCGTGCGCGTACGCGGCCGGCGCCTGCTCCTTCTCCAGCACCGACTCCTGCTCCTGCTCCTGTCCGCGCCCCCGCCTCGCCGGAACTCCCGCCGTCCGGCCCGCCACCCATCGGAGCGCGTGCACCGTCGTCCGCGCCCGGCAGGACGCCGCCGGGCCGGTCAGCGAAGGACCCGTCCGGCGAGCCGGCCGACCGTCAGGCCGGGTCCAAGGACATGAGCTGATACTTGAGGGTCATCTCGGGTTTCAGGATCTCCGGCTTCGTTTCGTGCCCCGGAGCTTCCGGCAGGGTCTCGGCCTCGGGAGGCTCGGGCTCGCAGTACACCTCACCCCTGCCCTGAGCGAGGTCCGGATGACCTCCGACGACGGCAGTCACGTCTGCGCGCTGCGCCGGAGCGGAAGCGGCGAACGCGCCGACGGGCAGGAGCAGAGCACCTCCGACGAGCGCGGACGAAAGGGCGACCATCGCAAAACGCCGCTTCCTGGGCATGCGGGTCATGGCAACTCCCCTTGGGGAAGGAAAGACGAATGGGAGATCCATTCAGCCCTCTGCCCAGCAGCCCCCGCACGCCCCGGAATCTCGGGGCTTGACAGCCGACGGCCGGCACTCCGCCCCGCCGCCCTCAGGCCCGGCTCGTGGCGACCTTCACCCCGAAGCCGATCAGGACCACACCGGTGACGCGGTCCAGGGCGCGGCGTACGGCGGGCCGCTCGAAGTACGCACGGGCCTTGGCCAGCAGCATCACGTAGCCGCCGAGCCAGAGCACGGTCAGGGCCGCGTGCAGCAGGACCAGCAGCGCCATCCCCGCCTGCGGGGCGAGGCCGGGCGGAGCCAGGGTGGGCAACAGGCCGGTGTAGAAGACGGCGATCTTCGGGTTGAAGATGTTGCTGACCAGTCCGGTCCGCCACGGGCTACCCGATACGGCCGTCTTCCCGCGTGCTGCCGAGGCCCCGGGCCTGCTCCGGCGGCTGTTCCACAGCGCCTGCGCACCGAGGAAGACGAGATAGACCGCCCCGGCGAGCTTGACGGCGGCGTAGGCCGTCGCGGACGCCGCGAGGACGGCGGCCAAACCCACGACGGTGAGAACGCCCCAGGTCAGCAGTCCCGCCGCGATGCCGCCGACGGTCCGCAGACCGTCCTGCCGGCCGGCGGCGATGGCCCGTTGCGTCGTCACGGCCATGTCCGGACCGGGCACGATGGTCAGCACGGCGAGCACACCGGCTGCGGCAAGAAACTGTACGAGCATGAGCCCAGCCTCTCGCACCGCCCCACGACCGCTCCAGCGACGGAGAGTACTCCTGTGCACGAGCGGCCGGTGGGGGAACGGGTCCGTGACCCGTTCCACCGCATGGGGTTGCCGCCGTCACCCCGACGACGGGCTGTCCCGGATGTGCGGCGAGCGGAACCGGGTCACCATGGCGGAAGACCAGTCGGCCGGCGCGCGGGCGCCCGCCACGACGGGGAACGGCATGTCCCGGTCGGGAGGCGATGCATGCATCTGGACGAGTCGGCCAAAGCATGGGCCATGATCATCGGCGTCTTCGCCGTCATCCTCGGGAATCTCCTCGCGATCATCCTGATGAACGCCCTCGGGCGGTGACCCCGCCCTCTGAGAGCGACGCGACGCGACACGGAACGGAACGGTGACTTCGGCGAGGGGCTGAGGGGTGCCGCAGGTCCCCACGCGCAAGGCCGGCCGGCGGCGGGCGCGGCTTCCCCGCGCTGGTGGCAATACCACAAATCGGCGGCGGTGGTGTGGAAACCGTTCCCGGGGAGGAGTTCCGATGCGCGGCGTGACCTACTCGATGGGTGTCTCACTCGACGGCTACATCGTCGGGCCGGACGGCAGCTTCGACTGGACGACGCCGGACGAGGAGGTCTTCCGCTTCGTCACCGAGGAGGTTCGAGGGGTCGGCGTCTACCTGTTGGGACGGCGGCTGTACGAGACGATGCTGTACTGGGAGACCGCCGACCGGGATCCATCGCTCGACGACTCCATGCTCGAATGGGCCGCGCTCTGGAAGCCGCTCCCCAAGGTGGTGTTCTCCACCACGCTCTCGGCGGTGCAGGGCCATGCCCGCCTGGCCTCCGGCGGTCTGGCGGAGGAGATCGAGCGGTTGCGAGCCGAGCCGGGGGAAGGCGACATCGCGATCGGCGGCGCGACCCTCGCCGCCGAGGCGGCCGCGCTGGGTCTGATCGACGAGTACCGGGCCAGGGTCTACCCGGTGTTGGTCGGCGGTGGCATTCCGTTCTTTCCCCGGCGCGAGCGCCGGGTCGATCTCGAACTCGTCGAGACCCGCGCCTTCGGCTCTGGAATCGTCTACCTCCGCTACCGCGTGGCGCGCCATGCCGTGCTCTAGAAGGTGCCGACGTGCTGGGGCGGGCCGTCCGGGAAAGTCGGGCACGTCCTCGCACGGGTCGTCGATGCGGTCGCCGCTTCCGGGCAGTCACTCACGGTCGGCTCGGCGTCGATGTGGAACCGTCCGCGTGGGTGCCCGCGTTCGCCCCCGTTCGGGGGGCGGACCGGACCGTCACCCTCCGCGCGCGGTACGCCGAACGGGGGCGGGGCGGGGTGACGGTGCGTAGGGGACCAGGGCGGCCGAGGGGTCGTCCGCGGGGGTGACCGGCCGCCGGTTCCGGGAGCGGTAGAACACGTCCTCGAACTCGACGCTGTGGTCGAGCAGCAGGGCCGGCTCCGGGGCGTCGGACAGGGGTGGCAGGTGCGGGGCCAGGCGGTAGCCCGTTTCGAGGACCTCGTCGGACGGGCCGCTGCCGCGGACCGCGGCGAAGCCCCCGGTGTCGGCGGCCCATTCGCCGGCGACCTGCCACGTGTAACGGAGGGTCAGCCGACCCTCGGCCGGGCAGTGCCAGCGGAAGCGGCCGACGCCGAGTTCGCCGCTGATGCTGTCGAACCTGCTCCAGCCGCGGCCGTCGGGCAGGAACACGATCGCGCTCGATTCCATCACGCCCACGATGGAGCCGGACCAGGAGCCGATCAGGCGTTCGTCAAGGAAGATCACCTGTCAGTGGCAGTGGTTCGGGCCGCCGCCCCGGCCATGACAGAGCCCGACGGCGACGGGGACGACGACGGGGCCGCATCGTGAGCGGCCCCGTCGGGGTGGTCGTGCGCCCGGTCAGGTGGTGACGTAGGCGGCGAGGTGTTCGCCGGTGAGGGTGGAGCGGGCCGCGACGAGTTCGGTGGGGGTGCCCTCGAAGACGATGCGGCCGCCGTCGTGACCGGCGCCGGGGCCCAGGTCGATGATCCAGTCGGCGTGGGCCATGACGGCCTGGTGGTGCTCGATGACGATGACCGACTTACCGGAGTCGACGAGGCGGTCGAGGAGGCCGAGGAGGTGCTCGACGTCGGCGAGGTGGAGGCCGGCGGTCGGTTCGTCGAGGACGTAGACCCCGCCCTTGTCGGCCATGTGGGTGGCGAGCTTGAGCCGCTGCCGTTCGCCACCGGACAGGGTGGTGAGCGGCTGGCCGAGGGTGAGGTAGCCGAGGCCGACCGCGGCGAGCCGCTCCAGGATGCGGTGGGCCGCCGGGGTCTTCGCCTCACCGGCGGCGAAGAACTCCTCCGCCTCGGCCACGGACATCTCCAGTACCTGGCTGATGTCGCGGCCGCCGAAGCGGTATTCGAGGACCGACGCGTCGAACCGTCTCCCCTCGCACTCCTCGCAGGTGGTGGCGACGCCGGCCATCATCGCCAGGTCCGTGTAGATGACGCCGGCTCCGTTGCAGTTGGGGCAGGCGCCCTCGGAGTTGGCGCTGAACAGCGCCGGCTTGACGTCGTTGGCCTTGGCGAAGGCCTTGCGGATCGGGTCGAGCAGGCCGGTGTAGGTGGCCGGGTTGCTCCGCCGCGAGCCGCGGATCGGGGCCTGGTCCACCGACACCACGTCCGCACCGGCCGGGATCGAGCCGTGGATCAGCGAGCTCTTGCCGGAACCGGCGACGCCGGTGATGACGGTGAGCACGCCGAGCGGCACGTCCACGTCCACCTCGCGCAGGTTGTGCGTGGACGCGCCCCGGATCTCCAGCGTGCCGGTGGGCTTCCGTACGGACTCCTTGAGGGAGGCGCGGTCGTCGAAGTGGCGGCCGGTGATGGTGCCGCCGGTCCGCAGTCCCTCGACGCTGCCCTCGAAGCAGACGGTGCCGCCCGCGGTGCCGGCGCCGGGCCCGAGGTCGACGATGTGGTCGGCGATCGCGATGACCTCCGGCTTGTGCTCCACCACCAGGACGGTGTTGCCCTTGTCGCGCAGGCGCAGCAGCAAGCTGTTCATCCGCTGGATGTCGTGGGGGTGCAGGCCGGTGGTGGGCTCGTCAAAGACGTACGTCGTGTCCGTGAGCGAGGATCCCAGGTGGCGGATCATCTTGACGCGCTGTGCCTCGCCGCCCGAGAGGGTGCCGGCGGGCCGGTCGAGGGAGAGGTAGCCGAGGCCGATCTCCACGAAGGAGTCGAGGGTGTGCCGGAGCGTGGCGAGCAGTGGTGCCACCATGGGGTATCCCCTGCTCGAAGAGCTTGGGGACGGCTCGGTGAGGCCGCCGACCCAGTCGGCGAGGTCGCTGATCTGCATCGCGCAGGCGTCGGCGATGCTGATCCCGTCGATCTTCGAGGAGCGGGCTGCTGCGCTGAGCCGGGTGCCGTCGCACTCGGGGCAGGTGGTGAAGGTGACCGCCCGGTCCACGAACTCGCGGATGTGCGGCTGCATCGACTCCCTGTCCTTGGAGAGCATCGACTTCTGGATGCGCGGGACCAGACCCTCGTAGGTCATGTTGATTCCCGCGATCTTCATCCGGGTCGGCTCATGGTGGAGGAAGGCCTCCAGTTCCTTCTTGGTGTACCGGCGGATCGGCTTGTCCGGGTCGTAGAGGCCGGACTCGGTGTAGAGGCGGTGGTTCCAGCCGCCCGGCTTGTAGCCGGGGATGGTGAGGGCTCCCTCGTTGAGCGATTTGGTGTCGTCGTAGAGCTGGGTGAGGTCGAGGTCGGTGACGGATCCACGGCCTTCGCAGCGCGGGCACATACCGCCGGTGATCTTGAAGTCTCGGCGCTCCTTCACGGTCTTGCCGCCGCGCTCGAAGGTGACCGCGCCGGCGCCGCTGATCGAGGCGACGTTGAAGGAGAACGCCTTGGGCGAGCCGATGTGCGGGGTGCCGAGGCGGCTGAAGAGGATGCGCAGCATCGCGTTGGCATCGGTGGCGGTGCCGACCGTGGAGCGGGGGTCACCGCCCATCCGCTGCTGGTCGACGATGATCGCGGTCGTGAGGCCTTCGAGGACGTCTACCTCGGGGCGGGCCAGCGTGGGCATGAAGCCCTGGACGAACGCGCTGTACGTCTCGTTGATCAGGCGCTGCGATTCGGCGGCGATCGTGTCGAAGACCAGTGAGCTCTTGCCCGATCCGGAGACCCCGGTGAAAACCGTCAGCCGGCGCTTGGGGATCTCGATGCTGACGTCCTTGAGGTTGTTCTCGCGTGCGCCGTGGACGCGGATCAGATCGTGGCTGTCGGCGACCTGCCGGCCGGGCGACGGCGACTGCGACTGCGCGTCGTTCGCGTCCGTCGTCCTGGTGCGCTTGCTCATCGTGTCTCCATCCGGGTGGGGCCGCCCGCGCGGGCTCCTGGCGGCGCACCGTCGTCCAACTGATCAACTTCGAGCAGTATGACCGGTACTGCCCGCGCGGCGGCCGGAATGCTGAGTTCGGCCGGCTCCGCGGCCGGGGGCCGGAGAGCCGGCCGGCCGGCCGCGGTCGTGGTCGTGGTCGTGGGGGAATCGGCTCAGCGCAGCTCGTTGAACCGGATCAGATTGCCCGCGGGATCGCGGAACGCGCAGTCGCGCACACCGTAGGGCTGCTCCGTCGGCTCCTGGACGACCTCGGCCCCGCCCGCCCGCAGCCGGGCGTAGACACCGTCGAGGTCGGAGGTGGCCAGGGTGATGCGGGCGTAGGTGCCCTTGGCCATCATCTCGGTGATGGTGCGGCGCTCTTCGTCGGTGATACCGGGGGTGACGGCCGGGGGTTCGAGGACGATGGAGGTGTGCGGCTGGTCGGCGGGGCCGACGGTGATCCAGCGCATCGCACCGTTCCCGACGTCCTTGCGGACCTCGAAGCCGAGGCCGTCGCGGTAGAAGGCCAGTGCGGCGTCGGGGTCGTCGTGCGGAAGGAAGGCCCAGTGGATGCTGATGTCGGTGGTGTTGGTGTTGGTGTTGGTGTGCGCGCTGTCGGTGTCCATGGGCCTCAGGCTAGGGACGGCTCGCTGACCGGCGCTTCTCCGATCCTGACCGGTTCCGGCAGGAGCCGTCGCGCCCGCCCCGCGCGGCACCCTCGGCGGGTGCCGCCGAGCCGCAGCGGGTGCGAGGTGCGCCCGATTGGGGGAAGCTGGCGGTGGCCGGACCCATCGGAACGGAAGGGCGAGGAGGGGTCTCGTGAATACACCGGGCGCCCGTCGGAACGCCGGCGCGGTCTGGAGCAGGGCACGGGCGGTGACGCTGCTGTGTCTGGCGGCGGCCTTCGCCACCGCATCCGTACCGGCCTCGGCAACCGGGCCGGTCCAAGGGCCGGAGCCGGTGGTGGTCGTCGACTGCTTCGGCGAACCGCAGGTACGTCCCGAGGAGTACCTGCTCGCCTGTGGCGACGGGAACAACCGCCTCGTCGGGCTGAAGTGGGAGAACTGGGGCGCCAGGACGGCGGTGGCCCGCGGTACCGACATGGTCAACGACTGTGTGCCGTACTGCGCGGCCGGCCGGTTCCGCGCGTACCCGGTCGACGTCACCCTGAGCCGTCCGGAGTCGTGGGACGCCCGGCCCGGCACGCAGCGGTTCACCACGATCCGCCTGGTGTACCCCGGCCCCGCGCCGACGCCGATCCCCCACGACGTCACGTACAAGATCGCCTACTGACGCCGCTACCGGAAGAGGCAGCGAAGCCCTGTACGGCGATTTCAGCGGCTGCCACGCTTTCCGAATAGGGGGGATGGCAGTCGGACTGCGAACGGGCCGCTACGCGACGATGAAAGCCTCAGAGAAGCCATTGCGCAGCTGACCCTGGGCCGCCGAGATCGCATTCGCGATGACTTCGGCCGGCCGAATCGGTAATCTGGACGAGTCGACGATCTCCGCGTCCGCCGTGGTCGTCGGCTCAGTCGTGCGCGCCGTCGGCTGTCCGGCCGGCCGTCTTCCTGTCCTGTGACGCGCTCCCGCCCGCCGTGGCGGGAGCGTGCTTCGTGCTGCGCTGGAAGGAGTGTTCCGTGACCGTTTCCGGTACCGCCGCCCCGCCCGCCGCCGTCTCCACCTCCCCCGGGGGCAGCCCCGCGTACGACGGCGGCTCCATCACCGTCCTCGACGGGCTGGACGCGGTGCGCACGCGGCCGGGCATGTACATCGGCTCGACCGGCGAGCGGGGGCTGCACCACCTGGTGTACGAGGTGGTCGACAACGCGGTCGACGAGGCGCTGGCCGGGGTCGCCGACACCATCGAGGTCACGGTCCTCGCCGACGGTGGCCTCCGGGTGACCGACAACGGCCGCGGCATCCCCGTCGACATCGTCCCGTCGGAGGGCAGGCCGGCGCTGGAGGTCGTGATGACGGTCCTGCACGCGGGCGGCAAGTTCGGCGGAGGCGGCTACGCGGTCTCCGGCGGCCTGCACGGGGTCGGCCTGTCCGTGGTCAACGCCCTGTCCTGGAAGGTCAGGGCCGAGGTGTGCAAGGACGGGCACCGCTACGTGCAGGAGTTCAAGGCGGGCAGGCCCGTCGCGCCGCTGGAGCGGCGCGGGGCCACCACGGCGACGGGAACGGCCATCACCTTCTGGGCCGACCCCGACGCGTTCGAGACCACCGACTACTCCTTCGAGACCCTCTCGCGCCGGTTGCGGGAAGTCGCCTTCCTCAACAAGGGCCTGACGGTCACGTTGCGGGACGAGCGACCCGGGTCAGCGACCGAAGCGGTCGCAACGGACGCAAAGGGCTCAACAGGCGCAACGGGCTCGGCCGGCGGCAGTCCGGCCGCGCACGGGGACCGACGCACACCGGCCCGTACGGTGACCTACCGCTACGAGGGCGGCATCGCCGACTTCGTGGCCCACCTCAACTCCCGCAAGGGCGAGACCGTACACCCCGGCGTGATCTCCTTCGAGGCCACCGAACCCGGGCGGACCCTGTCCGCGGAGATCGCGATGCAGTGGAGCACCGGCTACAACGAGAGCCTCCACTCCTTCGCCAACGCCATCCACACACACGGCGGAGGCACCCACGAGGAGGGCTTCCGTACGGCGCTCACCTCGCTGGTCAACAGGTACGCGCGCGACAAGAGGCTGCTGCGCGAGAAGGACGACAACCTCACCGGTGACGACATCCGCGAGGGTCTGACCGCGATCGTCTCGGTCAAGCTGGGCGAGCCGCAGTTCGAGGGCCAGACCAAGGACAGGCTGGGCAGCACCGAGGCCAAGGCCTTCGTACAGCGCGTCACGCACGAGCACCTGTCCGACTGGTTCGACCGCCATCCCGGCGAGGCGGCCGACATCGTCCGGAAGGCGACTGCCGCCGCCACCGCGAGGTCGGCCGCCCGCAGGCCCGGGACCTGACCCGCCGCAAGGGACTGGCGACCGGCACCGCGACGCCCTCGTCGACCACGGCCGGCGCCGGGGCAAGCGGCTGCGCGACGACACCATCCAGCGCTTCAAGGGCCTGGGCGAGATGAACGCCGAGGAGCTGCGCGTCACCACCATGGACGTCGACCACCGCGTGCTCGGCCAGGTCACCCTGGACGACGCCGCCCGGGCCGACGACCTGTTCTCGGTGCTGATGGGTGAGGACGTCGAGGCCCGGCGCTCCTTCATCCAGCGCAATGCCAAGGACGTCCGCTTCCTCGACATCTGAGTCGGTCCGGGGCGGATCGGGACTCGGTTCGCGCGGTCCCCGGACGGTGAAGAGCGTGGCCCGGACGGGTGTTCGCGCGTCGCCGCTGACCCCGTGCGGTCAAACCGGCCCGGCGGAAGGGGTGGCCCGCTAGCGTGGAGGCGGATGGGCACCCGGTGCTGGGAGGGGTCGTGGCGACGACGGTGGTGGGGTTCCGGATGGGCTGCGATGTGCGGGCCCGGCAGATCACCGTGCTGGTCTCCCATTCCGGTGTCCTGTACCGGTCCAACGGCCCCTACGGGAAGGAGGCCGCGCTCGGGAAGCCGGAGCTCTCGCCCGCGCTGTTCGGGCCGCCCTCGCCCGTGGGACGCGAGCACCCGCTGGCCAGGCCCATCGCCTCGCTGCGGAAGTACCACGCCCAGTGTCTGGAGAACGGCTACACCCGGGTGCTCATCCCGCCCGGCGTCGCCGTGCTCGACGTGGACGAGCGGCTGGACGTACCGGTCCCGGCGCCGGACCGGCCGCGGTTGCCGCACCGGGAGCTGGCCGAGGCGTTCGTGGGTGAGGCGCCGTGCGCGGAGCAGTCCCTGGAGGATGCGATCCGGGCCTTCCGGACCCTGCTCGGTCTGCCGAACCGGTCCCTGCCGGTGCAGGGCGGCGGGGGCGCCACCGGCGGCGCCCCGCTTCCCCCGCGCGCCCAGGCCATGGCGCGCATGCTCGAGAACGGGCAGGTGCTGTCGTCACCGCGCGGGCTGGGGGTGGGCTGGACGGTGAGCGGTGACAGCGTCCGGCTGCACGTCGGACGCACCGGCCAGTACCTCAACCGGGCTGCCGCAGCCGAGCTTCACGCGGCGCTCACCGCCTGGTTGTCCATCGGCCGGCCCTGACCTCGACCCGGCCCGGACCCTGCCCCGGCCCGGACCCTGACCGGGCCGGTGTGCCGTCACAGGGTGAGCGCGTCCTCCGCGGTCGTCATCCACGGGGTCACCGAGTTCTTGTCGGGAGAGACGTACAGGCCGGGGGTGGAGGCCTTGAGCGGCGTCTGCTTCAGGTCCGACTGGGTGCTCATGGTCATCGAGATCGAGTCGACGGTCTTGCCCTTGCCGTCCTTGACCCCGCCCATCAGCCCGGCGTAGGCGGACTCGCCCGGAGCGATCTTGAACGCGTCCTCGATGCCGGGGGCCTCGCCCCGCTCCGTGGCCTGCCCGTCCAGGTCTCCGAAGGTCACGATGGGGAAGTCCAGCACCCGGCACGGCTTGGTGCTCTTGTTCGTGACCTTCAGCAGGTAGCCGCTGTGGGTGGCGCTGGCGAGGCTTGCGGTGAACGTCACGTCGAAGGTGCTGCACGGGAAGACGCCGTAGTCGGGGTCCTTCGGGCCGCCGCCGGGCGGGGTCTTGGTCGGGGAGGCCGCCGGGATGCCCGGCTTCGAGGGCTTGGGCGGCGTCGGCAGCTTGGTGGGAGTCGTGGGCAGGGCGCTCGGAGTCGCGGACTTCGTCGGGCTCGCGGTCGGCGTGCCGCTCCCGCCCGCCGCCTCGTCCTCTCCGGGTCCGCAGGCGGTCAGGAGGGCGAGGGCGGATGCGGCGGCGAGGGCGACGGCTGCTCTGCGTACGGTGCTCATGGTGTGGGTACCCCCGGCTGTGAAGTGCGAAGTTCGCTGGGCTGACGAACACCAGCGTCCCGCCGAACCTTCACAGGTTGGTGACGGTGTGTTGCCGAGTCGACCACGATCGTCCCCACGGCGGTGCTCGTGGTGCCGGTCGTACCCGTGGGACTCGTGGTGTGGGTGGCGGCAGTGGCCATCAGGGCCTTCCACCAGGACGAATCGGGCAGGCCGAAGTGCTCCGCCGCGCGACATGCCGAAGGGACAGGGGTGGTGGCCTGTGGTCGGACCGGACCCCGGTCCGGTCCGGTCAGACCGGCTGGGTGCGGAAGCGGCGGCGGTAGGCCGCCGGTGTGGTGGCGAGCTGCCGCCGGAACGCCCGGTGCAGGGTCTCCACCGAGCCGAGTCCGGATACGGACGCGACCTGATCGAGCGGCGAGTCGGTGGTCTCCAGGAGTCGTCTCGCCGCCTCGACCCGGGCCGCTTCGACGTAGGCTGCGGGGCTGATGCCGGTCTCCTGTTTGAAGACCCGCGCGAAGTGCCGTTCGCTCAGGCACATCCGGGAGGCCAGGGCCTCCGCGGACAGGTCCTCGTCGAGGTGGTCGGCGATCCAGGTCCTCAGTGCGTCGATGTCACGCCGGTTGGCCGCGGGACGGCTCAGCGGTACGGAGAACTGGCTCTGGCCACCCTGCCGCTTGAGGTACATCACCAGTTGCCGGGCCACCGACAACGCGGTCTCCTCCCCCAGGTCCACGGCCACCAGGGCCAGGGCGAGGTCCAGGCAGGCGCTGATCCCCGCCCCGGTCCAGAGCCGTCCCCGGTCGGCGCGGACGAAGATCGGGTCCGGGTCGACCGTGACCTCGGGGTGTTCGGCGGTGAGCTGGGCGGCGGTCGACCAGTGGGTGGTGGCCGTCTTCCCGTCCAGCAGTCCCGCCGCGGCCAGCAGGTGCGCGCCCACGCACACCGACGCGACGCGCCGGGCGTGCGGGGCTGTCGCCTTCACCCACTCCACGACGGCGCTGTCGACGCGGGCCACGACACCGTCGCCGACGACGTCGACGGCGCCCGGCACCAGGAGGGTGTCCACCTGTTCGCCGACCTCCTCGAAGGCCAGGTCGGCATGCAGGCGCACCCCGGCGAACGTCCGGACCGGCCCGGCGGCCGGCCCGGCGAGCCGGACCTCGTAACGCTCGCCCGCGGTCACCCGGTTGGCCAGCGCGAAGACCTCGGCCGGACCGGTGACATCGAGGAGGTCGACGTCGGGGAAGACCGCGATGACGACCCGGTGCGGAGGAGGAGTGGGCATGCACCCACCCTCGCCGCCGCCGTCCATGGCCGCAATGACGGTTCCCTGTCACATCCGGACACCGCGGTACGCCGTCCGCGCGGTCGCACCGTCCCTCATGGACCGGCTCACCGGTCCCCCGTGGGCTTCAGCTCCTTGGTGAAGTGGAAGGCCACGATGTCGAAGCGCTCACGCAGGTAGAAGCGGTGGGCGCCGGTGCGGTGGGTGCCGGAGTCGAGGTTGAGCTCGTGGCAGCCGGCCGCGCGGGCGTGCGCCTCCAGATGGCCGATGAGCGCGTGGCCGACGCCGGTGGAGCGGGCCGAGTCCGCGGTCACCAGGTCGTCGACGTAGAGCTTGCGCAGGGAGCTGGTGTTGTCGATGATCCGCCAGCCGGCCGCGCCGACGCAGGCGCCGTCGTCCGCGTACGCGGCGGTGAAGCGCAGGCCCTGGGCGCGGCCGCGCTCGTACACCTCCAGGAAGAGTTCGGGGGTGAGGTGGGGGCGCAGTTCGCGCAGGACCGGAAGGAGTTCGCTGACCAGGCGCGGGTCGCCGGGCTCGAGGTCGATGATCTTCATGCCAGGACGATATCCGTACCGGATGCCGAACCGTCCCCTCGGATGGGCGGGCGCTGCCGGTAGGCTCGCGCGTCGTCGGACCGGCGGTCACCGTCGTCGTCACCGGTCCGGTGGGCCGGGCCTGACGGCACGTGGTCCCCGGTGGTCCTCCCGAGAGCGGAGCATGGTGATGACGGCCCACGAGTTCGGCTACCGGGTCCTGCCGGGCGTGGCACTGGAGACCCCGGGGATCGAGGAGGTCCTGCGGCGGCGTGAGCGCGGTCTGAGGTGGGGCGCGTGGGCCGTGGCCGTCGAGGTGCTGCTGCTCGTGGTCGTGCCCGTGCTCAGCGGTCCCGCGTCGGTGTCCGCCCTGCTGGTGTTCGCGGGGCTGGGTCCCGTCACGGTGGTGACGGTGGGGCTGCTGTTGTTGTGGCGCCGGGCGCGAAGCAGGGAGCGGCGCGTGGTGGCCACGTACGGGTGGCAGGTGTGGCCCTGCCGGCCCCGGCAGGTACGGGTGATCGCCGCGGAGGGGCAGCGGGCGCAGGGGCGTCGGTGGGGAACGCAGGGCCAGGTCGTGCTGTTGCGGCCGGACGGTCAGAGCCACTGCTCGTTCCCGCCCCCGTGGGAGGGGTGGGACGGGCCGAAGGTGCCGCGCCCGGCGGAATCCCCGGAGGAGGTGTGGTTCGCCGGTGACGCCCGGTTCGGTGGGATGCTCGCCCTTCCGGGGGGTCTCCCGTTCCGGTACGTCCTGCGGTCCGCGCCGGGCCGGAACCGGGCTTCGGCGGCCGAGGACGAGGCGGCGCGGCGGGCCGGGCTGATGCCTCGGAACTGGCAGCCGCGTTCCTGACGGACGGCCCGGACCGGCCCGGAGAGCCGGTCGGTTCCTCGGACGGGCGGCGGATACGGCGATGTGCCCTGCCCGCCGCTGTGGAGGTGGCAGCATGCGGTGTCATGGCAGACGACCAGAGCAGTGTGTTCGAGGCCGGGCAGACGGCACTCGTCATCAACGTTCCGGAGGCCGAACCGGCCGTGCGCGGATGGCGTGAGCGCCTGGATCCCGCCGCTCGGGCCGGGGTTCCGGCACACGTCACCGTGGTCTATCCGTTCCTCGACGAGAGCCGCGTCGACGAAGGCCTCTGCGCGGCCCTCACCGACGTGTTCGGCCGCCATCCCGAGTTCGACCTGCGGTTCGCGCGGTGCGGACGGTTCCCGGGCGTGCTGTACCTCGTTCCCGAGCCCGACGGGCCGTTCCGGCGGCTCACCGAAGCGGTCGTCGGGCGGTGGCCCGAGGCTCCGCCGTACGGCGGGAAGTTCGCCGAGGTGGTGCCGCATCTGACCGTCGTCCAGGTAGAGGACGACACGGTCCTCGACGAGATCGAGGGCGCCGTCCTCGGACGGCTTCCCTTCACCTCGCGGGTCTCGTCGGTCGACCTCATGGTGTACGACGGCGTGAAGTGGCAGGAGCGGGCGTCGTTCGCGCTCCGGCCCGCAGCGGAATGAAGCCGTTCGGTCCCTCCCCGGGGGCGATCAGCCCGGCGCGCCGTCCTTGCGCATCAGCAGGCGGCCGTGCCGGAAGCGCTCCGTGTCCTGCGGAGCCCGCACCATCCGGCCGACCTCGGTGAAGCCCGCCGCGGCGGCCAGACCGGCGAGGCCGTCGACGGGCCACCGGTAGGCCGTCACCACCTTGTGGTCGAAGGCCGTGACCGGATCGCCCTCCGACTCGAAGAAGCCGAGCAGGAGATGGCCGCCCGGCGCGAGGACGCGGTGGAACTCGGCGAAGTACGCGGGCAGCTCCCGCGGTGGGGTGTGGATGACCGAATACCAGGAGAGGATGCCCCGGAGCGTGCCGTCGGCCAGGTCCAGGGCGTCCATGGAGCCGACCTCGAACCGCAGGTCCGGGTGGGCCTCGCGGGCGAGGCCGATCATCACGGGTGACAGGTCGAGGCCGAAGGCGTCCAGCCCCAGGTCCCGCAGGTGCGCGGTGGTCGCGCCCGGACCGCATCCCAGCTCGGCGACGGGTCCCGGCCCGGTGCCGCGCACGAGTTCGGCGAACGCGGCGAGGAACGCCCGGTCCAGCGGGAGGGCGTCGAGCGCGTCGCGGAAGAGTGCGGCGTAGCGGACGGCGACGGCGTCGTAGGCAGCGGCGGTCGCGGCGAGGTACGGGGAGGGTCCGGTCACGAGCGACAACCCTAATCCCGCGCCCGCGCGTTCAGGAGTCCCGCGCAGGACGCGGGGGTTGATGCGGTTGAGGCACCTGCGGCGCCCGGGGGGCGGCTGCGGTTCGAGTCGTTCTCCGGGTGCTGCCGGGTGTACGCCCGGCTGACCTGCTGCGGGAGGGGCTCGGCGGGGCCGGCACGGGACACGGCAGCACCGACGTCGACGTGAACGCCGCGCGCGGCGGGCCACGTGGCGGGCTCAGGTGCCGGGGGCTTCGCCGATCGGGCGGATCACCACGGGGTATTCGGGGGAGCCGGACGGTACCGGGCACTGGGTGATCCGGGCGGCGATCTCGGTGACCCGTTCGAGGCTGGAGCATTCCAGCAGCCAGTAGCCGGCCGGCTGGACGTCCGTGGCGGCGTAGGGGCGGTCGGTGACGACCGGGTTGGTGCCGGGTGATCCGGTGACGAAGCGGGCATCGGCGGGCGGGCCGAAGCCCTGCGCGTCGAGGAGCTCGCCCGAGGCCGCGAGTTCGTTGTTGAGCGCGCCCATGAAGTTGACCATGGCGAGCACGTCCTCGCGGCTCCACCGGGGCGAGCCCGGCGTTTCCGTCCCCTCCATGGCGTCGTAGTCCATCTCCGTCGCCTGGACCGTCACGAAGTATTTCACCGGCCCAGCGAAGCAGCTCACCGTCCCCGGCGGTGCGGTGGCGGGCCGGTGTGCCCGCGATTTCCCCCGCGCGGGCGGAAAACCGGTTGCTCCGGGCAGGGGCGGTGACGAACGATCGGCCGTTGTGAGCAAGACCCGCACCCGCATGGCCTCGATCCTGCCCGACACCTCCCCCTGGCGTTCCAGCCGCGATTTCCGGCTGCTCTTCTACCAGGGCACGGTGACCTTCTTCGGCAGCTTCATGGCGATGATCGCGCTGCCGCTGCAGATCAAGGACCTGACCGGGTCGCCGCTCGCCGTCGGTGCGATGGGGGCGGTCGAGCTGGTGCCGCTCGTGGTCTTCGGCCTCTACGGAGGCGCGCTCGCCGATGCCGTGGACCGGCGGCGGCTGATCCTCTGGTCCGAGGCGGGCCTGGGCCTGCTGGCCCTGGTGCTGCTGGTGAACGCGCTGCTGCCGGAGCCGCTGTTGTGGCCGCTGTACGTGGTGGCGGCCGGCGTGTCGGCGCTGTCCGGGTTGCAGCGTCCCGCGCTGGACTCACTGACCGCCCGGATCGTGCCGCACGACCAGCTGACGGCGGCGGCCGCGCTCGGCTCGCTCCGCTATCAGATCGGCGCGATCGCCGGTCCGGCGCTGGCCGGCCTGGTCGTGGCCTACGCGGGCCACGCCCCCGCGTACGCGGTGACGGTGGCCGGGTTCACGGTGTCGGTGCTGCTGTGCGCCCGGCTGAGTCCGGCTCCGCCGGCCCGGGACGCCGAGCGGCCCTCGCTGCGCGGGATCGCGGAGGGCGCCCGGTACGCGTGGAGCCGGCCGGTGCTGCTGGGCACGTACGCGATCGACCTGGCGGCGATGTTCTTCGCCTTCCCGAACGCGATCTTCCCCTTCCTCGCCGACGAGCTGGACGCGCCGTGGGCGCTCGGGCTGATGTACGCGGCCGGGTCGGTGGGCTCGCTGGTGGTCGGGCTGACCAGCGGCTGGACCTCCCGGGTGCACCGGCACGGGCTGCTGGTCGCCGGCGGGGCGACCGTGTGGGGTCTGGCCGTGGCCACCGCGGGCTGGTTCACGAACGTGTGGCTGGTGCTGGTGTGCCTGGCGGCGGCCGGGGCCGGGGACATGCTGAGCGGGCTGGGCCGTTCCACGATCTGGAACCAGACCATCCCGGAGGGGCTGCGCGGGCGGCTGGCCGGCATCGAGGTGCTGTCGTACAGCGTGGGGCCGCAGCTCGGGCAGGTGCGGGCGGGCTGGTCGGCCGGCTGGACCGGTACCCGTACCGCCTTCTGGAGCGGTGGTCTGGCATGTGTGGCATCGGTGGCACTGCTGGCGGCGCTGCTGCCCGCGTTGCTCGCGTACGACGCGCGCACCGATCCGGACGCCCGCCGCCGGGCGGCGCAGGCCGCCGGCCGGGGGACCGCTCCGACGGCGGCCTGAGGTTCCTCCCGTCCGGCACGCCTCCGCCCTCAGGAGCGCCACTGCTCCGGCCCGGCCCCGTCCGCGGCGACCGTCGGGGCCGGGCCCAGGGTGGTGGTGCCGATGGCCGCGCGGTGGCCGAGGCCGGTGCGGTACGCGTCGAGGGCGGCTTCGGTCCGGCCCGTACGGCGCAGCAGGTCGCCCAGGAGCCGGCACAGGTCGGCGAGGTCTCCGGTCGCGCCACTGCGTTCCAGCAGGGCCAGGGCGCGTACGTAGTGTTCCTCGGCGGCTTCGGTCTCGCCGCGTTCCTCGGCGATGAGGCCGAGCAGCCGGTGGGCGCCGCCGGCGTGCACGGCGCCGCGGTGGTCGGCCAGACCCTGGTGGCCGTCCGGGTCCTGGTGGCTGTGCGGGTCCTGGTGGCTGTGCGGGTCCTGGTGGCCGTCCGGGTCCTGGTGGCCGGGCCGGCCTTGGGGGCCGTCCGGGCCGAGCAGGGCCGACAGCAGTTCGGCGGCCTCCCCGTGGCGGCCCAGGCGGCGCAGTACGTCGGCGAGTTCGACCTCGACCTGTGCGGTGTAGAGCGTGGCGCGGCGGGTGGCGAGCATCGCGCGGGCGGTGCGCAGCTCCTCCTCGGCGGCCTGCAGGTCGCCGCACTGGGCTTTCACATAGCCGCGCATCCAGTGGCAGTGCGCGAGGTCGGTCGCCAGCTGGAGCTGCCGGTACACGGCCTGGGCCTTGGCCAGTGAGGCGTCGGCGTCGGCGGTGCGTCCCTCGGCGAGGAAGGTGCGGGCGACCTGCCGGTGCATGCCGGCGATCAGGACGGGGTCGGTGACCCGGGGAGCCAGGGAGAGGGCGGTCTCGGCGGCGTGGGCGGCGCGCGCGTGGGCGCCCATGTCGATGTACGGGCCGATGACCGCGGCGTAGAGCAGGACGAGTGCCTCGGGGTCGGCGAGGCCGCCGGTGCCGAGTTCGTCGATGGCGGATTCGAGGAGGTAGCAGGCGTAGCGCAGTTCCCCGGCGAGGAGGTGGGCGACGGCGCGGCCCCGGATGGCGCGGGCACGGCGCGGCAGCGGTTCCCCGGCCTGCAGGGATTCCGCGGCGGCGAAGTGTGCCCGGGCGTCGGCCAGGTCGCCGGTCTCCAGCGCGCAGTCGCCGAGGCCGAGCAGTGCTTCGGCCTGTTCGGCGGGCAGGTCGAGGTGCCGGGCGTCGGTGAGCAGGCACCGGTAGTGGACGGCGGCCTCGTCGGCGGCGCCGGTGGCCAGGGTCCGCTGGGCGTCGGTGAGGGCGAGCCGGAGTTCGGTGGCGAGGTGGGCGGGGCGGCCGGTGGCGAGTTCCTCGTATGTGGTGCCGAGGCGGGTGGCGAGGAAGCGCAGCGCCGTTTCGGACGGGCGCACGCGGCCGGATTCGAGGGTGGAGATGTAGGCGGCCGTGTAGGAGGGCTCGGCGAGCCGGCGCTGGGTCAGGCCGGCTTCGGTGCGGAGCCGTTGTACTCGTCTGCCGATCTCGGCCGGTTCGTCCATGCCGCACCCCCTGGTCGGTCAACTCCCTTGGTTTTCAAGGGGACACGATCATTGCGCATCCCCTCCGGCACCCCCTAGTTTAAGCGACCGGTTCAATCTGCTTAAGCGAGTGGTTAATTACCGTATCCGGGAGGATGCCGTGCGCTCTGCCCTGCGCAGTTCACTGCTGTCGGCGGGGGTGGCCGCGGCCGTCGTCGCCGCGCTCGGCGCCGTACCGGGCACGGCGTCCGCCGTACCGGGCGGCCCGTCGTCCGTGCCGGGCGCGGCGGTCTCTGACCCCGGACCGCGCCCGCTGGTGGAGGTGGAGATACCGGGCCCCGAAGACGGGGTGACGGCCGGATCGGGGCACGCCTCCGTGCCGTCCGAGGGCCGGGGCGCACCCGCCGGGCGCCGCCTTTCGGAACCGGAGGCCCAGGCGGACGGCGCGATCGCCAAGATGATCGACAACGGCCCGTCCGCCGACCGCTTGGACGTGGTCGTGATCGGTGACGGGTACGCGGCGGACGAACTGGGACGGTTCCACGCCGACGCCCGGGCGAAGTGGGGCGAGCTGGCGGCCGTCCAGCCGTACACGACGTACCAGGGGCTGTTCAACGTGTGGACGGTCGACGCGGTCTCGCGGGAGTCCGGGGTCAGCGGTGATCCGGGCCGGGACGTGGTGCGGGACACCGCCCTCGGGTCCTCCTTCTGGTGCGGGGACATCGAGCGGCTGCTCTGCGTCGACCAGGAGAAGACCGACGGGTACGTGGCGCTGGTGCCCGATGCCGATCTGGTCCTGGTGCTGGCGAACAGCTCCAAGTACGGCGGGGCGGGCTACAACGAGCCCAGCAAGACGCTCGGTTACGACGGCATCGCCACGGCATCGGCGCGCAACGCGAAATCCGGACAGGTCGCGGTGCACGAGACGGGGCATTCCCTGGGGTGGCTGGCCGACGAATACTTCTACCCGGGCGTTCCGGACTACGAGCGGTACACCGGTCCCGAGCCGGCCGAGCCGAACGTGTCCGGGATGGACGCCGACGCGATGGCGGCGCGCGGGGAGAAGTGGCACCGGTGGCTGGGCGAGGCCTCCCCGGACGGCGGCTCCGTCGGCGCGTACGAGGGCGGCGGCTACTACGTGAAGGGGCTGTACCGGCCGACGGAGGGCTCGCTGATGCGGGTACTGGACCGGCCGTTCAACCTGCCCGGCGTCGAGGCCATGATCGCCGGGTTCTACCGGCACGCGCGACCGGTCACCGCGCTCACTCCCACCGGGCGCACGCTGCGCGCCCACCAGTCGGCGGAGATCTCGGTACCCCGGCTGACCGGAGCGGAGGCGCGACAGCTGTCCGTCCGCTGGTACCTGGACGGGCGGGAACTGCGGTTCCTCGAGGGGCGGAAGCGGGTGTGGGTGGGCGAGCTGGGGCTGCCGCTGCTCGACTTCCGTACGCACCGCCTGTCGGTGCGGGCGGAGGACCGGACGGGCTCGGTACGGGACCCGGAGGTCGCGCGGACCATGGCGGCGACGGTCGAGTGGAAGGTCCGGCTGTAGGGCCTGGCGGCGGGCTTCGGGGGTGCGACTGCCCCGCGCGTCCCGCGCGAATCCCGTGCCAATCCCGTGCGAATCCCGTGTGACCCGCCCGGCCGGAATTTCGGCCCGGTGGCCGGGGTTGGTAGCGGTCATGACGATCGAGACTGGCACTGATACTGGCACTGGCACTGACCCGCGGCCCGGCACGGGCTCGGACCGTTCGTTCCTCTTCCTCCTCGGCAGTTCCCGGCCCGACGGCAATACGGAGACCCTCGCGCGGACGGCGGCCGAGCAGCTCCCCGCCGGTGTTCGGCAGCGGTGGGTGGACCTCAGCCGGCTGCCGCTGCCGGACTTCCAGGACGGACGGCACGAGTCCGAGGGGTGGCCGGTCAGCGAGAACGAGGAAGAGCTGCGGCAGGCGACCCTGGACGCCACCGACATCGTCCTCGCATCGCCCCTGTACTGGTACACCCTGTCCGCGAACACCAAGCGCTACCTGGACTACTGGTCGGGCTGGCTCGCGGTGCCGGGGCTGGACTTCAAGGCGCGGATGGCGGGGCGGACGCTGTGGGGGGTGACCGTCATGGCGCACGAGGAGGAGGTCGTCGCGGACGGCCTGGTGACCACCCTGACCCACACGGCTGCGTACATGCGGATGCGGTTCGGGGGTGTGCTGTTCGGCAACGGGTCCCGGCCGGGCCAGGTCCGGGACGACGAGCGGGCCGCCCTCCGCGCCAAGACCTTCTTCCAGCAGGATGCCCCGCCCGCCTTCTTCCCGTACGAGGAGCAGGCCGCGGACCGGTAGGGCGAGCGGGGCGCCGCCACCGCCTGCCTAGGGGCGCTCCATGAGCCTCTTGAGGGTGGCCAGGTCGGTGCGTACGGCGGTCGCGTCGTGTTCGAAGTCCTCCTCGGTGGTGCCGGGGCGCCGGCGGAGGGTGAAGACCACCTCGCAGCCCGCCCCGGTGGCGTCGGGGAGGACGCGCATCGGATTGTGGACGGTCTCACCGGTGGGGAGGGTGACGTGGTGGTCGAGTACGCCGAACTCGTTGCGCGGGGCGAAGGCGACCACCACGCGGCCCGGGAGGGCCTCGTCGGCGATCCACCGGCCGTCGACGTACTCGACGGTCCTGCCGAGGCCGTGGGCCCACTGCGGGAGGTTGGCCGGGTCCGAGGCGAAGGCGTAGACCTCGTCGGCGGGGCGGTCGATGTGCGAGGTGATGTGGCGAGTGGGTGATCCGCCCGCTCCGGGGGTTTCCATGGGGGCGACGGTAGTTCGTCACCGGGCCCGCGGTCTTGAACGAATCGGCCGGATCGGCCGGTGGTCGTTCCGAGTCATGGCCTCGCCCCGGCCGCGCGTGGGTAGCCGGTGATCCCGGGTTCCGGAGGGTCCCCGACCTGTTGGACGGGTTCACCGTTCCGGGGATCCCTCGGTCCGGGGGGTAAGCGGATCAGCGGACGCCGCGGTGCTCGTAGACGGTGAGGGCCAGGGCCTTCATCGCTGCCTCCGCGAGAGTGGAGTCCGCTCCGTGGTCGATGGCTTCCAGCGCTTCGGCCGCCGAGACGCGCACCGGGCGGGGCAGGCCGTCGTAGGCGGAGATCCGGTAGGCGATGGTGCGGCGGGCGGCCCGCTCCTCGTCGGACACCCCGTCGGGGGTGAGGGGGAAGACCGCGGCCTGGTAGGTGGCGATGCTCAGGACGACCGCGTCGGCGATGCCCTCCGCGTAGCCATCGGCCCGGGAGGCCTCTCCGGCCGCCTTGCCTGCCGCTCCTCCGGAGGTTCCTCCGGCGTTTCCTCCGGCCGCTGCGCCGGCCCCGGGCCCCCCGGGCGGATGGTCCGGCCCGAGGTGGGCGATCACCTGGCGGCGGGCCAGGTACGCTCCGAGGCCCGCGCCCAGGGCGGCCGCGCCGCCGGCGAGCACGGCCGTGAGCCACCCGCCCAGGATCAGGCCGACCAGGGCTCCGCCCAGCGCCCCGCACATCACCAGCACGCCGGTGATGATCAGATGGACCCGGTTGCCGAGCGTGAAAGCCATACCCTGCAGTATGCACAGCGCCCCGTACGCCCCGTACGCCCGGACGGAGCATCCGGGCCTGCGGGCCTCCGTGCGGGGATCTTGAATGGCCGTATGGCAGCCAAGCCGGACGGAGAGCCCAAGAACCTGCTGCGCGCCGCGCTGGCGGAGCCGAGCCGGCTGCCCGAACTGCTGGCCGGCTTCGGTCTGCGGTTCTCCGGACCCCGCGCCGCACGCAACGTGGCCCGGCTGCGGGCCCGGCACCCGGACGCGGACCCCGCCACGCTCGGCGCGGAGGTGGTCGCCCACGGCATGCGGCGGACGGTGGCCGAGGGCGCCTTCGTGGGCGGCCCCTTCCTGGTGTTCATCCCGGTGGCGTTCTGCGCGGCGCTGCTCAGCCAGGCTCAGATCATGCTGGAGCTGGCGGCGGTCGGGGGACACGATCCGACCGCTCCCGAGCGGGCCGCCGAACTCCTGGTACTGCAGGGGGTGCACCCGGACACGGCGACGGCGGCGAAGGCCCTGGAGGCCGGTCCGTCTCCCGCCGTCACCGGGGCCTCCAAGAAGCGGCACAGGCGGCTGTCGGTGCTGACCGCGCTCACGGTCCGGATGGCCAAGCTGCTGGGGCTGGTGACCCCCGATCAGGCGACCACGGTCACCTGGCGGACCCGGCTCGCCCGGCTGGGATCGTGGGTGCTGCTGGGCGTGGTGCTGGTGGTGGGGATGGTGGCGCCGCTGGTCTGGATCCCGTACATGGCGGTGTCCTACCGGAAGGCCACCGCCCGTCTGATGCCGCGGGTCATCGCCTTCTACCTCGACGACGTCCCGCTGCCGCCTCGGCGGCGCGGCCCGTCCCGGCTCGACCCGGGGTCGCTGGCGGGAGCACTGCGGGCCCTGTCCTCCGTGCTGGTGCCGCTGAGCGTGGTGCTCGTGGTCCTGTTGGCCGACCTGCGGCTGTTCGGAAGCTCCTGGCCGGTGCTGGGCATCGCCCTGGTGGCGGTCTCCATCGGAGCGGGTGTGCTGTGGCACCTGCACCGACGGCGCCACCACCGTGACGAGGCCGCAGACGAAGACGGGAACGGAGACGGGGCGGGAAACCCGGCCGGGGCCTCCTGACCCCGCTCCCCACACCCGGTCACGATGCCGACCGGCCAACCCGATCGTCCGGCCACTGACGGTCCTCCGCAAGAAGCCGCTCGTACGCGTTCGGCTCTCGTCCCGAACCGTCTTGTTCCTCCCTGCCCCGCTCCACAAGCACCCCCCGCAACACGGCCTTGCCCGAACTGGGTCCAGTATTCCTCCGGACGCTCCAGCCCTCCATGCCGTTGCCCGTCAGATATTCGTTTGCCGTCGGCCGGGCCGGGCGGATAGGAAGCGTGCATGCTCAGAGGCGGCAAGGTTGGGCTCAGGGCCCGGTATGAGGACGACATCCCGATCCTGCGGGCAGAGCTCTACGACGACGTGGTCAACTCCTCGCGGGCCGAGAGCGGGCCGTGGCGGCCGATCACGCCCGGGTCGAAGGATCCGCGGCTCGTGACGGACGACAACGACCCGGGAAGCGTCAAGTTCTCCGTGGTGGAGCTGGAGGCCGGCACGCTGGTCGGCTCCGCGACCCTGTGGGGCATCGACGACCACAACCGGTCCGCGCACATCGGGCTGGGGCTGCTGCCGTCCTCCCGTGGCAAGGGCTACGGCACGGACGTGGTCGCGGTGCTGTGCCACTACGGTTTCGTCGTGCGCGGTCTGCAACGGCTGCAGATCGAGACGCTGGCGGACAACGCGGCGATGCTGCGCTCCGCCGAGCGCAACGGCTTCGTCCGCGAGGGCGTGCTGCGCTCCTCGGCCTGGGTGATGGGCGAGTTCCTGGACGAGGTGCTGCTCGGGCTGCTCGTCCGGGACTGGAAGCCGGAATCAATGGTCTAGGCCGCCGCAGCCGGGTGTGGACACGCGGGTGAATCAGCCCCGGAGCGGCTCCTCGTAGTCATACACTCGGAGATGAGATACGCCTCCCGGGTCTCCCGCCGAGTGTGTGTTTTCGGTTGGCCGGCGCCCTTGCCACCCGCCTCGGCGGAAGTGGGCGCCGGCCGTTTGCACTCACTCGCCCGGGAACGGACCTTTTGCGCGGACCATGTGCGCGGACCATGTGCCGGGCGGCTTCACGGCAGTCCCGGGTCCGGGGAGGGCTCGCCGGAGAGGCGGACCGTGCTGAGGATCTTCATGACCACTTCGTCGGTGACGGCGCCCGGTACGCCGGTGCGGCCGTAGAAGTCCCAGGCGACGAAGTCGCCTTTGGAGTTCTTGAAGCCGAAGGCGATGGCCCGGCCGTCGCCGGCGCACTTGTGGCTCCGCTCGACGCCCTCGGAGCGGGCCTTCACATAGCTGCCCCGCACACCCGACCTGGTGGTGTACGGGACCGGGTCGTCCCACTTCACCGCCGATTTGTCCGGCTGGGCGTAGGCGCCGTAGACCCAGGCCCTCGCGGTCTCGCGGGCGACGTCGTCGGTGTCCGTGCCGCCGTCGGCCCCCTTGCTGCCCGCGGAGGCGAGCGGGAAGTCGGTGATCATGCCGTCCCCGTCGGAGTCGACGCTGCACCACTTGGACTTGTGGAACGCGGGCGCGGTGTGCCCGGCGATCACCTTCTTCGGATCGGTGCGGTCCTCGTAGCCGCTGAACACGGTGGATGCGGCGACCTCCCAGTCCGGCGGGACGTCGAAGGCCGTGCCGTGCCGCGGGTTGACCACGGTCTTCCAGCCCGCGATCGACGGCTCGGGCGGGCCGACGGCGGACCCGGTGGGGGTGGTGGGAGGGGTGGAAGTGGTGCCGCCCGATGCCCGGTCGCCGCGTCCGTCGTGGCCGAGGACCACCGCGGTGGTGACCGCGGCCGCGATGAGCACCGCCGCCGCGGAGCACACCGCCACCAGCCTGGTCCGCTTCCTGTCCTCTTGCCTCGGGGGCGGCGGGCCGAAGGAACCGGGCACCGGCTGACGGTAGGGGTCGGGGCCGTACGGGTGCGGGGGCTGGTGTTCCGTCATGACTGCCTGCCGAACGAGAGGAGGGCGTGGTCCACCTTCTTCGGCTCGGGGCCGTTCACCCTGCCCTTGAGCAGGAAGATCCGGCCCTCCGACCAGGCGACCCGCACGTGGAAGGGGTAGAAGACGGACTCGGCGCCGGTCGCGGCCGCCGGGCTCTGCAGCACCACCTGCGGGGCGCCGCCGGTGACCGGGAGCGTGGCGACCGCTCCTGCTGCGCCCGTGGAGGGGGTGACGTAGACGGTGATCCTGCCGTCGGCGACGGCCAGCGGCCACATGGCACGGCCCTGGGGGGCGGCCGCGCGCCACTTCTCCCGGCCGGTGTTCAGGTCGACGGCCACGACCTCGTCGGTGGTGTCGATGCCGAGCTCCCTGCCCGGTTTGCCGGCCGCGAGGTAGAGCGTGTCGGCGTCGGCCACGGCGGCGTTGCAGTAGTGCAGGCCGTAGGTCCCGTCGCCCCAGCCGTTGCACCGGCTGGTCACCCCGAACTTCGGCTCGGTGCGTGAGCGGACCTTGCCGTCGGGGGTGTACGCCGTGATGCTCCAGACCTTGCTCCCGCTGTGGTAGGCGGCGACCACCAGGGGGTCCACGGACAGGGCCCGCCCGACGGTCCAGCCCTTCTCGTACGAGTGGCTCCACTTGGGTGCGCCGGTCAGCGGGTCGGCTTCCTGGAGCATCGCGTTCAGCGAGCCGGCGTCGCCCGGGTCGGGGCAGCCCCGCAGGACGAGCAGTCTGGGGCCTCCGCCGACGCCGGTGGGGAAGCAGTTGCCGGTCTTCGAGGTGCCGAACAGCTTCCTGCCGTCGGTGACGGAGAAGCCGCTGATCACGGCCGAGCGGACCACGGCGACGGTGTCCCCGGAGACGGCGAGCTGGAACTCGAGCGCGCGGTCGAAGGCGTTCTCGGGCGGCACCTCGGTCTTCCAGCCCGTTCGGCCGGTGGTGAGGTCGATCTGCTGGAGGTGCGTGCAGTGGGCGCCCTTGGAGGTGCTCGCCAGGACTCCGACGACCAGTTTCCCGTCCGCCGCCGGTGCCTGCGGGGCTCCGCAGACCGGGGTGTCCAGGGAGACCTTCCACTTCTCCTTGCCGTCGGTGACCGTGTGGGCGACGACCTCCCGGTACATCACCCGGACCACCGTGTCGCCGACCCGCCACGGGCCGTACTGGGTGACGCCGGAGCCGGGCAGCTCGGTCCGGTTGTCGACCACCCAGACCGGGGCCTCACCCTGCTCGATGCCCGCGTTGGGGTCGTAGGTCTCCGGGCCGCCGCCGGGGCCGCTGCCGTCGCCCTTGTCGACCGACGGCGTGGCGGAGGGCATGGCCGGATCCGATCCCCGGGCGGCGGGCCCACCGGGTGCGTCACGGCTGTCGTCGCCTCCGCCGGCCACGGTGGCGTAGACACCGCCACCGATGAGGAGGACGGCCGCGGCGACCGCCGCGATCAGCACGGCGGGCCTGCGGGCCCGTGGGCGGCCGGACCGCCCGGGGTCGAACGCCGGGGGCGGCGGCCCGAATCCCGGCACCACGTGCCCTCGCCCCGAGGGGTACCGCTGTTCACCTGAGTCGCGACCGGTCATGGGGGAAGTGTGGCCCGGGGAAGGGCCCGTCTGGAACGTTTTTTTAGACCTTCTCTCTAGTTTCCGGCGCGGCGTCGAGGCCCGTCGACGGATACCGCACACAGCCCGGACGGCGTTGTCAGTGGTCGCCCCTATGTTCGTTCGTGTTCCGCCGGTGCGGCACTGAAGTGCTGTTTTGTGCATGGGAGATGGTGCGTTGTCAGTTTGGGAGAGGTCGAGCACGGCACGGGTGACGGTGCCCGCGCGGCCGCGCAAGCTCGCCAAGGTTCCGTTCGTCGAACTGGCCGACGGGCGTCTACAGGGTGTGGTGTCCAGCGGCTCGGACATCGGCCGGGTCTACGTCTCGTCCGTCGCGGCGGGTACGTACGCCTTCGCGTGCAGCACCAACAACAACCGGCCCTGCGGCGGGGCTCGGGGATCCTTCTGCAACCACATCCGGGCTCTGGTCACCGAGGCGGTGCTGCAGTACGGGGCCGGGCGCGTCGCCCGCTACCTGAAGGCGGAGCCGGCGGACGGGGAGCCGAGCGCGGCGGGCATCACGGCCGATATGACGGCCGCGCGGCCGTCGCAGGCGGACAGGACGGCCGCGGCGCAGGTCTTCAGCCGGTTCCTGCGGCACCTGGCCTATCTGGAACTGGCCCCGTCCACGGTGCCGTTGCCGGAGATGCAGTGGTTCCCACCGACCCGGGCAGTGACGATGGGGGTTCCTCGGCGCGGGCTCGACGTGAGCGCGGGGGCGGACGTGAGGATGGCGGCCGGTCCGGTGGAGGGGCTCGACGAGGCGCTGGCAGCCGTCGACGGTTTCGACCGGGCGCTCGTGGCCGGGCTCCTGCGGCCGCGGGCCGAGGAGGCGGCGGGCCTGACCGGGCTCGCCGACGCCGTCGCCGGGACGCCGCTGGCCGAGCGGGTGGCCGAGGCGGCCGGGAAGGCTGCCGCCGGAGCCGCGGGCGAGGACCACTTCGTGGCGCTCGCCGCCGCCCGTACGGCGCTGCTGGGCTCCGTCCACGACGCACTGACGGCCCGGGTCGCGGAGACGACCGGACGGTCCGCCGGGGCGGCGGAGGCACCCGCCGCGCCCGCGCCCGGGGCCGGGGCCGGGGTGAACGTGCTGGTCGCCGCCCGGTCCTGGCTGTCCGACCTGGCGCGCCGCGGATGGCGGGGCATCGACCACGAGGTGGTGTCCGGGGCGGCTCCGGTGGTGTCCGCGATGCTGCCGGATCCGTCGCTGCGGCGCCTCGCGATGCTGCTCGACGGTTTCGCGGCCGAGCTCGCCGCGTCCTGCCCCGGGGCGTCCCTGGAGCGGGTGCCGGTACGCCGCTGGGCCGACCTGTGGTCGCGGGCGGTGCTGCTGACCCTGCCCGGGGCCGCGGAAGCGGCCGCCACCGGGACGGCCACCGGCCGCCTGCTGCCCCTCGGTGTCGACCTACAGGAGCATCCGACCGGCGCGCAGGCCCAGGTCCATGCCGTGTTCGAGCCCGCGGACGGTTCCGCGCCCCGTCTGGTGCGGGCCGCGGTGTCGGTGCCGAAACCGGACACCGTCGTCGGGGCGGGCGTCTGGCAGCTGCTCCGCCCGCACATGTCGCTGCTGGCTGCCGTCGGCGAGGGGCGTTCGATGGAGCTCACCGGTATGCCGGTCACCGCCGAGGGCGACCTGATCTGGAGCGATGAGCACGCCCGTCAGGGCGAGCCCGCCGACGCGTTCGCCACGGCCCGGGTCGCGCTGCCCCGAGCCGCCGATGCCGCGGCCGCGCCGCTGGACCGGCATCCGGCACGGATGGCCGTGCCCGTCTTCCTGGAGGGGTACGCGGTCGAGCCGGCCGCGGACGGCGGCGGGACCGGGAGCACGGACGGGGAGGGCGGCGGGGACGGCGAGGACGGCGGCGGGGACGCCCTCGTGTTCACCGTGGCCGGCCGTCCGCTGGCGGTGGACACCGACCGGATTCCGGTCGCCGGTCCGCTCACACCGGCGGGGGTCGCGGCCTCCGGCGCGTGCATCGGGCTGCTCCGCTGGGACGCCGGGGCCTTCCACGTCCAGCCGCTGGCGGTGGAGGCGACCGTACGGAAGAAGCCGGTCGCGGTGCACGCGGGCGGATGGGCCGGGGGCACGGCCGACAAGGCCGGTGTGCGGGCCGAGAAGGCCGCCACCGACGCCGTGGCCGTGCTGCGGGAGCGGGCGGGAAGGCTGCTGCGGAAATGACGGAGACACAGAACGCGCCCGGTCCCGGGCAGACGGACCCGGCGGCAACGGGAGGGCGGGTGCACCCGGAGGCTCTGGCCGACCCCCAGGACAACCGGCGGCAGGTGCTGTACTGGCGGCTCCTGGCCCGCCTCTTCGACCACGAGGAGCAGGCCGCGCTGGAATCGGCCAGCCTCGCGGTCGTCGAGGACATCGGCCTGCCGACCGCGCTGCTGGACCCGAACGCCTCGGTGGACTCGGTGGTGCAGCGGCATCCGGAGCTGGCCGCGGAGTTCGACGGACTGATGGCGCCCGCAGCGGAGGAGGACGGCGCCCGTGACCGGTCCGCCGAGGTGCGCCGCGCCGCCCTGGTCTCCAAAGTGCTGCTCAACGTCTACGCCTCCGGTTCCGGCACGGTCTCCGCCGGACAGCTGGCCCGCTGGCAGTCCGACGCGGGCTGGCTGGAGCGGGCGCTCGGCTGCCGGCCGGGCGACCTCCGCGGCGGACCGGGAGCGGGGCGCGCCGCGGGGCGCGGTGCCGGCCCCACCGGCAACGGCGGACCGGGCACCACCCCCGACCTCAGCCGCCTCATCCCGGCGATCGGCCCCGAACTCGGCGCGATCGAGGCCGACCTGGTCAAGCGGATGCACCTGCGGGAGGTGCTCGCCGACCCCGGGCTCGCGGCGCGGCTCACCCCGAGCATGTCGCTGATCGAGCAGCTGCTGCGGGACAAGGACAACCTGTCCGGGGTGGCCCTGGCCAATGCCAAGGCGCTGATCCGCCGCTTCGTCGACGAGGTCGCGGACGTGCTGCGCACCCAGGTGGAGAAGGCCACCGTGGGACAGCTGGACCGGTCGGTGCCGCCCAAGCGGGTGTTCCGCAACCTCGACCTCGACCGCACGATCTGGAAGAACCTCACCAACTGGAGTCCGGAGGAGGAGCGGTTGTACGTCGACCGCCTCTACTACCGGCACACCGTCCGCAAGACCACGCCCCAGCGGCTGATCGTCGTCGTGGACCAGTCGGGCTCGATGGTCGACTCGATGGTGAACTGCACCATCCTGGCGTCGATCTTCGCCGGGCTGCCGAAGGTGGACGTGCACCTGATCGCGTACGACACCCAGGCGCTCGACCTCACGCCCTGGGTCCACGACCCGTTCGAGACCCTGTTGCGCACCAAGCTGGGCGGCGGCACCGACGGGACGGTCGCCATGGCCCTGGCCCAGCCGAAGATCGCCGAGCCGCGCAACACGGTGGTCGTGTGGATCTCCGACTTCTACGAATGGCAGTCCGAGAAGCTGTTCGAGAGCATGGCGGCCGTCCACCGCTCCGGGGCCAGGTTCATCCCCGTCGGGTCGGTCACCAGCTCCGGCCGCGGCAGCGTCAACCCGTGGTTCCGGGAGCGCTTCAAGGACCTCGGTGCACCGGTGCTCTCCGGGCACATCCGCAAGCTCGTCCACGAGCTCAAGGCCTTCCTGGCCTAGCACTTTCGCAGGAGGTCCTCGACCTCCTCGCCCGGAACCTTCCCTTCCTCGCTCAGACCCGTTCGTAGAAAGGCCCTTTCATGTCCGACCTGCTGCGCGCCCCGGCCGAGATCAAGTACGCCGAGGAGCTGGACTGGCTGGAGTCCGTCGACGACGGACCCAAGCCCTTCTCCTGGCGCCTCTCCCCCAAGATGGTCCGCCTGTTCATCCTGGGCTCCGAGCGCTCCGACGGCCTGGACCGGGAGATCCCGCAGAAGTGGTTCGGCGACCGCAGTTTCGTCGAGCGGTCCATCGTCACCCTGGCCTCCGACCGCGGGCTGCTGCTGATCGGCGACCCCGGGACCGGCAAGAGCTGGCTGGCGGAGCTGCTGGCCGCCGCGATCTCCCGCAACTCCACCCAGGTGGTGCAGGGCACCGCCGGCACCACCGAGGACCACATCAAGTACTCGTGGAACGTGTCCATGGTGATCGCCAAGGGGCAGTCCAGGGAGTCGATGATCCCCTCTCCGATCATGAACGCGATGGAGACCGGCACCATCGGCCGGTTCGAGGAGCTCACCCGCTCGACCAGCGACGTCCAGGACGCCCTGATCTCGATCCTGTCCGAGAAGTACGTCTCCGTCCCCGAGCTCGACGGTGAGGCCGGCGACAACATCGTCTTCGCCAAGCCCGGCTTCTCGATCATCGCCACCGCCAACAGCCGCGACCGGGGCGTCAACGACCTGTCCTCCGCACTCAAGCGGCGCTTCAACTTCGTCCGCATCCCGGTGGTGACGAACAAGAAGAGCGAGGCGGAGATCGTCCGGTTCCGCACCGAGGAGCTGCTGCGCCGCCACCGCATCGAACTGGACGTACCGCCGACGCTGCTCGACGTGCTGCTGCAGAGCTTCGCCGATCTGCGGGCGTCCTCGGCCGCGGCCGGCAGCGACGACGAGAAGCTGGAATCGGCCCTGTCCACGGCCGAGCAGATCGGCGTCCTCGAGGACGCGATCCTGCACGGCACCTTCTTCGGCGAGCGCGCCCTGACGGCGCGTACGCTCGCCTCCTCGCTGGTCGGTTCGCTGGCCCGGCGCGAGCCGGAGGACCTGGCCATCCTCAACAAGTACCTGCACGGCGTCGTCGAGCCGCGCAGCAAGGAGGAGGGCGGCTCCTGGCCGGAGTTCCTGGAGGGCGGCCGCGACGCGATCGCCACCCTGTCATGAGCGCCGCGGAACTGCGGGAGGGGACCTTCGAGGCGCTGCGCGGGCAGCTGCAGGAGGCCGCCGCGGCCTTCGCCGGCGGGCCCGACGCCCTGGAGGGCATCCTGCTCGGCATCGTCGACGACGTCGACCGGGCGGTGCGCGAACCCCTGGAGATCTTCCCCGTCTGCCACCACTCGCCGGCCTCCGCGCTGGCCATGGCGCGCCGCCTGCGGGAGAAGCGGCCCAAGGTGGTGTACCTGGAGCTGTGCGAGGACATGGCACCGCTGCTGACGGAGCTGCGCAACTGCCGGCTGCCGGTGGCCGTGCAGGCGTTCGCGACCGAGGTGGACGGCTTCCCCGCCGAGTGGGCACCACTGTCGGTGGTCGCCCCGGTCACCGAGGCGTCGGCGGAATACCAGGCGATCGCGTACGCCCTGGACACACCGGGCGTGGAGCTGGTCCTCGTCGACCGTTCCTCGGACCACGTCTACCAGTGGGACGCGCGCCGCGCCGGGTCCGGCACGCCCGGGGACCCGGACGGTCCGCCCGACGGGGAGGAGGCCGCCCTGCACGGCGACGCGGTCGGCGTGGAGATCGGCGACCTGCGTCCGCGGTTCTCCGAACTGGAGGAGCACCTGCTGCGGCACGGCCGGGTGCGGCACTGGTCGGAGTGGTGGCACCAGTACGTCGAACTGCCGCTGGGCGAGGCCGACCACGACGGCTACCGCCAGGTCATGCTGCTGATCGGCAGCCTGTTCCGCCGCCTCGCGCCCGGCGACCCGCACCGGGTCCGGGTGGACGAGGACCGCGAGCGCCACATGTGGACCAGGATGCGCGAGCACCTGGCCGCGACCGGCACCGATCCCGCGGACTGCGTCTACGTCTGCGGCGCCTTCCACGCGGCCAGCCGTGTCGCGGAGTTCGGTGTGCACGGCGCGGACACCTTCGAGATCGGGCCGCGGACGGCCACCACTTGGCAGCACGGCCTGATCCCGTCGAGCCATGCCGCGATCGAGGCGCAGTTCGGTCTGGCCGCCGGGTCCGTGTCGATCGCCGCGACGGAATGGGCCAAGCAGCTGAAGCGGACCCGGGTGGAGCCGTACCGGCTGGCCGGGCAGGCGGGCGCGGCGCGCGCCGCGAAGCCGAAGGGCGGCGGGCGGGGGCGCGCCGTGCAGTCCGCCGTTCCGGCGGACCTGCCGAACGAGCCGCCGGCGGACCGGCTGACCGGCTTCCTCCGGCGGCCGCCCGTGCTGGACCGGCTGGACGAGGCCGAACTGCTCGGCTGGTCGGTGGAGATCGTGCGGGCGGCACGGCGCAACGGCTACCTCGCCTCGACGGCGGACGCCATCGCGGTGTTCGAGACCTCGGTCCTGCTGGCGGGGATGCGGGACCGCGCCAAGCCCACCCCGTACGACTTCCAGGACGCCGCGGTGACCTGCATCGAGAAGGAGGCCGTGCCCGGGCGGCGCGACGTGCGCCGGCTGGTGGAGATCATGATGGGCGGCGACCGGACCGGCCAGGTCGGGTACGACGCCCTGCCGCCGCTGGCCCGGGACGTGCACGACCGGCTGGCCCCGCTCGGCCTGAAGCTCCAGCAGAGCGGTGTGCGGCGGGCGCTGCTGGACATCGCCTCCCGGCCGGAGCTGGAGCAGTGCTCCGACGTGCTGTGGATGCTGCGGTACCTGCTGCCGCGGGGCGCCGCCCGGCCGATCATGGGTGAGCGGCGGCTCGGCGAGCGGCCGATCCAGGAGTCCTGGGACCTGTCGCTGGGCACCCACCAGCGGGCGCTGATCGAGCTCGGCTACGAGGGCGTCAGCATCGAACAGGTCCTCGAACAGCGGCTGCGGCGCACCGCGTACGGGCCGCAGGCCACGGCGGCGACGGTGCTGGAGGCCGTGGAGGACGCGACGCTGTACCTGGGCAGCCGGCGGCTCGCGGACGAGCTGGGCATGCGGGCGCTGGAGGTGCTGTCGGCCGAGCGCAGCGTGGACGGGGCGCCGGAGGTGCTCCACCGGGTGCGGCGGCTGCTCGCGTACTACCGGACCGCCGAGCCGGTGCTGCCGCCGTGGATCGAGGCCTTCGTGAAGACCGGCTACGCGCACTACTGCACCCTGCTGCCCATGGTGTTCACCGACGAGGACGCGACGCTCCGCCAGGTCGCGGCGACGCTCGGCTTCCTGTTCGGCATGGAGGGGCTGGCGCTGTCCCTGGGCTGCGACCGGACGCAGCTGGAGCTGGCGGTGGCCCAGTCGCATCCGGCGGACCCGTCGAAGACGGCACTGCTGTGGGCCGCCCGGAACCATCTGGGCGGGATGTCGCGCGCGGAGCTCCGGGCCACGTGCGACGAGCTGCTCGGCAATCCCCTGGTGGTGCCCGCGTACCCGCGCTACCTCAGCGGGTTCGTGCACGCGCTGGAACCGGTGCCGGCGCTCGCCGACTTCGTGGTGGAGGCGGTGTCGAACGCGTTCGGGCGGCTGCCCGACCCGGTGCTGCTGCCGTGGCTGCCGACCCTGATCGGCACGCTCCGGTCGAGTGGCGCGGACCTGGCGCCGCTGCTGATCCGCGAGGCCGGGCGGGTCTTCCCCGGCCGGCTCGCGGAGCTGGACGCGTGGGTGCCGCCGTGGCGGGCCCCGGCCGCGCCGGAGGCCGTACCTCCGGCCCGGCGTGCGGGACGTGGCCCCGCCGGTGCGCTGCTCGCCGCCCACCCGGCGTCCTGCGGGGCGGTCGCGGCCCTGCTGGGCTGCGAGGGCACCTGGGAGTCACCGGGCAACGGGCCCGCGGGAGCGGCCCTGCTGAGCGCGCATCCGGCGACGGCGGAGGCGCTGGGAGTGCTGCTGGCCGGGGTCTGACCGCCGCGCGGGGGCCTCCGGCCTCCGGGGCCGCCGCCCGCCCCCGTACCCCGGCCGGCGGGAGCGGGCAGGCGGGCGGCCGCAGACCGTCACCGGTCAGCAGTCAGCGGTCAGCGGTCAGCGGGCGGGCTTGATGTGGTGGCCGCCCGCCGGGCCGGGCAGGACACCCGCTTCGGCCGCGGCCAGGATCGCGTCAGCCTGGGCCCGGGTCAGCTTGCCGTCCTTGACGGCCTGGTCGAGGCGCTCGGAGAGCTTCTCCTTGAGCTCGGCCGGGTCCGGGCGCCGCGCGTCGCGCTCCTTCGGGGACCCCTCTCGTCCCCCGGCGCGCTTCTTGTGCTCCTCGCGCTGCGCGTCCCGGAACTTCTCCAGGGACTTGGTCACCTTCTCCACGGGTACGCCGAGGTCCTTGGCGAGCGACTCGGCCAGTTCCTTCCGGTGCTGCTCGTGCCGCTCGGCGGCCTTCTCCTTCTTGAGGACCGGCTGTGCCTGGGTGACGGCGGCCGGCTTGCCGGAGTCCTCGGCGAAGGCGACGGCCGGGAAGACGAGGCCGATGCCGGCCAGGGCCGCGCCGGCGGCGATTCCCGCGCGTTTGCGGACGTTGTTCATGAACACCCCTCCGTGCTCTCGACCGGCAGGTCCGATCGATCGACGGGGCTCATTCTGCGGGTCGCGGCTGAGCGGGAGCTGGGCGCCGGATGAGAAGTTCCTGAGGACGGGACCTCCTGTGGCGGCGAGCGGGCCGGGCACGTCCGGCGCACGGCCGGGGCCGCGATATATCGAATGTACGGGCGACCGGTGCGCGACCTACGCTCGGCACATGGACCCCGTCATCGTGGCCTGCGCCGAACTCCCCGTCACAGCACTGCTGTACGGGATGCTCGGCGTGCGCGGGGCCCGGCGCCGCCGGTGGCTGAGGGTGTCGGCGAAGCGCTTGGCCGCACTCGTGATCGACCCGTACCACGCGGCAGCCCAACGCCGGCTCGAGGACGACGTCCAGGCGGCGGCCTCGCGGCTGCTGCTCGACGGACTGGTCACCGTCAACCACCGGGGCAACCTGTTCCTCACCGCGACCGGCGCCGACCCCGCGGTCTTCGCGGGACACCCGCTGCCGGACGCACTGCTCGGCGCGCTGCGCCGCCGCACCGCGCCCGCCACCCTGGGGAACATCGCCTTCCACGACGACGTGTTCCTCGCGCGCCGGAGGGAATTCCACGCGATGTACCGCGCCAGGCTGTGGTCCCGCATACCCGACCCGCCGCGCGAGGCCGGCCGGGTGGCCCTGGTCGGGGGGTGGGTGGTGCTCGCATGGCTGCTGTTCACCACGTTCGTACTGATGAGCAGCTTCCCCCGCGGGGCGGGGGCAGGGACCGCGGGGTGGGTCATCTGGTTCGCGCTGGTGGCACAGTGCGTCTGGTTCGGCCTGTACGGCCGGCAGCGGAACAGGCCCGGCAGCCTGCCCGACCCGATCCACGCACGGCTGACCGCCCTGGACAGGCACCCGATGCTCACCGAACTGGCAGCGCGCGACCCGGAAGCCGTGGCCCGGCTGCGCGTGAGCCGGCTGCGCACCCGTCGCGGCCGCAACCGGGGCCGCCCCCGCCGCCGCACGGCACCGGCCGGGACGGCCGGCTGAACTCCCGGGAATGGCCAAACTCCGCGCTGGTACCGGGCGGTGGGGGACCCTACGATTCCGCTGTCCGGGTGGCCGCGTGCACCGCCCACCCGGAGGCGTGGAAATTGTCATGACCACGCTACCACCGTGCCAATAGCACAGGTCAGTCCTGTGCCCCTGCGGCTTCCGCCGGCTCCACACCCCCCACTTCACCCCCGCGTCTCCCAAGCAGCGGATTGGAGAGTCATGGCCGGAGGAGTTCTCGTGAGCGGCGCGATCGGCGTGCTGCTCGCAACGGCCCTGCCCGCACAGCACGACACCTCGGTGATCACGGACCCGCCGCCGGACCGGATCGTCATCGAGGTCGCGACGGTCAACGGGTCGGGGTGCCCCAAGGACACCGCGGCGGTCGCCGTGTCCCAGGACAACACCGCGTTCACGGTGACCTACAGCGAGTACCTCGCACAGGTCGGGGGCGGTGCGCCGTCGACCGCCGCGCGCAGAAACTGCCAGCTCAACCTGATCGTGCACGTGCCCCACGGATTCACCTACGCGATCGCCAGCGCGGACTACCGCGGCTACGCCTCCCTCGCCCCCGGTGCGAACGGCACCTCGAAGGCCTCGTACTACTTCCAGGGTTCACCGCAGACGGCCGCCCGCGAGCACGTGTTCAACGGCCCGCTCGAGGACAACTGGCAGGCCACCGACACGACCGACTGGGCCCAGCTGGTGTGGGCGCCGTGCGGCGTGCAGCGCAACTTCAACATCAACACCGAACTCCGCGTGCGCAAGGGCACGTCGGCCCCCTCCTCCACCAGCTACATGACCATGGACTCCACCGACGGTGACATCAGCACCGTGTACCACCTGGCCTGGCGGGAGTGCCCCGACCGCTGACGCCGGCGTACGGCGGGCAGGTTTACTCCCGCGCCGCCCCCGGCCGTGTCACGTGCCGTCGACGACGAGGTCGGCGCGGTGCCGGCCGGGGGCGATCAGCCGGGCGTTGGCCTCGTCGGAGCGTGCCACCCAGGCGCGGGCGTGCTCGGGCTCCCTGCCGTACCGGACGTGGCGCTCGATCAGGCGCCGTACGCGCAGCCCCTCGTCGGGGGCGAGGTACCACGCCTCGTCCAGCAGGGGGCGGACATGTGCCCACTCCCCCGCGTCGTGCAGCAGGTAGTTCCCCTCGGTGATGACCAGGGGGACGCCAGGGCCCACCCGGATGCTCCCGGCGATGGGCTCCTCCAGCGCGCGGTCGAAGGAGGGGGCGTAGACCGCGGCCGGTCCGGCGGCGCGGAGCCGGCGCAAGAGGGAGGTGTATCCGGCCACGTCGAAGGTGTCCGGGGCGCCCTTGCGGTCGGCCCGCGCAAGCCGGTGGAGTTCGGCCTGGGCGAGGTGGAAGCCGTCCATCGGGACCACCACCGCCCGCTCCGGCCCCAGTGCCCGGGCGAGCGCGGCGGCCAGGGTGGACTTGCCCGCTCCCGGGGGCCCGGCGATGCCGAGGAGGCGCCGTCCGCCACGGGCGGCCAGCGCGCCCGCCCTCGCCGTCAGTTCGGCGCTCGCCGCCGGTTCCTTCGTCTCCATGGGTACGTCCTCACCTCCTGCGGTCCGCCCACGCCGAGATCTCCTCGGCGCCCCGGCGGACGGCTGCTTCCGGGAGCGTTTCCGCGGCTTCGGGAACCTCGGCCAACGGAGCGAGATCCCGCCCGGCGCGGACGCGCCGCGTCCACGACGGGGACGAGGCCTCGGCCAGCGCCGCTTCCCACCCGCTCGTCATGTCCGGCATGGTCAGACGGTCTCATGCCCCGTGAAGCACACCGCCACCGCCCCCGGCCCGCCCGCTGGCTTGATCGTTTCCGTGGACGCGGGGGCGGGATCCGGCCGGATCTACGATGCGGCACATGACCGATACAACGGGCAAGACGGGCAAGGGACATGGGCGCCGCACGCTGCTGCGGGCGGCGGTTGCGGGGGCGGGGGCGGTCGGTGCCGCGGCGGCGGGTACGTCGACGGCGGCGGCCGCGACCGGGGCGGCCGAGCGGGGAGGCGCCCGGCCCGGAGCGCCGACGTTCGTGTTCGTGCACGGGGCGGGGACCAGTTCGGCCTCCTGGCAGCCGGTGGTGGCGGAGATGGGGATCCGCGGCCACCGGGCCGTGGCGGTGGACCTGCCGGGCCACGGCTGGGGCGCGTACGTCCCCGTGTCGTACCAGTCCCCGCAGGACCTGGAGCGGCTGCGCACCGAGCCCTCGCCGCTGGCCGAGGTGACGCTCGACGACTTCGCCGACCACGTGGAGGACGTCGTCCGGCGGGCCCGGCGCAACGGGCCGGTGATCCTGGTGGGGCAGAGCATGGGCGGCGTGACGCTGAACGCCGTCGCGAACCGGGTCCCCGAGCTGCTGGCCCACCTGGTGTACGCCTCCGCCTTCTGCCCGACGAAGCACCCCACGGTGGTCTCGCTGGCGGTCGCGCCGGAGAACGCGGGGAGTGCGCTGTTCGCCATACCCGTGGTGGCGACGCCACGGGAGCTCGGGGTGAACCGGGTCAACTGGCGGTCCGCCGACCCCGCGGTGTTCCGCGCCGCGAAGCTGGCGATGGCCGCGGACTACCCCGACGACGAGATCCGGATGCTGATGGCGCTGTTGGAGCCGGACGAGTCGGCGGCGATCGGGACGACGGACGCACGGGGGCTGCCGGACCGGTGGGGGCGGGTGCCGCGGACCTTCCTGCGGTTCACCGAGGACCGGTCGATCCCGCTGCCGCTCCAGGACCTGATGATCCGCGAGGCCGACGAGACCACCCCGGAGAATCGTTTCCGCGTACGGTCCTTCGCCGCCCCCCACATCGGGCCGCGCGACCCCTCGGTGCTCGCGGCGGAACTGGAGCGGATCGCCCGCCTCTGCCGGGAGTAGGCCGGGTGGACCCGTCATCGCGCCTCCACGGGCTCCGGAGCGCGATGCCGGGGCACGGTCGCCGCACGGTCGCGGCGCGAACGGGTGATGGGCCCGGTGTGCGGTGGTGGCTGCGGCCGGGACGGGGCGGTGGTCCCTACGATGGCGCAGGCCCGCATGCCCTCAACGGTGGAAGGGAACCTCGCATGACTACCGAGGAAAGCACCGACCATGTCAGCCTGCACCTCTCCGACTGTGACCACGACACGGCCGAGGTGGTCTTCGACGCCCTGCGCGCCTCGTTCGCCGACGTGTCCGCCCCCGGCGGGACCGTCCGGGCCGCGGGGGGCGGCAGCGCGGCGACCGTCTGGTCGCTGACCGTGGACGCGTCGGCCCGCACCGCCTCCGACGCGACGCCGGCCGCGCTCGGTTCGCCGGTGACGGCGGAGCTCTACGGGTCCGCCGACCAGGTGCGCCGGGTGCGGGACGAGCTGGCGCGGGCCTTCGTGGTGCAGGACCTCGGCACGGTGCCC
This sequence comes from Streptomyces sp. NPDC043853, assembly GCF_056436025.1. Lineage (NCBI taxonomy): Bacteria > Bacillati > Actinomycetota > Actinomycetes > Kitasatosporales > Streptomycetaceae > Streptomyces > Streptomyces sp. NPDC043853. The sequence goes on from NZ_JBWKDJ010000011.1 coordinate 169,532, forward strand.
GGTGAGCACGAGGTGGAGACCCGCCTCCGCCTGAGCGGCCGCTGAGACCACGGGCCGGGGACGGCGGACCACGGACCACCGGTCACCGACCACCGACCACGGACTACGGACTGGAGACCGGAGACCGGAGACCGGAGACCCGGGACCAACGGCCGCCGTATCCGCCGGGCCTCCTGCCGCCCTCTCCCCCGGGACAGGGGCGCGCCGGCCCCGCGGTACGCCCGTCGGCCACGGACGCCTGCCCGAGTGGCGGCGGCCCCGGACGGTGGGCGACCATGGTGCCCGGGGCCCATCCGCGGGGGGCCGCACGCCCGGAGGCGGACGTGGCACAGACCTTCGCAACGGACGTACTCGTCGTCGGCGCCGGGCCGGTCGGTCTGACCACGGCCGTGGAGCTGCGCAGGCGCGGTGTCTCCTGCCGGATCGTCGACCGTCTGGTGGAGCGGCTCCCCTTCGCGAAGGCGGTGGGAGTCCAGCCGCGCACGCTGGAGGTCTGGGACCGGATGGGGCTGGTGCGCGAGGCCCTCGAGGCCGCCATTCCGCTGCGCGGTCAGCTCGTCTACGTCAACGGCGGCGAGGAGGCCCGGTACGACCTCTACCTGCCGCCCGAAGTGCCGTACGGCTTCGCCGCGTTGCCGCAGTACGAGACCGAGCGGATCCTCACCGAGGCCCTGGAGCGCCATGACGCGCGGATCGAGCGGGGCACGGAACTGGTGTCGTTCCGGCAGGACGACGACGGTGTGACCGGCCGGCTCGTCTCGGCGGCGGGAGTGGAGGAGGAACTGCGGGTCCGGTACCTGGTGGGGTGCGACGGCGCGCACAGCGCCGTCCGCAAGGGGCTCGGACTGTCCTTCGAAGGCGGTGCGTTCCCCGAGGAGTACATGCTCGGCGACGTGGAGGTCGACTGGGACCTGCCGGAGGGATACACGGTGCGCTCCTCGCACCTGGGCGCGGACGGGGCGGTGGACGACGTGCTCGTGTGCATCCCGCTGCCCGGCCGGAAGCGGTACCGGCTGTCGATGATGGTGCCGCCCGAACTGTCGGCGGCTGGGCGCGACGGGGCGGCGGCCGGAAACCCCGACGGTGTCGCCCACGGCCTGGAGGGCGGCAGCGCGCCCGGGCTGGCCGATATCCAGGCCGTACTGGACCGCCTGGCGCCGCAGCCGACGACGGCGTCCTCGCTGCGCTGGGCCTCGGTGTTCCGGATCAGCCACCGGATCGTGGACCGCTACGGGGAGGGCCGGGTGTTCGTCGCCGGGGACGCGGCGCACATCCACCCGCCGACGGGCGCCCAGGGCATGAACACCGGTATCCAGGACGCCTGGAACCTCGCGTGGAAACTCGCCCTCGCCGTGGAGGGCACCGCGGGTGCCCGTCTCCTGGCGAGCTACGACGCCGAGCGGCGACCGGTGGGCGAGGAGGTCGTGGGCCGGACCGTCCGGCACGCGACGCAGGGCATGGAGGCGGACATGCGGGACCCGGTCACGGCGATGCTGCGCGAGGCGCAGTTGCTGGTCGGGTACCGGGGCAGTCCCGTGCTCGGGCCCGTGCGGTCGGCCGGAACGGCGGGTTCCGCCGGTGCCGGTTCCGGACCGCTGCCGGGCGACCGCGCCCCGGACTGCGGTGGTCTGACGGACCGGATCGCCGCGTATCCGATACGGCTGTACGACGTGCTGCGGGGGCGCGGGCACGTGTTGGTGCTGTACGACGGCGGGGGCGCCGGCGAGGGCGGCACCGGACCCCGGGCCGATGAACTGGCCGCAGAGGCACGGAAGTTGTCGGGAGGCCGGGTCGATGCGTTCGTGGTGGTCGGGGCGGGCGACGGGGACGGATGGGGTGGCGGGACGTTGCTGCCGGTGTACCGCGACGCGCGGGGCGAGTTCGCCCGGATGTACGGGGTCGCGGACGGGGCGACGGCTTTCGTGGTCCGGCCGGACGGGTACGTGGGGGCTCGGCTGGTGCGGCCGACCGCGGGGGAGCTGGGCGAGTGCCTCGCCGCCGTGTTCGGCGGCTGAGGAGCGGTCATGACGGCTCGCCGGCCGCGTTCTTGAGCGGCGGTGGGTCGAGGGAGAACAGGCCGGGCGCCCGCCTGGTGGGGGGCGCCGCGGCCGGCAGGATCAGGCTGCCGCGGGGAGCGGCGGGGTGGTGCGGGACTTGAGGTGGGCACGCAGGGTGAAGCCTTCGGCGGCGGCCTCCCAGCGGCTGAGGGGGATACCCCCGGTGAGGATGCGGCGGGCCGACATGTGGTCGGCGGGACGGTTGACCGATTCCACGGCGACGAGTTCGTCCGCGCGGAAGAGGAGCACCGAGAAGGCTCCGTCCGGATCGCCCAGGACCAGTTCGGAGTCGGCCGTGTGGCCGAGCCCCGCGATCTGCAGGGTGGTGGAGAACTGGCTGCTCCAGAACCACGGAAGGTCGTCGTAGGTCCGCACGCCGCCGGTGAGCCGGTCGGCGACGAGGCGGGCGTGGTCGACGGCGTTCTGCACCGACTCGATGCGCAGCGGTGCGTCCGCCCGCGGGTGGGGGAAGACCGCACAGTCACCGACGGCCGAGATCCGGGGGTCGCCCGTCAGCAGCCGGTCGTCGGTGATCACGCCGCCGGTGACCGCGACGGCCAGTCCGGCGGCCTCGGCCAGTTCGGTGGAGGGGGTGACCCCCGCACCGACCAGGACGAGATCGGCGGGCAGGCGGCGGCCGTCGGTGAGTTCCACCGCCGCCACCCGACCCTCGCCGTCGCCGTGGAAGGCGGCGATGCCCTGGCCGAGCAGCAGCGTGTTGCCGCGTTCCCGGTGCAGGCGGGTGAAGTGGGCGGCCGTGGGAGCCGACGCGACCCGGGCCAGGGGCCGGTCGACGGCTTCGACGACGGTCACCGCGTGTCCCAGTTCCCGCGCCGCCGCGGCGAACTCGAGGCCGATGAACCCGGCCCCGACGACCACCACGTGCCCGGCCCCGGTGAGGGCCTTCCGGAGCACGTCCGCGTCCTCCAGGGTACGGAGGGTGCGGATGCCCTGCAGGTCGGAGCCGGGCACCGGGATCGTCCGGGGCCGGGCTCCTGTCGCGAGGACCAGGTGGTCGTAGGCGTGGACGGAGCCGTCGTCGAGACGGACCGTGCGGGCGGTGCGGTCGATCGCGACGGCGGTGCCCGTGACCCGCTCGACCGCGTTGCTCGCGTAGAAGGTCTCTGGTCGGAGCCGGAGCTGGATTTCGTCCGCCTCGCCCTTGAGGTAGGCCTTGGACAGCGGCGGCCGTTCGTACGGGAGGACTCCCTCGTCCCCGATCAGGGTGATGCGGCCCTGGTGGCCGTGCTCGCGCAGGGAGGCGGCGGTCTGCAGGCCGGCCTGGCCGGCGCCGAGGACGAGGACGTGACCGGCGTCGGCGGGCTGCCCGGCCTCGGTGCCCGCGCTCACTGGTACTGCCTCTCCGGGATGCGGACGATCAGCCCGTCGAGCTCGTCGGTGACGGTGAGCTGGCAGCTCAGGCGGCTGCCCGCGGCGCGCTCGCAGGCGGTGAACTCCAGCATCTCGTCCTCCTCCGCCTCCGGCTCGGCCAGCTTGCCGAGGCCCTCGGGCTCGACGTAGACGTGGCAGGTGCCGCACTGGGCGTAGCCGCCGCACTGGCCGACGATGCCGGTGACGTCGTTCGAGACGGCACCGCGCATGATGCTCGTGCCGACGGGGATGTCGAGCGTGGTCTCGCGACTGCGGTCGGTGGCGAGGTAGGTGATCTTGGGCATCGGGTGCTCCTGGAGGGGCCGTGGGTCGGTTCTGTCGGTTCTGTCGGTTCTGTCGGTTCTGTCGGTGCTCTTCGCTCCGTCTGGACACGACATTAGGAACGGGCCCTATCGACCGGATACCGGCGCACTATCGCCTTGGCCGGGGCGGGCGGCATGCGCTGCCCGCCCCGGTCGCCCCGGGGGCGGAGGTCAGTCGTCGATGCGGTCCAGCACCGTGCCGAGGTCGACGAACTTGAAGCCGGTGGCGGTGCGTTCGCCGTCGTGCGGGGCGTCGTGGCCGTCCTGGACGACCAGCAGGCCGCGCGGGTACTTGGGGCCGAGCGGCTGGTTGAGGGCGGCCGCGCCGTCGCACTCCTCGGAGCCGTCGAGCTCGCGGGAGCGGGCGGTGATCCGCAGGCCCGCCTCGTACTCGTTGTCCTCGTCGGCCTCGCGGTCGTAGAAGGCGAAGGTGTCGTCGCCCTGGCTGGAGGCCATCAGGTAGCCGTCGCCGCCGGGTTCGCCGATCACGGTGAGCCCCTCGACATCGGCGGTCAGGTGGCGGCCTCCGAAGCCCGGGTCGGCGCCGGCGGCGCACTCCTCGGTCTCCTCGTCGTACACGGCCGGAACGCCGTACTCGCGGACCCGGTCCATGAGTTCGGGGCGTCCGGTGAGGTCGGCGCGGACCCGCCAGATGCCGACGTCCTCCTGGCCGGCGTAGAGCACGCCGTTGGCCGGGTCGATCACCATGCCCTCGACCTGCGGCCGTTCGCCGGGTTCGCCGCAGGGCGTCCAGGAGGCCCCTCCGGGCATGCGGAACGAGGACGGCAGGTCCAGCGTGCGGACCTGGCGGTAGCCGACCGTGCCGCCCGGGCCGGCGAGGAGTTCGAGGAGCGCGACGCGGGTCTCGTGCCGACGGCTGACCACCGCGTACGAGCGCCCGGTCGCGGGGTCGGTCCAGGTGGCCAGGCCGTAGGCGGTCCGCTGCTCGTTGATCTCGGCCTGGTCGGCGGAGAAGACGGGGCGGGCGGCCGGGTCGGTGACGTCGGTCAGCGGGCCCTGCGGCCGGTTGCGGTCGATCCGGTAGAAGCGGAGCCGGTCGTTGCCCCGGTCGGTGACCACCGCGATGTCCGCCCGGCCGGAGGTCAGGCGCATGCCGTGGACGAGGTCGACGTTGTTGAACCGCCCGGGCGCGTCCTCCGCTCCGGGCCCGGCCGGGGCGGGCAGGGACTGGACCTCCTTGGCGTCGAGGTCGTAGACGCGCAGACCGCCCTCCTTGGCGGTGGCCACGACGAGGCTGCGCGCGGGGTCGGTGCGGTTGCGCCAGATCGCGGGGTCGTCGGCGTTGGCGTTGCCGCCCTCCTCGTCGTCGAACAGCGGCGCGGTCTGGGCGGTGGGGGTCACCGTGGGCAGGGCGCGGGCCGGACGGCCCTTCGCTCCGGCGGGCCCGGGCTGGGCCGCGGCCGGGGCCGGGGCGGTGACGGCGGTGACGAGGAGCACCGCGGCCGCGCTCAGGGTGAGCGCGGCCGGCTTGGTGCGGCGGTTCAGGGCCACGAGGACTCCAACATCAGGGCCATGACAAGTCAGGGCCTTGGGGGGTGGACGCGCAGAGCCTCGGACCGCCGGATGACATCCGGCGGGTCACCCGGCGAAGGTCCGATGTGCGCCGGGTGAACTCGGCACTCCGGGCGCGAACCCCCTTTCAACACGGGGAAGATGATCAACCATCAAGAGTTGCCGCACGGCCGGACGGCGCTGATCACGTAGCCACGGACGGCACCACCGCCGGGACCTCCGTCCAGGACGGCTCACGCCGGACCGACGAGGAATCTCCGGCTCGGGACACTAGGAGCGGGTCCAGCGCTGGGACGCCTCGCCGGCACAGGAGGCGGTGACCAGGTCGCCGGTCATGCCCAGGTCGAGGCAGCCGCCGCCGTACAGGCTGCGGAGGCTCCCACCGGAACCCGTACGCCACAGGCGGCCCACGTCCTGGGCGCAGTCGCCCACGAAGACGGCCTGGCCGAGCCCGTTGGAGTACAGGCACTGCCCGGTCTGCTGGTTGGCCAGCTTGAACGTACCGTCCGGCCGGCTCCGCACGGTCCACCGTGCGGTCGAGTCCCCGCAGTCCCCCGCCGCCGAGGCGCCGAAGACCTGGGTGATGCACCGGCCGTTGTCGCCGTTGCGGTAGCGGGAGGTGCCCGAGGCGGGGGGCGGGGTGGCCGGGGGCTTGGTGGTCGGCTTGGGCGTGGACGTTCCGCCGCCGGGGGTGCCGCCGCCGGGAGTGCCGGATCCGGTCGTGCTGCCGGAGCCACCGGAGGCCGCGGCACCGCCGGGACCGGTGCCCGCCGTGCCGCCGTCCTGCCCGCCGGCCGCCGCTCCCCCGACGGCGTTCTGCTGCGGACCCGTCCCGCCCGGGCCACCCGGACCGCCCGCGCCCCCGGGGCCGTTGCCGGCCGTGGTGCCGGACGGTGCGGTGGGAGCGGGGTTCGACGGGCTGCCGCCCGAGGCCGGTGCCGTCGGTGCGGAGCCCGGCGCCGCGACCGAGACGGAGACCGAGACGGACGGGGACGCCTGTCCCCCGGCCTGCGGCGTCGACGCGAACGGCAGGTTCTGGAGGACGAGCGTCGTGCTGCCCGCGACCACGACCACGGGGACGACGGCGAGCACGACCCGAGTGCGGCGGCTGCGTCGCGGCCCCGCGGGCCGCTCCGGCGGCACCTGCACCTGCACCGGCGGTGCCGACTGCCCGGGCGGGTCCGCGGGCTGCGGCCGCTCCGGCTGATCCGCACCCGGAGCCGCTGCCGGACCCGGCTCCTCCCCCGCCTTCGCCTGCGCCTCGCCGCCCGTGAGCGGGACCGTCGGCACGTCGGCCTCCTGCACGTCCGCGGCGAAGGCGGCCCGCTCGGCCAGCCGCTCTGCGATGACCGCCGGCCACTGCGGACCCGCACCGCCCGGGGAGGTGCGCTCCGAGGCGCGGCCGAGGAGTGCGGCGGCGGTGGGGCGGGCGTCGGGGTCCTTGTCCAGGCAGGCCGCGACCAGCTCGGCGAGCTCCGGGTCCAGCGCCCGCAGCGGTTCCAGATCGGGCTCCTCGTGGACGATGCGGTAGAGGACCCCGTGCCCCGACTCGTCACCGAACGGCGGCCGGCCGCAGGCGGCGTACGCGAGCAGCGAGCCCAGCGTAAACACGTCGGTGGCGCCGCTCACTCCCCGCGAGCCCGAGGCCTGTTCGGGTGCCATGTAGGCGGGTGTGCCCACCACCATGCCGGTCCGGGTCAGCCGGCTCTGCTCGGCCGCCCTGGCGATGCCGAAGTCGATGAGGACCAGGCCGTCGAGCGTCAGCATCACGTTGGAGGGCTTCAGGTCGCGGTGCACCATGTCCAGGGCGTGCACGGGTGCCAGGCTCGCCGCCGCCTCCCGCAGGAGCAGCCACAGGGCGCTCCCCGGCAGGGGGCCGCCGTGGACGTCCACCGCCTCCCGCAGGGTGAGGCCGGGCACGTAGGCGGTGGCGAACCACGGGGGCCGCGCGGTGCGGTCGCCGGCCAGCAGCGGCGCGGTGCTTTCCGCGGGCAGCCGGGCGAGGTTGTCGAGCTCGTGTCCGAACCGGCGCAGGAAGTCCGCGTCCTCTCCGACGACCGAGGCGAGCAACTGCTTGACGGCGACGTACCGGCCCTCGTGGACCCCGAGGTACACCCGCCCCATGCCGCCGGCGCCGAGCCGGCCCACCAGCGGAATCGGCCCGATACGGCGCGGGTCCTCCGCCTCCAGCGGCTCGGCCCCGCTCCCCCTCAGCTCTGACACGTCGGTAACCCCACCATCGAAACTGGAATCATTTTCCGGAATCTACCGCATGGGTCAGCCTGAACAGCCCGCGCATGAGCGGGAGTTCGGAGGACCAGGTGGCCGATCCCTCCCGCCTCCTGCACGAGCCGGCTCCGAGGCCCGCGCACGGCGCTCCCGTCGGCGGCCGTGGCGTACCGTAACGGTCCGTGACCGGGTCCCGGTGGGGCGGTCCGGGCCGTCGAGGGCGCCGAGAAGCCGATCCCCAGGCCCGGAGCCGACTCGCCGCGGACCCGCTGCCGGTTCCGGGCGGGCCACGATGGCCCGGCGGGCCCGGGAGTGGGACGCTGTAGGCGGGGGCGGACCGAGGAGACCCGGGAGGGCCGACATGGGCCGTGACGTTCCGGCGCTGGTGTTCACCCGTGACGATCGACGCCGGTTCCGGAACAAGATGCACACGTGCCTCGACGTGTTCACGCGGATGCTGCGGGAGTCCCGGTTCGAGTTCGAGCGGCCGCAGGTCGGTCTGGAGATCGAACTGAACCTCGTGGACCCCGTCGGCGAACCCGCCATGCGCAGCACGGACGTCCTGCAGGCGATCGCGGATCCCTCCTGGTCGAGCGAGCTGGGCCGGTTCAACCTGGAGATCAACATCGCGCCGCGGCGGCTGACCGCGGGCGGACCCGACTCCTGGGAGCAGGAGATCCGGGACGCGCTGAACCACGCCGAGGAGAAGGCTGCGGCGATCGGCGCCCACCTGGTCATGGTCGGGATCCTGCCGACGCTGGAGCCGGCCGACGTCGGGCCGGAGTCACTGTCGGAGAACCCGCGGTACCACCTGCTGAACGAGCAGATCTTCGCCGCGCGGGGCGAGGACCTGCTGATCTCGGTGGACGGGGTGGAGCGCCTGGAGATGTACGCGGAGACCATCACGCCCGAGGCGGCGTGCACCAGCACCCAGTTCCACCTCCAGGTCTCGCCGGAGGATTTCGCGGACTACTGGAACGCGGCCCAGGCCGTCGCCGGGGTGCAGGTGGCCCTGGCGGCGAACTCTCCGTTCCTGTTCGGCAAGGAGCTGTGGCGCGAGACGCGCATCCCGCTGTTCGAGCAGACCACGGACACCCGGCCGGACGAGATCAAGGTGCAGGGCGTGCGGCCCCGGGTGTGGTTCGGCGAGCGGTGGATCAACAGCGTCTTCGACCTCTTCGAGGAGAACGTGCGGTACTTCCCCGCCCTGCTGCCGCTGTGCGACGAGGAGGACCCGCAGGAGGTGCTGGACCGCGGCGGCACTCCCTCACTGGCGGAGCTGACCCTCCACAACGGCACGGTCTACCGCTGGAACCGCCCCGTCTACGCCGTGGTCGACGGCGTGCCGCACCTGCGGGTGGAGAACCGCGTGCTGCCCGCCGGCCCCACGGTGGCCGACGTACTGTCGAACGGCGCCTTCTACTACGGGCTGACCCGCGCCCTGGTGGACGAGGACCGGCCGGTGTGGTCGCGGATGTCGTTCTCGGCCGCGGAGGACAACCTGCACACCGCGGCACGCCACGGGATCGACGCGCACCTGTACTGGCCGGGCATGGGCCAGCTTCCGGTGACCGAGCTGGTGCTGCGCCGCCTGCTGCCGCTGGCGCACCGCGGACTGGAGGCGTCCGGCATGGACGCGGCCTGGCGGGAGCCGCTGCTGGGCATCATCGAGCAGCGGTGCGTGAGCGGCCGCAACGGCGCGGTGTGGCAGTCGGAGGTGTTCCACCACATCCACGACATCCGCCATGCGGACCGGCACGAGGCACTGCGGCGGATGACCCAGCAGTACATCGGCTACATGCACTTGAACGCTCCGGCGCACACGTGGCCGGTCGACTGACCGTCACACCGACCGTCACTTCCTCGATGCCGCAGCCCGCGCGCCTCCGCCGGGTTCGATCACCATGGCCGGAAACGGTAGGGCGGCACGGCCCGGCCGCCCATGCGTGCGGGCACCACCGTCCGGGTCCGGTGCATGGTGGAGGCACACACCGTGGGCACCGCGCACGCCGAGGAGAGACACGTGGCCGTACCGATCATCATCGACTGCGATCCGGGGCACGACGACGCGCTCGCGATCCTGCTGGCGGCCGGTGATCCCGCCGTCGACCTGCTGGCGATCACCACGGTCGCGGGCAACCAGACCGTGGAGAAGACCACGTTCAACGCACGCCGGGTGTGCACGGTGGCGGGTATCACCGGGGTGCCGATCGCGGCGGGCTGCCCGAGGCCCCTCGCCCAGCCGCTGGGCGTCGCCGCCGACGTGCACGGCGAGTCGGGGCTGGACGGCCCGTGGTTCCCGGAGCCGGTGGTGGACGCGGAGCGGGAGCACGCGGTGGAGCTGATGCACCGGATCCTGACCGCGCACCCGGAGCCGGTGACGCTCGTCCCGACCGCTCCGCTGACGAACATCGCCCTGCTGCTGACCCGTTACCCGGAATCCGCGTCCCGCATCCGGGAGATCGTGCTGATGGGCGGCTCCACCGGACGCGGGAACCGCACCCCCGCCGCCGAGTTCAACATCCACACCGACCCGGAGGCCGCGGACATCGTGTTCCGCAGCGGGGTGCCGCTGACCATGTGCGGACTGGACGTCACCCACCAGGCCCTCGCCACGCCCGAGGTGCTGGCCCGCCTGGACGGGCTGGGCACGGACCTCGGGCGGATCTGCGCGGAGCTGATCCGTTTCTTCGCCTCCTCCTACCGCACCCTGTACGGGTTCCCGGCGGCGCCCGTGCACGATCCGGTGGCGGTGGCCCGGGTGATCGATCCGGAGGTCGTACGGTGCGTGGAGACGAACGTGGCGGTGGAGCTGCACGGGGAGCTCACCCGGGGCATGACGGTGGTGGACCTGCACGGACGTACGGGCCGGCCGGCCAACGCGAAGGTGGCGCTGGACCTCCGTCAGGACCTGTTCTGGGACCGGGTGGTGGCGGCGATCGCCGCGCTCGGCCCGGAGGCCGGGGTCCGCTCCCCCTACGGCAGGAGCTGAGCGCGGCGGCCGGAGCGCCCGGGCCGGAGTGCGTGCCGGAGCCCGGGAGGGGACGGTCTCCCGGGCTCCGGTCTGCCTTCCCCGGCACGCGCCGTCGTGCCGGGGAAGGGGCGTGGCGTCCCTGCCCCGCGCTCGCCGCCCGCCCGCTACAGGGGGACGGTGACGAAGGTCCTGCCGGCCTCGTTCTCGACGGCGATCGACTCGACCGCCGAGGGGTCGACCGCGGCGGAGCCGTCCAGCGAAGCGCCCTTGGCCTCGCCGTTGGCGTGGCTGCCCACGACCCAGCCGCCCGCGGTGGTGCGGCTGCCGTCCTTGGCGACCACGACCAGCCGGCAGCGCTCGCCGGGCGGCAGGCCGGTGACGGCGGCGTTGACCTTCACCCAGCGCACGGCGGGGGTCATCCGTACGGTCATCCGGGCGCCGGTGCCGGCGTCGGTGGCGGACCCGACCTTGGTGCCGGCCGGCGGCGTCGCGGGGGTGGCGGGCGCCGTCGAGGGCGGCGGGGGCAGGGCGACGGGCCCGTCCCCGCTGCCGCCGGTGGCGGTGCCGGCCCAGAACACCGCGGCGAGCGCGGCCGCCGCCGCGAGTCCGCCAAGGGCCAGCCGGCGCCGGCCGTCCCGGTTCCGTTCGCCGCGGACCTGCCGCAGGGTCCGCTGGAGCATCAGGTCGCCGCCCTGCGGCGGCCCGTCCAGGAACGCCTCCGGCGGGACTTCGCCGAGGGCCGCCTCCATCTCCCTCAAGGTGGTCACCTCCCGCCGGCACTGCTCGCAGCCCCGCACGTGTTCCTCGATGCGCCGGGCCTCGTCCTCGTCGAGTACCCCGAGGACGTACGGGCCGAGCTGTTCGTTTTCGTGCTGTCCTCCGTGCCGTCCTTCGTGCTGCTGCCGGTTCATGCGACCACCTCCCTGAGTCCGGCGGGGCGTGCGGGGCTGCCCGGTCGGCTGCCGCCTTCCCTGAACGTCTCGCGCAGCGCCTTGAGCGCGTAGTGCGAGCGCGATTTGACCGTACCCGCGGGGATGCCGAGGCGGTCGGCCGCCTCGGCGACGCTGTGCTCCCGGTAGTACAGCTCGGTGAGGACGTCCCGGTGCTCGGGCGACAGCCGGTCGAGCGCCCCGAGGACGGTCATCGCGTCGACGACGGCGTCGGAGTGGTCGGCCTCGACCGGGGGCGTGGCGCCGGTTTCCGCGACCTCGGTGGGCCGGGCCGCCTTGGCCCGGTAACGGTCGGTGATGATGTTGCGGGCCACGGTCAGCAGCCAACCGCGCACCGACCCCTTGCCGTTGACCAGGGCGTCGGAGTGCCGCCAGGCCCGGATGAGGGTCTCCTGGACGATGTCCTCGGCGGCGGCCCGGTCGCCGGTGAGCCGGGTCGCGTAGGCGAGCAGCGCGTTGCCGTGCTCCTCGTACACCGACCTGATCAGTGCTTCGTCGGTCGAGCCCCGCCTGCTCCGGGGCCACAGTGGTCCGGCCATCTCACCCTCTCTCTGCCCGGCGTGCCGCGCGTCTTCCCGTGTGCGCCGCCCGCGTCGTGACCAACACGCGCCGGAGCCCCCGAACGGTTCATGTGGCCCGCGTCACACCGGGGAGAGGGGTGTCCGGCTCAGCAGTGGCGGCCCTCGTTGAGGCAGGCGACCACGGCCGCCATCCGGCTGTCCGTCATCACGTTGACGAACATGGCGTGGTCGGTGAGGGGGCTGTGGCGCTGCTCGGGGAAGGAGTCCAGCGCGATCGGGGTGCCCGGCGGTACGTCGTAGGCGAGCGAGATCCGCAGTTCCGGTACCGGGAAGGTGCCCTGCGGGCAGACTCCGTTCGGGGCGGCGAACCGCAGGTGGGTACGCGTCTCGTTGGCGGTGTCCAGGCCGTTCCAGCAGCCGGGGAAGGCCAGGGTGCGGGTGAGGCGGTCGCCCTCCGGGCAGAGGGGGTACTTGACGGTGGACCGGTCCGGTGCGCCGGAACAGCCCCAGCGGGCCCGCACGTCGGCGGCGCGGCCCGCGGTGAACGCGACGGCGTCGCCGGTCATGGCGCGCAGGAAGCGGGGCATCGGGACGACCTTGCCGACGGGGTTGCCGCGGAATTCGAGGCGGACCTCGGCGGGGAGCAGGATCTCGCCGGAGTTGCCGTGCCCGGCTGCGCGTTCGTGGGGGCGGGTGCCGGGCCGGTCGGTGCGGCGCAGCACCGGCCAGTAGTAGGTGGAGCGGTCGCCGCCCTCGCAGGTGGTGGGGGCGGCGGCGAGTTCGGCGTCGGTGGAGGTCGCGCGGGTGGAGAGGTTGCCGACGTAGGCGTGGGTGTGGTGGGCGCCGCCGGACAGGCCGGGCGAGACGACGAGGTTGTCCTCGTTGTAGTGGGCCTCCTCGTTGCGGCCGCAGTCGACGGTGAACGTGCCGGTGGAGGCGTCGGGTCCGGTGGGCGGGGGGTCTTGGTCCGGGCCGGCGGGTACGTCGGCGGGGTCGGTGAAGTCGGTGAAGTCCTCGTCCGGGGGCGGGGCTCCGGCGGTGGCGTGGTGCGGCGCGCCGTCGCGGGCGGTGCCGAGTGCGGATGCGGTGAGCACCCCGCCCAGCGCCAGGCAGACGAACAGCGCGAGCAGCAGCCGCCGTTCCTTCACGGTCTTCCCGTCCATCCCCATGCGGGTCACGGTCGCCGGTGCCTCCTCCCTCGTCAACCACGCCTCCGGGGCCCGGGGCGGATCGTACCCAGGGGGTGGGGCGTGGGGGCGGTCAGGGTGCGGGGGGCACGGGCCGGCCGGTGGCGGTGAGGTCGGCCGCGTCGGTCCAGGACCCGCCTTGGCCCGTGGGCGGCTCTTCGACGAGGCCGTGGACGTGTCATGCGCTCGGCAACATGCGCGCCACCGGATCCCAATGAAGGGATCTGCTGGAAACCGGCCGGTTTCGCGCAGGATCGCGCACGGTGCCGACGTGTGAGGATGGCCGGAGGGGCTGCGCACGGCGCGCAGCCGCGGAACGGACACGGAAAGCGGGACGGGACCATGAGCGAGAAGGCCCGGAAGCTGTTCGACGCACTCGACCTCAACCACGACGGCGAGCTGACCCGGGCCGAGGTGATCACGGCCTTGCGGGTCAAGGGGCCGACCCTCGCCGCCCAGGGTGACCTGCCCTTCTGGGCGGTCGGGGACGCCGAGAGCTCCTCCGCGCTGTTCGACGCCGCCGACCTGAACGGGGACGCCGTGCTCACGTTCGAGGAGTTCGCCGCACTGGTGGACCGGCGGTTCGGCTGGTAGTCCGGCCGCCCGCGCGTCGGGACGCACCGTGACCGGAAAGGCGCGTACCGTCATCCCCGATGCCGCCGGGGGGTTCCGGGCCCTCCCGGGGTGAGAGAATTTGTGAGACAGCCGAGGCGGATGGGGTTGACAGCCATGTCGACGTCTACCCATGAGGTGTTCGGTGCGCCGTGCTGGGTCAGCCTGATGGCCCGCGATCTGGCCGCATCGGAGAAGTTCTACGGCGAGGTGCTCGGATGGGAATTCCGTCCGACCAGGCTCGGTGAGTCCTTCCGCGTCGCCCTGCTGGAGGGCACGCCGGTGGGCGGGCTCGGGGCCATCGCCGAGCAGCTCGCCGCGCCCGTGGTCTGGACGCCCTACTTCGCCGTGGACGACGCGGACGAGACCACCGCGCGGATCCGGGAGCGCAGCGGCACGGTGGCGGTCGGGCCGCTGACCTTCGGGACCGGCCGCGCCGCACTGGCCGCGGACCGCGAGGGGGCGGTGTTCGGCATCTGGGAGGGCGCGGCCATCCCGGACTGGCACGTCGGCCGGGAGAACGCCCCGGCCTGGCTGGAGCTGCGGACCCGGCAGGCGCTCGACTCCGCGATCTTCTACGGAGAGGTCCTCGACTGGGGATGTGGCCGGGACGGCTGCTGCGAGACCTCCTTCGAGGACGACCACGTGGTGCTCCGCCACAGCGGGCACCCGGTGGCACGGATCCGCGGCGGGGCGCTGGAGGTCGCGCCCGACCCCGCGATCCGGCCGCGCTGGCACGTCAACTTCCGGGTGGCCGATCTGGACAAGGCCGTGAACACGGCGGTGGCGCTGGGCGGCACCCTGGTCACCCGGATGCCCGGCGAGGACGCCCGGCACGCGACCCTGCGGGACCCCGACGGAGCGCTGTTCACCGTCGCGACGACGGTGGACGTGGACCCGTACGACCCGCCGGCGGCGGCGAAGGCCTGAAACGGCCCCCGCGATCCCCGTTCCGCCGTGAGCTGCGGGGTTGTGCGTGTCGCGATCTCAGCGGACACCGGCGTCCGATATTCGGATGAATATGTCCGGCGTGTGAACTCTTTTCAGGGGTGCGGAGGGGTGACGCGCGCGGCGTGACCGTCAACTTCCCAGCTCTTGCCGGGAGTTGATGAAGGCGGCGGCGTGGGGGCCGTTGGGGGTGCGAGGGGGCGGGAGGGGACCGGCAAGGGTTTTCCCCGTATCGGGTTCATCCCGGGTTTGCCTACTGTCTGCCCACCGGCGATCACTTCAGGCCGCGACACCTCTCGCCGGTACACCTCCCACACCGCACCAACCGGTCGCTCCGGCCTGTCCGGAAACGCCCGCGAAGGGAACACCGTGCACGCACCCAGACGGCTCATATCCGTCGTGGCGATGTCCGCCACCCTGCTCGGCGGCACCGTCACCACCTCGATGGCGCTGTCCCGCCCGGCCACCGCGCCGACCGCCGGCACCGCGGTGCCACAGCCCGCCGCTCCGGTCGAGAACCTGATCGTCGGCTACAAGTCCGGTGCCACCGAAGCCAGTTCCAACACCGCCGCCGACGCGGACGCCAAGGCGAAGGGCAAGAAGGCCGGCGAGACCGTGGCCTTCGAGCGCCGCCTCGGCACGGGGGCCGCGCTCGTGGACCTCGGCGGGACCCTGGCCCCGGCCGAAGCGGCCGACGTGATGGCCCAGTTCCGCGCCGACCCGGACGTCGCCTACGTCGAGCCGGACACCCGCGCGTACGCCATGGCCACGCCGAACGACACCGAGTACGCCCAGCAGTGGGACCTCTTCGAGGCCACGGCGGGCATGAACGTCCCGGCGGCCTGGGACACCACCACCGGCACCGGCGTCACCGTCGCCGTCATCGACACCGGCTACGTCGCGCACTCCGACGTCGCCGCCAACATCGTGGCCGGCTACGACTTCATCACCAGCTCCAGCGCCGCCCGCGACGGCAACGGCCGCGACAGCAACCCGGCGGACGAGGGCGACTGGTCCTCCGCCGGCGAGTGCGGCCTCGGTTCCAAGGCGAGCACGTCCTCCTGGCACGGCACGCACGTGGCCGGCACCATCGGCGCCGCCACCAACAACGCCAAGGGCATCGCCGGCATCTCCTACGGCGCCAAGATCCAGCCCGTCCGCGTGCTCGGCAAGTGCGGCGGCGCCACCTCCGACATCGTCGACGCCATCACCTGGGCGTCCGGCGGCTCGGTGCCCGGCGTCCCGGCCAACGCCACCCCGGCCAAGGTCATCAACATGAGCCTCGGCGGGTCCGGCACCTGCGGCACCAGCTACCAGAACGCCATCAACGCGGCCGTGTCCCGCGGCACCACCGTCGTGGTGGCCGCCGGCAACAGCAACGCCGACGCCGCCGGGTTCTCCCCGGCCAGCTGCGGCAACGTCATCAGCGTCGCGGCCAGCAACCGCACCGGCGACCGCTCCTACTACTCCAACTACGGCGCCTCCGTGGACATCGCCGCCCCGGGCGGTGAGACCCGCCGCGCCACCGACACGCCCGGCACCATCACCACCCCCGAGAACGGCATCCTCTCCACGCTGAACTCCGGCACCAGCACCCCGGGCACCGAGAACTACAAGCCGTACCAGGGCACCAGCATGGCCGCCCCGCACATCGCGGGTCTCGCCGCGCTGATGAAGTCGGCCAACTCCGCGCTGAGCCCGGCCCAGATCGAGTCGGCCATCAAGAGCAACGCCCGCCCGCTGGCCGGCACCTGCACCGGCGGTTGCGGCGCCGGCCTCGCCGACGCGGCCACGACGGTCGCCGCGGTCACCGGCCCGGTCACCCCGGCCTACGAGAACACCGCCAACGTGTCCATCCCGGACAACGGCGGTGCCGTCTCCTCCTCCATCACCGTCTCCGGCCGCACCGGCAACGCCCCGGCCGCACTGAAGGTGAACGTCGACATCAAGCACCCCTACCGCGGTGACCTGGTGATCGACCTGGTCGGCCCCGGCGGCGCCGTCAAGCGCCTGCAGAACTCCTCCAGCGACAGCGGCGACAACGTGATCACCACCTTCACCGTCGACGCCTCCGCCTGGACCGCCAACGGGACCTGGCAGCTGCGGGTCCAGGACGTCGCCTCCGCCGACACCGGCTACATCGACGCCTGGAGCCTCGGCTTCTGACCCCCCACCCCCTGATTCACCCCCAGGGCGATTCGGGCCCCACCCCGGACCGCCACCCCCCACAGGTCCGGACCAACTGACCACTGGTCCGGACCAACACCCCCCGCGGGCCTGCCGGACGTCCCATGCCGGCAGGCCCGCGGGTCTTTCCGAACGCCGGCGGGCCGCCGACGGTCCGGCGGCGTTGCGTCGGCGTTGCGGCGGCATTGCGTCGGCGTCGCCGGAGGGAGCGCGGGCAGAGTGCCGGCGGAGTGCGGGCGGGTGCTGACACCCTGTTGAACGTTCATCAACTGCCCGTCGAACATCCACCTGTCGGACTCCGGCTGATTTCTCCGTCACACTCGGGTTCCGCTTCGCCCACGACCTCGTATTCTCGCGCTCACAGGTGCACAGGCAGGGCACAGGAATCCGGGGAGCGAGAGGGTGGTGGCTGTGCGTGGCGGCGACGGGGGGCTCTGAGGCGACCGTCGGACACGGCGAACTGATCGAGGCGGTCGACCGTGCGCTGACCACCCGCGGCCGGGCGATCCTCACCGGGCCCACCGGAGCGGGCAAGAGCACCCTGGCCGGGGTCGTGGCGGACGCCGCCGAACGCCGCGGTCAGACCGTGCTCCGGCTGGCTCCCGAGGCGGTCGACCGGTGCATCCCCGAGGGCTGTGCCGCGGCACTGCTCGCGGCCGTCCCGGACGCGGTCCTGGAGGGCCTGGCCGGGCCGCAGCGGACGGCGATCGCCCAGCTGCGCCGGGAGGCGGACGCGCCGCGGGCCGGACGCGACCACGTCGCGCTGCGGCTGGCGGTGGTGGAGGTGCTGCGCGCCCTGGCCGCCGCCGAACCGGTGCTGCTGGTCGTCGACAACGCGCAGTGGCTGGACGAGGAGAGCGCCGCGCTGCTGCGGTTCGCGCTGCGGCTGACCCCGCCGGAGGTCCGGCTGCTCGCCGCGGAGTGCGCGCCGGGCGGCGCCCCGGTGGCGGAATCCCTGTGCGGGCCGGACACCCCCGTGCTGCGGGTGCCGCCGCTGGGCGCCGACGAGGTGGCCGAGCTCCTGGCGCGGCGCGGCCTGCCGGCCCGGCTGGCCGGCCGGATCCACCAGGCCAGCGGCGGCAACCCGCGGCTGGCCCTGGCCCTGGGGCATTCGCTCGCCGAGGCCGGGGACGGCTGCGCACACCACGCCGACACACTGCCGGTGGCCGGGCCGGCCCGGGCGGTGACCAGGCGGCTGCTCGCGGAGGCTCCGCCCCGGGCCCGCGGCACCCTGCTGCTCGCCGCGCTCGCGGCCCGGCCCACCACGGCGCTGCTGCGGCGGGCCGGGCGGCCCGACGCGGAGGCCGAGCTCGCCGAGGCGGAACGGGCCGCGCTGGTCACGGTGGCGCAGGACGGTGCCGTCGAGTTCACCGCCGGGGCGCTGCCGGCCGCACTGGCCGCGGACGCCGGCTGGCCGGAACGGGCCGCCGGACACGCGGCGCTGGCCGCCGCGGTCGACGACCCGGTGCAGGCGGTACGGCACCGGGCCCTGGCCGTGGACCGGCCGGACGAGGAACTGGCGGCCGAGATCACCGGGGCGGCGGCGGCCTGCCGTCGGCGCGGCAACCGGGCGCTCGCCGCCGAACTGGGCATGCTCGCCGCCGAACGCACCCCGGTGGACCGGCCGCGGGACGAGCTGGCCCGGCTGGTCGCGGCCGCGGAGGACGCGGGCTGGTCCGGGCGCGCCGACCTGGCCCGGCGCGCGGCCGAGGCGGTGCTGGAGCGGGACGCGACCCCCGCCGACCGGGTGCGGGTCCGGCTCGCCGTGATCGACGCCGCCGGGCAGGCGCTGGCCGACCTCGACGAGACCTTCGCCCACGCCACGGCCGACGCGGCCGGCGATCCCGCGCTGCTGGCCGCCGTACGGCTGCGGATGGCCTGGAAGCACAACCTGAGCGACGGCGACCCCGTACGGTCCATGGCCGCGGCGGCGGAGGCCGGGGAGCTCGCGGCGGCCGGCGGGGACCGGGTGGCCGAGGCGATGGCGCTGACCGTACGGGCCCGGATGGGCCGGATCCTGGGCGATCCGGGGGCCGAGGACATCCTCGCGGAGGCGCTCGCGCTGCCCGCGCCGGAGGTGCCGCTGGGGATGCGGAACGCCCCGCAGTACCTGGCGGTGCGGCACGCGCTGTTCGACGACCGGCTGGCGGACGCCCGGGAGCAGCTGATGGTGCTGCTGCCCGCGGTGGAGCGGACCGGCTCCGCGGAGGACGTGTTCGAGGTGCTGCGCAGCATCACCGAGGTGGAGCTGCGCGGCGGCCGGTGCGCGGCGGGCACGGCCTGCGCGCGGCGGGCGCTGCGGCTGACCATCGAGGCGGGGCTGTCACCGGGCCCGGCGTGGTACGTGGCGGCGATGGCGGAGTACACCGGCGGCAGCTTCACCCGGGCCGCCGGGTACGCCCGGCGGGGTGTGCGGGCCTCGGAGGAGGAGCGCGACCAGGTGTTCCTGTCGCGGAGCCTGCACGCGCTGGGGCTGGTGGAGCTGGCCACCGGGGAGACCGTACGGGCGGTGGCCACGCTGCGCCGGGTGGCGGAGCTGGAGGCCGCCCAGCAGGTGGTGGACCCGTCGATCCTGCGCTGGCACGGGGAGTTGGCGGAGGCGCTGGTCGCGGTGGACGCGCCGGGCGAGGCGGAGGCGCTGCTGGGGGCGGTGCGTCCGGTGGCCGTGGAGCTCGGGCGGACGGGCGTGGTGGCGGCCCTGGACCGGGCGCGCGGCCTGCTGCTGTCGGCGGGCGGGGAGGCCGGGGCGGCGGTGGCGCTGCTGGAGGCGACGGCGGAGGCCTTCGACACGCTCGGGCTGCCGTGGGAGCGGGGGCGGACGCTGCTTGCGCTGGGGCGGGTCGAGCGCCGGCGCCGCCGCCGCGCGCCGGCCCGGGCGGCGCTGGAGACCGCGGCGGAGGTGTTCGGGGCGGCGGGGGCCGTGCCCTGGGCCGCGCTGGCGCGGGAGTCGGCGGCCGGCGGGGCCGGACGGGGTGGCACCGGCCGGGCCCGGACCGAACCGGGGCGGGTGGCCGACCCCGGGGCGCTCACCGAGGCCGAGATGCGGCTGGCGGTGCTGGTGAGCCAGGGGGCGAGCAACCAGGAGGCGGCGGCGAAGCTGTTTCTGAGCGTGAAGACGGTGGAGGCGCGGCTGACGCGGATCTACCAGAAGCTGGACGTGCGGTCGCGGGCGCAGCTGGCCACGGCCATGCGCCGGTACTGACGGCCCCGGGACCGGGAGCCGGGTTCCGCCCCGGGTCATCCCGCCGCCGGGCCATCCCGCCGCCCGGCCCCGGGGCACCGGCACACGGGGCCCGGCACCGCGACCCGCGACCCGCGACCCGCACACCGGCCCTATCGGTGGATCGGGTTCGGAAGGCATTCCTTCCAGGCGAAGTGGTAGACGGTGCTGAAGGTGCCGTCGGTGGAGTCCATCGCCATGAAGCTGGTGGTGCTGGTGGTGTCGGAGGTGCCGCCGTTCACCCGGAGTTCGGTGTTGATGTTGAAGTTGCGCTTCTCCCCGCACGGGGCGAACGCGAGGGATTCCACCGGGGTGACGTCGGTGACCTGCCAGTTGCCCTGGAACGGGCCGTGGAAGGTGTGGCTGCGCCGTGAGGTGCCCGACATGCCCTGGAAGTAGTAGCCGGCCTGCTGGACGCCGCTCGCCTGGTCCTGGAGGCTGGCGAAGCCCCGGTAGTCGACCTTGGCGATGGCGTAGGTGTAGCCCTGGGGGACGTTCACGCGCAGGCCCAGCTGGCAGTTCTTGCGGAACTCGGTGGGCTGGGCCCCGAAGCCGATCTGGGCCAGGTACTCGCTGTAGGTGATGGTGAAGGCGGAGTTGTCCGGCGCGACGTCCACGGTCGCGCTGCCGGGCCGGCAGCCCGAGCCGTTGACGGAGGCGAGGTCGATGGTGACCTTGCCTGCGGGGTCGTCGGCGGGCCGGGGCGCGGCCGCCGCGGGGGCGAGGGCGGCTGCTGCGACGAGGGCGGTGGCCGCGCCACCGATGAACACCGATCTGAACACGGGGTGCCTTGCCTTTCGTGCTGTGCGCTGGGGGCCGTACGGACCCTCCGGGCGTACTACAGCATGATGTGACTTATCGTCACGGACCCCATGCCGGACCGCGGACCGCGACCACCCGCATGGCCCCAGCCTCACCCCGGCCTCAGGAGAGCGGGCGGGCGAGGAGGAGGGCCACGTCGTCCTGGGCCGGGGCGACCGGAAGGCGGTCCAGGACCGCGTCGCAGACCTCTTCCAACGGGAGGCCGGGGTGGCCGAGGGCATCGGCGAGCAGGCACATGCCCTCGTCGAGGTCCCGCTGCCGGGACTCGATCAGGCCGTCGGTGTAGAGGGCCAGCAGGCTGCCCGGCGGCAGCGGGACGTGCTCGGACCGGAAGCGGCCGCCGCCGGCGCCCAGCGGCGTGCCGGGCGGGCCCTGCAGGAAGCCGACCCGGCCGCCCGGGGTGACCACGGCCGGCGGCGGGTGCCCGGCCCGGGCGATCTCGGAGCCGCCGGTGGACGGGTCGTGCACGGCGTACACGCAGGTGGCCATCTCGTCCTCGCCGAGCTCGGCCACGATGTCGTCGAGCGACCGGAGCATCCGGTCCGGCGGGACGTCGTGCCGGGCCAGGGTGCGGACGGCGGTGCGCAGCTGCCCCATCACGGCGGCGGCGTGAATGCCGTGGCCCATCACGTCGCCGATGACCAGGCCGGTCCTGCCGCCGGGCAGGCTGATCGCGTCGTACCAGTCACCGCCCACGTCATGGGCGCTGGCCGGCAGGTAGCGGCCGGTGAGGGCGAGTCCGGAGACGTCCGGCAGGGTGCTGTTGGTCAGACTGCGCTGGAGGGTCAGGGCCGCCACCCGCTGGTCCGTGAACATCCGGGCGTTGTCGATGTTGAGGGCGGCGCGGGCCAGGAGTTCGTCGATGAGCAGGCTGTCCTGTTCGTCGAAGGGTTCACGGCTCATCAGCCGGGTGACCACCACCGCGCCGAGCGGCCGGCCCCGGGCGACCAGCGGGATCAGCCGGGCGGAGCCGATCCGGGAGCCGAGGTAGTCGCGCAGGGCCGCGGCGCGGGGTCCGGTGATCAGGGCCGGGATGTCGGCGTGGGTGAGGGACATCGGGCGGCCCTCGGCGATGCCCCGCTCGTACACCGAGCCGCGGGGGATCTGGAAGGTCATCCCCGGCAGCAGCTTCGCGGTGGGCGCGCCGGGGTCGGGAAAGACCGCGGCGAGCCGGCGGACCAGCCCGTGCCGGGCGGCCCCGGCCTCGTCCGGGGCGAGGACCTCCTCCAGGACCTGAACGTCGGCGGAGTCGGCGAGGGCGGGCACCAGGACCTCCACGATCTCCCGGGCGGTCTGCTGGAGGTCCAGGGTGGTGCCGATGCGCGCGCCGGCCTCGGCGAGCAGGGCCAGCCTGTGGCGTCCCCGTTCGGCCTCGATCAGGGCCTGCTGGCCCTCGGTGATGTCGATGAGGGAGGCGATCACGCCGAGCGTACGGCCGGCGTTGTCGCGCAGCGGTGCGTAGGAGCAGGACCAGGTGTGGTCCCGGCCCGGGTCGGCCGGGGTGCGGCCGGTGCGGCGGGTGTCGATGACGGGCGTGCCGCGGTCGAGGGCGCGCTGCATCATCGCCTCCAGGGCGTTGGCGTTGACCCCGGGCACCACCTCGCTGAGCCGCCGGCCCAGGTGGTCGCGGGCGGACACGCCGTTCATCCGGGCCAGGGCCTCGTTGACGCGCAGGAAGCGCAGGTCGGTGCCGAGGGTGGCGAGGCCGATCGGCGACTGGGTGAAGAGGCTCTCCAGCGCGGCGAGGGAATCCCGCATCCGCAGGACCTCGGAGGTCTCCACGGCGATCAGCAGCGCCCCGGAGCGTCCTCCCGAGTCGGTGGCGGGCAGGATCCACATCTCCATGGTCACCGAGTGGCCGTCCCGGTGGCGCACCGACAGGGTGCCGCCGACCGTCTCGCCGGCCTGCACCCGGCGGGTCAGCTCCTCGGCGAGCTCCCGGTTGCCGTCGGGGACCAGCACGGCGGCGGCGGACCGGCCGATCACCTCGGCCGGGGTGTGGCCGAGCAGCTCCTGCGCGGCGAGCGACCACTCGACGACCCGGCCGTCGGCGTCCTCCCGCCACAGGGCGATCGGAAGCAGTTCCTCGAGTACGCCCGCGTACCCCACGCCTCGCTGGGGCTGCTCCGGCGCCTCGCCAGCCCACTGATGTGTGTCCAAGGCAACGACCTCACCCCGAGGGGTACATTTCGTTCAAAACACCCTATCGGAGACCCGTGCGGGTGGCTCTCACAAGGCCCTGACGGGCCCCAGGGGGCAGCATGGAGGAGTGACCGAATCGCCGGAGCCGAGGGGCCTGCTCGACGTCCTCGGCGTGGCCGCCGTGGTACTGGACTCGGAGGGGCGGATCCGGTTCTGGAGCCCCGACGCGGAGCGCCTGTTCGGCTGGAGCGCGGCCGAGGCGCTCGGCAAGTTCGCCGCCCGGCTGCTGGTCCGCGAGGAGCACCGCGAGCTGGTGGTCCGGCTCTTCGCCGACGTGCTGGTGACCGGCGAGAGCTGGGCGGGGGCCTTCCCCGTGCAGCACAAGGACGGATCCACCCGGATGGTGGAATTCCGGAACATGCGGCTGACCGACACCTTCGGTGACCTCTACGCCCTGGGCATCGCCGCCGACCACGCCACCGTCCAGCAGGTGGAGACCGATCTGGCCCTGTCCGAGCGGCTCGTCTCGCAGTCCCCCATCGGGCTGGCGCTGCTCGACACCGACATGCGGTACGTGATGGTCAACCGCGCGCTGGAACGCATCAACGGGATCCCGGCCGAGCAGCACATCGGCCGCCGGATCCGGGACATGCTGCCGTTCCTCGACGTGGACGCCCTGGAGGGGCTGGTCCTGCGGGTGCTGACCACCGGTATGCCGGTCCTGGACGAGTTCACGGTCGGCCGGACCGCTGCCGACCCGGACGAGGACCACGCCTGGTCCGTCTCCTACTACCGGCTGGAGAGCCCGCACGGGCGGGTGCTCGGCGTCGGCATCTCGGTCATCGACGTCACCGAACGGCACCGGTCCACCCTCGCCGCGGACCGGGCCCGGCGGCGGCTGGCGGTCATCGCCGACGCCTCGGCGCGGGTCGGCACCACCCTGGAGGTGGACCGCACGGCCCACGAACTGGCCTCGGTGGTGGTGCCCGACCTCGCCGACATCGCGGCGGTGGACGTACTCGACTCGGCGCTGTCCTGCCGCCGCCCCGGGGCGCCCGAAAGCGGGCCGGAGCTGTTCCGGGCGCTGGCGGTGGAGGCGGCGTACCCGACGGAGGCGCTGGACGCCGCCGACCCGGTCGGCGAGCTCGCCATGTACGGGGAGGACCGGCTGGTCACCCGCTGCGTGCACACCGGCCGGCCGGTGATCGTGCCCCGGGTCGGCACGGACGACCTGGCGCGCATCGCCCGCAGTTCCAAGGCCGCGGAGCAGCTGGAGCGGGCGGGCGTGCACTCGTACCTGGCGGTGCCGCTGATCGCGCGCGGCGAGGTGCTGGGCGCGCTGGACCTCAAGCGGGCCCGCAACCCGCTGCCGTTCGACGAGGACGACGTGCTCACCGCCACCGAGCTCGCCGCGCGCGCCGCCGTCAGCATCGACAACGCCCGCTGGTACCAGAGCGTCCGCAACTCCGCCGTCACCCTGCAGCGCAGCCTGCTGCCCGGCCCTCCCCCGCACCCGCCCGGCCTGGAGGTCGCCTCCCGCTACCGGCCCGCGCACGGCTCCAGCGAGGTGGGCGGCGACTGGTACGACGTGATCCCGCTGGCCGGGGACAAGACCGCGCTCGTGGTCGGGGACGTGATGGGCAGCGGCATCGACGCCGCGGCCACCATGGGCCGGCTGCGGACCGCCACCAACGCCTTCGCGGACCTCGACCTCGATCCGGCGGAGGTCCTCCGGCACCTGGACCGGATCACCGGGGGGCTGGAGCACTACATCGCCACCTGCCTGTACGCCGTCTACGACCCGAGCCGTGGACAGATCCGGATCGCGAACGCCGGTCACCTGCCGCCCGCGCTGCTGCGCATCGGGGGCCGGGCCGGACTGGTGGACCTGCCGACCGGAGCCCCCCTCGGGGTCGGCGGGGTCGCCTTCGAGACCAGCGCGGTGCCCTTCGCCCCCGGTGACCAGCTGGTGCTGTACACCGACGGGCTGGTGGAGACCCGGCACGACCCGATCGACGAGCGGCTGGCGGCCCTGGTCGCCCTGCTGGACGACGCGGACCGGCCGCTGGAGGAGACCTGCGACCTCCTGCTCGACGAGCTGCGGCGGCCCGACGAGACCGACGACGTGGCCCTCTTGATCGCCCGGAGCCGGCCGTGAGTCCCCGGGCGTGGGCGCGCAGCATGTCCGGTCAGGTGTTCGCCCTGATGGCGGTGATCGTGCTGCTGCTGGTGACGACCGCCCTGCTGGCGCTGATCCTGCAGGCCCGCAGCGACAGCGAGCGCGAGGCCCGGCGCCAGTCGCTGGCCGCCGCGGAGGCGTTCGCGCACGCCCCGGGGATCGACCGGGCCCTGCTCTCCTCCGATCCGACGGACCTGCTGCAGGCCCGGGCGGAGGCGGCCCGCAAGGCCTCCGGGGTGGACTTCATCGCCGTCATGAGCCCCACCGGAATCCGGTACACCGATCCGCGGCCGGAGCTCATCGGCGTCCGGGCCACCGGAGTCGAGCGGGCCACGTCCGGCACCTCCTTCACCGAGGTCTTCCACGGCCAGCCCAGTGACGCGGTCCGGGCCGTGGTCCCGGTGCGCGGCCCCGACGGAAAGGTGGTCGGGCTGGTCGGCACCGGCATCGAGATCCAGAACGTCGGCGACGTGGTCGAGGACCAGCTGCCGCTGCTGCTCGGCGCGGCCGCGGGCGCGCTGATCGTCGGCACGGCCGGAACGGCGTTCGTCAGCAGACGGCTGCGGCGGCAGACCCGCGGCATGGGGCCGATCGAGCTGAACCGGATGAACGAGCACCACGAGGCGGTGCTGCACGCGGTCCGCGAGGGCGTGCTGATCATCGCCGCCGACCGGCGGCTGCTGCTCGCCAACGACGAGGCGCGGCGGCTGCTGGACCTGCCGGCGGACGCCGAGCAGCGGCCGGTGGACCAGGTGGGCCTGCCGCCGGCCATCGGCGGGCTGCTGGCCTCCGGGCGGACCGCGACGGACGAGGTGCACCTGGCCGGGGACCGGCTGCTGGCGGTCAACGTGCGGCCCACCCAGCCCTTCCCCGGCGAGCCGACCGGGACGGTGGCCACCCTGCGCGACTCCACCGAGCTGGCCGCGCTGGCGGGCCGGTCCGAGGTGGCCCGGAGCCGGCTTCAGCTGCTGTACGACGCCGGGGTGCGGATCGGCACCACCCTGGACGTCGTACGGACCGCGGAGGAGCTGTCGGAGGTGGCGGTGCCGCGGTTCGCGGACTTCGTCACGGTGGAGCTGCTGGACCCGGTGCTGCGCGGCGAGGAGCCCTCCGGGGTGCACACGGAGATGCGGCGGACCGCGTTGTGCGGGGTGCGGCCGGATCCCCCGCTGCAGCCGGTGGGCGACCTGATCCGGTTCGTGGTGCCGACCACGCCGATGGCGGCGGCCCTGGAAACCGGGCGGGCGGTGCTGGAGGCGGACCTGACCACCGCTCCCGCCTGGAAGGCGCAGGACCCCCCGGGCGCCGCGCAGGCCCTGGAGTACGGGATCCATTCGCTCATCGCGGTGCCCCTGCAGGCCCGCGGGGTGGTGCTGGGGATGGCGAACTTCTGGCGGGCCGACACCCCGGAGGCCTTCGTGGAGGAGGACCTGTCCTTCGCCGAGGAGCTGGCCGCCCGGGCGGGCGTGTCCATCGACAACGCGCGCCGGTTCACCCGGGAGCACACCATGGCGGTGACCCTGCAGCGGAGCCTGCTGCCGAGGGTGCTGCCGGAGCAGAACGCGGTGGAGGTGGCGTACCGGTACCTGCCGGCGAAGGCCGGGGTGGGCGGGGACTGGTTCGACGTGATCCCGCTGCCGGGGGCGCGGGTGGCACTGGTGGTGGGCGATGTCGTGGGGCACGGGCTGCACGCGGCGGCCACGATGGGCCGGCTGCGGACCGCGGTGCACAACTTCTCCACCCTGGACCTGCCGCCCGACGAGCTGCTGGGGCACCTCGACGAGCTGGTCGGGCGGATCGACATGGACCAGGCGGAGTCCCGGGAGGGACCCGGCATCACCGGCGCCACCTGCCTCTACGCCGTCTACGACCCGGCGTCCGGGCAGTGCGCGGTCGCCCGGGCCGGGCACCCCGGGCCGGCGCTGGTGGACCCGGACGGGCGGGTGGAGTTCCCGGAGGTGCCGGCCGGGCTGCCGCTGGGGCTGGGCGGGATGCCCTACGAATCGGCGGTGCTGGAGCTGGCGGAGGCGAGCCGGCTGGTGCTGTTCACCGACGGGCTGCTGGAGGACCGGGACCGCGATCTGGAGAGCGGGCTGGGGCTGCTGCGCGGGGCGCTGGCCCGGCCGGGCCGCACGCCCGAGCAGACCTGTGTGGACGTGCTGGACGCGCTGCTGTTCCCGGCGCCGAGTGACGACATCGCGCTGCTGGTGGCCGGGACCCGGATGCTGACCTCGGACCAGGTCGCGGAGTGGGACGTGCCGGCGGACCCGGCGGAGGTGTCGCGGGCGCGGAACGCGGCCTCGGCCAAACTCTCCGAGTGGGGGCTGGAGGAGGTCTCGTTCACCTCGGAGCTGATCCTCAGCGAGCTGATCACGAACGCGATCCGGTACGGCGGCGAGCCGATCAAGGTGCGGCTGCTCCGGGAGCGGGTGCTGACCTGCGAGGTCTGGGACAGCAGCAGTACGGCACCGCACCTGCGGTACGCGGCGAGCACCGACGAGGGCGGGCGCGGGCTGTTCCTGGTGGCGCAGATGGCGGAGCGGTGGGGCACGCGGTACACGGGGCGGGGGAAGGTCATCTGGGCGGAGCTCTCCCTGTCCGGCGGCGGCGCCGCCGCGGTTCCGATCGTCCCGGGCCTGGCCGGCCTGGGCCTCGACGACCTGGAGGACCTCGCCTGGTGACCCGGGTCAGGTCGGGTCAGGTCAGTCGACGGAGATCGTGATCTTGCCGGAGGCGTGGCCGGTCTGGCTGAGGGCGAAGGCGGCGGGGAGGTCCTCCAGCGGGAAGGTCGCCGCGACGGGGACGGTCAGCGCCCCGCCGTCGGCCAGGCGGCCCAGTTCCGCGAGGTCGCTGCCGCTGGGGCGGACCCACATCCACTGGCCGCCCGCGCCGAGCACGGAGGGGTCGGCGATGGAGGCGTGCCGGCCGCCTTTGCGGAGCACGGCCCGGGTGGTCTCCAGGGCGCCGCCGACGAAGTCCGCGACGACCGTGACCCCCTCCGGCACGAGGTCCCGGACCCGGTCGGCGAGGCCGTCCCCGTACTCGACCGGCTCGGCGCCCAGCGTCCTGACCTTGTCGTGGTTGCGGGCGGAGGCGGTGCCGATGACCCGGGCCCCGAGGGAACGGGCGATCTGGACGCCCATCGAGCCGACGCCGCCGGCCGCGCCGTGCACCAGCACCACGTCGTCGGAGAAGGTGCCCAGCCGGGTCAGGAGCTGGTAGGCGGTCAGGCCGGCCAGCGGCAGCCCCGCGGCCTGGTCCCAGTCCAGCGAGGCCGGGCGCGGTGCGAGCGCCCGGACGGGCACCGTGACGTACTCGGCGAAGGTGCCGCCGTGCACCCAGTCCTTGCGGGCGTAGGCGATGACCTCGTCGCCGACCGAGAATTCGGGGGTGTCGATGCCGACGGCCTCGACGGTCCCGGCCACGTCCCAGCCGGGGACGACGGGGAACACGACCTCCATCAGCCCGGCGAGCCCGCCGGCCATGATCTTCCAGTCGACCGGGTTGACGGCGGCCCGGCGCACTCGGACGAGGAGCTCTCCCGGACCGTACTTGGGGCACGGCAGCCAGGTCTCGGCGAGGACCTCCGGCCCGCCGTAGGCCTCGTACGCCATCGCCCGCATCTTGGTGTTCTCGGACATGTGCCGGCCCTTCGCTCCCGCGGCCCGCCCCACCACCCTTTATGGCACCACGGACATCGGGTTCCGGCCAGACCTGTTTTTCGGGGGCGGCCCTCAGGTCCCCGCCAGCAGCAGGCCTCCCATGGCGAGCATGGTGGCGGCCACCAGGCCGTCCAGGACCCGCCAGGCCCGGGGCGTGGACAGCAGGCCGCGCAGCAGCCGGGCGCCGTAGCCGAGGCCCGTGAACCAGGTGAGGCTGGCCAGGGCGGCGCCGATGCCGAAGGCCCAGCGCAGGTCGCCGCGGTCGGTGGCCAGGGAGCCGACGAGGAGCACGGTGTCGAGGTAGACGTGCGGGTTGAGCCAGGTCATGGCCAGGCAGGTGAGGACGGCGGCGCGGGCGGAGCCGGCGGCCTTGCCGTCGGCGGAGAGGGCGGCGCCGGGGTCGGGGCGCAGCACCCGGCGGGCGGCGAGGACTCCGTAGCCGACGAGGAAGAGGCCGCCGGCGATGCCGACGGCGGTGATGGCGGCCGGCCAGGCGGTGACCACGGCCCCGACGCCGGCGACGCCGAGGGCGATGAGCAGGGCGTCGGAGAGGGCGCAGATGGCGACGACGGCGAAGACGGCGTGCCGGCGGACGCCCTGGCGCAGGACGAAGGCGTTCTGGGCGCCGATGGCGACGATGAGGGAGAGTCCGGTGCCGAATCCGGCGAGGGCCGCGGTGAGGGTTGCGCTGGTCATGGCTCCGACGGTACGCACGCGACGATCATGCGTACAGCTAAAGATTCTTACGTATCCTTAGCAGAACTTTCGCTAGTCTCGTACGCGTGATGGACGAGCTGCCCCTGGAACACGTACGGACCCTGCTCGCGGTGGTGGACGAGGGCACCTTCGACGCGGCGGCGGCCGTGCTGCACGTGACGCCCTCGGCGGTGAGCCAGCGGGTGAAGGCCCTGGAGCAGCGCACCGGGCGGGTCCTGCTGATGCGCACCAAGCCGGTGCGGCCGACCGAGTCGGGGCAGGTGGTGGTGCGGTTCGCGCGGCAGCTGGCCCGGCTGGAGCGGGACACCCGGACCGAGCTGGGCATCGGGGACGGGCAGGGGCCGGCTCGGCTGCCGATCGCGGTGAACGCCGATGCGCTGGCCACCTGGTTCCTGCCGGCGCTGACCCGGGTGCCGCAGGATCCGCCGGTCTGCGTGGAGCTCCACCGGGAGGACGAGAGCCGCACCACGATGCTGTTGCGGGAGGGGCAGGTGATGGCGGCGGTCACCTCGTCCCCCGACCCGGTGGCGGGCTGTTCGGTACGCCGGCTCGGCCTGGCCCGCTATCTGCCGGTGGCCTCGCCCGCCTTCGCCGAGCGGTATCTGGGCGGTCCGCTGGAGCGGGACCTGCCGCAGGCCCCGGTGATCGTCTTCGACCGGAGCGACGACCTGCAGGACGCGTTCACCCGCAGGCTGACGGACGGGCGCACGGGTGCCGGACCGGTACGCCACCACGTGCCGGCCTCGGAGGGCTTCCGGGACGCGGTGGCCGCCGGGCTGGGCTGGGGGCTGGTCCCGGAGCCGCAGGCGCTGCCCCTGCTGGGGTCCGGCGCGCTGGTGGAACTGGCGCCGGACCGTCCGCTGGACGTGGCCCTCTACTGGCAGCAGTGGAAGCTGCACTCCCCCGCGCTGTCCGCGGTCGCCGGGGCGGTGGCCGCGGAAGCGGCGGAGGCGCTGCGGTCAGCGCCCTGACTGCCAGCTGTAGAACTGGCGGGCCATGGCGTCCTTCGGGCTCCGCCAGGTCTGCGGGTCGTAGGGCCTGACGTAGGCGGAGAGCTGTTCGCTGATGTCCTGGAACAGCGGGTGCTTCGAGGCCTTGGCGACCTCGGGGCCCGGCGGGTGCGGGGTTTCGAACAGGTGCAGGTAGACGTCGCCGAACTGGAACAGGCTGCGGCGGGTGACGCCGACGATGTGCGGCAGTTCGCCGGCGTCGGACTCGGCGAACACCCGGGCGATGTCCTCCGCCGAGTCCGGCTGCATCCGGGCGATGATGAGGGCTTGGTGCATCGTGCGGCCTCCTCAGACTCGCGCTTCGATCTTTTCCCGGATGAGTTCCATCTGGATCTTCGAGTTGTGGTTGATGCGGTCGGTCATCCCCGCGTCGTCGAGGGGGGCTCCGGGCTTCATGGCGAACTCCTGCCGCCAGCGCATCTTCGTGCCGCCGGGCACCGGGGTGTACTCCCAGTGGATGTTCATGAACTCGAACGGTCCGGTCTCCACCCGGCGGGCCTTGACCTGGAGTTCGTCGCGGAAGACGGTGCGCTCGGAGACCCAGCTCCACACCACCCCGTTCTCGTCGGGGTGCATGGCCAGGCGGAACCGCGTCGTGTCGCCCTCCTCCGCGAGGATCTCGATGGAGGCGTACTCGCTGAACAGCTCGGGCCAGGTGGGGAGGTCGTTGGTGACGTCCCAGACCAGGTCGAGGGGTGCGGCGATCTTGATCTCGTTGTCGGTGCTGCCGGGCATGCTCAGGCTCCCGTCATCAGGCAGTCGTTGACCAGGTCCAGGAAGGCCCGGGGGGTCTTGCAGTGCTCCACCTCGATGGGGAGCGGGTGGCCGTGGCGCTTCTCCAGCTCGGCGACGATGCCGAGCAGGCCGAGCGAGTCGAGGCCGTAGTCGGCGAACTCGGCGTCGGGCCGGCCGGCCAGGACCGCGGGCTCGACGGAGACGCCCGCGCTGCGCTTCATCAGCGCGCTGAGTTCTTCGACGGTGAGTCGTTCGGACATGGTGCTTGCTCCTTCAGGGGGAGGGGCGGACGGGGGTGCGCAGGACGAGGGCCGAGTTGGACCCCATCAGGCCGCGGCTGAGGACCAGGGCGGTCCGGAGCGGGGCGGTCTGCGCGGTGCCGGTGACCAGGTTGAGGTCGTGGCAGACGTCGAAGACGTTCGGTGTGGGCGGTACCAGGCCGTGTTCCAGGGCCAGTGCGGCGGCGGCCACGTCGAGGGCGGCGCTGCCGCAGTAGGCGCGGCCGGTGCCCGTCTTGGGGGCGGTCACCGGCACGGTGCGGCCGTGCGCGGTGCCGAGGGCGTCGGTGATCGCGAGGGCCTCGGCGCGGTCGGCCTCGGGGACGCCGAGGGCGTCGGCGAAGACCACGTCGATCTCCTCGGCGGCGCAGCCGGCCTGCCGGAGCGCTCCGGTGATCGCCCGGGCCAGTCCCTCCCGGGACCGCTGCCACTGTCCGGCGCCGGTGAAGGTGGCCGCGTGGCCGGCGATTTCGGCGCGGACCGGGGCGCCCCGGGCGGTGGCCCGTTCCAGGTCCTCCACGATGAGGACGGCGCCGCCCTCGGCGGGGGCGAACCCGCAGGCGGAGGCGGTGAACGGGCGGTAGGCGCGCTCCGGGTCGGGGTGGGTGCTCAGTTCGGGGTAGCCGAGCTGGCAGACCATCGAGTACGGGGCGAGGGGGGCCTCGGCGGAACCGACCAGCACGGCGTCGGTGCCGCGCCGGATCGTACGGGCGGCCTGGGCGAAGGCGTCGAGGCCGCCGGGCTCGTCGCTGGCCACCACCTGGCAGGGGCCGCGGAAGCCGCCGCGGATGGAGATCTGGCCGCTGGTGGCGGCGTAGAACCAGGCGATGGACTGGTAGGGGCCGACGTACTTCGGACCCTGGCCCCACAGCTGCTGGAGCTCGCGCTGGCCGAACTCGCCGCCGCCGGACCCGGCGGCGGTGATCACGCCGATGGAGAAGGAGTCGTCCTCGTAGTCGGCGCGGCCGAGCAGGGCCTGTTCCATGGCCATGTCGGCGGCGGCCAGCGAGAAGTGGGTGAAGCGGTCGGTCTGCACCAGGTAGCGCTCTTCGACCAGGCCGTGCGGGTCGAAGTCCCTGACCTCTCCGGCCACCCGCAGGGGCAGGTGTTCGCAGCCCTTGCGGGTGATCCGGTCGAGTACGCAGGTTCCGGCCTGGGTGGCCTTCCAGAAGGCGTTCATGCCCACGCCGTTGGGGGCGACGACGCCGATGCCGGTGATGACCGCGGTGCGGCCGGGGGTGGTCCCCGCGGCCGGGGGCTCCGGTTCCGGGCTCATGCCGTCCTCACCTTCGTCCGGGTTTCGGGGGGCTTCGACATGACGACCGCGGACTGGAACCCGCCGAAGCCGCTGCCCACCGACAGGACGGTGTTCAGCTTCCGCTCGCGGGCGGTCACCGGGACGTAGTCGAGGTCGCACTCCTCGTCGGGGTGCTCGTAGTTGGCGGTCGGCGGCACCACCTGGTGGGTGAGCGCCAGCACGCAGGCCACCAGTTCGATGGCGCCGATGGCGCCCAGGGAGTGGCCGACCATGGACTTGATGGAGCTCATCGGGGTCCGGTAGGCGTGCGGGCCCAGGACCCGCTTGACGGCGGCGGTCTCGTGCCGGTCGTTCTGCTTGGTGCCGGAGCCGTGCGCGTTGACGTAGTCCACCTCGGTGGGGGCGAGGCCGGCGTGGTCGAGCGCGGTGGAGATGGCGCGCGCCATCTCGATGCCCTCCTTGGTGAGCCCGGTCATGTGGTGGGCGTTGCCGAAGGTGGCGTAGCCGCCGATCACGCAGTGCACGGTGGCGCCGCGGGCCCGGGCGTGCTCCAGTTCCTCCAGCACCAGGACGGCGCTGCCCTCGCCGAGGACGAAGCCGTCCCGGCGGGCGTCGAACGGCCGGGAGGCGTGCTCCGGGTCGTCGTTGTTCGCCGAGGTCGCCTTGATGGCGTCGAAGCAGGCCACGGTGATGGGCGAGATCGGCGAGTCGGAGGCGCCCGCCACGCACACGTCCATCAGGCCCTCCTCGATGGAGTGGCAGGCGTAGCCGATGGCATCGAGGCCGGAGGTGCAGCCCGTGGAGACCGTCTGCACCGGGCCGCGGGCGCCGACGTCCTCGGCGACCGTGGCCGCGAGGGTGGCCGGTGTGAAGGCCCGGTGCAGGTCGGGGCGGGCGGGGTGGTGGTCCACGTCCCACCAGGCACCCTTGCCGCTGACGAGGGTGTAGTCGGACTCCAGGCGGGTGGTTCCGCCGACCGCGCTGCCCAGGGAGACACCGGTGCGCCACGGGTCGGCCGCGGCGAGGTCCAGCCCGCTGTCGCGGACCGCCTCCCGCGCGGCGACCAGGGCGAACTGGATGTACCGGTCGCAGCGCGCGACCGTGCCGGCGTCCAGGCCGTGTGCGGCGGGGTCGAAGTCCACCTCGGCGGCGATCCGGGACCGGAACCCGGCGGGGTCGAACAGGGTGATGCCGCGCGTCGCCGTACGGCCGTGGGACAGCAGGTCCCAGAAGGCCGGGGCGCCGATCCCGCCGGGGGCGACCACGCCGATGCCGGTGACGGCCACCCGCCGGGTCACGACACTGCCTCGGACGGGGCCGGGGCCGGGGTGTGGGACGGTGCCGGGTGACCGGCTCCCGCCGGGTTGGTCTCGGTGTCGACGTGGCCCAGCTCGGGGCGGGGGGCCAGCGGGCCGAGGTGGAAGACCATGCGGGCCTCCTCGGATCCGGTGTTGCGGAACCGGTGGCGGACGTTCATCGGGACGAGCAGGCCCTGATCGGGGCGCATCTCGTGGGTGACGCCGTCCAGGTCGACCTCGACGCGGCCGGCCACCAGGAACACGAACTCCTCGGAGTACGGGTGGTAGTGCTCGGCGATCCACTCGCCCGGCTCCATCAGCGCGAGGCCCATGAACCCGCTGGTCGCGCCGCATGAGGTGGGGGTGAGAACGGCGCGGATGTCACCGCCCCGCCTGCGGTTGGGCTGAGTCTCGCTGAGGTCCACGATGCGTGGGGCGTGCGTGGTCATGACTGCGTTCCTCCTGGCGGGGGCGGGCTGGGGCGTGGTTTACGGGTCGGGGGGCGGGGCCGGGTCGGCGGCGGGGTCCGGGTCGGGGGCCGGGTCGGGGGGTCCGGGCCGGCGGCGGGTCAGGAGTCCCGGGCGGACCGGTCGGTGACCAGGCGCATGCCGGAGCGGACGAGCAGGTGTGCGGGCTGCTGCGCGGTGGCCGGGGGCCGGTACGCCGTGCCGTCGAGCAGCCGGTCGAGCACCGCGCTCTTGCGGGGCCCCCGGATGCCGAGGATCGCGACGGGGTCCTCGCCGAGCGGGCCGCGTACGTCGATCAGGCGTACGACGATGTCGTCGCGCTGGAAGACGGTGCTGCTGACCACCGGTCCGGTGGTGTCGCCGGCCGCGGCCTCGGCCTGCCGGGCGAGGAACTTGGCCAGCAGCGTGCCCCGTCCGGGCTTGGCCCGGTAGTAGATCGCGTGCCGCTCCACCTCCTCGGGGCGGCACCGGGCGGCGTCGCCGTGCGCGGCCACGTGGTGCACGGCCGGCATGGCGGCCCGGGTGAAGAACACCCGCGCCGATTCCGGGTCGTCGAGGTCGCGGTCCACTTCCAGGTACGGGTTGATGGCCTCCTCGACGGCCCGGACCTCGGGCTGCCGGGCGACGTGCCGCAGGGCCTTGGTGAGGTCGCCCTTGACCTCGACCGTCCGCACGACCCGGTTGCCGTGCATGAACAGCGTGGTGCGGCACAGCCGGGTGGTGTCGTCGACCTTCGCGGACGGCGGGTCGTACTCGGCGAGGAGCTTGGCGACGGCCTCCTCGCTGCCGGGGCGCACCGTGAAGGTCAGCGCGTGCCGCACCAGGTCGTCGCCGAGCCGCGCTGACTGCTGGACGGCACCGCCGGTCACCCTCTCGCCGGTCTCCCGCAGCACGTTGAAGCGCATCGAGGAGGTGGTGCGGATGCAGGCGCTCAGCGGCCGGATCTGCTCGATGTGCGCCTCGCTGTTGACCCAGTCGAGGAACTGCGGGGCGCTCGCCCACTCGCTGGTGATGAGCCATTGGGAGGGATTCTCGAACGACTGGCACAGCTGGTCGTTGAGGTGGCCCGGGGTAGCGGCAACATGGTGGCGGATCTGCTCGTAGGCCTCCAGGAACCGGTTCTGGGCGCCGTCGTGCAGGTCGACCAGCATGACGACCCGGAGCCGGGACCCGTCGAAGGCCGACTGCGAGACGCGATCCGGCAGGGTGATGGTCATCTTGCACGCTCCCTTGTGGTGACAACGGCCGCGCTCCGCGCGGGCCTTGTGTCCTTGCGCTGTCGGGGTCGGTGGCAGCGGCGCGGGCGTCCGGCCCGCTGATCCGGTGGCAGGCCGGCCCTCGTGCGGGCACGGGCGCTGCTCCTCCTCTAGACAGATCGTTGCCGCAGCCTCCAGAGAACGCGACACATGCAGATCAAACGGATGAACGGCGGCCGTATCGGGCCGGTCAGCGGGCAGCCAACGGGCATAGAAAGCTGCGTCATCCCCCGCGGGAAGGAGCCGAGCAGGCCATGGAAGAGAAATACGACGTCGAGGTGCCGGTACTGGTGGTGGGCGGCTCCCTGGTGGGACTGTCCGCCTCGCTGTTCCTGAGCCGGCACGGGGTCGCGCACATGCTGGTCGAGAAGCACGCCGGCGTGTCCCCCCACCCACGCGGCCGCGGCATCAACGCCCGGACGATGGAGCTGTTCCGGGTGGCCGGCGCGGAACCGCGCATCCGCCGGGCGGCAGCGGTGCTGGAGGAGAACAAGGGGCTGATCCAGGCCACCTCGCTGACCGGTGGCGACCACCGCTGGCTGGTGGAGAACACCGACCCGGGCGGCGCGCTGGCCAGGTTCAGCCCCACCCGGTGGTGCCTGTGCAGCCAGAACAACATCGAGCCGGTGCTGGCCGAACTCAGCCGTGAGGCCGGCTCGGACGTGCGCTTCTCCACCGAGCTGATCTCCTTCGACCAGGACCCCGAGGGCATCAGCGCCGTGGTCAAGGACCGCGACACCGGCGCCCACATCCGGGTGCGCGCGCAGTACCTGGTCGCCGCGGACGGCCCGCGCAGCCCGGTCCGGGAACAGCTGGGCATCCGGCAGACCGGCAACGGGGACCTGTTCCACAACGTGAGCGTGACCTTCCGCTCCCGTCGGCTGCCCGAGGTGCTGGGCGACCTCCGGTTCATCGTCTGCTACCTGATCAAGCCGGGCGCGGACGGGGCGCTGCTGCCGGTGGACAACGCCGAGAACTGGGTGTTCCACGCCCCGTGGCACCCCGAGGTCGGCGAGACCATGGAGGACTTCACCGACGAACGGTGCGCGGACCACATCCGCCGCGCCATCGGGGTGCCCGACCTGGACGTGGAGATCGGCGGGAAGGCGGCGTGGCACGCCGCCGAACGGGTGGCGGACCAGTACGCGGCGGGCCGCGTGTTCCTCGTCGGCGACGCCGTGCACGAGATGTCGCCGACCGGCGCGTTCGGCTCCAACACCGGTATCCAGGACGCCCACAACCTGGCCTGGAAGCTCGCGGCCGTGCTGGCGGGCGAGGCCGGGCCGGGCCTGCTGGACACCTACGGGGAGGAACGGCGACCGGTGGCCCTGGCCACCAGTGAGCGGGCCTCGGCGCGTTCCGTCGAGCACGACCACCCCGGCTACTCGCCGCTGCCCGGCGCGCCCGGAGTACCCGGCGGGCCGAGCGCCAAGGCCGGCAAGGACAGCCGGATGCTGCCGACCGCGATGGCGTACTGCTACCCGCGGGGCGCGCTGATCGGCGGCGACCCCGAGCGCGAGATCATCCCGCCCGGGATGCTGCTCGACGGCTCCCCGGGCACCCGGGCCCCGCACCTGTGGCTGGACGGGCCGGACGGCCGGATGTCCTCCCTGGACCTCTACGAGCGCTCGTTCACCCTGCTGTGCTCGCCGGGCACGCCCTGGCGGGCGGCGGCGGAGCGGGTGGCCGGACGGATGTCCCTGCGGCTGGCGGGACGCGTCCTGGGCGAGGGTCCGGACGCGGAGTTCCGCACCCAGGACGGGGCGGACTGGGCGGACGTACACGGCGTGCGGGCCGACGGGGCGGTGCTCGTGCGGCCCGACGGGTACGTGGCGTGGCGGTCCGAGGGGCCGGTGGCGGACCCCGAGGCCGAGCTGTCCTCCGTGCTGCAGCGGGTGCTGCGGCGCGGCTGACCGGCGGGACGCTCCCTCCGCGCGGTGGTGCGGGCCCGCGCCGTGACGGGCGGGCCCCCACCGTGCCGGAGGGTGAGCGCGGCCGCCGGCCGCGGTGGGGCCTGCCGCGGTCAGCGGCAGGCCCAGCACCCGGACCAGCAGGCCGCATGCGCGACGCCCGGCCGCCGGGCTGAACGGCGGCCGGGCGTCGCGGGGTGCTGCTCGGCGTGCAGGGCGAGGGCGCGGCGTCCGGCCACGCAGGCGGTCAGCACGGCGGTTATCGCGGCGAGTTCCTCGGGCTCGGCGTGGCCGCGTTCTATCCGCAGCAGGGCGGTGCTCGGAAGGTTGGTCTGCATCGGCTCGGCTCCTCGTACGGAGTGCCGGTCGGGCCCTGCCCGACGGCGGGACAGCCCCAAGCCCCCCTCCCGCGGCGTACGCGGCCGGTCCGGTCGCGGACGCCGGGTGGCGTACCGACGACGCTACGGGTGCGTGCCCGGCGTGTCGTGCCGGAACTCCCCCCACGGGCGCCTCCGTTCGTGTCACCGCCGGTACGCCGCACGGGCCGTGCGGCCGGGCGGTCCGGGGGGCGCTGGTCCGGACGGGTGAGGCGGAGGGTTCACCGCGGCGGGTGACGGCGGCGGGTGAACGCGGGGTGCGAAGGCGGCGTGCGAAGGGTGTACGCGGGGGGCGCACGAAGGCGGCGTGGCCGGAGCGGTATCGCCGTTCGGCGGCTGCCGGGAGCGCCAGGTGACATACGCGGTCCACGGCCGGCGCCCCGCCCGGCGGGTTGCTCGATGCTGGCCGGCATGGACTATGCAGAGGCGGAGAAGGAAGCCGCGCGGAATCGGCCCGCGGCGCAGAACTGGAAGGCGCTGTACCGGCATTTCCGGCCGCACCGGTGGACGGTCGCGCTGGGCGCGCTGTTCTCGCTGATCGGTGCGGCGAGCGGGCTGGCGCAGCCCCTCGCCGCGAAGGCGCTGGTGGACCGGTTGGGCCGCGGGGACTCGGTGGCAGGCCTCCTGGTGCTGCTCACGGCCCTGGTGGTGTTGGCCACGGTGATCGACGCGCTCGGCGCGTACGTGCTGGAACGGACCGGCGAGTCCGTGGTGCTGGCGGCGCGGCGCGGTCTGGTGCAGCGTCTGATGCGGCTGAGGCTGCCGGAAGTGGAGCGCTCCAAGCCCGGCGACCTGATGTCCCGGGTGACCTCCGACACCACACTGCTGCGCGCCGTGACCACGAAGTCGGTGGTGTCCGCGGCGACCGGCGGCATCACCTTCCTCGCGACGGTGGCCCTGATGGCGGCGATGGACCTGGTGCTGCTCGGGGTCACCCTCGGGGTGATCGTGCTGGTCGGCGGGGCCACCGGCGTGGTGTACCCGAAGATCGCGAAGTCCTCCGAGCGGGCCCAGGAGGCCGTCGGCGAGATCTCGACCGTGCTGGAGCGGGCCTTCGGCGCCTACCGGACCATCAAGGCCTCAGGTGCAGAGGCCCGGGAGACGGCGCGGGTGGAGGCGGCGGCCGAGGAGGCCTGGCGGCACGGGGTGACCTCCGCCAAGTGGCAGGCGGTCGCCGGGCCTTCGATCGGCCTGTCGGTGCAGGTGTCGTTCCTGGCGGTGCTGGGGATCGGCGGTGCCCGGGTGGCCTCGGGGACG
The DNA here is from genome assembly GCF_056436025.1 of Streptomyces sp. NPDC043853. Taxonomy (NCBI): domain Bacteria; kingdom Bacillati; phylum Actinomycetota; class Actinomycetes; order Kitasatosporales; family Streptomycetaceae; genus Streptomyces; species Streptomyces sp. NPDC043853. The sequence goes on from NZ_JBWKDJ010000011.1 coordinate 209,012, forward strand.
ATCTCGGTGTCCACCCTGGTCGCCTTCCTGCTCTTCCTCTTCTACCTGATCGACCCCATCTCGAAGCTGGCGGACGCCGCCTCGCAGTACCAGGTGGGTTCGGCCGCCCTGGCGCGGATCACCGAGGCCGAGGAGCTGGAGACGGAGCCGGTCGGCGGGCCGTCGCCGCGGCTGCCGGAGGCGGAACCGCGCGTCCCGGCCACGGTGTCCTTCCGGGACGTGCACTTCGGGTACGGGCCGGACCTGCCGCCCGTGCACCACGGGGTGAGCTTCGAGGTGCCGGGCGCGGGCATGACCGCCTTCGTCGGCCCGTCCGGTGCCGGCAAGACCACGGTCTTCGGGCTGATCGAGCGGTTCTACGAGGCGACCGGCGGGCGGGTGCTCGTCGACGGCCGGGACGTGCGGGACTGGCCGCTGGCCGAGCTGCGCGCCACCATCGGCTACGTGGAGCAGGACGCCCCGGTGCTCGCGGGCACCCTGCGCGAGAACCTCCTGCTGGGTGCGCCGCACGCCACCGAGGAGGAGATCGCCGGCGTGCTGCGGCGGTCCCGGCTGGAGGGCCTGGTCGGCCGGCTGCCGCAGGGGCTGGACACCCAGGTCGGGCACCGCGGGTCCACCCTGTCGGGCGGTGAGCGGCAGCGGGTGGCGATCGCCCGGGCGCTGCTGCGCAAGCCCAGGCTGCTGCTGCTGGACGAGGCCACCTCGCAGCTGGACGCGGTCAACGAGCTCGCGCTGCGGGACGTGGTGGCGGAGGCCGCCCGGGACACCACCGTGCTGGTGGTGGCGCACCGGCTGTCCACGGTGACGCTGGCCGACCGGATCGTGGTCATGGAGGCCGGGCGGGTGCGGGCCACCGGAACCCACGAGGAGCTGGTGGCGGGCGACCCGCTGTACGGGGAGCTGGCCGCGACCCAGTTCCTGGCCGCGGCCGAGGCGCAGCCGGCGGGCCTTTCCGCGTGACGGCACCGTCCGGGGCCGGAACCCGTGCCACGGGTCCGGCCCCGGCCGTGCGGGCGCCGTGGGGCGGGCCGCACCGGCCGGGTCGGGACGTCAGGAAGTCAGGACGGCAGGCAGCCAGGAAGTCAGGACGCGGCAAGCCGCGAAGTCCGGGTGCGGGGCGGGCCGTCAGGACGCGGCGGTCCGGGCCGGCCAGGCATTGCGCCAGGGCACGTAGTAGGGGTTGTCCCGGCACTGCTCCATGATCTCGGTCTTGGTGGTCTTGTCGACGGGACAGACACCGACGATGAACTTCCGGTCGACCCCGCCGGGAAAGGCCACCTCCACCTGCGAGGCCCACTTGTGGGTGTCGCCGATGGTGGCGTTGACGTCCACCCCGCCCGGGGCGTCCACGTAGTAGTTCCAGCCGCTCTTCCACCAGGTCTTGTACAGGTCGTGGTCGTACGAGGTGGAGACGTACGGGGAGGGCTGGTTGACCAGGACGTACTGCTCCAGGTCGTACTGGCCGTTCACGGTGTCGCGGGGGTGGAAGCCCTGCTCGAAGACGATCTCCGGCGGGCGGCCGTCGGAACGGTAGAGCTGCTTGCAGTTGGTCCGCCAGGACGGGGCCGGAGTGATCCTGGCCAGGTCGACCGAGGTGTCGGCGGCGGCGAACAGGCGGTCCTCGACGACGGGGCAGGAGTTGGCGGGGGCGGCGGCCGCGACGGGGGCGGTGCGGACCGTCCCGGCCCGGACGGCGTCCGGCAGGGCCGCGGGGTCGGCGGCCTCGGACCGGGCGGACGGCAGCAGGGCCGCGGTCAGGGCGGCGGCGATGACGACGGCACGGCGTCGCAGGGCATGGGTGATCATGAAGACACCCTGCCGGTGCGGCACCCCGCGGCCGGGGACAGTCACCCGAACGTGAGCGTGTCACGAACTCCGGCCGTCTTGGCGGTACTTGTACGGCTTAGGCCACCACCCCGGCCGCGCCGGGCCGGTCCTCGCCAGGCGGCCCAGGCCGCCTCTTACGGATCTTGCCTGACCCGCGCCGGCCGGCAGGATCCGAAAGAGCCGACCTAGAGCACGCGCGCGGTGAACAGCAGGTACTCCCAGTCCATGGCCCCGTCGCGCATGAAACGCTCCGCGAGGGCGTCGAGTTCACGGTCGAGGGAGGACAGCTTCGCGGGGTCCTCCGCATTGAACTCGTACACGGCGATGGTGGGGCCGTAGCAGTTCTTGAAGAACTCGCGGAACTCCCCCGGCCGGCCGAACCGGTCCACCCGCACCGTCCGGGTGCGGGCCTCCACGTCGGTGACCCGGTCGCCGAACAGCGCCCGGACGTGCGCCTCCTCGCCCCAGAGCGGGGGCGGCTGCGCCCCGGGCGGCGGCGGGGGCGCGAACGGCTTCATGGCCGCGAACATCTGGCCGATGAACCCCTGGGGGGTCCAGTTGACCAGGCCGATCCTGCCGCCGGTGCGGCAGACCCGGACCAGTTCGTCGGCGCTGGCCTGGTGGTGCGGGGCGAACATCACGCCCACGCAGGACATGACGGCGTCGAAGTCGCCGTCGGCATAGGGCAACGCCTCGGCGTCCCCCTCCTCCCACTCCAGCTCCAGGCCCTGTTCCCGGGCGAGCTGGCGGCCGACGTCGAGCAGTTCGGGGGTGAGGTCGGAGGCGACGACATGGGCTCCGGCCCTCGCCGCGGGGATGGCCGCGTTGCCGGAGCCGGCCGCGACGTCGAGCACCCGCTGGCCGCTGGTGACCCCGCAGGCGCGGGTCAGCACCTCGCCCAGTTCGGGGATCAGCCGGGACGCCACTGCGGGATAGTCGCCCAGGGCCCACATCTGCCGGTGCTTGGTCTTCAGAGCGCGGTCCGCAGCGGCCGCGTCGCTCGCCTCGGTCATGCTTCCGAGCATGCACCGGCGGGCCTGCCCCCGCGCGCCCAGGACGGCTCGCGGGTGAACCTCGCGGGCGGCGGGTCAGCCCTGAGCGTTTTGTTCGGGTGTGCTCCATTCGCGGTCGAGGATCGCGTGCACCACCGAGTCCCGCCAGACCCCGCCCTTGTGGACGTGCTCGCGGATCCGGCCCTCCTCGACCAGGCCGGCCCGGGCCATGGTCCGGGCCGATGCCACGTTCAGCGGGGACCTCGCGCCCCAGATGCGGTGCAGGCCGAGCTCTTCGAAGCCGAGCGCGAGCAGCAGCCGTACGGTCTCCAGGCCGTAGCCCCGCCCCCAGGTGTCGGGGCGGAGCGCGAAGCCGAGGGTGGCGGCCCGGGTCTGGTGCGGGTCGGCGGCGAGCCGGCCGAAGCCGACCAGTGGCCCGCCGGAGCGTTCCACGACGGCGAGGGCGTACTCGGTACGGGGGACGGCCCCGGCGGAGGCGACGGACCGGGCGACGATCCCCTCGACCTCGGCCCGGGTGCGCGGCTCGAAGGACAGGTGCTCGGTCGCCTCCGGACTGCCGTAGACCGCCAGTACGGCGTCCACGTCGGCGGGACCGAGCTCGCGCAGCTCCAGGCGCGTACCGTGGCGGTGGACCGGGTGCATGGCCCGGAACTCTACCCGCGGGCCGGGCCGGGCGGGGCGGGATCGGCGGCTTCGGCGCCGGCCATCGGCTTCTGGAACCAGGCCACGTCCCAGAACTTCCCGAACTTCCGCCCGACCTGCTCGAACCGGCCGACGGGCCGGAACCCGAAGCGTTCGTGGAGCCGCTGTGACGCCTCGTTGGGCACGGTGATCCCGGCGAGCGCCAGATGGACGTCCTCCCGCTCCAGTACCTCGAAGAGCGCGGTGTACAGCAGGCTGCCGATGCCGCGTCCGGTGTGCTCGGGCGCCACATAGGCGCTGATCTCCACGGAGGTCGCGTAGGCCTGCTTCGGGCGGAACGCACTGCTGGTCGCGTAGCCGAGGAGCTTGCCGCCCTCCTCGGCCACCAGGAGCCGGTGCGGGCCGTGGGCGGGATGGGCCGCCAGCCACGGCCGGCGCTGGTCCACGGTGAACGGCTCGGTGTCGAAGGTGATCGGCGTCCGGGTGACGTAGTGGTTGTAGATGCGGGTCAGTTCCGCGAGGTCGTCCTCGGTGCCGGGGCGGATGTGCCTCACGGAGCCGGTCCCGTCCGCGTTCGCGTTCGCGTTCCCGTTCGCGTTCGCGTTCGCCTGCGTGCTCATCGGGCCCACGCTACGGGCCGCGCGTTACACCGGTGTTTCGCTCGGGGGGAGGGCCTGCCGCCGACCTCAGGAAAGGCGGCACGCTCCGCGGGAAGGGAGGGCTTCGAGTACGGACGGGGTGCGGTGGCCGGCCCGGCGGGAGGCCTCGGTGACGGCGTCGACGACCGCGCGGGCCTGGCGGTCGCGGATCAGGACGATCACCGAACCCCCGAATCCGCCGCCGGTCATCCGCGCGCCGAGCGCGCCCGCGGCCACGGCGGTGTCCACCACCAGGTCGGTCTCGGCACAGGAGATCCGGTAGTCCTCGCGCAGGGAGGTGTGGCCGGCGGTGAGCAGCGGGCCGAGGCCTTCGGTGTCCTCGGCCTCCAGGTGGGCGACGGCCCGGGTGACCCGTTCGTTCTCGGTGACCACGTGGCGGACCAGCGGGGCGAGTTCGGCGGGCAGGCCGGCCAGTGCCCCGTCCAGGTCGGCGGGGGCCAGGTCGCGGAGTGCGGGCAGGCCGAGCAGGGCGGCCGCGCGTTCGCACCCGGCGCGCAGGGCGGCGTACGCGCCGTCGCCGAGGTCGTGCTTGACCCGGGTGTCGAGGACCAGCAGTCTCAGGCCGTCCGCGGCGAGCCCGAAGGGGATCCGCCGGTGGTCCAGGGTGCGGCAGTCCAGGAGCAGGGCGGTGGCCTCGGCGCTGCAGACGGAGGCCATCTGGTCCATGATCCCGCACGGCACGCCGGCGAAGGCGTGTTCCGCCCGCTGGGCGGTCCGGGCCAGTTCGGGTCCGGGCAGGCCCAGCCCGTACAGGTCGTCGTACGCGAGGGCGACCGCGCACTCCAGGGCGGCGGAGGAGGACAGTCCGGCGCCGGTGGGGACGGTGCTGTCGATGTGCAGGTCGGCGCCGCCGCCCACGTCGTGACCGGCCCCGGCGAGGGCCCAGACCACCCCGGCCGGGTAGCGGGCCCAGCCGGTGGCGGCGCCGGGGGCGAGGCCGGCGAGCGGGAGTTCGGTGATCCGGCCGTCGCCCTGGGCGCTGTGCAGCCGCAGCAGGCCGTCGGTGCGGCGGCGGGCGGCTACCAGGGTGGCCTGGGGCAGCGCCATCGGCAGGCAGAAACCGTCGTTGTAGTCGGTGTGTTCGCCGATCAGGTTGACCCGGCCGGGGGCGGACCAGACCCCCTCCGGGGAGGTGCCGTAGAGCTGCCGGAACGCGGCTTCCATGATGTGGACCGGGCCGTTCACCGGACCTCCCGCAGGCGCCGGGCGGCCTCCTCGGGGGCCACGTCGTTGATGAAGGCCTCCATTCCGGATTCGGTGCCGGCCGGGTACTTGAGCTTGCCGGGGGCCCGCCGCACCGTGAACAGCTCCAGGTGCAGGGCGAGTTCCCCGCCGCCGCGGGCCGGCGCCTGGTGCCAGGCGGAGACGTACGGGGTGGGTTCGGGGAGGCCGAAGAGCCGGTCGAAGCGGCGCAGCAGGTCCAGGTAGAGGCCGGGGAACTCCTCGCGTTCCGCCTCGGTGAGCCGGGTCAGGTCGGGCACCCGGCGGTGCGGGTAGAGGTGTACCTCGTAGGGCCAGCGGGCGGCGTAGGGGACGAAGGCCGTCCAGTGCTCGCCTTCCGCGACCAGGCGTTCGCGGGCGGTGCGGGCACCGGAGAGGAGGTCCTCGAAGAGGTTGCGGCCGGTGGCGGAGCGGTGCGCGGCCGCGGCGGCGGTCATCTTGGCGGTGCGCGGGGTGGTGAAGGGGAGGGCGTAGATCTGGCCGTGCGGGTGCGGGAGGGTGACGCCGATCTCGGCCCCGCGGTTCTCGAAGCAGTACACCTGCTCGATGCCGGGGAGGGCGGACAGTTCGGCGGTGCGGTCGGTCCAGGCGTCCAGGACCAGCCGGGCCCGGGCCGGGGTGAGGTCGGCGAAGCCGGCGTCGTGCTCGGGGGTGAAGCAGACGACCTCGCAGCGTCCCGCTCCGCCGGCCAGGGAGGGGAATCGGTTCTCGAACACCGCGACCTCGTAGTCGGCGGCCGGGATCTCCCCGGCGCGGCCGTCCCGGGCGGGGCAGAGCGGGCACGCGTCGGCGGGCGGGAGGTGGGTGCGGGCCTGGCGGTGGGCCGCGATGGTGATCCAGTCGCCGGTCGCCTCGTCGCGGCGGAGCTCCGAGCGGCTCCCGACCGGGGTGAGCGGGCGCGGGTCGGGCACGTCGCGCACGGCGTCGCTCGCGTCGGCGTCGTAGTAGATCAGCTCACGACCGTCGGCGAGTTCGGTGATGCTCTTCTTCACCCGCCAAGAGTAAGCACGCGGGCCCTGCGCCGGGCCCTGAACCGGGGCCCGGACCGGGCCCGGCGCGGGGGCGGGCGGGGCGGCCGGGGTCAGTGCGCGACGTGGAACTCGTTCCCGGCGGCATCGAGGAACTCGCCCGGTTCCCGGTCTCGACGGGTGACCTCCAGCCGCAGCCTGTTCCGCGCCGCCTTCGGCGCCGCGGGCGGCCCCATCACCAGCGAGACGGTGCTGGTGGGCCGACGTCGGAGCCGGAAGCCCCAGTCGTGGGACTCGACCGCCTGCCAGTCGGCCTGGGACGGCCAGAAGGCCTGCTGCGCGTGGCGGTCCTCCGCGGAGACGTCGAGGCAGATCGCGACGAGGCCGGAGTCGGCGAGCACGCCGGGGTGGCCGGGACGCAGCACGCAGAACTCGTTGCCCTCCGGGTCGGCCAGCACGTCCCACGGGACGTCGCCCTGGCCGATGTCGACCCGCGTCGCGCCGAGCGCGAGCAGGCGCGCCACCTCGGCCTCCCAGTCCGGCCCCCCGGCCAGGTCGAGGTGGAGCCGGTTCTTGTGCGCCTTCGGCTCCTCGGTCGGCACGAACCGCAGCTGCAGGCCGCCCGTCCGGCCCTGCGTCGCGTCCCGCCAGAAGCGGTCCATGCGTGCGACGTCCAGCGCGTCCATCACGATCCCGGTCAGCATGCCGTTCCCCCCAAACCGTCGAACCCGTCGGCGGCTGATCGAAGCCGCCGCTGCCGGCGCGCCGTCCGGGAGCGGGCGGCGGCAGCGGGCCACCCGCTCCCCCGGTCCTCCCGCCCCACCGAACAAGATCGGCACGCACACCGGACACCCTGCCGACCAGGATCTGCGAACACAAGACCTGCGACTCGCCCCGATCAGGCACGGACGGTCAGGCACGGCGGGTCAGGCACGGCGGGTCAGGCACGGCCGATCCGGAACGGCCGGTCACGAACGGCCGGTCAGGCCGTGTCCGGATTCGGCGCGGGAGGGGCGGTGGGGTGGCGCCGGTGGTCCTTCAGTTCGACGCGGGCCTCGGTCCGGTGGGCGCGCTCGATGTAGTCGCGGACCACGGCCTCCACCGCGTCCTGCGGCGAGCCCACACCCGCGAGCACCATCACCTCCACCACCAGTTCGGCGTCCAGGCTGATGCTGACCTTGGCCATCGTGCCCCCTTCTGCGCGTCCGTTCCCGACCGGACTGTAGTCGGCGCCGCCCGTGTTAATGGGTGGATCCGGCCCCCCGCCGATCCCTACAGTGACGCGCACATCGTCATCCGAACGGACAGGTCAGCAGGTCATCATGCGTACGCACTATCCACGGACGCCACACCTGCCCTGGTCGCCGGGAGCCTCCTCGGACGACGTCCGGGCCGGGGACCTGTCCGGGTTCGCCGGACGCGAGGTCGTGGTCACCGAGAAGCTCGACGGGGAGAACACCACCCTCTACCGGGACGGGCTCCACGCCCGTTCGCCGGACTCCGGGCACCATCCCTCGCGGGCCTGGGTCAAGGGCCTGCAGGGCCGGATCGGCGACCGCATCCCGGCCGGGTGGCGGGTGTGCGGGGAGAACATGTACGCCCGGCACTCCCTCGCCTACGGAGAACTCGACAGCTGGTTCTACGGGTTCTCGGTGTGGGACGGCGCCGGACGCTGCCTCGGCTGGGACGCCACCGTCCGCTTCCTGCGGGCGCTCGGCGTGCCGTCGCCGCGGGTGCTCTGGCGCGGCGTCTTCGACGAACGGGCGCTGCGCAGGCTCCGGTTGGACACGGGCCGGCAGGAGGGGTACGTCGTCCGGACCGTCGAGGGCTTCGGACAGGAGGAGTTCGGGCGGCGGGTGGCCAAGTGGGTGCGGACCGGGCACGTGCAGACGGACACGCACTGGATGCACGCCGCCGTGGTCGAGAACGGGCTGGGGGCCGCGGCCCCGCTGTGGGCCGTCCGGTCCGGCGCCGAACCCGACCCGGCCGCGCTGCTCACGGCGGTGGGCCGGACCGGCCCGGAGGCGGGCCCGTCGGGCCGTTCGCACGGCGGTGCCCGCCCGCCGGCGCACGAGGCGGTCGTACGGGATGCCGCCGGCCGGCTCGATCTGCTCGGGCGGACCGGGGACGACCGGCTGGCCGGCGTACTGGCCGCCGCGCTGCACGACCGGCCGCGGGGCACCCTGGTGTCCGCGCTGGCCGGGCCGCTCGGCCTGCCCCTGGCCCGCCGGGTCGCCGACCTGGTGGGGCTGTACCCGCTCCTGTGGCGCCCGTTCGCCGACGAGGAACGCCGGAGCGGGCTGCTGCGGCTGTCCGCCGCCGCCGACCTCGGTGTGCTGCACGCGGTGTCCGGCGCCGTACTGGCCGGGACTCCGCAGCAGGATGCCGGGGCGGCCGAAGCGCGCGAGTGCCTGGACTGGTCGGCCCTGTACGCGGAGGACGAGGGGCTGCTGGACGGACCGCCGCTGGAACCGCTGCGGTCCGGGCTCCGCGAGGCCCTGGCGGATCTGGCGCGCCGGAACCCCGACGCGGCCGACCGGTGCTGGGCCGAGGCCCGGGACGCGTACGCCCGGGGCGGGGTGCGGACCGCAGACGAGGCGGTGGCGGCGACCTGGCGGTGGCGGGAGGGGGCCTTCCCCCGGCTGGTGCAGCTGGTCGGCCCCTCGGGCAGCGGCAAGAGCACGGTGGCGCGCAGCCTGCCGGGCGTCGACACGTACGTGTCCCTGGACGACCTGCGCTCGGCCCGCGGTGACCGCGCCGACCAGCGGGCCAACGGGGAGGTACTGCGGGCCGGCCTGGACCGGCTGGACAGCGCCCTGGCCCGCGGGGGCACAGTGGTGTGGGACGCCACCTCGCTGACCGAGCAGCAGCGCGGCCTGGTCCTCGGGGTGGCGCGGCGCCGGGACGCCCTGGTCACCCAGGTCGTGACGGTGGTGGACGAGCAGGAACTGGTGCGGCGCAACCGCGTCCGGCCGCATCCGGTGCCGCCGGAGGTGCTGGCGGGGCAGCTGCGCCGGTTCAGTCCGCCGTATCCGGGCCGGGCCCACCGGATCCGGTACGCCGGCCCGGACGGCCGGATCGAGGACCGGGCCGGCGGCCTGGCCGACCCGGCCGGCCCGGGGGCGGCCGACGAGGACACGGGGCACGAGCGGGGCGTGAGGAACTGATGCGTACCAGCGAGCAGATCTACCACCAGGTGCGCTGGGACCCGCGCTTCGACCCGGCACGGTTCGTGCTGGGCCTGCACCAGCGCGGTGCGCCGCCCAAGCGGGTGCCGCTGCCCTCGTTCGTGCCGGGCGGCGACATCCCCTGGCACCGGGTGCTGTTCGTGGAGGCGGACGGTCAGCTGGTCTGGGACCGGGCCAGCGGCCTGGACGTCGTGGGCCGGTCGGACGCCGGGCGGGTACGCGAGCCGCTGCGGCTGCCCGCGCCCTTCTTCACGGCGCGGACCCCGCACGCCTGGGACCCGGCGTCCCGGCAGTGGGCCCCGGCGCCGGCGGCCCGCACCTCGTCCGCCACCTCACTGCGGGTGCTGACCTGGAACACCCTGTGGGACCGGTACGACGCCGACCGGATCGACACCGCGCTGCGCCGGCCCCGCCTGCTGGCCGCCCTGGCCGCGGCCGACGCGGACGTCATCGCCCTGCAGGAGGTGGAACCGGCCCTGCTGGAGATGCTGTTGGCCGCGGACTGGGTCCGCGCCGGATACACCCTCGGCACCCACCCGGCCGGGGCGGACGTGGCCGACAGCGGGGTGGTGCTGCTCAGCAGGCTCCCGGTGAAGGAGGCCGGAGGGCATCTGCTGGGCCGGCACAAGGCCGTCGCCGCGATCGCGGTGGAGACCGGCGCCGGGCCGGTGGTGGTGGCCGCCGCCCACCTCAGCAGCGACCACTCGGAGGACGGGGCGGGACGGCGGGCCGCCGAACTGGCCCGGCTGGCCGAGGGCCTGGGTGCGGTCGAGGGGGAACTCGTCCTCCTCGGCGACTTCAACGACGGGCGGGAGGGCCCCGAGGGTCCCGCCGGCCGGCTCGGGCTGCGGGACGCCTGGACGGAGACGCACGGTCCGGCCGACACCACGGCGACCTTCGACCCGCGGGTGAACCCGCTCGCCGCGGTGTCCTCGCTGACCGGGCGGGCCGGCCGGCTGGACCGGATCCTGCTGCGGGGGGCCGCTCGGGTGGCGGGCGCGGGGCTGCTCGGCGAGGTGCCGGGCCCGGACGGGTTGTTCGTCTCGGACCACTACGGGGTGCGGGCGGACCTGACGCTCGGCGGGGCGGTCACCGCCCCCGGTGCCGAGGCGGGGGGACGGGAGGCCCCGGAGGTCCTGGACGTGCCGGGGACGGCCCGCACGGCGCTGGCCTGGCTGCCGCCCGCCGACCTGTGGCCCGCGGTCCAGGAGCTGCGGCGGGCGTACGACCCGCAGGTCGACCGCTGGCCGCCGCACGTCAACCTGCTCTTCGGCTTCGTACCGGAAGCGGAGTTCGACCGGGCGGTGCCGCTGGTGGCAGGGGCGGCCGCGACCACGGCCCCGTTCCCGGTGCGCTGGGCCGGGGTGCACACCTTCGGGCACCGCGAGGACGCCACGGTGTGGCTCGACCCCGCGGGCGCCGGCGAGGCCCCCTGGCAGGAACTCCGGGCGGCCCTGGCGGCCCGGTTCCCCCGCTGCCGGGGCGGGGCCGAGGGCTTCACCCCGCACCTGTCCCTGGGCCGTACGCCGGACTGGCAGCGGGTCGGTGCCACGTGCGGGGAAGCCCTCGCCGGGCTGCCCCCGACCCGGGCCGGGGAGCTCGTCCTGCTGTCGCGGCGCGGAACGGAGCCGATGCGCGTCCGCGCCACGGTCTCGCTCGGCACGGGCGCGGTCCGCTGGGCGCCGGAGGCCGACCCGGGCGCGGTCGGCCCGGAGCCGGGCGGGGCCTTGCCCGACGGCGCGGGGGCCGGGGCACCGGGCAGGTCCGTGATGCCCCCGGCAGATGGCCCCGGGCCGGCGGAAACCCTGCTCGTGGACACCGTGACGGCGCGCGTCGCGGCGGCGTTCGGCGACGGAACCGTGCGGGTGGCCGGGTCGCGGCGGATGGGGTGCTCGCTGCCCGGCGCGGACCTGGACCTGGTGGCGGCGGTGCCCGGTGCGGCGGACAGCGCCCTGGCGGAGGAGCGGCTCGCCGCCGCGCTGCCGGAGGCGGACCGGCTGCGACGGGTGCGGGGCGCCCGGGTCCCGGGCGTGCGCTTCGCCGTGGGCGGGCTGGCCGTCGACCTGGTGCTGGTCGGCACCGGTTCGCTGGACCCGGCGCACGCGGTGGCGGACCGGGCGCAGCTGGGCGAGGCGGCGGCGGTCGCCCTGAGCGCGCTCCCGGACGCGGACGCCGTCCGCGCGGCGGTGGCCGGCCGGGCACCCGCCTTCGAGCAGCTGGCCCGCCGGGTCAAGGCCTGGGCACGGGTACGCGGCCTGGACTCCGCCCCGCACGGCGGCCTCCCGGGGCTCGCCTGGTCGGTCCTGGCGGCCCGTACGGTCCTGGAGGCCGGCCCGGAGATGGCGGGCGAGGGACTGCTGCGGGAGTTCTTCGCGGGCTGGGCCGCCTGGGACTGGCGGCGCCCGGTCACCCTCACCGGCGCACCCGCGGCACCGAGGGCAGCGGACGCGGACGCATCCGCAGACGCATCCGCAGACGCGCCGATGACGGTGCTCACCCCCACCGCCCCGGTCCGCAGCTGCACCACCCAGGTGGGCACCGGCTTCCGGGACCTGCTGGTGCAGGAGCTCTACCAGGCCTGGGAGGCGCTGGAGGGCGGCAACCCCGGCGAGCTCTCGGCCCCTCCCCCGCTGCACCGGCGGCACGCCGCCTGGGCGGTGGTGGGCGTACGGGCGTACAGCCCCGCGGAGTTCGACGAACTGCTGGGGCGCGTCCGGGGACGCACGCGGGCCCTGCTGACCGCCCTGGAGGCAGCGGGCGTGCCGGACGCGCACGCCTGGCCCCGCCCGTACCGGAGCGGCCCCGTCTCGGCCCGCTTCGCGATCGGCCTCGGCCACGATCCGCCCACGGAGGCCGGCCTCGCCGCGCTCGCCGGGACGTGGTGCCGCGATCTGCGCGGCGTGGAGATCACCCGCCTCGGCGGCGGCGACCTCCCCTCGCTGCCGTAGCGGCGGCCGCCGTGCCGCGCCGCCATAGGGGCGTCGGCCTCCGCCACCGCGGGAGTGCCGGCCGTTGCCCCGGCCGCGTGGCAGGCGCGCCGGCCCCTCGCCGCCGGCCGCGCGGGTACCGCCCGCTGCCACGGCCGTGGGGCGGGCGCACCGGCCCCCTCGCCGCCGGCCGTTGCCACGGCCGTGGGGGCAGGACGGCCGGACTCAGCCCGCCGTGTGGGCAGTCGTGCCGCTGGGGCGATGGGGGTCCCCCCTGCTCGAGCGAATTCGAGAGCTTGGGGGAGGGTGGGCACACGGCACCCCGGTCCCGCGAGGGCTCGCGCAGCCACCCCGCACCCCGGTCCGGCTGCTGTCCGGACCCCGTCCGGGCGGAGCTCCGCTCCCGGCGTGCCGGGCCCGGCGAAGCCACCGCCCTGGCCGGGCCCGAGCGCGGCTGCGGCGGAGCCGAGCCATGGCTTCGGTGGGGCGGGGGCGCAGCCCGCTGGGCGGCGTTCCGGTGTGCCCACCCGTTCCGCCCTGCGGAACGCCTGCCCACACCTCAGCGGAGGCCCGCCCACACCTCGGGCGGAGGTACCTGCCCACACCTCGGCGGGGGCCGCCCCACCGGGGCGGGAGGGCACAGCCCCGCGGAACGCCTGCCCACACCTCGGCGGAGGCCCGCCCACACCTCGGCGGAGGTACCTGCCCACACCTCGGCGGGGGCCGCCCCACCGGGGCGGGAGGGCGCAGCCCTGCGGAACGCCTGCCCACACCTCAGCGGAGGCCCGCCCACACCTCGGCGGAGGTACCTGCCCACACCTCGGCGGGGGCCGCCCCACCGGGGCGGGAGGGCGCAGCCCCGCGGAACGCCTGCCCACACCTCGGCGGAGCCGCCCGCATCTCGGGGGAGCGCGCCCCCGCACGGGGCAAGGCGCGGACCGCCCCGCGGAACGGCCGGCCGCGAGGCCGGGGTGGGCGGCGGCCGCCTCGGGAGGGTGACCGGGCCCCGCCCAGGGGGTGGCAGGATGGGGCCATGTCCGGCATCCGCGAGCTCTGGGTCCCCGCCGCCTCCGCCGAGGCGGACTGGCTGGGCGGGCTCAGCCAGGACGACGGAATCCCCGGTTTCCCGGTGTCCGGGCGGCCCGACGCCGCCTGGGTGCTGCACGCCATGTACGAGAGCGAGATCGGCCCCGGCGTGGTCTCGCACGACGAGCTGCTGCGCGCCGACATCGCGGCCGGGGACATCGAGATCCCGCTCGGCGTCGGCGGTGTGGACTTCAGCCGGCTGCCCCACGGAGTCGTCACCGGCGCCAGGCTCGGGCGGGCGGAGCGGCCGGGGCCCGGCTGGCGGCGGCTGCGCTGGTCCGAACTGGCCGAACGGACCGGCAGCCCCGTGGTCGCGGAAGGCCGGCCGCCCTCGCACCACAGCGTGCCCGACGCCTCCCTCGACGACGGCAGCTGGCCGGCCGGCATCCGGCCGCCCACCGAGGGCGGGCTGGACCGACCGACCTGGGACCGCCTCGTGGAACTGCTCACGGCCCACAGCGCGGACGGCCCGGACACCCGCTGCTTCGCCTACTTCTGCCCGTTCCTCACCCAGCGGTGGGAGGACATCCGGGCCCACCACGTGGTCGCCGGACGGCTCGGCGACGCCGGCGCCCTGTTCGACTTCCCCGGCATGGCGGGCACCCCGTCCAACGTCTGGCCGGCCGACCGGTCCTGGGTCACCTACACCGACTGGGACCTGTGGGGCACCAAGGTCGCCGGGCCGCGCCCGCTGGTCCGGGCCCTCCTGATGGACCCCGAGATCGAGGCCGTACGGCTGCCCTGGGACGCCTGACCGACGCCTGACCGACTTCTGACCGGAATTCACGGACCCGCCGCAAGCCGGGCAAACCCGGGCTGATATTCCTGGAGGGGTGACCGGAGACATCGCGGCAACCCCGCACACCCCCGCAGCACCGCGTCGTACCGACACCATCGAATCGCTGATGGCGCGCTTCCCGCTGGTTCCGCGCGAGGCCGTGATCAAGGAGGACCTGCTGCGCGGCGGCATCGCCTTCGACGAATCCGCGCTCAGCGACAACGAGTCGGGTGAGGTCAAGCCCAAGTCGTACTTCATCTTCTCCTTCGACCACCGCACCCTGCCCGAGCTCGGCGCGGCCGCCCTGCGCCGTCCGCCGGAGGAGATCGTGCTCACCGGCGGGCCGTACGACCTGCGCCGGACCGTGGTGTCGGTCCGGGTCAACCCCGCCTCCCCCTACCGGGTCGCGGCGGGCGAGGACGGCATGCTCGGGCTGTGGCTGGACGGCGCGCGGATCGCGGACGTCGGGCTGCCGCCGATGCCCGAGTACTACCGGCACAAGCTCAGCAACGGGAAGTCCGTGATGGAGGTGGCGCCCACCATCCAGTGGGGCTACCTGATCTACCTGACGGTGTTCCGGGTCTGCCAGTACTTCGGCGCCAAGCAGGAGTGCCAGTACTGCGACATCAACCACAACTGGCGCCAGCACAAGGCGGCCGGCCGCCCCTACACCGGGGTCAAGCAGCTCGACGAGATCCTCGAGGCCCTGGAGATCATCGACAAGTACGACACCACGAAGGCCTCCAAGGCGTACACCCTCACCGGCGGGGCCATCACCTCGCAGGTCGGCGGCAAGGACGAGGCGGACTTCTACGGGCAGTACGCGAAGGCCATCGAGGAGCGCTTCCCCGGCCGCTGGACCGGCAAGGTGGTCGCGCAGGCGCTGCCCCGGGAGGACGTGCAGCGCTTCTACGACTACGGCGTGCGGATCTACCACCCCAACTACGAGGTGTGGGACCGCCGGCTGTTCGAGCTGTACTGCCCCGGCAAGGAGCAGTACATCGGCCGGGACGAGTGGCACCGCCGGATCCTGGAGTCCGCCGAGGTGTTCGGCGCGCGCAACGTGATCCCGAACTTCGTGGCCGGCGTGGAGATGGCCGAGCCGTTCGGCTTCACCACGGTCGACGAGGCCATCGACTCGACCGTGGAGGGGCTGCGCTTCTTCATGTCGCGCGGGATCACCCCGCGGTTCACCACCTGGTGCCCGGAGCCGACCACTCCGCTGGGCAAGGCGAACCCGCAGGGCGCACCGCTGGAGTACCACATCCGGCTGCTCCAGGAGTACCGGGCGACCATGGAGGAGTTCGGGCTGAGCTCCCCGCCCGGATACGGCCCGTCCGGTCCGGGCCGGGCCGTGTTCTCGGTGAGCTCCTTCATGGACAGCCTGCCGGCCAACGACGAGTGATCCCGTCCGGCCCCACGCCTCACTCGTACTCCGTGCCGCCCTTGCGGGTGAGGTAGGCCGGGCTGACGGCCTTGGCGATGGCCCGCCCGCCGGTCACCGGGCTGTACCGCTCGGTGACCGGCCGGACCACCACGCCCTCACGGAGGTGGAGCTCGCGGCCCGAGACGGTCTCCCGTCCGGTGGCCAGCTCCAGGACGGCGGCCTGGTCGTACGGGCCCTCGTAGAGCCGCGGTACGAGGGGCAGCTCGCCGTCGAGCAGGTCGGCCAGCTCGTCCTGGTCCAGCCAGCGGACCCGGCCGTCGATCTCGGCGGAGACGTCGAAGGCGGCGTAACCGGGCCCGGTGGTCCGGGCGTCGGAGCCGTACACGAGGTCCTGGACCCCCGCGCCGAACACCTCGCCGAAGATCCCCACCCGGGTGGCGCCGAGCCGTCCGGCCAGCTTGGCTGCCGCCTCGGGGACGGCGTGGCCGCGGACGGCCCGCCAGTAGAGGTTGCGGTCGTCCTCCTTCAGGGCCAGGCCCTTCGCCCCGAAGCCCTTGGAGGAGACCAGCACCTGCCCGTCCTCCGCGACGTAGGTGACCAGGCAGGCCGTGCCGTGCAGCTTCTCGGTGAGGACCACCGGCTCGCCGGTCTCGAAGATGTGCGGGTAGCGCTGGAGGTTCTCGATGTCGACCCACGGCAGCAGATCGGGGGCGGAGTCCACCTCGCCGTTCATGGTGGTGGGGACCGGGGGCACCCATTTGGTGATGCCGAGCAGCTCCGCGAAGTCGGTGCCCTCCTCGACGGCGGCCTTCAGGTCCCTGCCGGCGACGGCGCGCGGCAGGCAGACCAGTCCCTGGGAGAGCTCCCCGCGCAGCCGGACGGCCTTGACCCGGTTGGCCGCGCCGCCGGCGAGCCGGCCCGTGAGCCCCAGCTCCTCGATCAACGCGTCGGGCAGGACGGCCTGTTCGGGTACGTAGAGGGCGATGTCCCCCGTGCGGTGGCGGCCCTTGGCGACGACGGCGCGGTAGAGGCCCACTTGGGCCAGTTCGAGCGCGTCGGCGTTCGGGTGCTCGTGGACGGTCAGGACTTCGGCGGTGACTTTGAAGGTCGACATTCCCCCACTCTGACCGGCGGTTTTTCGCTGGGCGAATGGATTTCGGCCTGCTACGTGACGGCGCGCCGGGAGACCCGGGCCGGGTGTGGATGCGGGCGCCACCTAACATGCCGGGGAAACCCCATCAGCCGGAGAAACCCCATGAGCCCGGGAGGCGTTCATGTCACGTCCCGTCACCGTCGTCACCGGCGGCAGCCGTGGCATCGGGGCGGCCACCTGTGTGCGGCTGGCCGCCGAAGGGCACGACCTGGCCCTCGGGTACGTCCGTGACGGCGCGGCGGCCGAAGCCACCGCGGAGGCGGTGCGGGCGGCCGGCGCGCGGTGCGCGGTGGTCCGGGTGGACACCTCCGTGGAGGCCGACGTGGAGCGGCTGTTCGACCGGGCCGCGGCCGAACTCGGGCCGGTGACCGGACTCGTCAACAACGCCGGCGTCACCGGCCCCCTGGGCCGGCTCGCGGACGCCCGGACCGAGGACCTGCGGCGGGTGGTGGAGGTGAACCTGCTCGGCTGCCTGCTGTGCTGCCGGCGTGCGGCCCGGGACATGACGGCCGCGGGCGGCGGGGCGATCGTCAACCTGTCCTCGGCGGCGGCCACCCTGGGCGCTCCCGGGGACTACGTGCACTACGCGGCGACCAAGGCGGCGACGGACGCGCTGACCGTGGGACTGGCCAAGGAGCTCGGCCCGTCGGGCATCCGGGTCAACGCGGTCGCCCCGGGGATCATCGAGACGGACATGCACGCCGCGATGGGCGATCCCGACCGGCCGGCCAAGGCCGCCGCCTCGATCCCGCTGCGGCGGCCCGGCGCGCCCGGGGAGATCGCCGCCGCGGTGGCCTGGCTGCTGTCGCCGGAGGCCTCGTACACCACGGGGACAGTGCTGCGGGTGTCCGGGGGCCGCTGACCGGGGCCCGCGCGCTCAGGGGCCGCCGAGGGCCTTGCGGGTGGCGGGGCCGAACACCCCGGCGGGGTCCTCGTGCAGGCTGCGGTCCCGCTGGAACTGGCGTACTCCGCGCTGGGTGTCCTTGTCGTAGACGCCGGTGGTGGAGACGTAGGTGAACCCCTGGCCGAAGAGCAGCTGCTGGAGGGCGCTCACCTCCGTGCCCGTGGCCCCGAGCCGGAGCGTGCCGGGCGTCTGCGGCGGGCGGGAGGGGGTGGGCTTCGCCGTGGGCGAGGCCTTGCCGGTGGCCCTGCCGCTCGGTGAGGGCGAGGCGGCGGACGGGGAAGGGGCGGAGGACCTGGCGGTGGCTCCGCCGGACGGCTCGGTCTCGGCGGACGAGCCGGCCCCGGTGCCGGGCAGGCCGGGAACGCGGCTGAGCGGCACCTGGCCCCCGGCACCGGGCCGCCGCTCCGGCTCCGCCTCGGGCGTACGCAGCAGGAAGACGAGTCCGGCCGCTCCGGCGAGCCCGGCCAGGCCGAGCACCAGCAGCGGGGTCCGGCGCACGCGCCGCGCCGCGGCCCGCCGGCGCGCCACGCGGGACCCGGTGCCGGTGTCTCCTGACCGCGGTCCGGGCGCGGAGCGGTACTCGGTCACGGGGGCGGAGGACGGTCCGGACGGCTGCTCCGGCACCGGCCCGGGTACCAGGTCGGGCGCGGGTACGTGGCCGGGCGCCGGTACGTACGCACCCCCGGGCACGGGTACGTACGCGCCCTCCGGCCCGGAGGCGTATCCGGGCTCGGCCACGGGTGCGTACCCGGACCCCGGCCCTGCCGGGGCTCTGGCGGAGGGCGTGGGGGGAGGCTCGGCGGAGGCCATGGCCGAGGGCCAGGTCGAGGCGGCGTCCGGGCCTTCCGCCCCGGCCCCGCCTTCCGGTTCGAGCGCGGGACCTGGCCAGGGCACGGGCGCGGGCTCCGCCGGGCCGGCCGCCGCCGAAGGCCAGTCGGCTTCCGTTTCGGGCCGGCCCGTGATCGGCGCGTACGGGCGCACGAGAGGGCCGTCGGGTTTGACGGCTCCGGTCTCGTCACGTTGCTGGGACACGGAGCCGCACTCTTGCGCACGCCGGAGCCGAGGTCAAACCCGCGCCCGGCCCTCACCCTCCAGGGTGTCCCGATTCCTGCCGACCTGGGCGGACTCGACCGTTCCGCTCCGGCCGTCCCGCCCACCCCGGCCGCGCCGGGTGGTCAGGATGGTGACCGCGGCCAGGAGGGTCAGGGCGGCGCCGGCGAGCGGTGCGGCCGCGGTGGAGATGCCGTCGACCACGAGTCCGCCGAGCACCGCGCCTACGGCTATGGCCAGGTTGAACATGGCCACCATCAGCGAGGAGGCGGCCTCGGTGGCCTCCGGGGCGGTCTGGTTCATCCAGTTCTGCACGCCGACGGAGACCCCTCCGTAGGCGAGCCCCCACACCACCAGCAGCACTCCCCCGGCCACCGGCGTGGTGAGCAGGGCCGTCAGCGGCAGGATCAGGGTCAGCGCGAGACTGATCACGAGCAGGGTGCGGCGCGCCTCGCGGGTGCCGGAGAGGAAGTTGCCGGCGACGCCCGCGAGGCCGTAGCCGAGCAGGAGCGTGCTGATCAGGCCGGCGTCCACGCCGGAGACGTCCTGGAGCACCGGCCGGACGAACGTGTACGCGGCGAACTGGCCGGTGACCAGGAGGAAGGTGACGATCACGCCGGCCCGTACCCCGGCGTGGCGGCGCATCAGGGAGGGCAGTTCGCCGAAGGTGACCGGCCGGGAGGACGGCAGCGGAGGCAGCAGCAGGAGCAGGGCCAGGAGGGTCAGCAGGCCGAGTCCGCCGACTCCCGCGAAGGCGGCGCGCCAGCCGCTGAGCTCGCCCAGCAGGGTGCCGGCGGGAACGCCGAGCACGGAGGCGACGGACACCCCGCCGAAGATGACCGCCATCGCCCGGCCCACCTGGCGCTCGGGGACCAGGCGCACGGCGAGCCCGCCCGCTATCGCCCAGAATCCGCCCACGCTCACGCCGGTCAGCAGCCGGGCGGCCAGCACCACGGCGAAGTTCGGGGCGGCCGCGACGGCCAGGTTGGCGGCGGCCATGAGCGCGATCAGCACGCACAGGACGCGCCGCCGGTCCCACCGTCCGGTGGACACGGTGACCAGCGGCGCGCAGACCGCGGCGACCAGGCCGGGGACGGTCACCATCAGCCCTGCCGTGCCGTCCGACACGTCGAGGTCGGCGCCCACTGGCGTGAGCAGGCCCACCGGCAGGAGTTCGGAGGTGATGAGGCAGAAGATGCTCAGGGACACCGCCAGGACGGCGGACCAGGCTCTGAGCGGGGTGGCGGGGGCGGGCGGCCGTACGGGTGTGCTCATACGCGTGCTCCACTGCGGGACGAGATCCGGCAGGACGGATCAGGTGCGGTGGACCCGGTGCGGCGGATCCGGTGTGACTGCGAACAGTCGTTCCCCTGCCCTGATTCCTCACGCGTCACTCTCAGGCGTGACGGAATGCGGCACGGGTGGGCGAGGGTACGGCATGGTGGTGCGATGCAGTTGCGCCGGGCCGCCCGCCTGACCCTCTCCCTCGCCGTCCTCCTCGCCAGTGCCGGGTGCGTGTCCGTCGGGCCCCGGGAGGTCCCGCCGGCCGGGGCCGTGACCGAGGTGCCGCCCGGCGGCGCGCCGGAGCTTGCGGCACCGGACGCTCCGGCGGTGCTGCCGCTGGGCCCGATGCCGCATCCGGAACGGGGCGGCGGACAGCCGGAACAGGACGCTCCGGAGCCCCCGGCGTCGCCGCGCACCGGGTCCCGGCCGGCGGCACCGGGGGCCGCGGCCCGGCGGCCCGTACGGCCGGGCGCGCCCCGCAAGGCCCATCCGCGGCCGCCGGCGGGCGCGCACCGGCACCTGCCGGTGCCGGGCGCCGGGGCGGGGCAGCCGTACGGCATGGAGGACGTGTGCGGGGCGGCCGACGGGGCGGTCCCGCCGTCGGTGGTGGACCTGTGCGTGGGCCAGTACGGCCGCTGACCGTCCGGCTCCGGCCGCCCCGGCCGCCCCGGCGCGGAGGGGACGGACCAGGCCTTCCAGGATGGGGACTTGACCCTCTCACCGTGTGAGGGCCTCGACTGGAGCACATCATGTTCACCATCGGAGACTTCGCCAAGCACGGCGGGGTGTCGGTCCGCATGCTGCGTCACTACGACGCCATCGGACTGCTGCCGCCCGCCCGTGTCGACCCGGCCAGCGGATACCGCTTCTACCGGGCCGACCAGCTCGCCCGCCTCAACCGCGTGATCGCGCTCAAGGACCTCGGCTTCGGCCTGCAGCAGGTGCGGGCGATCCTCGACGAAGAGGTCGGGCCCGAGGAACTGCGCGGCATGCTGCGGCTGCGCCGGGCCGAGCTGGAGACGGCGGTGATCGAGGCGGCCGCCCGGCTGGCCCGGGTCGAGACGAGGCTCCGGCTCATCGAGAGCGAGGGTTCCATGTCCACCGAGGACATCGTCCTGAAGGCCCTGCCCGCCGTGCGGCTCGCCGAGCTGACGGCCATCGCGCCGGGCTTCGAACCGGAGCAGATCGGTCCGGTCATCGGACCGCTGTTCGAGGACCTGTGCGCCCGGCTGGAGTCGGCCGGGGCCGTCCCGACCGGCCCGGGCACCGCGTACTACGAGGACGCCGGCCCGGACGGCGCGATCAGGGTGCACGCGGGGCTGCCGGTCGCCGCGGACGCGCCGGCGGCCGAGGGGGTGGAGGTGGTCGTGCTGCCCGCCGTCGAGCAGGCCGCCACGATCGTGCACCGCGGCGCGATGGACGACGTCCTGCCCGCCGCCCAGGCGCTGGCCCGGTGGATCGGCGAGAACGGCTACCGGTCCACGGCGTACGCGCGGGAGGTGACGCTGCACTACTCGGATGATCCGGCGGAGTGGGTGACGGAACTGCAGGAGCCGGTCACCGCGGCGGGCTGACCACCGCCGCGGTGACCGGGCCGCGGAGGCGGGCACGTCGCAGACCCCGGACGCGGTCCCGGACGCGGTCCCGGTCGTGTCCCCGCTCGCGGCCGCTCCGCCGGGAGCGGCGGTCCAGGGCGGCCCGGCCGCAGCGCCGCCACTCGGCCGGTGACACCCGCGCGCTCTGGGCACCGTTGGTGATCAGCGCGTTCACCGGGGTCATCGGGTCCCCGGCCGCGGCCTTCGCCAGCAGCACCCCCAGGGCCAGGGGAAGCAGTGCGGTGGCGAGGGCCCGGCCGGCCACGGTGACCTGGCGGACACGCGGCGACGGCTGCGGCCGGGTGGCGCGCGGGGCGCGGGCCCTGTCGGCGATGCGGTTCATGGGATCCATTCGACCAGCGGCACCGGGAACGGGAATCGGGGTGCGTACTCAGGCCGTTCGACACCACATACTCAGATGCGCGGGCGTACGGACGCGGAGGTGCGGGGACATGGGAACGGTGGCCGGGGACGGGGCGGAGACCGGCGCGGGAGCCGGCTCCGCGGCGGGGCCTTTCCGGGCGGCCACCGGGGACGGCCCGCCGCCCGCGCCCGGGACGGCCGACCGGCGCGCCGCGGAGGTGCGCACGGCCATCGAGGGCTTGCGGCGGATCCGCCGGCTGATGCGGACGGCGGGACCGGCCGACTGGGAACGGGAACGGCCCCTGCGGGCGGTCCCGCTGGCCCTGGAGGCGTCCGGCTTCCCGCCCTCCGCCGTCGACCCGGCAACGGGCCGCCGGAGCGCGACCGGCTACCGCACCACGCCCGGCGAGGGTCCGGGCCGGGTCCGGGTGGAGTGGGCCGGCCCGCCGGGGGGTGGCGCCGCCGACGACGAGGCCCGCCAACTGGCCGCCTGCGCCGAGGCGCTCGCGGAACTGGGCTGGCAGGCCCTCCTCTACCGCGGTCCGCGCGGCCGGCGCTTCCTGGAGGTGGAGCCGCCGCGCAGCCGGGGGTGAGGTCAGACGCCGCCGGTTCGCTCAGCACGGCCGCCGGGGTGGCGATGGCCGGGGCACGGGGGCCGGCGGCCACGAGCGCGGCCAGGGCGCGGTGGAAGGAGTCGGCGAAGGGCTCGCCGGTGAGCGCGCCGACGGTCAGGAGGGTGGCGACCAGCGCGAGGACGGCCGGTACGAAGACCCTCTGGAAGCTGCCGCGCGGACGGCGGCGAGGGCCTCGCGGAGGGTGAAGAACCCGCCGAAGGCGTAGGCGGCGGCGAAGAGCGCGGCGCGCCACCTCGGCCTGGTGAGCGGGCGCCGTGAAGGCCGCAGCGTGATCTGCGGACTCCACGACGCCCATGTCACCTCACTGGTCCGCCCGGTGCCGGCCCATGTCCGTCACCGGGGACCCGCGGACCGGCGGACCGGCGGACCGGCAGGTCAGGCGTAGTACGGGCCGGGGTGGCTCCAGGACAGGTTGCCGAAGATCCGCGGGTCCTGGACGGTCACCCTGATGTCGGTGACCTTCAGGCCGTACTGGCTCGCGGTGGTGCCCGCCGGGCAGCTGATCTTCTCCGCCGGGAAGTTCAGGTAGAAGTGCGGGCCGAAGTCGCCCGGGTTGTTGCGGTGCTGGGAGAGCACGTAGCCGGCGTCGGCGTAGTAGTAGGTACTGGGCAGCGTCGACTGCCGGGTGCGGACGACCACGTCGTCCTTGTGGTCGAACCCGCCGTCGGGGCGGACGCAGCGGAAGGTGCGGGCCGTATCGGCGGACGCCTGGAACCAGACTCCGCTGGGCCACTCGTCGCCCTCGAACTTGGGCAGGCCGCGGACCCCGTGCAGGGTCACGGCCAGCTGGAATCCCCCGCAGCCGGGCGTGCCGTAGTACTCGTGGTACTTCAGCAGGCACTGGCGCGGCCCCTGGATGGCCGTCGGGTCGGGGTCGTACGGCTGGGGCACGACGGCCCGGTAGAGCTTGAAGTCGGCCGAGATCCCGCCCGGTGTCGCCGCCGGGACCTCGAAGCCCTGCGAGGCACGGGCGGCGCCCGGGCCGGTCAGCACGAGTGCCGTACCGGCCAGTAACGCCAGGAGCAGTCGGGTCAGGTGTGCGGGCATGCGGAAGCGTGCCGTGCGCGTCATGTGCGGTGGTTCCCCCCTGGGCCGCGGGCGCGGCCCGACGCAGGGAACGGTAGCCACGGAAGCACACGTTCACCCCCGAATCCGGCGAACGGCCGCCCGACTCCGGGAGGTCTCCCCCGGATGCACGGACGGGGTGCGGGAACCTCCCGCACCCCGTCCGGTGCGCGCGTACGTCAGCCGGCCGGGGCGGCTACGGGCCGAAGGTGAGGGTCAGCTGCGGGGTGCCCTCGTTCGCCGCGGCTTCCGAGGACCACAGCCACAGGGCGTCCGTGCCGGCCCCGGTCAGCGCCAGGCCGTAGCCGCCGCCGAGGGCGGCCGACACCGCCGCCGTGTTCAGGGCGGTGGTGTGCACGGCCGAGCCGTCCGGGATGCCCGCGAAGGTGCCCAGCGCCGGGGCACCGAGCGAGGGGCGGTTGTCGTACGTGGTGCCCGCCTCCGTCCACGCCCCGGTGACCGGGACCACGGACAACGTGTCGGCGGTCCCCGCGCCCGCCATGGTGCTGGTCTTCACGCTCAGCGTGGCCGACTTGAGCACCGTCCCGGCCGGTGCGGCCGGCAGGTTGAACCGCAGGTAGGAGGCGTAGAGTGCGCTGCCGCGGACGGCCAGCGAGCCGGAGGCGCCGTAGTTGGTGCCCGGGGCGCCCGCGTTGGCGTAGGTGTCCTCGGCCGCGGTGACCCGGGTGACCGTGTTCGCCGGGGCCTTGGCCAGGCTGAAGTGGTTCTGCACCTGGGCCGCGGTCAGCACGGTCGGGTAGACGGCCGTCTCGTCCAGCTGTCCGGCGAAGAACTCGCTGGTGGGGCGGTCCGGCCAGCCGCCGAGGCTGTCGCCGCCGGCCCGCCAGTACCCTGCGAAGTTCTCGTGGGTGGTGACGTTCAGGGTGCCCTTCTGCACGCCGTCCACGTACAGCGCCATGCCCGCCGGACCCTGGGTCGCGACCACGTGGTGCCAGGCGTTGTCGTTGTAGCGGTCGGTGCCGCCGGTCGTGATGGTCCGGGTGGCTCCGGTGTACACGCCGAAGACGAGC
Source organism: Streptomyces sp. NPDC043853 (assembly GCF_056436025.1). NCBI lineage: Bacteria > Bacillati > Actinomycetota > Actinomycetes > Kitasatosporales > Streptomycetaceae > Streptomyces > Streptomyces sp. NPDC043853. The sequence goes on from NZ_JBWKDJ010000011.1 coordinate 233,788, forward strand.
CGGCCGTCATTGGTCATGTACAGGTGCTTGTCGTACTGGCTGCTGCCCCGTTCGGTGTTGTTGCCGAAGCCCAGGAGCTTGCCGCCGCGGGTGGTGCCGGTCCTCACCCAGGTCTCCAGGGTGTAGGCGCTGCCGACGGTGGTCCGCCGGTCGCTGTACACCTTGTTGTCCGTCCCGTTGAAGCCGATGGCGGTGCTCGGCCCGGTGACGGCCGCCGGGGTCTGCCGCAGGGCGGGCGCGTTGTGGTGGACGCCGCTGGTGTCGCCGCCGTCGGAGGAGTCCGCGACGTACGGAAGGACGGACTCGTCCCAGCGCCAGTACAGCCGGGCGCCGTCCGAGCGGACCCGGTCGGGGTACGCCTCCGGGGCGGCGGGGACGGTCACCGGGGCGGTGGCCGACAGGGCGCTGGTGTTGCCGGCCGCGTCGGTGGCGGTGACCCGGTAGGTGTAGGTCTGCCCGGCGGTGACGGTGGTGTCCGTCCAGGAGGCCTGGGGGCGGCGGAAGAACAGCGAGTCGGCCTCGACGGTGGCGATCGGGGTCGCGGCGCCGTTGCGGTAGACGCGGTACGTCAGCCGGCTGTCGTCGGCGTCGAGGCTGGTGCGCCAGCGGACCTGGACCTGGCCGGGCCGGAAGCTGACGGCGCTCGCGGCGGGCGTGGTGGGCGCGCCGGTGTCCCCGGTGGAGGCGAAGCGGGTGAGGCTCTGCTGGGCCGCGCCGTTGACGGTGGTGAACTCGCCGCCCACCCACAGGTACCGGACACCGCCCTTGGAGCCGACGGACATCACCCGCGGGCCGATGCCCTCGCCGATGCCGTCATTGGTGTCCGGGGCCCAGCCGAGCTTGCCGACACTGGTGGTGGGCTGGGCGAGCAGGTGGTAGCGGCGGCCGTCGGGGAACTCGCCGACGCTGGAGCAGTCGTGCGCGTGCGAGGCGCTGTACAGCACCGACTCGTACGGCAGGACGGCCTGGGTGGCGCCGAGGCAGGTGTCGCGCCAGCGCTGGTTGTAGTCGCCCAGGTTCAGGGCGATCCGGCCGTCGAAGACGCCACCGCCGGTGCCCTCGTTGGCGGTGTAGAAGCCGGTGGCGTCGGTGGCGATGTCCTTGACCACCGACCGGGTCTCGATGAACCCGGGGTAGGCCTTGGTGAGGGTGCCGGTGCCGGCGTCGACCACGGCGAGCGCGTGCGTGTCGGTGCCGTTGACGGTGAAGAAGTCGCCGCCGAGGAGGACCTTGCTGCCGTCCGGGGTGACCTCGACGGCCCGGCCGGGTTCGTCGGCGTCGGCCCGGAACGGGCGCAGGGCCCCGTCGGACGCGGCGACGGCGGCGAACCGCCCCCGCGGCTGCCCGGCGACGGTCAGGAAGTCGCCTCCGGCGTAGACGGTGTCGCCGGTGACGGCGAGGGCCCGGACGGTGGCGGTGAAGGCGGGCCGGAAGGACGCCTTCGGGGTGCAGGTGGCCGTGTCGATGGCGGCGAGGCTGCTGACCGGGGTGCCGTTGACCGCACCGAAGTAGCCGCCCGCGTACAGGGTCTTCTTGTCGGGTGAGAGGGCCAGCGCACGGACCGTGGCCGTGCCGCCGGCCACGGTGAAGGACAGTGCGCAGGAGGTGGGCGCGCCGGTGGCGGCGTCCAGGGCGGTGAAGTTGAGCGCGGACCGCTCGGTGCCGCCGGACCCGGCGGGCGGCCGGATGGTGGAGAAGGTGCCGCCCGCGTAGACGGTCCCGTTCGCCTCGGCGAGGGCCCAGACGACGCCGTTCGGCTGCCAGGTGGGCAGCGGGTCGGCGGTGAAGGACACCGGCGGTGTGATCGCCGCGGCCTCGGGCACGGAGCCGAGCCCGAGGCCCGCTCCGGCGCCGGCCACGGAGAGGACGACGGCGGCGGTGAGCCACCTGGTTCTGCGCATGTACCCCCCAGTCGCGGTGCGATCGGCCGTACGCGCGACTGTGCGCCCGTACGACATGCGTACGGGCGCACAATAGGGCTACCGGCCGTCCCCGGCACCCGTCTTGGCCGATTGTCTTCCCTGGGTGGCGACAATCGGAGCGGTCGGCGGAGCGATCGGCGGAGCAGCCGTGGGAGCAGCTGTCGGAGCGGCCGGAAGCCGCGTGCCGCGCGCCGTGAGGCGGGCCAGGAGGCCCGCGCGGTGGCGGGGGTCGGCGGCCGGTCCGATCACGGTCCAGGCCATGGCCAGACCGCCGTCCAGGACGGCCCGGTCGGCCGCGTCGGTGATGCCGTACCGCGTGAACTCCGGGTTGTGCATGATCGCGTCGCCGCAGTCGTAGCCGATCACCGGGTGGATCGTCGGGACCAGGTGGGAGACGTTGCCCATGTCGGTGGAGCCGCCGCACACGGTCGGATCCACGTCGTGGACCCGGCGGCCGAGGTCGCGGGCCGCGGCCAGGTACTGCCGGCCGATGTCGAAGTCCTGGCGGAGGGCGAGGGAGAGCAGGTAGCCGGCGGCCATCAGCAGGGAGCCGGCGACCAGGGTGAGCCGGTCGGAGACGGTGGCGGCGACGGCGGGGGCGATCAGCGCGCCCAGGGCCAGGGCCAGCAGGTTGGGCACCATGGCCAGGGCGATGGCGAAGGGGTCCAGGCCGAGGCCGTAGCCGGTCTCGGCGGGGCTGGTGCCCAGGAACACTGGGTTGGCGACCTGCAGGCCGAGCATGCAGAAGGTGAAGGTGAGGGTCACCAGGGAGACGGCGACCACGTTGCGGTGGCGGAACATCCGTACGTCGATCATCGGCTCGGGGGTACGGAGTTCGCCCCTCACCCACAGGGCGCTGACGAGCACGCCGCCGGCCAGGCAACCGAAGGTACGGGGCCCGGTCCACTCCCAGCCGGGGGTGCCGCCGAGCCCGAGGCCGAGCATGAGGGCCACCAGTCCCAGGCAGAGCAGGACGCCGCCGGCCCAGTCGACGCGGCCGCCGGGACGGTGGGCCGACTCGGGCAGCAGCGGCCAGGTGACGGCCAGCGCCAGGGAGGTGGCCACGGCGGGGACCCACAGGGCGGCGGTGGGGCTGTCCACGGAACGGGCCACCAGACCGCTGGCGACCAGACCGAGAGAGAGGCCGCCGACCAGGGCGGCGACCATGATGGCGATGCCGCGGCGGCTCTCGGCGCCGTTGTGGGGGCGTGGGCGCGGTTGCGGAGGATGCCGACGAGCAGGGGGAAGAAGCCGGCGAAGGCGCCCTGCAGGATCTGGCCGAGGAGCGCCATGCCGAAGGAGCGGCTGAAACCGACGAGGACCGATCCGAGCAGCACGATCGCCAGGTTCCAGCGGAGCACCCGGCGGTGGCCGTGGAGGTCGCCCATGCGCGAGAGCACCGGCGTGAACGCGACGCTGGCCAGCAGGTTCGCGATGCTGATCCAGTTCAGGTCGGCGGCCGTGACCTTCACGGTGTCGGTCAGCCCGCACAGGAGCGGGGAGAGGAAGCCCTGGGTGATCCCGCTGGACAGTTCGACGAGCGCGAAGGAGGCGATCACGGCCGCGGCCGGGGTCGCCCGCACGGCGGCGTGCCGTCTGACGGTGTCCGTGGGGGCAGCGGTGTCCGTCATACGTACCACCTCGTTCGGGGAATGGCCTCGCGGGCCGGGCAGGAAGGGGGCGGACCGCCCCGGAGATCCTGACGAGGCCGTGCTCGACTCCATGGAGCTCGCCTGTCCGGAGGCCCGGGCCGAGGAATAGCCGAAATCCGCACGGCGCCGGAGGGGTTTCTTCCGACCGGCAGCGGACACTGGAGGGACGGGGGGCCCTGAACGGAGGCCGTCGTGAGCACACCTTCCCCCACCCGCATCGCCGCCGTGCTGTCGACCGAACACCGCGGGCGGCTCATGTCCTTCGCCCATGAGGTCAATTTCCCCGAGGGCGCCCGCCTCTTCGAGGAGGGCCGACGGGCGGACTCGTTCTGGATCGTCCGGTCCGGGACGGTCACGCTGGAGCTGCCGGTGCCCGAGCGCCGGCCGGCCGTCATCGAGAGCCTCGGCCCCGGCGAACTGGTCGGCTGGTCCTGGCTGTTCCCGCCCTACGTGTGGCAGCTCAGCGCCGAGGCGATGACCCCGGTGCGGGCGTACGAGTTCGACGGGGAGACGGTACGGATGCAGATGGACGCCGATCCGGCGTTCGGCTCCGCCGTCGGACACTGGGTGGCCCGGGTCCTGGCCCACCGCCTCCAGCAGACCAGGACCCGGCTCCTGGACCTGTACCTGCCGCGCACCAGCAGCTTCGGCTGAGGACCGACACCGGCACCCCTGGCCCCGTCGGCCGCAGGGCGTTGACGGGGCCGGGGGCCGCGCCCTCGCGGTCCGGGGCAGAGCAGACCGGCATACAGGCGGACCGGCATACGGGCATGCCGACACAGCGGCACGGTCGGGCGGGCCCTGCTCCAGGGGGTGCGGCCCGGTGCGGATCGGCCGATTCCGAACGCGGCTCCGCCGCAGGTCGCAGCCACGGCACCGCCACGGACTGCGCACACGCGGTCACGAAAGGTGACGCGAATTCGTACGTGTGAGCGGCGGCCGGGGCCAACTTGAGCAAGACTCCTGTCCGTTATCCGGAACCAAGATCCGAGGAGTGTTCGCAATGCGATCCATCACGCGCAGCCTGGCCTTCGCGTCCACCGCCCTGGCGATGACGGTGTTCGCCTCGCTGGCCTGGTCCGGGCCGGCGGGCGCCGCGCCGTCCGGGGCGGAGCGCCTGTACGCCCCCTCCGCGCTGGTGCTCGACATCACCGCCGGGGAGAACGCCGACGAGGGGACGATCCTGCGGGCGGTCACCCTGTCCTGTTCCCTGAGCCCGACCGGGACGCACCCGGACCCGGCGGCAGCCTGTGCCGAACTGCGGGCCGCCGGAGCCGAGTTCGAGGCGATCACGGACGCCGGACAGGAGCTCGCCTGCACCCGCGAATGGGACCCGGTGACGGTGACGGCGACGGGCGTCTGGGAGGGCCGCCGGGTGAGCTACGAGCACACCTTCGCCAACCGCTGCGGTCTGCGCAACGGCAGCGGTGCCGTGTTCTCGTTCTGACCGGACCCCGCCAGGGAACCGGGCGACCGGAGACCGGGGGCCGAGGGGCCCGTGGTGGGAAACCGGGGGCCGGGCGGCCCGCCGCGCACCCGGCGGGCCGCCGTGGTGTCCGGCCCCCTCAGCCCAGTTCGAGGCTGGTCACCCCGTAGATCCCGGCCAGTTCCACGTCGGGCGCGGGCCCGGTGTACATCCGTGCGGCCTCGAACGTGGGCACCATACCCAGCTGTTGCACCAGGGCGGTGGCGGCCGGGTTCGCGTCCGGTACGTCCACCACCACGGGCCCGCCGGCCCGCTCCGCCAGGCCGTGGAGGAGGGCGGCGGCGATGCCGGGCGTCGCGGCGTAGAGCGGTCCGATCCGGGAGGCTCCGCTGCACGGCCGGATCACACCGAGCCCCTCCAGCCGGCCGTCGCGGACCACCGCGAGGCCGGTGCGTCCGGGCAGCCCGGTCCAGGCGGCCAGGAAGGCGTCGCGGGCCTCGGGGAAGAACCGCCGGTCGTAGGCGGCGAGCAGGGCGAACGGGAGCGCGGCCGCGTCGACGACCTGGACTCCGGTCCCGAGGTCGGCCCGGTCCGCGGAGCCCTGCGGCACTCCTTCGTACCGGACGTTGTTCCACGCCGGAAGGAACCCGGACTTGCGGTAGTTGTCCTGCTGTTCCACCACCCCGTCGAGGCCGACCAGCCGGCCGTCGAGCCGCTCCATGCCGGCCCGCCACAGCCGGATGCCGTGGCCCTGGCCGCGGAACTCGGGCCGGGCGATGTAGAACCCGATGAAGCCGAAGCCCGAGCCGTAGCGCACCGCCGAGATACAGGCCGCCGGCTTCCCGTCGAGCCTCCCGATCAGGAAGCCCTCCGGGTCGGCGACCGCGAACGCGAACCGGTCGGTCTCGCCGGGGTTCCAGCCCTCCTCGTCGGCCCACGCGGTGAACAGTGCCATGTCTGCGGCGCTCGCGCCGGAGATCTCCAGTCCCGTCATGCGGGGTGTTGTACCAGATGCCGCCGGGGCCTCCGGCGGGTTCCGGCCTCGCTGCCCCGGGCGGGGTCAGTGCCCGCCGCGGGGCTCGATGCAGCCGCCCTCCATGTACTGGCCGTGCGCCTCCACCTTGGGCGGGGTGCCCAGGTACCCGGTGACGCAGGGGCCCGCGCCGGGCACGGAGAAGGCGAAGCCGAGGGCCCCGCCGGAGGTGAACACCTCGTCCTCGGTCGCCGGGTAGCCGAGGGCCTCCAGGGCCTTCCGCAGGCCCTCCTCGGTCGTGGGAGCCGTCTTCCCGGCGCCGACCAGGCCCTTGGTGATCCGCGCGGCGTGCGCGCCGCCCCGGCACTCGGCCTCCGGGGACAGCCTGGCCTGCGTCTTGTAGCCGTGGTTCTCCGCGTACTTGGCGGCCTCGGGATCCACCGGCTCCGTCGCGCGGGGACTGCCGGAGGGGCGCGCGGAGGCCACCGCGTCCTTGCAGCGGGCCACGATGTCGGGGAACTTCCGGTCGTGCTCCTGCTTCCCCGCCGCCGCTCGCGCCTCCGCCTCCCGTACGTAGTCGGGGGTCGCGGAGGCGCCCGACCCGGCACCGCTCCTGGTCGTACCGCAGGCGGTGAGGGCGAGCGCACCCGCCAACAGGGCGGCGAGGGCGGGTCCATGAGTGCGGCGGCGGTTCAACTCGGTTCTCCCGGTGCGGTGGAGGAGCAAGGGGAACCGATTTTGCACGAAGGCACCGACAGCCCGCCTGAGTACCCCTACTCAGATGTGCCGGGGCGTGCGCTCCGGCGGGGGCGGCCGAGGTTCACCCGTCCGTGGCGGGCGCGCCGGTTAGGGGCCCGCCGCGGTGAGGCATGCTCCCAGCGGATGCGGAGCGGAGCCGGGCGAGGGGGACGCGGTGCTGGCCGAGACACGTGCGGCGCGGCAGGTGGCGGCGGTGTTCTACGGACTGGTGCTGGCGGGCGGTGCCGGGCCGGCCACCGCCTCGGCCCTGCTGGTCCCGCTGCCCGGGGCGCTGGCCGCCGGGCTCGGACTGCTGGCGGGCGCGGCCGGCACCATGGGGCTGACCCAGCGGTTCGCCACGGCCGGCCGGGAGTTGCGCGGCCTGCTCGGATCCGTCGCGGCCGTCTGGACCGCGACCGCGGCACTGCTCCTGGCCGTACTCGCCCGGTAGCGCGGCTGCCGGTGGCGCGGCCGGGGCGGCGCCGCCCGGGCGGCGGCGCGGTCCGGGCGGCGGCGCGGTCCGGGCCCGGCAGGCGCCCGGATGACGGCCCGCAAATGCGCTCGCCCTGGCGGCACGGAAGTCCGTACAGTCCCCGCATGGGAAAGCCGCTCGTCGCCCTGCTCAGCGGGGCCGGAATGTCCACCGACTCAGGGATCCCCGATTACCGCGGGCCCAATGGCCTGTGGCGGCGGGAGCCCGACGCCGAGAAGCTGGTCACCTACGACTCCTACATGGCCGATCCGGAGATCCGGCGGCGGTCCTGGCTGATGCGCGCGGAGATCGGCGCGCTCGGCGCGAAGCCCAATGCCGCCCATGTCGCGGTGGCCGAGCTGGAGCGCGGCGGCACCCCGGTCCGGGTGCTCACGCAGAACGTGGACGGGCTGCACCAGCTCGCCGGACTGCCGGACCGGAAGGTGTTCGAGCTGCACGGCACCGCCCGGGCCGTGGTCTGCACCCGCTGCCACGTCCGGTCCGGGATGGACGAGGCGCTGGCCCGGGTGGCCGCCGGCGAGCCCGATCCCGCCTGCACCGCCTGCGGCGGCATCCTGAAGGCGGCCACCGTGATGTTCGGCGAACGGCTCGACCCGGAGGTGCTCGCGCAGGCCATGGCCGTGGCCAAGGGCTGCGAGATCTTCATCGCGGTCGGGACCACCCTCCAGGTGCAGCCGGCCGCGTCGCTCGCCGGGATCGCCGCGGAGCACGGGGCGCGGCTGATCATCGTCAACGCCGAGGAGACCCCGTACGACCCCCTCGCCGAGGAGGTCGTACGCGAGCCGATCGGGACCGCGCTGCCGGCCCTGCTGAAGCGGATCGCGACCGGGCGCGGGGCGTAGGGCGATCGGGCCGCAGCGCCCGACCGCCGGCCCGGCCGGGCTACTCCTCGCCGTCCGCCGCCCGGCGCATCGCCGCCACGTCGAGCTTCTTCATCTGCATCATGGCCCGGGTGGCCCGGCCCGCGCGCTCCGGGTCCGGGTCGCTGAGCAGCTCGATCGCCCCGGCGGGAATGACCTGCCAGGACACCCCGAACCGGTCCTTCACCCAGCCGCAGACGACCTCCTGGCCGCCGCCCGAGGTGAGGGCGTCCCAGTAGTAGTCGGCCTCCGCCTCGTCGGCACAGTGGATCTGGAACGAGATCGCCTCGTTGAAGGTGAACTCGGGGCCGCCGTTGAGGGCGACGAACTTCTGCCCGTTGATCTCGAACTCGATGACCATGACCGATCCGGGCTCACCGGGGCCCGCGTCGGTGTAGCGGCCGACGCGGCCGCGCGCGCCGTCCTTGAACACCGACAGGTAGTAGTCGACGGCGGCCTCCGCCTTTCCGTCGAACCACAAGCACGTGGTGAAACCGCTGCTGCTCATCTCTGCCTCCAGGCACGGGGGGGTCTCCCCCATACAGACCGGTCCCGGGCCCCGAACTCATCGGTGGGGCCCGGGACCGGCCCGGGAAGCACTCGTCCGGCCCAATGCCGGCGGCGGCTACTTCGTGCCGAGCATCCGGTCGACGAGCCTGGCGGCGGCGTCGCCCCGGTCGAGGTCGGCGAACCCGGCCCGGAACGCGGCCCGCTTCTCCGCGTACTCCGCGCCCAGCGCGTCCGCGTCGCGCACGGCCGCGATCAGGCTCTCCGAGTCCGCCAGCAGCGGACCGGGGGCCTTCTCCGCGAAGTCGAAGGTGAAGCCGCGCAGGGTGTCCCGGTAGTGCTCCAGGTCGTACGTGAACAGCAGGATCGGCTTGTCGGTGAGTGCGAAGTCGCACAGCACGGACGAGTAGTCGCTGATCAGCACGTCGGCCACGAGCAGCAGGTCGGTCGTGTCGGGCCAGCGCGAGACGTCCTTGACGAAGCCGTCCCGGACGGCGTCGCGCACCTGCTCGTTGACCCGGTAGTGGCCGCGGACCAGCAGGACGTGGTCCTCGCCGAGCTCGCGGCGGGCGGCCTCCAGGTCGATCCGCAGATCGAGCTTGTAACCGCCGCTCCAGCCCTCGCGGTTCTCCCGCCAGGTCGGGGCGTAGAGGACGACCTTCTTGCCCTCGGGGATGCCCAGCCGGCGGCGGACCTCGGCGGCCCGCTCCTCGTCCCGCTCGACCAGGGCGTCGGTACGGGGGCTGCCCACCTCCAGCACCTCGCCCTTGAAGCCGAGGGCGCGCGTGAGCACCGGGGTGGCGAAGCTGCTCGGCGAGGCGAGCAGGGTCCACTGGGCGCTGTCGTGCTCCAGCGCCTCCAGGACGGCGGGGCTGCTGTAGTAGTCGTGGATGTAGTCCAGGCCGATCTGCTTGAGCGGCGTGCCGTGCCAGGTCTGTACGACGGTCTGGCCCTCGCGGCGCTCGAACCAGCGCGGGACGCTGTCGTTGGTGACGAAGTACTTGGCGCGGGCCAGCAGTTCCCAGGCCTCCTGCGAGTGCGGGTCCACGGCGCGGGCGGTGGCGGGGACCTCGGCGCGGCCGTCGTTCACCAGCCAGACGTGCTCCAGCTTCTCGCCGCGGCGCACCAGTTCGCGGTGGACGGCCAGCGGGGAGTCGCCGACGCCGTTGCCCTGGAAGGTCGAGTAGACGACCACGTCGCGCAGCGGGGCGGTGCGCAGCTGCGGGTAGGTCTCGTCGCGCATGACCCGCTGGTGGTAGCGGGCCCGGTCGTGCGGGCTGCGCAGCGAGTCGGAGACCAGGGCCATGCGGTCGTAGAAGCGGGACTGGACGTGGATCCGGCGGCCGTCGACGGAGGCCGTGACCGGGCCGCCGCCCAGGGCGGGGGCGACCATCTGGACGGGGGCGCCGCGGTCGACGCCCAGCAGGCCCGCGGTGGTCCCGGCGCGGGAGACCGGGCGCAGGGTGGGCCACCAGCGGCCCTCGGGCAGGGTGGCCCGGCCGGCGTAGGACTCGGGGAGGACCGGGGTGAAGACGGCTTCGAAGCGGCCGTCGGCGGTGCTGACCGGGTGGCTGTACTCCTCGCCGCGCCAGTTGTGCAGGACGAGCTCGAACTCCTCGTCGGCGTGCGCGGACGGCTTGTGGAAGGTGCCGCTCAGGCTGATCACGCCGTTCTCGGCGCTCGCCCGCTCGACCAGCGGGGGCGAGGGCTGCATGGAGAACTGCAGGTGGCCGACGGCCGTGCGCTTGACGAAGAGGGCGCGGCCGGTGGCGTCGCCGGGGACGGGCAGGACCAGGCCGTGGAAGCCGCCGCGCTCGTCGTGCGCGAGGTCCAGGCGGGTGCCGTCGGCCTTCTCCACGCAGAGGGACCACGGCTCGGGGGTCCAGTGGCCGGGCCCGACCTCCCGGTCGGGGACGGCGGCCAGCTCGGCGAGCGGGACCCGCACGGTGAAGGGGGTCCGGCCGTTGCCGGCGAGCGCGCCGGGTTCCATCGGGAAGTTGGCGACGGTGCCGGTGTGCAGGTGCTCGGCGCGGAGCACGGCTCCGTCGCCGGGGTGGTCGGCGAGTTCGCCGGCGAGCTCGATGGTGTCCTCGTCCACGGCGTGGGCGCCGGTGACGCGGGCCTTGACGTTCTGCACCTTCAGGGACAGCGCGTTGCCGGCGGTGGAGGCGACGATGCGGACGTCCTGGTCGACCCAGTGGGCCGGCGGGGCCTGGGCGCTGTCGTGGTCACCGGCCTTGAGGCGGGCCTGGTAGGGGATGGCCACGTCCTTGACGACGATGGAGGCGTTCCAGACGCCGTCCTGCCAGCGGCCGCCCTGCTGGAAGGCGGTCGGGTCGAGGACGGCGGTGAAGCCGGCCCAGTCGGCGTGGCGCAGGGCGAGGTGCGCGTGGCCGGCGCTGACCTGCGGGTCGGCGACGGTACGGGCGCCGACGACGACCTTGCGGCGCTGGCCCTTCTCGCGGAAGACCAGCTTCTTGCGGGAGCGCAGTCGGCTCTCGGCGCCGAGCTGGCCGGGGAAGCCGAAGCCGCGGAGGAGCAGTTTGCCCTCGGCCCACTTGACCGTTTCCAGGCCGCTGACGAGGCGGCGCTCGCGGCGGCCGACGGCGAGCAGCGGTGCCGGGACCGGCGGACGGCCCTGCAGGAAGGGGTAGTCGGCCTGCGGGCGGGCCAGGCCCTTGATCGGGATGCTCCAGGAGAAGTCCTCCTGGTGCTCCAGCAGGGCGATGAAGTCGTCGACGCGTCCCTCGCGGGCGAAGTACGCCTTGAGGCGGTCGCCGACGGCGAGGTCGGCCCAGGGCTCGGTACCGATCTCGCGGACCAGCCCGCCGACGTCCTTGACGAAGGCCGCGCGGAAGTCCGGGCCGCCCTCGGGCACGTACTTGTAGATCAGCGGGAGTTCCTCGACGAGCACGTTGTGGTCGTACTCGCGCAGGTACTTGGCGTAGACCTGGCCTTCCTTGGCCTTGAGGGACTCGCGGACCAGGCGCACGGAGGTGACGCGGTCGGTGAGGGAGACCGGGTCGGTGGAGCGCTGGGTGATGGAGCGCTCGCCGGTCTCGCGGACCCGCCAGTGGTAGACGACGTCGCTCAGGATGTCGACGTTCTCGGCGAAGTAATGGGCGGGGATGCTGACCGGGGCGTCCTCGTAGAGGATGCCCTCCGGGTACTGGAAGCCGTGCTCGTCCCAGAAGGTGCGGCGGTAGACCTTGTTCCAGGCGGTGCGGTCGGTGACCAGCGGGGCGAACTTGGAGATGTGGGTCTTCAGCCGGGTCTTGGCGAACGGGGCCTTGTGTCCCCAGGACTGGTTCATGCCGACCGAGCGGAAGCGGAGCACGTTGCCCGCCACGAAGTCGGAGCCCGTCTCGTCCAGGGTGTCGATCATCAGCTGGTAGGCGTTGTCCGGCATGGTGTCGTCGCTGTCGACGAACGCCAGGTACTCACTGCCTGCCGATATGTGCCGGGCGCCCACGTTGCGGGCGGCGCCGAGCCCCGCGTTCTCCTGCATGACCAGGCGGAACCGCTTGTCCTTGGCGGCGAAGGCCTTCGCGATGACGGCGCTGGTGTCGGTCGACCCGTCGTCGACCATCACGACCTCGAAATCGCGGAACGTCTGGGCGGCCAGGGACTCCAGGCACTCGTCGAGATAGAGCTCGACGTTGTACACGGGGACGACGATGCTCAGGCGCGGTGACATGGGGTGGTGGCTCTCCAGCGGGCTTTGTCAGTCAATGATCAGCTAAGTACAACATCTTACGCGGTAATGACTTTGTGAAGTCCAGACAAAAATGGACATACACCCACAGGTTGGCGAGGCGGGCGGCCAGATTTAAGCCGCCCGCCGCTGGACTGTGACCCGCCGGTGACAGCCCCGTTCGGGACTCAGACCTCCAGGCCCGATTCGATCTTCCGGAGCTGGTGCCGGGCCATCGCCAGGTTGGCCCGCTGCTTGTCCAGGGCCAGGTAGAGGAACAGGCCCTGGGAGTTCCGGCCCTTGAGGAGCCGGATCAGGTGGTACTGCCCGCCGAGGGTGATCAGGATGTCCTCGATGTCGTCGTTCAGGTTCAGCAGCTCCATGGTGCGGACCTTCGCGCGCACCACGTCGGTGTTGCCGGCGGCGGCCACGTTGAGGTCCAGGTCCTTGCCGCCGCCCGCCGTGCCGAGGGCCATGCCGCTGCCGTAGTCGACCAGGGCGGCGCCGAGCGCACCGTCGATGGTGGTGGTGGCTTCCTTGAGGACGGTGTCCACGTTCGCCATGGGATTTCTCCGTTTCGTTCAGGTATGCGGGTTTTCGGTGTGTTCGTGATGGTGTGGTGATCGGGATGTAGCGGTGATTCGGGACGTGCGGTGATTCGGGACGTGCGGTGATCCGGGACGTTGCGGTGTTCAGAGCCGCCCGCCGGGGCCCCGGCGGGCGAACGTGGCGTCGATCAGTCCGGCTATGTGAACGCTGGAGCGGCGGGCCTCCAGATGGAGGCGGCCGACGTTGGCCCGGGGCTCGGCGAGCAGGGTGAGCACGGCCGCCTCGCCCGCGGCGTAGGTGGCGATGTAGCCGTGCTCCCCGCGGACCAGCAGTTCACGGAAGGCGCCCTGCCCGGTGGTGTCCGCCAGTCGCTGCGCGACGCCGAGGGCCGCGGCGGTGAGCGCGGCCACCGCCTCGGCCTCGGTGGTCGCGGAGTCCTGGGCCAGCACCAGGCCGTCGGCGCTGGCGGCGAGAGCCCCGGTGAGCTGGGGGACGCGGGCCCGCAGCCGCCGGAGCTCGGCGAGTATCTCGGTCTCGGCTTCGGCGGGAACCGTCACGGTTCTCCTTTCGGGCTGGCGCCGGTCCGAACGCGGCCGCAGCGGGAGCCTCACAGGCTTGCCTCCAGTGCGTCGCGGAGCCGGCGGAGCAGGGCCACGTCCGGGCTCTGCGCCTCGGTGACCCAGTCGGGCAGGGGGGGCGCGGCCGGCCGGGGAACCGGTGCGCGCGGGGTCTCGACCAGTCCGGCCGCGGCGAGCCGCCGTACGTCGAGCAGGGTGTGGAAGGCCGGCCGGCCCAGGGCCCAGGCCAGCTGGGCGGGGGTCCGCACACCGTCGGCGTGGCGGAGCAGGATGCGCTGGCGGGTGGTGACCGTCTGGCCGGGGGCGGCCTGCCGGGGCACGACCGGGGCGGTGTCGAGGGCGGGGTAGGGCCAGACCGCGTCGAGCAGTTCGCGGCGCCGGTGGGTCTCGCGCTCCACGGACTCGGCGGGTACGGACACCACCTGGCCGATCCAGTGGGTGGCGCCGCGCCGGAACCGGGACGGGCCGGAGCCGGGCGAGAGGGCGAAGAACGCCGCGTCGTACATGGCCGCGAGGTGGCATATCTCCAGTTCGCCGCCGGCCAGACCGCCGCTGTCCACCAGGAAGCGGGCCACCTGGCGGCGGGCTCCGGCCCGGTCCACGGCCTCGCGCCAGCGTTCCGGGGCGAGTCCGCCACCGGTGGTCAGGAGCACGTCCAGGCCGGGAGTGGCGGGGCTCTCGGCGTGCACGATGCGTCCGTTCTCCAGGAACAGGGTGCCGCGGTCGCGCAGCAGGGCGCCGGTGGCCCGCTCGGCGGCGAGCCTGGTGAGCAGGGGCGAGACGACCGCGCAGTCGGCGGCGGGGCGGGCGGCGCTCATCTCAGCACCAGCCCTTCGGCGAGATCGCGGAGTCTGAGTCTGGCCAGGGCGAGGTTGCCCTCGGTTCTGTCCAGCCACAGATGGAGGAAGACGCTGCTGTCGAAGCTGGTGTTCACGAAGCGCAGCACGTGGTAGCCGGTCCTCGTGGTGACGATCAGGTCCTCGACCGGCGGGCCGTCCGGCTCGGCGGCGCCCGGGCCGCCATCGGCCCCCCGGTCCCCCCGGCCGTCCGCGCCCCGCACGGCGGACATGAAGCCGGGCTCGTCCGCGGGCATGCCGGCGGACGCGAAGGACTCGTACTCCGCGGCGGCCCGGGCCAGTTCGGCGGTCTCGGCCGCCGTGGTCTCGTGGTCGCCGACCGGCGACTCCCCCACGGTGCCGAGGGCCAGCCCGCTGCTCCAGTCCACCAGCGCGGCGCCCCGGGCACCGGGCAGGGTCATGGCTTGCAACAGGCATTCATCGATCCCGGGCACGCGGGCTCCCCTCCCGGCCAGATGTTCCGTAGCGCTCGGTCGTACGGTGGCGACAGAGAGGAACTTACTGAACTTCCGTACTACGGAAGGGGGTTCTGGCATTTTCCAGCGGAACATGCGCGGAAGGTGACTCGGATTGGCCGAATCCGGCTGAGGGTGGTCACATCGCGAGCGGAGGATCACCGAGTGGAGCCTCCATCCTGCCCGGATCGCGTCCCCGAAGGGAGCCGTACCCGGTGGAGGAGGGCGTGAGCAGCGGACGGACGGTCCTCGCGGCACGGCGCGGAGGCCGTCCCGGCGACGGCACCGGACCGACCGGATCCGACCGGTTCGTCATCCGGTGCCCCGAGTGCGACGGAAACGTGGTCCGGGTCCGCCGGCCAAGGAGGTTGGCCGGATCGAGCGGGTGCGGACGCCGTACGCGCCGGCGCCCGGGCCGAGGTGGCCGGGTGGTCATCCGCGAGCACGCCGGCCGAACCGCTCGGCGGACGCGCACAGCGCCAGCCCGAGCACGGCCATCACCGCGTACCCGAACACCTCGTGTCCGGACGGGACGAGGAAGCGGAGGAAGCCGAAGAAGCGGATCCAGCCGAGCCATTCGTGCAGCAGGCCGCTGACGGCACCCACGAGGAGGAGGAACCCGGCTCCGCCGACCAGGCTCTTGAGGGACGGGGAGGAGGACGGGGACGGGGACGGGGGCACCGGAGAGGACGAAGGAGTCATGGGCCGAAGGTAGGCCGGGCCGGTCCTGCGGGGCGTCGTGCTTCGGGCTGCGGACCGGGCGACCAAAGGCGGCGGCCCGGGTCCGGGCGGGTCGTACTTTGGTACCGGTGTGCGCGGCCGAAGGCTCCGGTCCGGGCGCCCGGGTGCCGGACCGGACCTGCCCGGCCTAGATTGCGTGGCATGCACACCGTTCACCGGAGCCGCCGGGACCTGGCGGCCGACCTCGGGCTGTTCCTCCTCGCCGCCTTCGTCGCGGTGCTCAGCACCCGCGCCGTGCCGGCCGGCGAGGCGTACACCGGGGTCCGGGGGACGGCCGACCAGCTGGTGGGGGCGCTGGGCTGCGCCGCGGTGTTCCTGCGCCGCCGGTGGCCGGTGCAGCTGGCCGTGGTGCTGCTCCTCGGGGGCAGCGTGGCGCACTATCTGACCGGGCCGGCGCTGGTGGCGGTGTTCACCGTGGCCGCGAGCCGCCCGTGGCGGGTGACGGCGTGGATCGCCGCGCTGGCGTTCGCCCCGCTGCCGTTCTTCCTGTGGCGGCTGCCGGGCATGGCGGAGGACCGGGCCGGCTCGGCCGTGACGTACTTCGTGCTGATCGGCGGGGCGGTCGGCTGGGGGCTGTTCCGGCGGTCCCGGCAGCAGCTGATCGCCTCGCTGCGGGAACGGGCCGAGCTGGCGGAGGCCGACGCGGCCCTGCGGGCCGAGCGGGCGCAGCGGACGGCGCGGGAGGAGATCGCCCGCGAGATGCACGACGTGCTGGGGCACCGGCTGTCTCTGCTGAGCCTGCACGCGGGGGCGCTGGAGTTCAATCCGGGGGCGCCGCGGGCCGAGATCGAGCGGGCGGCCGGGGTCATCCGGGAGTCGGCGCACCTGGCGCTGCAGGACCTGCGCGAGGTGATCGGCGTACTGCGGTCCCCGCCCGGGGAGTTCGGCGGCCGTCCGCAGCCGGGTCTGGCCGACGTGGCCGGGCTGGTGGCGGAGTCGCGGCGGGCCGGGACGCGCATCGCCTACGACGGGTCGCGGGGCCGGGACGGCGCGGCGGCGGCCACGGACGCCGGGGCCACGGACGCCGGGGCCACGGACGCCGGGGCCACGGACCCGCAGGGCGGTACGGCGGCCACGGACGCCGGGGCCACGGACGCCGGGGCCACGGACCCGCAGGGCGGTACGGCGGCCGCGGACGCCGCGGCGCCGCCCCTGCCGGAGCCGCCGGCGACCGTCGGCCGGGCGGCGTACCGGATCGTCCAGGAGGCGCTGACCAACGCGCGCAAGCACGCGCCCGGTACGCCGGTCCGCGTGGCGGTGTCGGGCGGACCGGGGGAAGGCCTGACCGTGCGGGTGGCCAGCCCGCTCCCGGACGGTCCGCGGCCGGGCCTGCCGTCGGCCGCGGCCGGGACGGCGGCCGGCGGCGGACAGGGGCTCGCCGGGCTGGCGGAACGGGCCCGGCTGGTGGGCGGCCGGTTCGAGTACGGGGCGGTGGACGGGGAGTTCAGGATCTCCGCCTGGCTACCCTGGGAGTCCGCCGAACCAAGACTGTGAGGTACCGCCCGTGATCCGGCTGCTGCTGGTCGACGACGACCCGATCGTGCGGGCCGGGCTCCGGCTGATGCTCGGCGGTGCCCCGGACCTGGAGGTGGTCGGCGAGGCGGCCGACGGGGCCGAGGTGCCCGCGCTGGTCGCGGAGCACTCCCCGGCGGTGGTGCTGATGGACATCCGGATGCCCGGCACCGACGGGCTGGCCGCGACCGAGGCGCTGCGGGCCCGGCCGGGTGCGCCCGAGGTGATCGTGCTGACCACGTTCAACACCGACGAGCACGTGCTGCGGGCGCTGCGTGCCGGGGCCGCGGGTTTCCTGTTGAAGGACACCCCGCCGCAGGAGATCGTCACGGCGGTGCGGAAAGTGGCCGCCGGGGAGCCGGTGCTGTCGCCCGCGGTCACCCAGCAGCTGATCGACCGGGTCGCGGGGGCGGGCCCGGACGGGCGGGACGGCCGGGAGGACCGCGCCGGGGCCGCCCGGGCCCGCCTGGGCCTGCTCGGCAGCCGGGAGCGGGACGTGGCGCTCGCCGTCGGCCGCGGGCGCTCCAATGCCGAGATCGCCCGCGAGTTGTACCTGTCGCTGCCGACGGTGAAGACCCATGTCTCGCGGATCCTGACCAAGCTGGACCTGAACAACCGGGTGCAGATCGCCCTGCTGGTGCACGACGCGGGCGAGTCCGGCCCGGCCTGACCCGGGGCGCCCGGCCGGCCGGGGTCAGGCCGCGCCGGTCACAAAGGCCGGCAGCAGCGCCTCTTCGACCAGGCGGCGCGGCAGCGACAGGCCGAACCGGCGTTCCAGCACGCCCAGGGTGTGCCGGTCGCGTTCCTCTCCGGGCTCGTGCCCGGGGCGGGCGTCGGTGCCGTCGGGGTGGAGTATGCCCGCGGAGACGAGCTCCGGCAGCAGGAAGTCCGGTTGGTGCCCGCCCCGCCAGACCTCCTCGCCCAGCCCGAAGCAGCACACGACCACGCCGTCGCGGGCGTACCAGAACTGCTTGGGCGGGTGGTCGGGCTGTGGGTCGAGGTGCACGGCCTCGGTGCCGTCCCGGCCTATCTCGGCGAGCAACTCCGCGCCCGCCGGGGCGCCGTGCTCCACCGCGAAGGACCAGTCTCCCCAGGTACCGACCCGGGCCACGCCGTCTCCTTCCACCGCGTCCATCGCGAGGCTCCAGGCATCCGAGGCGCCGAGATCGCCCGGGCGTATGCCGGGCACCGCGCCGAGCCGGGCGGCGAGCTCCTCGGGGCCGATGCCCCGGGCGAAGGTCAGTCCCGCGTACCAGTCCGGCCAGTCGGCCAGCCATGTGATGCCGTGCTCCACGGTGCCTCCCGAGGTGCGGTCGGTTCCCCAGGCACACCACGATACGGCTCGTCGGCATCCGGGCCGGGTGCCTGTGGATTACGGTTCCGACGGCAGCGGATTACGGTTCGGGGCGGCAGCGGATCACGGTTCGGACGGCAGCGGGTCACGCTTGCGTCGGCAGCAGCCGCCGGACCATGGAGTCGATCAGCCCGTCCACCGGGTACGGGTCGAGCAGCGCGGGCGCGGTCAGGTCGTCCACGATCAGCCCCAGCATGGCCAGGTACAGCAGCACCACGCCGGTCCGGTCGCCGGGCAGGCCCGCGTCCAGGTGCCAGGCCACGTTGCCCTCCAGCTCGGCCGCCAGGAAACCGGCCAGCTCCTCCTGCAGCTCGGGCCGGCGGGTGGCCTCCAGCCGCAGTTCCAGCATGGCGATGTGCACGCTGCGCTCGCGCCGCATCCGGGCCAGCAGGTCGCGCAGCAGGTGCGCGGCGTCCAGCGGTCCGGTCAGCAGGGCGTCGTCGGGCACCAGCCGCTCGTGCGTCCGGTGCAGGATCTGGCCGAGCAGCTGGGCCCGGTTGGCGAAGTAGTTCGAGGCGGTCCCGGTCGGTACGCCAGCCTCCTTGTCCACCGCCCGCAGGGTCAGCCCGCGGGAGCCCTCGCGGGCGAGGACCTCGATGGCGGCGTCGAGCAGCGCGGCTCGGCGCTCCGGGTTCTGGCGCACGGCGTTCTCCCCCTGGGACGGATCGGCAAGGCAGCGGACGGGCAGGGCAGCGGATCTGCGCTACAGCTGAGCACTGCAAGTGCAGTGCTCAGCTCACGTTAGCCGATGTCTCCCCGCCGTCGGCGCCCCGCCCGGACGGTACGTGCTGCGCCGACTCCAGCAGGTAGGGAACGTCGATCACCGCCACCCCGGGGGTGAACAGCAGCCGGGCCTTGAGCCGCAGCGCGATCTGGTTGTGCAGCGGCTGCTCCCACCAGCGGCCCACCACGAACTCGGGGATCACCACCGACAGCATGCCGCCGGATTCCCCCGCGGCGAGTTCCTGCAGGTGCGCCAGCACCGGCCGGACCACCTCGCGGTAGGGCGAGTGCAGGATCCTGAGCGGGACGCCCGGGTCGTGCGCGGCCCACTGCGCCCGCAGCTCCGCGGCCGCCGCCTCGTCGGCGGCCACGCTCAGCGCCGTCAGGCTGTCCGGGCGCAGCGCCCCGGCGAACCCGAGGGCCTTGAGGGTGGGCGCGTGCACGGCGGAGACCAGCACCACGACATGGTGCCGGGCGGGCCGGTGCGGTTTCACCCCGGGAGCGACGGCGACCTGCCGGGCGACCTGGTCGTAGTGCCGTCGTACGGCTCTCAGACCGAGGAACAGCAGCGGCATCGCGATCACCACCAGCCAGGCCCCGTGGGTGAACTTGGTGATCAGGACGATGACCAGGACCACGGAGGTCATGGTGGCGCCGACCGCGTTGATCGCGCGGCCGCGGTGGATCCGGACGCGCTCGGCGGCCGGCGTGGCGGGGTCGGCGAGCACCCGGTTCCAGTGCCGCACCATGCCGGACTGGGAGAGCGTGAAGGAGACGAAGACCCCGATGATGTACAGCTGGATCAGGCGCGTCAGGCTGGCGTCGAAGGCGACGATCAGGGCGACGGCGGTGAGGGCCAGCAGCACGATGCCGTTGGAGTAGACGAGCCGGTCCCCCCGGTTGGCCAGCTGACGCGGCGCGTACCCGTCCCGGGCGAGGATCGAGGCGAGCATCGGGAAGCCGTTGAAGGCGGTGTTCGCGGCGAGCACCAGTACCCCGGCGGTGGCCCCCTGGAGCAGGTAGAAGAGGACGTTCCAGTCCCCGAAGGTGGCGCGGCCGATCTGGGCGAGGGCGGTGGAGGTCGGCGTGCCCGGCGGCAGGCCGAGCTCCGTCGGGTCGGCCGCCACGTGCACCTCGTACACCATGGCCAGGGCGGTGATCCCGGAGAACATGGTGACCGAGAGCGCCCCCATGGCGGCCAGGGTGGTGGCCGCGTTGCGGCTCTTTGGCTTGCGGAAGGCGGGCACCCCGTTGCTGATGGCCTCGACCCCGGTGAGCGCGGTGCAGCCCGAGGCGAAGGCGCGCAGCGCGAGGAACAGCACCGCCAGGCCGGTGTAGCTGCCGGTCGCGATGATGGGCAGGTCGGCGGATTCGGCGCGGATGGTCTGGCCGGTGGCCAGGCGGACGGCGGCCACGGCGAACATCAGGTAGATGACGAGGACGAAGCCGTAGGTGGGGAGGGCGAAGACCCGTCCGGATTCGCGCACCCCGCGCAGGTTCATCACCGTCAGCAGCACCACGAAGCCGACGGACAGGGCGACTTGGTGGTCGTCCAGGGCGGGGATCGCGGAGGTGATGGCCGCGACCCCGGAGACGACGGAGACCGCGACGGTCAGGACGTAGTCGACGAGCAGGGCACTGGCGGCGGTCAGTGCGGCGGACTCGCCGAGGTTCTCCTTGCTGACCACGTACGCCCCGCCGCCGCCCGGGTAGGCGTGGCAGGTCTGCCGGTACGAGGCGACGACGACCACCAGCAGGAAGACGATGGCGGCCGCCGCGTACGAGGCGAGGTGCAGCAGGGCCACCCCGCCGAGGGCGAGGATCAGCAGGATCTCCTCGGTGGCGTACGCGACCGAGGAGAGCGGATCACTGCAGAAGATCGGCAGGGCGAGCCGTTTGGGGAGCAGGGTCTCGCCCAGCCGGGCGGTGTCGAGCGGTTCGCCGACCAGCACGCGTTTCGGATTGATGCGCCTCATTCCGGAATGATCGGCGACGATCAACTGGTTTCATCTGATTCATGGCGGTTCAGTGGGTGTGGCACCCCGCGAGCTCCTCGGCGCGGTGGGCCAGCCAGAGGTCGTGGCGCGCGCTGGGCGACTGCAGCAGGGACCGTTCCAGCAGCACCTCGATCCGGGTCAGCCTCTTGCGCACGGCGGGTACGGAGATGCCCAGCGCGGCGGCCGCCGGAACGAGTCGGGCGTCGTGGCCCAGCCAGGCGCGGACCGTGTCCCGGGCGCCGGCCGGCGCCTCGGGTCCGGTCAGCGGGGCCAGGTGGCGGCGGGCCCAGTCGGCCAGGCCCGGGGCGCGCAGGACCTCGTCGAGCCCGGCGGCGCCCGGTCCCGACCCGCCCCTTCCCGATGCGCCCGGCCTGCTGTCGGCCCCGCCGGGAGTCAGGCGGAGCGCGAGGGACAGGGCCGCCTGGTGGCCGAGCCGCGCGAGGTCCAGCCCGAGGACGTCCTCCACCAGCCGTAGCCGGGTGGCCAGGGTGTTCCGGTGGATCCGCAGCAGCCGGGTGGCGTGCGAGGCGAAGTTCAGCCACGCGTGGGCGGTGGCCCGCAACTCCTGGGCGCCGGGATCCTGCGGGCGCCTGGGCGCGTACGTGTGCAGGGGCGCGAGCAGGGCTTCGGCCCACCCGGTCCCGGCGGTGTGCGCGGCCAGTTCGAGCTCCGGGCCGGGGCCGAAGCGGGCGTGCCGCTCGGCGCGCCCGCGCGCCACGGCCAGGGCGTGGAAGGCCTGGGAGTAGGCGGCCGGCGCCTCGCGCAGCGCGGTCTCCTCGCTGACCCCGGTCACGCAGTCGGGGGCGGCCGCGGCCAGCGCCACGGCCAGCGGGTCCTGCTCGGCGGAGACCGCCGCCACATCGGTCGGGACCAGGGCGATGAGATGGCGCACGTACACCGGGCAGCGCACCACCCAGGCCCGCCCGCCGGTCAGCTCCGCACACAGCCGACCCACCTCCTCCCGGGTACCGGTGCGGCACTCGACCACGTACATCCGCATCGGGTCGGGCAGCGACGGGGTGAGGGCCTCCGCGATCTGGTGGGCGGTGGACAGCCGGCCGGTCATCAGCAGGTGCAGCACGGCCTCCCGGGCCCGGGCCTCCGCCAGCGCGACCCGTTCCTCGCGCCGCGCGGCCTCCTCCGCGCGCCGCACCAGGGCCAGCGGCACGGCCGCGTCGGCCAGCAGCGCGGGCGCGCCCGGCGGGTAGGGGCGGGGCAGTACGGCGGCCAGCGCGCCCCGGCCGTCCAGCGCGAACAGCAGGGCGGTGGCCGACGGGCCGTCGACGACGGCGGAACTGACCTGGCGGGCCGTCAGTTCCGCGGCGGCCCGGGCGGCCAACGCGGGCTCCGGCCCGGCCGCCGGACCGCCGGCCTCCAGCACGCCGGTCCAGCCGCCCAGCCGGAGGGCGAGCCAGCGCAGCAGGGCCGCCGAGCCGCCGGTGTGGGCGAGCCGGTGCGCCTTGAGGATGTCGTCGGAGCGGTTCCAGGGCTGAATGGCACGGTCCCTTCGGGGTGCGGGGCGACCGGCCATTGAACACCCGGACGCACACTGTGCGCAGTGATACCCGTCTCCTTGAACCACTGGGCGGAACGAATCCTGCACCGGGCAGCGCGGCAGCCTAGGTTGGTGCCCGAGCGGTCGGGCCCCGGTGCTCACGGGGGAACACCGGGACCCGGCCTCCTCGCCCTGTCCGGCGCGCGGGTCACGCGGGTGGTCACATACGGGCGGCCGCGCTGCGGATCGCCTCGCGGATGCGGGGATAGGTGCCGCAGCGGCAGATGTTGGCGATGGCGTCGAGGTCCTCGTCCGTGGGCTCGGCGGTCCGCTTCAGCAGGGCGACGGCGGCCATGATCTGGCCGGGCTGGCAGAAACCGCACTGGGCGACGTCCTGTTCCAGCCACGCCTCCTGCACGGGGTGCAGGACGTCCCCGTCGGCGAGGCCCTCGATGGTGGTCACCTCACGCCCGGCGCACTCCGCCACCGGGACCACGCAGGGGCGGATGTCGGTGCCGTCGAGGTGGCTGGTGCACGCCTTGCAGACGTCCACTCCGCAACCGTACTTGGGCCCGCGGATGCCCAGGATGTCGCGCAGCACCCAGAGCAGCGGCAGGTCGTCGGGCGCGTCGACGGTGACGGTCCGCCCGTTGACGGTGAAGGTGTGCGAGGGCACGGAAACTCCTGGATCTCGAAAGGACTCGAAGGCTCGGAGGCTCGGAGGCTCGGAGGCGGGAAGGCTCGAAAGGATGGGGCGGGGTCAGCGCGGGTAGGGCGTGAAGTCGACGTCGAAGTCGAGCGGGAAGCTGCGGGGCTTGGTCCCGGTGGCCCGGGCGTAGGCGTTGGCGATGGCGCCGACGGCGGCGGGCACGCCGAGCTCGCCGGCGCCGCCCGGCTCGTCGCCGGTGGCGGGCATCACGATGACCTTGACCTCGCGCGGGGTGTCCTGCTGCCTGGCCCAGTGGAACTGGCTGTAACTGCCTTCCAGCGGGAGGCCCTTGTCGATGTGCAGGCCCGCCTTGAGGGTGGTCGAGACGGCATCGAGGAGCCCGCCGGCCATCTGCGCCTCCAGCCCGCGCGGGTTGACCGGCAGGCCCACGTCCACGGCGATGACCGCCCTGGTGACGCGGACCCGGTCCCGGTCCCGGGCGTCGATCTCCACCAGGCAGGCGGTGCGCGACTTGTACTCCTCGTGGAAGGCGATGCCCTGGGCGCAGCCGGCCGGCATGGCCCGCCCCCAGTCGCCCTCGGCGGCGGCCTTGTCGAGCACGGCGCGCTGGGCGGCGGTCTTCAGGAAGGCGCGGCGGAACCGGTACGGGTCCTGGCCGAGCCGGGCGGCGAGCTCGTCGACCACGATCTCCTCGGCGCCGCGGGTGTTGGCGGAGTAGACCGAGCGCCAGGAGGCGGTCGGGATGCCGGTGGGCACCTCGGTCAGCGCCTGAGTGGTCAGGCCGAAGTGGTACGGGGACTTCACGGTGGTCAGGAACAGGGTCTGGGCGAGGGTGGCGTTGCCGATCCCCAGCGGGAGGTGCGCGGCGGTGGCGGTGATGATCTCGCCGAGGCCGTGCCGGAAATCGGTCTCCGCGGCGGCCACCCGGTGTTCGAAGCTCAGCACCTCGCCGAGCGCGTAGGTGGCGCGGATCCGGTGGTGGGTGGCGGGGCGCATGCGGCCGTGCCGGGTGTCGTCGACCCGGGTCCACATCAGCCGGACCGGACGCCCGCACGCCTTGGAGACGCGGGCTGCCTCCAGGGCGCCGTCGAAGAAGAGGCGCCGCCCGAAGGAGCCGCCGGCCTGCACCACGTGGACGGTCACCTTGCCGACGGGCAGGCCGAGTTCGGCGGCGATGGTCTGGCGCGCCACGATCGGGGACTTCAGGCCGGACCAGATCTCGGCGCGGTCGGCCCGTACGTCGGCGACCGCGCAGTTGGTCTCCAGCGGGGCGTGGCTGACGAAGGCGAAGTCGAACTCGGCGTCCACGTACGGCGTGAGGAGCGGCGGCACCAACAACGGCGGGGTGGCGGCGCGCAGTCTGGCCCGGATCCCGTCGTCCGAGAGGTGGTCCGCGGGTCCGGGGCCCCAGCCGACCTGGAGGGCCGCCCTGGCGTCGAGGGCCTGACCGAAGGTCTCGGCGACGACGGCGACTCCGGTGGGGATCGTGACCACGTGGAGCACGCCGGGCATGGCCCGTACGGCAGCGAGGTTGGCCACCGAGACGACGGTGCCGCCCAGGGTGGGCGGGCGGCGCACCACGCAGGGCTTGGCCCCGGGCACGTCGAGGTCGAGGGTGTACTGCTGGCGGCCGGTGACCATGGCGCGGGCGTCCACCCGGGAGGTGGGCCGGCCCACGAGGGTGTGCTCCCGGGCCGGTTTGGGCGCGGCGCCGAGCACGAGGAGGGCGGGGTCGGCGGCGGCCACGGCGAGCTCGCCGTAGGGGGCGCTGCGGCCGTCGGGGGCGCGGACGGCGCCGTCGGCGGTGGTCAGGCGGGAAGGGGCCAGCCCCCAGCGGGCGGCCGCGGCCGCGACCAGCCGGGCCCGGGCCGTGGCGGCGCACTGCCGGACCGGACCGTAGAGCGAGCGGATCGAGTTGGAGCTGCCGGTGAGCTGGTTGAAGAGCAGTTCGGGGCGGGCGTCGTCGAGTTCCACCCGGACCCGGTCCAGCGGGCTGTCCAGCTCCTCCGCGACGAGCATGGCCACGGCGGTGGTCAGGCCCTGGCCGACCTCCTCCCGGGGCAGCCGGAAGCGGACGGTACCGTCCGGCTCGACGGTGAGCACCAGCAGCCCTGCGGTGGGTGCGCCGGCGAGGATGAACAGGTCGCCGAGGTCGACCAGGTCGGCGGGGGCGGGCAGGGTGGGAATGACCGCGTGGGCCTGCTGCGGGGCCAGGGCGTCGGCCCCGGCGCGGGTGGCGACCGCCAGCGTCGGCGCCGCGACCAGGTACGTGAGGAACGTACGCCGGCTCTGCCCTGTCATCTGTTCTCCGCCCGTTCGGACCTGGCACGTGCGCTTCATGACCCGACGTGCGAGTATCAGCTGATTACCGGCACGTAGGGTAGCGAGTACGGGGGGTGGGCGGAAGCGGCTCGGACGGAACTGGCGGGGTCCCCCGTTCGGGGTGGTTATTTTCGTTAACTCCCCAGGTCCGGGCGGTCGTACAGATCGTCCACACGTACGGGACGGCCGTTCCGGAGGGACGTTTTCCGGCCATGGGTCGACCATGGAAGGGACAGGGAAGCCCCCGCGAGCAGGAGGTGCCACATGCCCGAGTTCATGGACGTGCACACCAATATGAAGGGCGTCACGAAGGACCAGCTGATGGCCGCCCACAGGGCCGATCTCGCGATCGAGGGCGAGCGCGGCGTGCACTTCAAGCAGGCATGGGCGGACCCCGAGTCCGGCCACGTGTACTGCCTCTCCGAGGCGCCCTCGGCGGAGGCGGTCCAGGAGATCCACCGGCGTTCCGGACATCCGGCGGACGAAATCCACCCGGTCCCGCTCACCGTCTGATCGAAATCCAGTACCGTCCAATCACATCCGATCCACACGAACGGTTCCGGGCGGGCTGCGGCCCTGGCCGGAACCGTTCGCACGGTTCAGCACGGCCGGAAGGCCTTTGGCATATGCCAGATGCAAGGACTTAACGGATGTTGCCAAACGCCTTACAGGCCGTCTCAGCCTGTGCCACAGTCGTGACACGTCCTTCCTCCAGACCTGGCCGTGCCGCGCCCGTATCGGAGTTCCCATGCCGTCGCACCTGTTCGCGGACCGTCCCGCGCACCCCTCCCAGCCCGGGTCGGTGGACGCGCTGATCAAGCAGACCCGGCGGCTGCGCGGTGATGTGGACGCCGTGCGCCGCGACACCGTCGTGGACGAACACGACGCCCAGGGCCGCTGGCAGCGCGCACTCTGCGATCTCGCGGTCCACCACCTCGACGACCTCGGCGAGCACCTCGGGCAGCTCAAGGAGGGCATGCCGGCGGCCGTCGTCCCCGAGCACGAGGCCCTGCCGCAGTCCGCTCCGTACGAGCCGGAGGCGGACCTGTCGAGGGTCGGCAGCGCCGAGTGGAACCTGCTGACCGACGAGGTCACCTGGTCCGAGGAGCTGTTCCAGATCTTCGGCCGGTCCCCGGAAGCCGGACCGCTCTCCCTCGACGAGCTCGGCTCCACCCTCTTCTCCGAGGACCAGCCCCTGCTCACCGCGATGGTGACGGCCTGCCTGGTGGACGGGCGCCCGATCGACGGGGAGTTCCGCATCGTGCGTGCCGACGGCCGGGTGCGGACCCTGCACATGCGCGGCGAGCCTGCCCTCGACCCCGACGGCTGCACGGCCTCCATGTGGGCGGTGCTGCGCGACGTGAGCGAGCTGCGCCGGAGCCAGCGCGTGGTGCGCGAGACCCGCGACTCCCTTCAGCGCCAGCAGGAGATCGCCCGGACCGAGCACCGGTTGGCCGTGGAGCTCCAGGAAGCCGTGCTCCCCCCGTGGCGCGGCTCCCTGCGCTTCCCGCACGGCAGCACCGGCGCGCTCGACGTGGCCGCGCACTACATGCCCTCCGCGACCAGCGCCCTGATCGGCGGCGACTGGTACGACGCGCTGGAACTCCCCGACAGCTGCTCGCTGCTGACGGTCGGTGACCTCACCGGGCACGGGGTCACCGCCACCTCCGGCATGGCCATGCTGCTCGGCGCGCTGCGCGGCATGGCCATGGCCGGCATCGCGCCCGGGCCGCTGATGGGCTGGCTCAACCAGCTGCTGGAGACCTCGGTGCAGCCCGCGCTGGGCTCCGCCGTCTGCTGCCGGTACGAGCCGGTCGGCCGGCTCCTGACCTGGGCCCAGGCCGGGCACCCCGCCCCGCTGCTGTTCCGGCACGGTTCCGGCCGGTCGCTGGCCTCGCCCGAGGGCATCCTGCTGGGCGCGACCTCCGGGGCGGTCTACGGGCAGGCCGAGGAGCGCCTGGAGGTGGGCGACGTACTCGTGCTGCACACGGACGGACTGACCCCGCGCAGCATCGAGTTCAGCAAGACCGACGGCACGGAGCGACTGCTGGCCCTGGCCCCGCGCTTCTCGGCGGCGAAGTCGGCCCAGGAGTGCGTACGCCTGGTCATCGAGGAGTTCGGGGAGGGCGAGCGCGAGGACGACGCGTGCGTGCTCGTCGCCCGGATCGGCGCGTAGCGGTTCCGGCGGGGCGCGGTCCGGCAACCCCGGTCGGACCGTGCGTGCCACGGCCCGTGCGTACGGTGGAACCCCCGCCTGATGGAACCCGTGCCTGATGGAACCCCCGGGCCCGGAACCCCCACGTCTGCGAACTCCCACTTCCCCAAGCCGGGTTACCCCGT
The DNA here is from genome assembly GCF_056436025.1 of Streptomyces sp. NPDC043853. NCBI lineage: Bacteria > Bacillati > Actinomycetota > Actinomycetes > Kitasatosporales > Streptomycetaceae > Streptomyces > Streptomyces sp. NPDC043853. The sequence goes on from NZ_JBWKDJ010000011.1 coordinate 261,646, forward strand.
TCCGCCGGGCCGACCCGCGGCGTGGCCCCCGTAACACCCGTAGCCCCCGTAGCCCCGCGGCAGAACCCCCGTTCCCCCGCGCGGGATCACCCGCTCAGATCTCCGTCCCGCGCGCGCCCGCGCCCGGACTGCCCGGGAGGGCCTGGGCGATCTCCGCCCGGAGGTCCTCGATGCGGTGGTAGCCCGCGTACTCGCCGGTCAGCCGGTACATCTCGCGCAGTCGGTCCCAGGTCCGGTGCGAGGAGGTCTCGTTCATGGAGACCAGGGCCAGCCGGGCGTACCGGTCGGCCTGCTCCGGGTCGTCGGCGATGAAGCAGGCCGAGGCCAGCGAGATGTAGTCGAAGATCTGCGACCGGTTGTGGCCGGCCCCGCGCAGCCGCAGCGCCTCCTTGGCGTGCCGGGCGGCGATCGGCGCCGCCGAAGCGTCGTGGTCCGCCAGGGTGCGGTACGCCAGTGCCTGCATGCCGTGCAGGTCGGCCTCGTCGAAGTGCTGCATCCAGGAGGGCGGTGGCACATCGCCCTTGTCGGACACGAAGAGGTCCTCGGCTTCGCCCAGCGTGCGCCGCATCGCCTGCCCCTTGCCCATGGCGGCCTGCGCCCACGCCTCGATGGTGTGCAGCATGGCCCGGGTGCGCGGCAGCGCCTCCTCGCCGGCCCCGGAGCGGGCCAGCTTCATCAGGTCCAGGGCCTCGTTCGGCTTGCCCAGGTGGACCATCTGGCGGGCGGCGCGGGACAGCGCCTCCCCGGCCCGCGGCCGGTCCCCGCCCTCGCGGGCCGCGTGCGCGGCGATCACGAAGTATTTCTGCGCGGTCGGCTCCAGACCCACGTCGTGGGACATCCAGCCCGCCAGGACCGCCAGGTTGGCCGCCACCCCCCACAGCCGGCGCTGCAGGTGGTCCGGGTGGTGGTACGCCAGCATGCCGCCGACCTCGTTCAGCTGGCCGACCACGGCCTTCCGCTGCAGCCCACCGCCTCTGGACGCGTCCCACGCACGGAAGACCTCCACCGAGCGCTCCAGCGCCTCGATCTCCTGGGATCCGATGGGGGCCGCCTCGTAGCGGTCGTATCCCGCCGGGTCGGCGTGGTGGGAGTCGGCGAACCGGCCGGCGTCCCGGTCCCGCCGGGGTTCGGTGTGCAGCCAGTCGAACATGGCGTTGCTGAGGGCGGAGCCGCCGGTGAGCACGGCGCTCGCGCCCATCATCCCGCGTCGGTTGAGCATGAGGTCCATTCCCGTGAATTCGGTGAGGACCGCGGCTGTGCGTTCCGGCGCCCAGGGCAGGCCGTCGGGGTTGTCCTTCACCCCGTCCGGCTGCCGTTTGGCGGTGCGCCTCTGCCGTACGAACCCGAGGTCCTCGATGGTCACGACACGACCGAGCCGCTCGGTGAACAGGGCCGCCAGTACGGTGGGCACCGGCTCGCGCGGGGTCTCCCCCATGTCGATCCAGCGCCGCACCCGCGAGGTGTCCGTGGCCAGCTGGTGGTGGCCCATGGCGGCCGCCTGCCGGTTGACCATCCTCGCCAGTTCGCCCTTCGACCAGCCGGCCAGGCCGAACAGGTCGTTCAGACGGGTGTTTGGTCCTCTGCTCACGTCAAGCCCCCAGGTTCTCGGCTGAGTTGACAGTAACCCCGGGTCAGATGCCGAGCGACTATTCGCCAGGGTCCGCCAGGGTCCGCCCGATGTTCCGCCACCCGCGCCGGGGTGTCAGGTAGGAATGCGCCTCCCCGACCCGGTCCCCTGGCCGCACTCCCCAGGGTGACGAACGGGACCGGGCGGGGCGGCGTACGCAACTCGTCGGCGCACGAAGGGATCCGTATCACTCATGTACGCAGCATCGTCCTCCGTGTCCGCACCCGTCCGGCCGCACCGCACGCTCCAGGCCGGCGGCGGCCCGTACCTGGAACCCGGTCGCGCGGCGGTCCCGGCGCAGGGCGCCGTACGGGCGCGGCGGATGCCGGGCACCGGAACCCAGCCGCTGAGCGGAAGAATCGACCTGTCGGGGCCGCAGGGTGCGCAGCTGCGCACCGCGCTCGCCTCGGTGCAGCGGATCTGTCCGGAGTTCGCTCCGGTGCAGGTGCTGCGTCGGAGCGGACGGTCGGTCCTGCTGGTCGGCACCACCGGGCGGGCGACCGCCGTCGCGAAGGTTTTACTGGACCACTCGCCGGAATGGCGCGAGCGGTACCGGCACGAAATAGCTGCGTACCGGGCGTTCGTCCGGCACCGCCCGCCGGTGCGGGTGCCGAGGCTGATCGCGGCCGACCCGGAGAACTGCACGCTGGTGGTGGAGCGCATGGCGGGCCGGGTGGCCGCCCTGCAGCGGCACCCGGTGGAGGCCCCGCCGCGGGCCGACGTGAGGGCGGTGCTCGGCGCGGTGTGCCGGGTGAACCAGTGGCGTCCGCCGGGCGACCTGTTCGGCCGCCCGCTGGACTACGCCTCCCGGATCACCCGGTACCACGAGCTGGGGCTGTTGACCGACCGGGACCTGGGCGACCTGCAGAAGCTGCTGCACGGGCTGGCGGTGTCGGGTCCGCAGTGGCAGTTCAACCACGGTGACGCCCTGCTGTCGAACGTGCTGCTGTCGCCCGCCGGTCCGGTGCTGCTGGACTGGGAGCACGCCGGCTGGTACCTGCCCGGGTACGACCTGGCCACGCTGTGGACGGTGCTGGGCGACGCGCCGGCCGCCCGGTCGAGCATCAGCCGGCTGGCCCAGTCGCAGGGCACGGCGGCCCGGGACGCCTTCCTGGTGAACCTGATGCTGGTGCTGACCAGGGAGATCCGGATGTCGGAGACGGCCGTCCAGCGCTCGATGCTGGCGACCGCCCCGACGCAGCCGCTGCCGGCGGGCTCCCTGTCCTCCGGCGAGGAGCAGCGCCTGCTGCTGCGCCGGCTGCACGACGACTGCGGGATGGCCCGCAGAGCGGTGCGGGCGGCGGTCGGCACCCGCTGACCGGTCCACCCCACGCCCCGCCCGCCCCGCGCTGAGCCCCCGGGAGCTTCCTCCGCCCGGGGGCTCAGCGCTGTCCGCGGTGCGGCATCCGGCTCAGCGGTGTTCGGGGTTGGGGAAGTCGAAGCGGCAGCCGGCGTCCCACAGGGAGCGCTGGTTGCCGTGGGCGGGGATGCCACCGGCCTGCTTCAGGATCGCGGCGAGGTGCATCAGGTTCCATGACATGAAGGTCGTGTTGCGGTTGGTGAAGTCGTTCTCCGGGCCGCCGGAGCCTTCGTCGAGATAGGAAGGGCCGGGGCCGGCCTCGCCGATCCAGCCCGCGTCGGCCTGTGGGGGGACGGTGTAGCCGAGGTGCTGGAGGCTGTAGAGGACGTTCATCGCGCAGTGCTTGACCCCGTCCTCGTTGCCGGTGATCAGGCAGCCGCCGACCCGGCCGTAGTAGGCGTACTGCCCCTGCTCGTTGAGCACGCTGGAGCAGGCGTACAAGCGCTCGATGACCTGCTTCATCACGGAGCTGTTGTCGCCCAGCCAGATCGGTCCGCACAGCACGAGGATCTCGGCGGCCATGATCCGCGAGTACAGCACCGGCCACTCGTCGCTCTCCCAGCCGTGGTCGGTCATGTCCGGCCAGACGCCCGTGGCGATGTCGTGGTCGACGGCCCGGATCAGCTCGGTGGTGACCCCGTTCGCCTCCATGACCTCGCGGCTGCGGGCGATGAGGCCCGCGGTGTTGCTGACCTCCGGGGAGCGCTTCAGCGTGCAGTTCACGTAGACGGCCCGCAGGCCGGGGTAGCGGTACGGGTGCTCCGTGCTTTCCTGGTCCGGCATCTGATCCTGGTTCACGGATCCAGGCTGTGACGGGGACCGGGGACCCGCCACCCGGGTGGGCCGTACGCGCGGCGGAGCGGCTCAGACGAAGCCCTCGGCGACCAGTTCGGTGGCCTCCGGAGTAATCCGGTGCCGGCGGCCCGAGCCGCCGGCCACACGGCTCCAGCTCTCCACCACGAGTGCCTCGCCGTCGAGCGCCCAGGAGAAGCCGCCGTACATCCCGGGGACCGGGAAGTACATCTTGGGTTCGGTGAGTTCGGTGACCGGCCCCAGGGGCGGCATCCGCAGCCGGTGGCGCTCCGCCAGACCGTGGCTGTCCTCGGCGATCAGGGCGTGCAGACGCCGTTCCAGGGCGGCCTGCGCGGAGGGCTCCAGGGGGTGGCGCACGACGGGGGTGAGCAGGGGGACGAGTGCGGCGTGGCCGCGGGACAGCGCGATGTCCAGGGGACGCTCGCCCACGGCATCGGGGAGAGTGCGCCAGGCCCCGAGGTCCACGAGCCGACCGGCCACCGCTGCGGTGGTGCCGTGCCAGGCGGCCTGGTGGAGCGGAGCGTATGTGCTCGGGCCGCCGATCCGGGCGGAGTTGACCCATTCGGGGACCTCGGCCAGCAGCTCGAACACCCGCTCCCAGAGGCCGTCGCGGGCAGCGTCCGCGAGCAGCCCGCGCCTGCGGACGGTTTCGCCGGAGTACGCATCGGGGGTGGTGACGCCGTCCCACTGGGAGCGTTCGGTCACGGTCAGGGTTCCTTCCTGATGTCTTCCGGGTGTCTTCCGGGCGCCTTCCCGGAGTCCGTCGGCGGGCCGGTCCTGCACACCGCTTGACTTCACATGATCCCCCGAACACCTTTTCTGATTCAGCATCAGGCACTCCCTCCGTGCCCCGCCCTCCCCCTACCTCCGTGCCTGCTGTCCCTCTGTTCCTGTCCCTCCCATCCCGATGCCCCTGTCTCTGTCTCTGGAGGCCGTCATGTCTTCTTCCCCCACCCGCCGTACGGTCCTGGCCGGCACCGGCGCCGGGCTGCTCGCCGCCGGAGTGCTGCCCACCGGTGCGGCCCGCGCCGCCGACGGGCCGCCGCTCGGCGAGTACGACGTCGTCGTGGTCGGTTCCGGCGCGGCCGGCATGACGGCCGCCCTGACCGCCGCCCGGCGGGGCCTGAGCGTGGTCGTGGTCGAGAAGGCGCCGACCTTCGGCGGCTCCGCGGCCCGGTCCGGAGCCGGTATCTGGCTGCCGAACAACTCGGTGATCCTCGCCGCCGGCGTGCCCGACACCCCGCAGAAGGCCGCCACGTACCTGGCGGCGGTGGTCGGCGACGGGGTGCCCGCGGACCGGCAGGCCGCGTTCCTGTCCAACGGGCCGCGGATGCTGGACTTCGTCATGGCGAACAGCCCGCTGCGCTTCCGCTTCATGGAGGGTTACAGCGACTACTATCCGGACCTGCCGGGAGGGCTGCCGAACGGCCGTTCCGTCGAGCCCGACCAGCTCGACGGGAACGTCCTGGGCGCCGAACTGGCCCGGCTGAACCCGGCGTACATGCCCGTGCCCGCCGGGATGGTGGTGTTCAGCCAGGACTACAAATGGCTGACGCTGGCGGCGGTGAACGCGAAGGGCGCGGCCGTCTCCGCGGAGTGTCTGGCGCGCGGCACGAAGGCGGCGCTGTGCGGGGAGAAACCGCTCACCATGGGCCAGGCCCTGGCGGCGGGCCTGCGGGCCGGGCTCCAGCGGGCGGGGGTCCCGGTCTGGCTGAACTGCCCGCTGGTCGACCTGGTGCGGGAGGGCGGGGCCGTCACCGGCGTGCTGGTGGAGCAGGCCGGCGTACGGGGCGTCGTACGGGCCCGGCGGGGGGTGATCGTGGGTTCCGGCGGATTCGAGCACAACGCGGAGATGCGGGCCCGGTACCAGCAGCAGCCCATCGGCACCCAGTGGTCGGTGGGGGCGAAGGAGAACACCGGCGACGGGATCCGGGCCGGGGAGCGGGCGGGCGCGGCGCTCGCGCTGATGGAGGACGCCTGGTGGGGCCCCTCGATCCCGCTGCCCGGTGAGCCGTACTTCTGTCTGGCGGAGCGGACCCTGCCGGGCGGGCTGATCGTGAACGGGCGGGGCACCCGCTTCGTCAACGAGGCGGCGCCGTACAGCGACGTGGTGCACGTGATGTACGAGAAGGACCGGGGCGCGCCCGGGTCGCACATTCCGGGATGGCTGATCGTCGATCAGAACTACCGCAACAAGTACCTGTTCAAGGACGTGCTGCCGACGTTCGTGTTCCCGGAGTCCTGGTACGCGGCGGGCGCGGTGAAGAAGGCGTGGACCTGGGACGCGCTGGCCGCGCAGATCGGAGTGCCGGCCGCGGCCTTCCGGGCCACGCTGAACCGGTTCAACGCTCAGGCGTGGGAGGGCGGCGACCCGGACTTCGGACGCGGGAACACGGCGTACGACCACTACTACACGGACCCGGGTGTGCACCCGAACTCGTGCCTGGCCCCGCTGTGGGCGCCGCCGTTCTACGCCTTCCGGATCGTCCCGGGGGACCTCGGCACGAAGGGCGGGATCGTGACGGACGCCCGCGCGCGGGCGCTCCGGCCGGACGGCTCGGTGATCCGGGGGCTGTACGCGGCGGGCAATGCGAGCGCGGCGGTGATGGGCCACAGCTACGCGGGGGCGGGTTCCACGATCGGGCCCGCGATGACGTTCGGCTACGTGGCGGCGAACGACATCGCGGACTCCGCCGCGTAGGTACCGGTGGCGGCGCCCCGGTCTAGCCCTGCTGGAAGAGCTCGGCCGGGAGCGGCTTCAGCAGCGCGTAGAGGTCGTCGGTGATGGGCCGGTCCCAGCTGGCGATGGTGACCAGCACGTTGTCGCTGCGGTCGAACTGCACGCAGCTGATCCGGGACTCGGAGAGCTTGATCCGGCGGACGATGAGGAGGTTGTCGCCCTGCATGACGGGGCAGTCCTCGATGCCGGTGACCTCGACGTCCTCGTCGTTCTCGAGGGCGTCGAGGAGCTGGGCGACCTCGAAGGGGACCTGCTTGTCGGCGAGCTCCCGGGCCGGCGAGCCCTCGGGCAGATTCCCGATGATCATCGCGGGGCCGCGGCCGCCGAACAGGTCGTAGCGGAGGAAGACACCCTGGCAGCTGCCGTCGGCGGCGGGCAGCAGCCCGGCCCCGAGGTTGCCCGGCCAGTCCCCCGGATCCATGGCCAGGACGTCGAAGTCCGGGCCTGCGGGTGTGGCGGCGCGGTGGCGGCGGAGGAAGGACATGCGGCAATGGTACGTGGCCGGGTGAGTTTTTCCGGCTCGGGGGGCCTCCTCGCGGCCCGGCCGGGGGCGCGGCCCGTCGGGCGGGTCAGGGGCGGAGGGCCGAGGGGCCGGTGCAGGTGGCTCCGTGGGCCTCCACCCGGGCGCGCAGCTCACGGTCGGCGGTGACCACGAGGCAGCTCCGGCCGGCGTACTCGGCGGCCAGTTCGACGATCCGGTCGTCCCCGCTGCCGGGGGCGCTCTCCACCCGTACGCCGGGGACCGAGGCCACGCCCCGGGCCGCTCCCTCGACCACCAGGACGATCTCCCCGGCGCCGCCGGGCAGGGCTTCGGGCGGGGTGGCGGCGAGCCGGTCGCGAAGGCGTTCGGCGGCGCCGCGCCGGTCGCGCCACCAGCCGTCCGGGACGGAGCCGACCACGTTGGCCCCGTCCACGATCAGTACGTTCGCCATGTTCACCGTGCTCACCGTGTTCGTCGTGTTCGTCGTGTTCGTCGTGTTCGTCGTGTCTGCCATGGTCGCCATGGTGGCTCAGACCGGCGGGACCAGCTCGAAGTACCGGGGGACGAGCCGTTCGTCGCCGGTGACGTCGAGCGCCGTGGCAGGGATGCGCTGCCAGAGGAAGAGCATCAGGTCCGATGCGGTGCCGGCGAGCTCGACGGCGGCCGGGCCGTCCGGGGACAGCCGGACCCGGTCGCCGTGGAACTCGACGGTCCAGTCGCCGGGGCCGTCGGTCCGCCGGAACCGGTAGCGCTCCCCCGCGCCGGGCGGGGCCTGCCGCATGGCGCGGCGGCCGGGGGCCATGGCCTGGATCGTCTGGAGCACGGCGTCGGCGGCCAGGGCGGGGTCCATCGGGGCGGGCTCGCCGAGGGCGCGTTCGGCGTCCCAGCGGTGCACGGCGGTCTCGATGGTCTGCATCCGCAGCCAGAAGGCGGCGGTGTGTTCGGCGGGGTCCGGGTGCCAGGTCCAGACGTTCAGGTCCGGGTCCGTGACGCGGAACAGCTCCGCGAGGTCGGCGGCTCCCTCGGTGAACCATTCGGTGAGCTCGGGCGGGGCGGGGGCGAGGTTCGGTGCCCGGTCCGGGTGCGGCCAGGCGGCCAGGACGTCAGGGGCTGCGGGCAGCGCGTAGAGGGAGAGGTCGGCGGGGTCGGGGCGCTCGGTCAGCACGTCGCGGAGGATCCGGGCGACGTAGCGGTGGACCCCGCCGAGGTGGCCGACGAGGTCGGAGAGCGACCAGTCGGGGCAGGACGGGACCGGCGGCGCGGGCCGGCCCGCATCGAGCGCCTGGTGGGCGGCCTCCGCGAAGGCCGCGGCCTCGCGGCGGAACGCGGACACGGAGTCCGTTCCGGTGGCGGGTGCGGCCCCGGCTCCCTCGGTGGCTTCCCTGACGTCCGTACGGTCCGTACGGTCCGTACGGTCCATGCGGTCCATGCGGTCCATGCGGTCCATGCGGCCACTCTGTCAGTCCGGGGCGTGCTCCACAGGTCACCCCTTGCGCAGGACGCGATATCCGAGCGCCGGCGCCAGGCGCAGGACCGCGTGCAGGAGCTTCACCCGGCCGATGCGGATCTCCGCCGTCTCACGGCGGATGCCGCGGATCACGGCTGCGGCCGCGTCCTCCGCGCTGATCTTGCCGCGACCGCGCCCGCGGGTCATGTCGGTGTCGACCAGCGGCAGCACCGCGTCGATCACGCGGACGTGGTGTGCTCCTGCACCCCGGCGTTGTTGATGACCACGGAGAGCAGCGGATGACGCCCCGGCAGTTCCTTGGCGAAGGCGTCAACCGCGTCCGGGTCGGTGAGGTCGAGGGGGTGGGTACTGACCCGGCCCCCGTACTCGGCCGCGAGGGAGGCGAGCCGGCCGGGGTCGCGGCCGACCGCCACTACGTGCGCGCCCTGGGAGACGAGTTGCCGGGTCAGTTCCCGGCCGACGCCGCGGGCGCCGCCGGTGACGAGGACGGTCCTGTCGGTGAGGTTCATGCCATGGCCTTTCCAAGCTGCCGGGGAGTGCGGGTGAAGGCGGCCCGGTAGGCCGCGGGGGTGACGGCGGTACGCCGTTTGAAGTCGCGGGTGAAGTGCGACTGGTCCGTGTAGCCGCAGGCGAACCCGACGGTGCACAGGGCGTGCCGGCTGTTCATGAGGAGGTCGGCGGCTGCCTCCGCGCGCGCGGTGGCGATCAGGCCCCGGAAGCCGCCGGCCGGGTGCAGGCGGCGCTGGAGGGTGCGGGAGGACATGTCCAGGCCGGCGGCGAGGCGGTCGGGCCGGTGTGGCCGACCGGGGTGGCGCCGCGGGCGGGCCCGACGGGGCCGGCCGGCGGGCGGTCCTCGGCCGTCCAGGTGAACCGCCAGTGCGCCAGGTCCGTGCCGGGCGGAGGCGTGGTGAAGACACCGTCGGCCTAGACCAGGACCGGTGGCCGGCCCCCGGTGCCGGCGCCGGCCGTGGCCGTGACGCCGCGCGGCCGATGGCGCCGAGCAGGGCGGTGAGCGCGCCGAGGACAAGGACGTCCGCGGCGGGCTCGGGCGGTGATCCGGGCGGGCCGACGTGCTCGGCGCGGATCTCCCGGTCTCCTGCGCCGACGAGGACGACCCGGTTCCGTGAGCGGGTGAACCATTCGAGCCGGGCCCAGCGCTCGATCAGGTCGAACGGGGTGCTCGCGCCGAGGAGCGCCGAGATCGCCGGGTCGGAGCGCATCTGCGGCAGTACGCGTCCCACCCGGAGCAGGGGCAGCAGGCCGTGCCGTGCGGCGATGCCGGTGAGGTACCGGCGTTTGGCCTCGAAGGGCAGCAGTGGCCCGCTCCTCGGTGGCGTCCGGGCGTGGATGCCGTCCCCGGCGAGCGCTCGCTGCACCGCCGTGACCCGTATGCGTGCATGGTCTTCCCCGTTCTCCTGCCGGGGCAGACGCTATGCGGGCCGCGGCGGCGGCGTCTTGAACGTTCACGCCACGGGGAGCCGGAGCGGAGCGGCCGCCGCCACCGGCGGCCGACTGCGTCAGACTGGGGCATGGACCGCTACGTGAACCCGGATCCCGCGCCCGCCATGTACGGGCGGCTGGCCGTGCAGACCACCGGCCTCGGCCCGGCCGACTGGCTCGCCGAACGGGAGCGGGAGGGGCAGTTCGGAACCGCGGCCGGGGTGGCCGCACCGGGGTTCGCCGCCTACGCCCGGGTCCTGCACCCGGCCTCGCTCGGAGAACGGCCCGTTCCGTGGTCGGCCGTGGGCGCGGCCCTCGGACGCCCGGTGGGGCCCCGCACCCGGTGGCACGAGCTGGTTGGCCTGGACGTCGACTACCTCAACGCGTCCGTGTACGGGCTGCCCGGCGTATGGGACGAGCATCCCGAGGAGGGCCCCACCCCGCCCGCGCTCGCCCAGGCCCTGATCCCCGTACTGGCCCGGCACACCGGGACCCCGGACCGCTGCTGGTTCGGCCTCTGGCACGGGTACGGACGCTGGGACTTCTCGGCGGTGCCCACCTTCGCCAGACCCCACCGGGACGAGGTGCTCCTGGCCGGTGCGCTGTCCGACGCCCCCTCGCCGGTGTCGCTGGACGAGTTCGCCCAGCTGCCCGACCTCTGGTGGCCGCAGGACCGCGCGTGGTGCCTGGGCGGGGACGTGGACCTCGTCAGTACCTACGTCGGCGGCACGGCGGACCTGGTGGCCGACCTGCTGGCCACGCCCGGGATCGAGGTGGTGCGGGTGTCCCCGGACGATCCGGTCGGCTGAGCCGGCTCAGGGCCGGGCGCAGCCCGCGCCGGCGGCGGCGAGGGCTTCGGCGAGGCCGGCGCGGTCGGTGCCGAGCTTGCGGTAGACGGCGGAGAGCAAGGCGTCGGCGGGACGCTGGGGATGGTCGAGGATGACCTGCCGGTCGGGCTGGGGCGGCGGGGTGGTGCGGACGGCGAGTTCGGCCACCGCCCGTTCGGCCACCGCCCGTTCGTCCTCGGTCAGGCCCTCCTCGGCGGCGGTTTCGCAGGGCCGGTCGCCGCCGAGGCGGAGGAGGGTGTTCGTGGCCTCGGCCACCAGGCCGTCCGCTCCGCACTCGCGGGCGGTGACCACGGCCCGGGTCAGCATGTCGGTGTCGCCGAGTTCGGTGCCCAGGGCGGCGAGGGCGCAGGCCAGTTCGTGGCCGGCCGGGGAGGCGGAGAGGAGCTGGACGGATTCGGTCAGCAGCGGGATGCGGTCGGCTGCCGGAGCGACCTCGGCGGAGTACCGCAGGGCCTGTCCGATGGCGGAGGGGGCGCCGAAGGCGCGGGCCCGGCGGAGCGCCTCGGCGGTCAGGGCGCGGGCCCGTTCGGGTTCTTCGGGGGCCACCGCACGGGCCAGGTGGAGCCGCCACGGGCACCAGGAGGGGTTCTGGATGCCGCGCGGGGTGAGCCGGCGGTCCACCGCCTCGAGTTCGGCGGCGGCCGCCTTCCGGTCGCCCCGGGCGAGCAGCAGTTCGGCGTAGACGGTCTGGGAGTCGGGGAAGACCACGGCGGCCGGGAAGGGCTCTCCGTACTCGTGTTCGCGGGCGAGTTCCCATGCCTCCTCGGTGCGGCCGCGGGCGAGCAGGATCTCGACGAGGATGGCGACGGCGTACCAGTGGACGGGGGTACGGCGGCCCACGCGTTCGGCGAGGCCGAGGCCGGCCCGGGCCAGTTCCTCGGCCTCGGCGAGCCGGCCGCGCCGGAAGCGGATGTAGGCGTGCAGGCCGTATGCGAAGGACAGGTGGGCGCCGCGCCAGCCCTGGCGTTCGAACTCGGCGGTGCCCGCCGCGAAGAGCTCCTCGGCGCGGCCGGGCCGGTCGGCGTACAGGTGGGTGAGGGCGACGAGGACGGGCACCTCGAAGCCGCGGTCCTCCTCGGCCCAGCTGAGCCGGTCGCCGAGGGCCCGGCGGGCGTGGTGGAGCACCACGTCGACGGGTTCGCCGCGCAGGGTGGCGTCCCAGGCGCGCAGGCCGATGACGTAGCGCTCGGTGAGGTCGCGGCCGGTGAGCCGGTCGGCGAGGCGGGAGAGGCGGCGGGAGCGGGCCGGGGAGTCGGGTTCGTCGGAGCGGAAGGCGTCCCACATGAACTGTTCGGAGGTCAGGCGGAGTTTGCCGCGGGCGTCCGGGGCGTGCGGGATCTCCGCGGCGAGCGCTTCGGAGGCTTCGGCGAGGCGGTCGCTGTGGGCGAGGACCTGGGCGAGGCGGATGACGATGCCCTGGCGGAGGACGGGGTCGTCGAAGGGTTCGTCGAGGGCGGCGCGGAGGTGGTTGACCGTGTTGGCGGGTTCGGTGAGCAGGGAGGCGCAGCCGAGTTCGTAGAGGACGGCGGCGCGTTCCCCGAAGTCGGGCGGTTCCAGGAGGGCGCGGGCGAGCTGGCGGCGGGCGGCGTCGGGGGCGCCGGCCCGGAGGTTCTCCCGGGCGGCTTCGCGGAGGGTGCGGACGACCCAGGGGTCGTTCTCCGGGTGGGTTTCGAGGAGGTGCCGGGCGGCGGCGGAGGCGCCGAGCCCGGCGTCGATGACGGCTGCCGCGGCCTTGCCGTGGAGGGCGGTGCGGAGGGCTTCGGGAATGGACCGGTAGAGGGCGGTGGCGATGAGCGGGTGCACGAACTCCAGGCCCTCGTCCTCCTCTCCGCCCGCGGAGAGGATGCGGGCGGCGCGCAGCCGGGAGGTGGCGGAGGCCGCTTCTTCGGGGCCGAGGGCGGCGACCCGGGCGGCGATGTCCTGCGGGATGGCGGTGCCGAGTACGGCGCAGGCCCAGGCGAACCGGACGGTGGCGGGGCCGAGGCTGTGCAGACGGGCGACGAGGCCGGCGCCCTGCTGGGCGGCGGCGAGGTCGCGGAGCAGGGGCGCGCTGGATTCCACGGGGGCGAGCGAGCGGTCCCGGACCTTGGCGGTGAGTTCGACGGCCTCGAAGGGGTTTCCGGCGGTGACGGCCCAGGCCTCGTGGCAGAAGACCTCGTCGGCGTGGGCGCCGACGGTCTCCCTGACCAGGGTGCGGACGGCTTCGGCGGTGAGGGGTTCGAGGGTGAGGGGGCGTTGTCCGGCGCGGCCGGGGAGGGTACGGAACGCCTCGGCGTGGGGCGGGAGTTCATCGGGCCGGTAGGCGACGACGAGCAGCAGCGGGAGGTGTTCGGCGCGCGGGGCGAAGGCGGCGAGCCAGCTCAGGGATTCGGGGTCGGCCCAGTGGGCGTCGTCGAGGACGAGGACCACGGGGGCGCGCTGCACCGCGAGGTGGGTGAGCACCCAGTCGAGGCCGTCGCGCAGGCCCTGCGGGTCGGGCGGGGCGCCTTCCTCGGGCGCGCACAGGCCGAGGGCGGGTCCGACGATGGCGTACCAGGAGCCGAGGGCGGAGCGGAGTTCCTCCTCGCCGGTGCCGGCCAGGTGGGGTTGGAGGAGCTGGCGGGCGACGTGGAAGGGCTGGCTCTGTTCCTGTTCGCCCCCGCGGGCGGAGAGGACGGTGCAGTGCCGGGCGTGGGCGCGGCGGCGGATCTCGGCGAGCAGGGTGGTCTTGCCGAGGCCTGCCGGACCGGAGAAGGCCAGCAGGGCTCCGCTCCCGTCGGCCTCGGGCCCGGCGAGCCGGTCCAGGGCCTCTTCGACGGTGGCCAGTTCGGCCTCGCGTTCGAGCATGGTGCGCCGCAATTGCCTCCGGCGGTCCGTCATCGCTGCTTACCCTCCGGCCTGTTCGGAGATTCAGCGTACGCCCGCGCACGCGCGGGTGGAGCCATCTGTCCGCGAAAGATCGGATCTTCCTAGGACCGATCGGACGGGACCTCTCCATGTACCCGTCGGCGGGACGGCCGGAGCTACGCAGACCCGCCGGAACGGGTACCGGTCCGGGCCGCGGAACGGGCGGCGAGCCGCTCCAGCACGGCCACCGCCTCACGGGCCCTCTCGACCGGAACGAGCAGGTGGTCGTGGTGGTATCCGGCGATGACGTTGCAGCTCAGCCCGTGCGCGGCGAGCTCGGCGGCGAAGGCTCCGGTGAGCCCGACGGCATCGAGCGCGGAATGCACCCGGAGGGTGATCCATCCGGCGACGTACGCGTACGGCAGCCCGGCCGCGTCCGCGTCCTCCTGCCGCAGCACCAGGGTCAGCCCTTCCGCCTCCCGGACGGTGGCGGCGGGCCGCAGCCCGGCCGGCACCTCGGCGCCCTGCACCGTGGTGAAGACGTACCTCTCGTCCTGCAGTTCGGGCCGCATCCCGCTCAGCAGCCGCGCCAGATCCCGTTCGCCACTCATGCGGGCACGGTACCCGCGCCCCCGGCGCACATCGCGCCGACGGGCCCGTACCAGGACGGCGGGACCCCGCCGTGTTCCGGGGCGCGCGGCGCGACCACGGGCGGCGTAATCAGCGGAGCACGGAGGACCCGCCGAGCACGCTGGGCGGTGTGAGCGAACGCGCACAGGACGCAGCGGGCAGCGCCGGGCCGACCGCGGGCGCCACGTCGCCGGACCGGCTGATCGCCCTGTCCGACGGGATCTACGCCATCGCCATGACCCTGCTGGTCCTGGACATCGGCATCGAGCCCGGCCTGGACGGGCCCGCGTTCCGCGAGGGTCTGGCCGACGTACTGCCCCACCTCGGCGCGTACGTCCTGAGCTTCGCGATCCTGGCCGCGTTCTGGGGCGACCAGCGCCGCATCCTCGGCCTCGCCAGGCTGGTGGCCGCCCCCACCGTGCTGGTCGCACTGGCCGGACTGGGGGCGATCGCGCTGGTCCCCTTCCCCACCGCCGTGCTGTCCGAGTACGCGGACGAACCACTGGCCGTCGCCGCCTACGCGGCCACCGTCACGGTGATCGACCTGCTGCAACTCGCGCTGTTCCACACCATCCGGCGCCGCCCGGGGCTCTCGCATCCCGTCCCCGACCGGGTGCGCCGCGACATCGTCACCGACCTGGGTGTTTCCGCCCTGGTCTGTGCGCTGACCGTGCCGATCGCCTTCGTCTCCCCCGCAGCGGCCGTCTGGATCTGGCTGATCCTGTTCCCGGTCAAGGCCTTCCTCGGCACCCGCGCACGCCGACGCACACCCGCACCGGACTGAGAGCCCATCAGACCGACCCGCGGCGCTGGACTTCGATCTCCAGGAGTCTGCGGAGAAGGCGGTGACCGATCACGACCCGGGGCTGGAGGCCGTGGCCGACTTCGCGGGCTCAGACTGCGGTTGAGGTCACGACGGAACACAGGACGAACAGGCTCGCGCAGAACAACCACAAGTGGTCCTGAGCACGGGCAGTCTGACACCACCTCATCCCGGCGGGCAAATCCCATGGCGACGCGAACGAGAGCGCGCCCCTCGCGCTGTGTGCATCAAGTACGGGGTTTCTCAAAAACTTTGACACTGCGTCGCGAGGAGAATGTCACACCCCGCCCGCTCAGCTTGACGCGACGGCTTGACGTCCACCTACACTCCACCTCCGCCACTCTGGCGATCATGATTTCTGGAGGAGATTCATGACAAACATTCGGCGCGCCATGGCCGTTGCCCTTCCGGCTGCGGCCGCCCTGGCCTTCAGCGTGACTCCGGCACAGGCCGGCGTCGGCATTGCCTGCACGGGAGAGGCCAACTGCGGAACCTTCTACTACAACTCGGGTCTGAGCGGATCGCGCACGACTTTCACCGGAAGCGGCGGCATCAACGGCAGCATCAGTGACCTCGCGGGCTACAAGTTCCTGGACTCGGGAGCCGGAAAGGGCACGCCGGTGAAGAACGGCGCGGCTTCCTTCTACAACGGCAGCCCCACCCCGACCACGATCTTCTTCAACAGCGGCTACAACGGCGCGTGCGACACCATCGCCCCGTACACGAACGCCAACCGTCTGGTGAACACGTACAACGACAACGCCTCCATGGCGTTCGGCGCGTCCGGCTCGAACTGCTACAAGTTCAACTGACGGGTAAACCGTTCCTTCTTTGCATGTCAGCCCCGTGTGACCGCAAGGCCCACACGGGGCTCCGCAGGAGCAACCAGATGAGACGTTTGGTGCCAGCCACGCTGGCCATGTTCGCCCTGGTGGGGTGCACGGCACAGGGATCGCAGGGAGACGGCGACCCGGCGGGCCGCCACACCAAGGATTCCGAGGCCTCGAAGGGGTCCTACACCTACCGCCTGCCCATCGCCGCGTACAGCTACACGGACGCGGAGTACGCATCCATCGAGGCGGCCGAGCACGTGCTGGCACGCACCTGCATGGCCCGCTTCTCCCTGAGCTACCAGCCGCCCCGGCCGGGTCCGCCGCAGCCGGGCGCCGATCGCCGGTACGGCCTGTCGGACGAGAAGGCCGCCTCCCTCTTCGGCTATCGGCTGGATCCGGCCGGGGCCCCGAAGCAGCCCGAGCAGCTCAGCGCTGACGTACGCGCCGTTCTGTACGGCAAGCGGGAATCCGGGTCCGGGCCGTCCGAGTACCAAGGGAAGAAGATCCCGGAAAACGGATGCCTCGGAGAGGCGCAGAACGACCTGCGCAAGGAACACTCGAATCCGGAGGGGGCCGAGGCGGCCAGCCGGATATCGTCGCAGAGCTATCAGCAATCCCTGCTGCTGCCAGAGGTACAGGCCGGATTCAAGAACTGGTCGGCTTGTATGCAGAAGAATGGATACGCATACGCTTCACCCCGTGATCCGTTTGCTTCGGAGGAATTCCGCGAAGGTCCCGTGACAGAACGGGAGAAGGCGACGGCACGGGCCGATGTCGCCTGTAAGCGTCAGACCGGCCTCCTGGACATATGGTTCACCGCGGAGTCGAAACTCCAGACGGCGATGATCGCCAAGGACCGGCAATTGCTCCAGAAGCTGCAGGACGTCCACCGGAAGAAGGTCGCCGCGGCGAAGGAGATCCTCGCGAAGGGCTGAGCCCCCTCGGGCCGCCACCTCGCCGGCCTCCGCCCCGCGCGCCTCGGTGGTCCGGGTCGAAGACCGCCCCGGACCACCCGGTGATCACGACTCAGTGCACCTAGGTGAGGTCGAAGTCGCCGCCCCGGGCGCCCAGGACGAAGGCGCGCCACTCGTCCGGGGCGAAGATCAGTGAAGGGCTCTCGGGGCGCTCGCTGTTGCGCATCGCGATGAACCCCTCGACGAAGGCGATCTGTACGTCGCCCGCGCCCTGGCTGCTCGACTGCCAGTGCGCCCCGGTCAGATCCAGGTCCGGCTTGCCCCAGCCGGCGAGGGGCTGCGAAGTCATGCTCTCGGCCACGTGGTGCTCCTCCCGTACCGCATGTGTCGTCGTCCGGGGCTCAGGTTAACCACAGCGGGCGGTGCCGGACAGGCCACGGTGCGTCACTCGCGCCCCTCGTGGCCGGTCCGGTCCCCTGCCCCGGAACTCCCTTTCCGCAGCGCGGTTCCGGCGGGCAGCCCTCCGTGGGCGGTCAGGAGGACGGCGGTTCGGAGCCCACCAGCCACATCGCGAAGAACTGGGCGCCGCCGCCGTAGGCATGGCCCATGGCCCGCCGCGCCCCCGGCACCTGGTGCTCGCCGGCCTGCCCGCGGACCTGGAGCGCGGCCTCGGCGAAGCGGATCATGCCGGAGGCCCCGATGGGGTTGGTGGAGAGGACCCCGCCCGAGGGGTTGACCGGGAGGTCGCCGTCGAGTTCGGTCACCCCGGCCTCGGTGAGCTTCCAGCCCTCGCCCTCCGCCGCGAAGCCGAGGTTCTCCAGCCACATCGGCTCGTACCAGGAGAACGGCACGTACATCTCGACCGCGTCGATCTGCCGGCGCGGATCGGTGATGCCCGCCTGCCGGTAGACGTCGGCGGCGCAGTCCTTGCCGGCCTGCGGGGAGACGAAGTCCTTCCCGGCGAACAGCGTGGGCTCGCTGCGCATCGCGCCGCCGTGCACCCAGGCCGGCGGGCGCGGCACGCGGGCCGCGCCGGACCGGTCGGTGAGGACCATCGCGCAGGCGCCGTCCGAGGACGGGCAGGTCTCGGAGTAGCGGATCGGGTCCCACAGCATCGGGGAGGCCTGCACCTTCTCCAGCGTGATGCCGTGCTCGTGCAGGTGCGCGTACGGGTTCTTCAGCGCGTTGCGGCGGTCCTTGTACGCGACGAGGGAGCCCACGGTGTCGGGGGCGCCGGTGCGCCGCATGTACGCCCGCACGTGCGGGGCGAAGAAGCCGCCCGCGCCGGCCAGCAGCGGCTGCTGGAAGGGCACGGGGAGGGAGAGCCCCCACATGGCGTTGGATTCGGACTGCTTCTCGAAAGCGAGGGACAGGACCGTGCGGTGGACCCGCGCGGCGACCAGGTTGGCGGCCACCAGGGCCGTGGAGCCGCCGACGGATCCGGCCGTGTGGACGCGGAGCATCGGCTTGCCGACGGCACCGAGGGCGTCGGCGAGGTACAGCTCCGGCATCATGACGCCCTCGAAGAAGTCCGGGGCCTTGCCGATGACGACGGCGTCGATGTCGGCCCAGGTCAGCTCGGCGTCGGCGAGGGCCCGGGTGGCGGCTTCGCGGACCAGTCCGGCGATGGACACGTCGTGGCGGGCGGCGACGTGCTTGGTCTGGCCGATGCCGACGACCGCCACCGGCTCCTTCCCGGCCGCCGGTGCCGTGGCCTTGCTCATGACTCCCCCTCGAGGACGGCGACCAGGTTCTGCTGGAGGCACGGGCCGGACGTGGCGTGCGCGACGGCCCGGTCGGAGGCGCCGCGGTGGATACGGGCGGCGGCCTCGCCGATGCGGATCAGGCCGGCCGCCATCACGGGGTTGGCGGCCAGGGCGCCGCCCGAGGGGTTGACGGTGACCGAGTCGTCCAGGCGGAGGGCCTTGCGGAGCACCACCTCCTGCGCGGAGAACGGCGCGTGGAGTTCGGCCGTGTCGACGGGCCGGTCGAACAGCCCGGCGCGTTCGGCCGCGGTCCGCGCCGACGGCGAGTCGGTGAGGTCGCGCAGGCCGAGGGAGTGCGCCTCGATGCGGTGGTCGATGCCGGTGATCCAGGCGGGGCGCCGGCACAGCCGGCGGGCGGTGTCGCCGGCCGCGAGGACCACCGCGGCGGCTCCGTCGCCGATGGGCGGGCAGTCCCCGGTGCGCAGCGGCCGGACCTGGTAGTCGCCCGGGGGGACGGTACCGCGGAGCTGGGCGTGCGGGTTGGCCTCGGCGGCGGCCCGGCTGCGGGCGCCGATGGCGGCGAGGGCGGGTTCGTCGGTCTCGCCGGCGTCGATGAGGGCCTGGGCCTGGAGGGCGGCCAGGGCCACCGAGTCGGGCCACAGCGGGGCGAGGTAGTAGGGGTCGAGCTGCCGGGTGAGGACGTCGCGGAGCGGACCGGGCGAGGACTTCCCGTACGAGTAGACGAGCGCGGTGTCGGCCTCGCCGGTCTGGAGCTTCACCCATGCCTCGTAGAGGGCCCAGGCACCGTCCATCTCCACGTGGGACTCGGAGATGGGCGGCCAGGCGCCGACCCCGTCGAGGGTCATGGTGAAGGAGAAGGCGCGACCGGCGAGGTAGTCCGAGGATCCGGAGCAGGTGAAGCCGATCTCCCCGGCCTTGAGTCCGGTGTGCCGCAGCACCTCGTGCAGGACCGGCATGACCATCTCGACTTCGCTGAGCTCGTCGGTGCGGCGCAGGTGGTCGCTCTGCGCGAAGGCTACGACGGCGACCTCGCGCGCGTATCGGTTCCGCTGCGGCACTCGGTTCCCGTTCGCGTCGGTCATAGCAGCTCCTTGTACGTGTCGTACTCGGCGTCGGGTTCGCCGGTGGGGCGGTAGTGGTCGGGGTAGCGGCCGCCTTCGGTCCACACGGGTTCGACGCGCAGGCCCATCCGGACCTGGTCGTAGGGGATGCCGCCGATCCGCCCGTGGAGGGCAAGGCCCGCTCCGTCCAGGGCGATGTGCGCGTAGACGTACGGCACCTCGATGTCGAGATTCTTCGCCTTGATGTTGACGATGCAGAAGGTGGTGACCGTGCCTGCCGGACCGACCTCCACCCGGTCGGTGGTGGCGACCCCGCAGGTGGGGCAGGCCCCGCGGGGCGGGACGTACACCTTGTGGCAGGAGGGGCAGCGCTCGCCGACGGTCCGCCGCTCGGAGAGGGCGGCGATGTACGCGGTCTGGGCGCGGCCCGGGCTGTAGGTGTAGTCGAGCCGGGCGGGCGCGACGATGCCGGTGACCGGGTCGGCGAAGGCGCCGTCGTGCGGGGCGGGTTCCGCCGCGGGAGCGGTGTCGTCCGCGGGCTCGAAGCATGCGATGTCGGTGATGGCGCCGGTGCGTTCGGCGGCCCAGCGGATCCGGACCCGCATACCGGTGCGCACGGCGTCGGGGCCGGGAGCGTCGAGGGCGTGCAGGAGGGCGGTGCCGGCGCCGTCGAGCCGTACGAGGACCCAGGCGAAGGGGGTGGCCAGGGGCTGGTTCGGGCGGGGGTGGTCGTTCCAGGCGAAGGTGGTGACGGTGCCGGTGGGTTCGAGCTCGACCAGTTCGCGGAGCTCCTCGGCGGTGACCGGGTCGTACTCGACGGGCGGGACCATCACCGTGCCGTCGGAGGTCTTCACGCCGAGGACGACGCGCTCGCGCAGGCCCGTGAGGAAGGCGCTCTGGACGGGTCCGAGGGACCGGGTGAAGGGGAACTCGACGACGAGGGGGGCGCGGAGCAGGTCGGGCGGGGGCGCGGCTTGCGTCATGGGGGGTCTCCGAATCTGCGGATCCCGCGGCTGCGGGGCGTACGGCGACGGGCGGCGGGCGAGGGCGACGGGCGCGACGAGGGGCGGCGGACTGCTGACGTACGGCGCGGGCGGTCTCAGGCGCGGCGGTACACCGGGGGGCGCTTCTCGGCGAAGGCGCGGGCGCCCTCCTTCGCGTCGGCCGTGTCGAAGACCGGCCAGCCCCGGGTGAGTTCGGCGGCGAGGCCCTCGGTCTCGGTCATCTCGGCGGTCTCGTAGACCGAGGCCTTGACGGCCTCGACGGCCAGCGGGCCGCACGCGTTGATCTGCCCGGCGATCTCCAGGGCCTTGGCGAGGGCCGTGCCGTCGGGGACGACGTGACCGACCAGGCCGACGCGGGCGGCCTCGTCGGCGGTGTACGGGCGGCCGGTGAGCAGCATTTCCAGCGCGTGGGTGCGCGGGATCTGGCGCTGCAGGCGGACCGTGGAGCCGCCGATCGGGAACAGTCCTCGTTTGACCTCGAAGAGGCCGAAGGTGGCGCCGGCTCCGGCGACGCGGATGTCGGTGCCCTGCAGGATCTCGGTGCCGCCGGCCACGCAGTAGCCCTCGACGGCTGCGATCACGGGTTTGCGCGGCCGGTGGTGGCGCAGCATCGCCTTCCAGTGCAGGTCCGGGTCGGCCTTCAGGCGGTCCCGGTAGTGGTCGCCGTCCATGCCCCGGCCGGCCAGGGCCTTCAGGTCCATGCCCGCGCAGAAGTCCCCTCCGGCGCCGGTGAGCACGATCGAGCGGATCGTGTCGTCCTCGTCGGCCTCCAGCCAGCCGTCGTACAGGCCGACCAGCAGGGGCAGCGAGAGCGCGTTCTTGGCCTCCGGCCTGTTCATGGTGAGCACCAGTGTGGCGCCCTGCCGTTCCACTGTCAGGTGTTCCGTCCCACCCATTGCCGTCCTCCCGTCCTCGCGACTAGAACAGGTTGCAGGAGGGGCGGGTGCAGTTCAATAGCTTTCTGACGCCTAGTCAGATTAATTCGCCGGGCCTCTTCCCTGTTGCGGTGGGCGGCGATCTAATGACCGCCGTCGGGCCCCGTACGGGCACGGCACGGCACGGGGGCATCGCACGGGGAACTGCACGGGGACGTGAACCAGGGCGCCTGACAGAGGGCACGGGATCAGGAGGAACGGTGGAGTACAACCTTGCCGACCTGTTCGAGTCGGTGGTCGACGTGGTGCCGGACCGTGAGGCCCTCGTGTTCGTGGACCACCCCGGAACCGGTGCCGAGCGCCGGCTGACGTACCGGGAGCTGGACGACGCGGCCAACCGCCTCGCCCACCACCTGCTGGACAGCGGGCTCCGCACGGGCGAACACCTGGGCCTGCACCTCTACAACGGCGTCGAGTACCTGCAGACGGTGCTCGCCTGCCTCAAGGCCCGCCTGGTGCCGGTGAACGTGAACTACCGTTACGTGGAGGAGGAGCTGGTCTACCTCTACAACGACGCCGACTTGGCCGCGCTCGTCTTCGACGCGGAGTTCACCGAACGGGTGGCGGCGGCACTGCCGCAGACCACGAAGCTGCGGCACCTGGTCCGGGTGGGGGAACCGCCGGCCGAGGCGCCGGCCCTGGACGTGGTGGAGTTCGCCGGGGTGGAGGCCTCGGGCTCCCCGGAACGGGGGTTCGGCCCCCGCTCGGCCGACGACCTGTTCATCATCTACACGGGCGGCACCACCGGCATGCCCAAGGGCGTGATGTGGCGCCAGGAGGACCTGTTCTTCGCCGGGCTGTTCGGCGGCGCGCCCTCGGGCGAGCCGGTGAAGCGGCCGGAGGAGCTGGCCGAGCGGGTGGCCGCGGGCGGTGCGGGGCTGACCTTCTTCCCCGCTCCCCCGCTGATGCACGGCACCTCGACACTGACCTCGTTCGTGGCCTTCAACTACGGGCAGCGGATCGTCATCCACCGCAAGTACGCGCCCGAGGAGGTGCTGCGCACCATCGAGAAGGAGAAGGTGTCGAGCATCTCCCTGGTCGGCGACGCGATGCTGCGGCCCCTGATCGACGCGCTGCGCGGCCCGCTGCGGGGCACGGACATGTCCTCCTTGTTCAGCATCTCCTCCTCCGGGGCGATCATGTCGGAGACGGTCCTTGCCGAGCTGCGGGAACTGGTGCCCAATGCCCTGCTCCTGAACAACTTCGGCTCCTCGGAGTCGGGGTCCAACGGCAAGGCGACGGACGACTCGGGGCCGGAGAAGGGCTTCCGGCTGGAGGTGAACGAGCGCACCGCGGTCGTCGACCCGGTGACGCACGAGCCGGTCGCGGTCGGCGAACCCGGACGCCTGGCCCAGCGCGGCCACGTACCGCTGGGCTACTACAACGACCCGGCGAAGACCGCGGAGACCTTCTTCCGGCGGGACGGCGAACGGTGGGTCCTGCTGGGCGACATGGCGACGGTCGACGAGTCGGGCATCGTCACGGTCCTGGGCCGCGGCTCGCAGTGCATCAACACCGGCGGCGAGAAGGTGTACCCGGAGGAGGTCGAACAGGCCCTGAAGGCGCACCCGGACGTCTACGACGCGCTGGTCGCCGGGGTCCCGGACGCGAAGTGGGGCAACCACGTGGCGGCGGTGGTCCAGGTCCGCGCGGGCGCGGCGGTCCCGACCCTGGAGGAGATCCAGACCCATTGCCGGACGAAGCTGGCGGGGTACAAGATCCCCCGCCAGCTGGTGGTCACCCCGGAGATCCGCCGGTCGCCGAGCGGCAAGGCGGACTACCGCTGGGCCAAGGAGGTCGCCGCGGCGGCGGACGCTTCCGGCGCCGGCGCGTAGCCGTACGCCGCCACGTGCTGCGCACCCGACTCCCCGGCGCTGCGCGTGCCTGCGCGCTCGCCCCTACTTCCCGAAGTCCGGTCCGCAGAACTGGTTGGGGTCGCAGCTCTGCGGGCACGTGTCCGGCTGGCAGCTCTGCGGGCAGCCGTCGGGCACGCACTGGGGGGTGGGGTCGCCGCTGTCGGGCACGCAGCCGGGGCTCTGCGGGCAGTCGCCCGGTCCGCAGGGCCCGACGTCCGGTGTGCAGTACGGCTGGGGTTCGCAAGGGTTCGAGGGGTCACAGGGCTTCCCCCGGTCCGCGTGGGACTGCGCCCGGGGGACCCACACCTCCTCGCGGATGGTCTTCCGCATGCGGTCGAGCGGGCCGCCCCGCAGGATCTGCCCGAGCTCCTCCTCCAGTACGTTGCCGACCGGCCACTCCCGCGCCATGACGCAGGCGTACGCCGTCCCGTCGGGGCTCACGCACAGCCGCCCCCGCCAGCAGTGGCCGCACAGCCCGGAGAGCTGCGCGTCCTGCGCCATGACCTCCTGCGCGCGGCCGAACTCGCGGATCTCGCCCACGCGCACGGAGTCGACGCCCATGCCGTGCAGGAACTCCTTCGTGCGCTCGATGGCGTCCTGGCCCTGGTCGATGGCGATCACCGCGGCGCGGACGGTCACCCCGCGCTCGACGAGGCGGCGGAGGTTCCGGACAGTCCGCTCGTGGCTGGACCGCACCTTGGTCACCCGGTCGTGCTCCGCCGAGTCGTGCGAGTACACCGACGTCGCGAAGGCGATGTCGTTCCCGGCCGCGTAGTCGAGCGTCTCGTCGCTGAGGTGCGTCAGGTTGGTGAACACCTCGACGAACTCGTAGCCGATGTGCTTCGCCCTGGCCACGAGGTGGCCGAAGTGCGGGCTCAGCTGCGGTTCCCCGCCGATGAACTGCACCTTCCGGCAACCCAGCGCGTAGGCGTCCTCCATGACCTTCTCGTAGTGGTCCTTCGAGAGGAGGTCGCGGTGGCCGCTCTGCGGGTGCGAGTCCGTGTAGCAGTGCACGCACTGCAGGTTGCAGCGATTGGTCAACTCCAGCCAGAGGAAGTCCAGCCAGACCGAGTCCTCGCGGACCGGGTCCTCGCAGACCGCTTCCGCGCAACCCTGACCTTCCATTTCGCCCCACACTCCCTGCCCTCGGGACCTGCCGCCGGCCCTCACCCCTGCCACTGTCCCACCGGCCTCCCGCCGCGATCCGCGCAGACGTACCGACCAGACGGGTGTTTCGCGGGAGGCGGGTGGTTCCCGGGAGCGGGGTGTTTCACAGGAGAGGGGCGTTCTTCACGGCAGCGCACCGCGCCGTGCCGCGCGGGAGACGGGGCACGGGGATGAGTGTGGTGAGCAGGAGGCTAGGCCTGTCCGGCGGATCATGGCCAGGGCCGCGCCGCCTGGCACGGCACCTCGCCGCGTTGCCGGAGCGGGACAAAAAACCCCCCCGCGGGGGGGCTCCTCCAACCCTCGCGCGCCCCCCCCC
>NZ_JBWKDJ010000012.1:0-260255 GCF_056436025.1 Streptomyces sp. NPDC043853
TCCTTCGTACTGACCCTCGCGGGCTTTCCTCCGGGCGCTTCCTTCGTTCTTGCGTTTCCGACTCTATCAGATCTTTTCCGACCCGATTTCCTCGGTGCTTTCCGGTTCCGGCGCTTTCACGCTTTTCCCTTTCGGCGTTTCCAACCTTACCAGACCTTTTTCGTTCCCCGCTTCTCGAAAGTCGCGGTCGGTTCGAATTTTGATTCCGGTGGCCGTTGGAGGGCCTTTTCCCTTTCGGGCGGACCAGACCATATCAGGTTTCCCGGGTCTGGATTCCCACCACCTGCAGGACCCGTCCAGGCACACGTGTGTGCCTCGGTTCTTGCGGGGTGGAGTCGTCAACGTACTGGAGCGGGGCCCCGGATGCAAATCCGGAGCCCCGCTCCCGCCGTGTCGTCACCGACCTGGCTCAGACCTCGACCACGACCGGGAGGATCATCGGGCGTCGGCGGTAGCCGTCGGAGACCCACTTGCCCAGCGTGCGGCGGATGAGCTGCTGCAGCTGGTGGGGTTCCGCGACGCCGTCCGAGGCGGCCCTGGCGATCGCCTCCTCGATCTTCGGGACCACCGCGGCGAAGGCGGAGTCCTCGATACCGGAGCCCCGGGCGTTGATGTTCGGGCCGCCCACGACCTTGCCCGTGGTGCTGTCCACCACGATGAAGACCGAGATGATGCCCTCTTCGCCCAGGATCCGGCGGTCCTTCAGCGCGCCTTCCGTGACGTCGCCGACCGACAGGCCGTCGACGTACACGTAACCGGCCTGGACCTTGCCGGCGATGCGGGCGCGGCCGTCGATCAGGTCGACGACGACGCCGTCCTCCGCGATGACGATGTGGTCCTTCGGGACGCCCGTCATCGCGCCGAGCTCGGCATTGGCGCGCAGATGGCGCCATTCGCCGTGGACCGGCATGAGGTTCCGGGGGCGGCAGATGTTGTAGAAGTACAACAGCTCGCCCGCGGAGGCGTGGCCCGAGACGTGCACCTTGGCGTTGCCCTTGTGCACCACGTTGGCGCCCCACCGGGTCAGGCCGTTGATCACGCGGTAGACCGCGTTCTCGTTGCCCGGGATGAGGGACGACGCCAGGATCACGGTGTCGCCGGGGACGATCCGGATCTGGTGGTCGCGGTTGGCCATGCGGGACAGCGCGGCCATGGGCTCGCCCTGGGAACCCGTACAGACCAGCACGACCTCGTCGTCCGGCAGGTCGTCGAGGGTCTTCACGTCGACGACCAGGCCGGCCGGCACCCGCAGGTAGCCCAGATCCCGGGCGATGCCCATGTTGCGGACCATGGACCGGCCGACGAAGGCGACCCGGCGACCGTACTCGTGGGCCGCGTCGAGGACCTGCTGGATGCGGTGCACGTGGCTGGCGAAGGACGCGACGATGATCCGCTTGGTGGCGCCGGCGAAGACGCCGCGGATCACGTTGGAGATGTCGCGCTCCGGCGGGACGAAGCCCGGGACCTCGGCGTTCGTGGAGTCCGACAGGAGGAGGTCGATGCCCTCCTCGCTCAGCCGCGCGAACGCGTGCAGGTCGGTGAGCCGGTTGTCCATCGGCAGCTGGTCCATCTTGAAGTCGCCGGTGGCGACGACCAGCCCCGCGGGGGTGCGGATGGCGACCGCGAGGGCGTCCGGGATGGAGTGGTTGACCGCGATGAACTCGCAGTCGAAGTTGCCGAGGCGCTCCCGGTCCCCTTCCTTCACCTCCAGGGTGTAGGGGCGGATGCGGTGCTCCTGGAGCTTCGCCTCGATCAGCGCGAGCGTCAGCTTGGAGCCGATCAGCGGGATGTCCGGCTTCTCCCGGAGGAGGTAGGGGACGGCGCCGATGTGGTCCTCGTGGCCGTGGGTGAGGACGATGCCGTCGATCTGGTCGAGGCGGTCCCGGATGGACGTGAAGTCCGGCAGGATCAGGTCGATGCCCGGCTGCTCCTCTTCGGGGAAGAGGACGCCGCAGTCGACGATCAGGAGGCGGCCGTCGAACTCGAAGACGGTCATGTTCCGGCCGATTTCGCCGAGGCCACCGAGGGGGGTCACACGCAGGCCGCCCTTGGGCAGCTTCGGCGGCGGGCCGAGTTCCGGATGCGGATGGCTCAAAAGACTCTCCTCACCACACGCGCCACGTACCCCTTTAAGGCACGTGGCGCGCGTGACATTCGTGCACTTGCTGTCTGTGTGTGGTGGTGCTTATTCAGTTGTGAAGTCTGGTGTCAGAGCTGTACCCCGCCGGCCGCGAGATCCAGCTTGAGCTGGGCGGTCTCGGCGTCGTTCAGGCCGACCATCGGCAGCCGCAGCGGGCCGGCCGGGAGGCCCTGCAGGGCCAGGGCGGCCTTGGTCGTCATGACGCCCTGGGTGCGGAACATCCCGGTGTAGACCGGGAGCAGCTTCTGGTGGATCTCGGTGGCCTTCTGCACGTCTCCGCCGACGTGGGCCTCCAGCAGGGCCCGCAGGTCGGGGGTGACCAGGTGGCCGACGACGGAGACGAAGCCTACGGCGCCGACGGAGAGCAGCGGGAGGTTCAGCATGTCGTCGCCGGAGTACCAGGCCAGGCCACTGCGGGCGATGGCCCAGCTGGCGCGGCCGAGGTCGCCCTTGGCGTCCTTGTTGGCGACGATGCGGGGGTGCTCGGCGAGGCGGACCATGGTCTCGGTGTCGATCGGGACGCCGCTGCGGCCGGGGATGTCGTAGAGCATCACCGGGAGGCCGGTGGCGTCGGCGATCGCCGAGAAGTGCTGGTACAGGCCCTCCTGGGTGGGCTTGTTGTAGTAGGGCGTGACGGCCAGCAGGCCGTGTGCGCCGTCGCGCTCGGCCTGGCGGGCGAGTTCGAGGGTGTGGTGGGTGTCGTTGGTGCCGATGCCGGCGACGACGTGGGCGCGGTCTCCGACCGCTTCGAGCACGGCTCGTACGAGGTCGCTTTTCTCCGCGTCGTTGGTGGTCGGGGACTCGCCGGTGGTCCCGTTGATGATCAGGCCGTCGTTGCCTGCGTCCACCAGGTGGACGGCGAGCTGCTGCGCGCCGTCGAGGTCGAGTGCGCCATCAGCCGTGAACGGCGTGATCATGGCGGTGAGGACCCGCCCGAAGGGGGTCTGCGGAGTCGAGATCGGAGCCATGGGTAACACGCTACTCGCTGCCATGCTCGCGATGCCCCCTCGGGGGACGTGTACCGGAGGCGGCTCGCAGTCGCGCTTGGAGGTGTTGGAGCCCGGCACTGCCTGCTCGGGGGTTCAAGCAGTGCCGGGTCCGTTTGATCAGCCTAGATGAACTTCACGAAACGTCGCAATACGGACACTTCGGTCTGTGGCTTCGCACATCCGACCGGGCGTGCGTTACGGGGCCACACGGCCGTTCGCATTGAAGGCGGCGTAGGTCAGCGGCATGAGCTTCGCCCAGTGCTGCTCCATCCTCTCGC
Organism: Streptomyces sp. NPDC043853; assembly: GCF_056436025.1. NCBI lineage: Bacteria > Bacillati > Actinomycetota > Actinomycetes > Kitasatosporales > Streptomycetaceae > Streptomyces > Streptomyces sp. NPDC043853. The sequence goes on from NZ_JBWKDJ010000012.1 coordinate 3,408, forward strand.
CCACCATCTCGATCTCCCGCTGCGGGAAGGACGGCACCTTCGCCAGCTCGTGCTGGGTGCGCAGGCCGAGGAAGTGCATCAGCGAGCGGGCGTTGCAGGTGGCGTACATCGACGAGAAAAGTCCCACCGGCAGGACCGAACGGGCCACCTCGCGGGCAACGCCGGCAGCGAGCATCTCCTGGTAGGCCGCGTACGCCTGGCGGTAGGAGTCCTCCATGACCCGGCCGGTCAGCTCCTGCTGCGCCTGGGTGCCCTCGACGAAGACGTACTTGCCCGGACGGCCCTCCTGGACCAGCTTGCGCTCGGCGTCCGGCACGTAGAAGACGGGCTGGAGCTCCCTGTACCGGCCCGACTCCTCGTTGTACGACCAGCCCACGCGGTGCCGCATGAACTCGCGGAACACGAAGATCGGCGCGCTGATGAAGAAGGTCATCGAGTTGTGCTCGAAGGGGCTGCCGTGCCGGTCCCGCATCAGGTAGTTGATCAGGCCCTTGGAGCGCTCGGGGTCCTTCTGCAGCTCTTCCAGCGACTGCTCGCCGGCCGTGGACACCCGGGCGGCCCACAGCACGTCGGAGTCGGTGGCGGCGTGCTTCACCAGTTCGACGGTGATGTCGCTCCGGAAGTCGATCTTCGGCTCGGGGGTCTCGCTCACGAGGTCCTTCCCGTTCGTACGGTCGAGGGGCGCGACCACTCTACGGCGATCGGGGCGCGCCTCCCGCCACTGCCCGGCGGCTCACGCGGGCGGGGGCGGATTTTGGGCAATGCGCGGTAATCCGGCACCGATCGGGATCTCCGCTCGTCCTTACCGGTAGCAGTGTGAACACGCCATCGTGAGGGGTGAGGCCCGAAATGTTCGGTCGGCGCGAGCCAGTTCCGTTCGCCTTCGTCGCCGAGGCGGAGCGTTTCCGCAGTAACGTCACTCCACCGCCCCGGGAGCGCCTGAGCGCGGCGCAACTCGCCGCCCGTACCCTGGTCGGACTGACCGTGGTGGCGGGGCTCGTCGGCTCGCTGGTCTTCGGCATGCCCGCACTGCAGCCGCACGAGGCGCCGGAGAAGGCGCAGCAGTCCGAGGCGGCCGAGGGCCGCTGACGCGCCCGCCGCCGATGTGCACATGAGTGAGGATCAGCCGTGCCCCTGCCCTTTCTGACGGCCGAACCGGAAGACGTCGCGCTGCCCCACGACGACCATGACCGCTGGCGGCGGCCCTACCGGCCGGGCCCCTGGCGCGTGGCCATCGGTGCGGTGCTGCTGCTGATCGCGTCCTTCATGCTGCTCGCCACGATGATCATCGCCTTCGCCGGTGGCTGGAGCGGCGCCGCCGTCTGTCTGGCGGCCGCGCTCGCGGTGGTCGCCGGCACCGCGCGGATGCTGCGGGCCGGGGTGTGGGTGAGCCGTACGGGCCTGCGGCGGGTGTCCTTCTTCGGGACCCGTTCGGTGCCCTGGAGCCAGGTCGGCGAGCTGCGTACGGTGCAGCAGCCGGTGCGCTGGATGGGGCTGCCCCGGACGGTGCAGGGGCAGGCGCTGACCGTGGCGGCGGCCGGCGGCACGCAGCTGCCGGTGCTGTTCACCGACCACGGCCCGGACTTCCTGGCCCGCGCGGAGGCCTTCGAGCGCGCCGTCGACAGCATCGGGGCGTGGGCCGAGGAGTACCGGGGCGTTCCCGCGGGCCGGTGAAACGCGCCGGCCGGCCCCTGGAGGGCCGGCCGCGGCATGGGAGCCCGTACGGGGATCAGACCCGTACGGGCTTCTTGTCGTGCAGGGCGATGGCCCGCTGCATGGCCTTGCGCGCCCGCGGGGTGTCCCGGGCGTCGTGGTAGGCGATCGCCAGGCGGAACCAGGAACGCCAGTCCCCCGGGGTGTCCTCGGTCTCCGCCTTGCGGCGCGCGAAGACCTCGTCGGCGGAGTCCCGCAGGATCCTCCCGTACCGGTCCCGTTCCAGCTCGTCCACCGGCAGTCCGCCCTCCGCCTCCAGCTCCTCGGCGAGCCGGTTGGCCTTGCTGACGAACTGGGTGTTCTTCCAGAGGAACCAGATGCCGATGACCGGCAGGATCAGCACGGCCGCGCCGAAGGTGACGGTCAGCGGGGTGCCGATGCGGATCAGGGCCACGCCCCGGCCTCCGGCCAGGACGAAGTACAGGGCCAGGACGGCCGCGGTGACGAGGTAGGTGATCTTCGCGCGCATGGGGTGCTCAGCTCAGGTCGAGGAAGTGTTCCAGGCCGAAGGTGAGGCCCGGGGTCTGCGGCACACGGCGGGCGCCGAGCAGGATGCCCGGCATGAAGCTGCTGTGGTGCAGGGAGTCGTGACGGATGGTGAGGGTCTCGCCCTCGCCGCCGAGCAGGACCTCCTGGTGGGCCAGCAGGCCGCGGAGCCGTACGGCGTGGACCGGTACGCCGTCCACGTTCGCGCCGCGCGCGCCGTCGAGGGCGGTGGCCGTGGCGTCGGGCTGCGGGGCGCAGCCTGCCTTCGACCGGGCCTCGGCGATGAGCTGGGCGGTGCGGGTGGCGGTGCCGGAGGGGGCGTCCACCTTGTTCGGGTGGTGCAGTTCGACGACCTCGACGGATTCGAAGTAGCGGGCCGCCTGGGCGGAGAACTTCATCGTGAGGACGGCCCCGATGGAGAAGTTGGGGGCGATCAGCACGCCGGTCTCCGGGGAGGCGGAGAGCCAGGTGTCCAGCTGGGCGAGGCGGTCCTCGGTCCAGCCCGTGGTGCCGACCACGGCGTGGATGCCGTGGCGGATGAGGAAGTCGAGGTTCCCCATCACCGAGCCGGGGGTGGTCAGCTCGACGGCGACCTGGGCCCCGGTCTCGACCAGGGTCTCCAGCTTGTCGCCGCGGCCGAGCGCGGCCACCAGTTCCATGTCCTCGGCGGCCTCCACGGCCTTGACCGCCTCGGAGCCGATGCGGCCCTGGGCCCCGAGTACCGCCACGCGCAGCTTGCTCATGATCTTCGCTTCCTTCACTCCGTACGGACTACGCGACCGCTTCGTCGAGGCGGGCCGCCTGCTTCTCCTTGAGCGGGCCGATCACCGACAGCGACGGTCGCTGTGCCAGTACATCCTGCGCGACGGCGCGGACGTCGTCCGGGGTCACCGCGGCGATGCTGGTCAGCATGTCGTCGACGGACATCTGGGTGCCCCAGCACAGCTCGCTCTTGCCGATGCGGTTCATGAGGGCGCCGGTGTCCTCCAGGCCGAGGACGGTGGAGCCGGAGAGCTGGCCGACGGCCCGCTTGATCTCCTCGTCGGTGAGGCCCTCGGAGGCCACCTTGTCGAGTTCGTCGCGGCAGATCCGGAGCACGTCGTGGACCTGGCTGGGGCGGCAGCCGGCGTAGACGCCGAAGAGGCCGGTGTCGGCGAAGCCGGAGGTGTACGAGTACACGCTGTAGGCCAGGCCGCGCTTCTCGCGGACCTCCTGGAAGAGCCGGGAGGACATGCCGCCGCCGAGGGCGGTGTTCAGGACGCCCAGGGCCCAGCGGCGGTCGTCGGTGCGGGCCAGGCCCGGCATGCCGAGGACCACGTGGGCCTGCTCGGTCTTCCGGTGGACCAGGTCGACCCGGCCGGCGGTGCGGCGCCGCTTGGTGCCGCCGCGGGGGCCGGTGGGGACGGCGTCGGTGCGGCCGAGCGCGCCGGCGTTCTCGAAGGCGGCGCGGACCTGGCGGACCACCTTGGCGTGGTCGACGTTGCCGGCGGCGGCGACGACCAGGTGGGTGGGGTCGTAGTGCTTCTTCCAGAAGCGGGCGATCTGGTCGCGGGTGAGCGCGTTGATCGTGTCCACGGTGCCCAGGACGGGGCGGCCCAGCGGGCTGTTGCCGAACATGGTCTCGGCGAAGAGGTCGTGGACCATGTCGCCGGGGTCGTCCTCGGTCATGGCGATCTCTTCGAGGATGACCCCGCGCTCGGCGTCGACGTCCGATTCCAGGATGAGGGAGCCGGTGAGCATGTCGCAGACCACGTCGATGGCCAGCGGCAGGTCGGTGTCGAGCACCCGCGCGTAATAGCAGGTGTACTCCTTCGCCGTGAAGGCGTTCATCTCGCCGCCGACGGCGTCGATGGCGGAGGAGATGTCGAGGGCGGACCGCTTCTTGGTGCCCTTGAAGAGGAGGTGCTCCAGGTAGTGCGTGGCGCCGTTGAGGACGGGGGTCTCGTCCCGGGAGCCGACGTTCACCCAGATGCCGAAGGTCGCGGAGCGGACCGAGGGCAGTGTCTCGGTGACGACGCGCAGTCCGCCGGGAAGGACGGTGCGCCGGACGGTGCCGATGCCGTTCTCGCCCTTGAGCAGGGTTTGGGTACGGGCGACGGCCCGCCCCTCCGAAGAGGGGCGGGCCGTCACACGGGAACTACGCGACGTCACTTGTCGGAATCGTCCTTGTCAGCCTCGTCGGCGGCGTCCTCGCCCTCGATCACGGGGATCAGGGAGAGCTTGCCGCGCTGGTCGATCTCGGCGATCTCGACCTGGACCTTGGTGCCGACCGCGAGCACGTCCTCGACGTTCTCCACGCGCTTGCCGCCGGCGAGCTTGCGGATCTGCGAGATGTGCAGCAGACCGTCCTTGCCCGGGAGCAGGGAGACGAAGGCACCGAAGGTGGTGGTCTTGACGACCGTACCCAGGTAGCGCTCGCCGACCTCCGGCATGGTCGGGTTGGCGATGCCGTTGATCGTGGCGCGGGCGGCCTCGGCGGCCGGGCCGTCGGCGGCACCGATGTAGATGGTGCCGTCGTCCTCGATCGTGATCTCGGCGCCGGTGTCCTCCTGGATCTGGTTGATCATCTTGCCCTTGGGGCCGATGACCTCACCGATCTTGTCCACGGGGATCTTGACGGTGATGATCCGCGGGGCGTTCGGGGACATCTCGTCCGGGGTGTCGATCGCTTCCATCATCACGTCGAGGATGTGGAGGCGGGCGTCGCGGGCCTGCTTGAGGGCCGCGGCCAGGACGGAGGCCGGGATGCCGTCCAGCTTGGTGTCGAGCTGGAGGGCGGTGACGAACTCCTTGGTGCCGGCGACCTTGAAGTCCATGTCGCCGAAGGCGTCCTCCGCACCGAGGATGTCGGTGAGGGCGACGTAGTGCGTCTGGCCGTCGATCTCCTGGGAGATCAGGCCCATGGCGATGCCGGCGACGGGGGCCTTGAGCGGCACACCGGCGTTCAGCAGCGACATGGTGGAGGCGCAGACCGAGCCCATGGACGTCGAACCGTTGGAGCCGAGGGCCTCGGACACCTGGCGGATCGCGTAGGGGAACTCCTCGCGGGTCGGGAGGACCGGCACGATCGCGCGCTCGGCGAGCGCGCCGTGGCCGATCTCGCGGCGCTTCGGCGAACCGACGCGGCCGGTCTCGCCGACGGAGTACGGCGGGAAGTTGTAGTTGTGCATGTAGCGCTTGCGGGTCACCGGGGAGAGGGTGTCCAGCTGCTGCTCCATGCGGAGCATGTTGAGGGTGGTGACGCCCAGGATCTGGGTCTCGCCACGCTCGAACAGCGCCGAGCCGTGCACGCGCGGGATGGCCTCGACCTCGGCGGCGAGGGTACGGATGTCCGTGATCCCGCGGCCGTCGATGCGGACCTTGTCCTTGATGACGCGCTCGCGCACCAGGGCCTTGGTCAGGCTGCGGTAGGCGGCGGAGATCTCCTTCTCGCGGCCCTCGAAGGCCGGGAGGAGCTTCTCGGCGGCGATCTCCTTGACGCGGTCCAGCTCGGCCTCGCGGTCCTGCTTGCCCGCGATGGTCAGCGCCTGGGACAGCTCGCCCTTGACGGCGGCCGCGAGGGCCTCGTACACGTCGTCCTGGTAGTCCAGGAAGACCGGGAACTCGCCCTCGGGCTTGGCGGCCTTGGCGGCCAGGTCGGCCTGGGCCTTGCAGAGGACCTTGATGAACGGCTTGGCGGCCTCGAGGCCCGCCGCGACGATCTCCTCGGTGGGCGCCTCGGCGCCTCCCTTGACCAGGGCGATGGTCTGCTCGGTGGCCTCGGCCTCGACCATCATGATCGCGACGTCGCCGTCCTCCAGGACGCGGCCCGCGACGACCATGTCGAAGACGGCGTCCTCGAGCTCGGTGTGCGTCGGGAAGGCGACCCACTGGCCGCGGATCAGCGCGACGCGGACGCCGCCGATCGGGCCGGAGAAGGGCAGGCCGGCCAGCTGGGTGGACGCGGACGCGGCGTTGATCGCGATGACGTCGTACAGGTGGTCGGGGTTGAGCGCCATGACCGTGGCGACGACCTGGATCTCGTTGCGCAGGCCCTTCTTGAAGGACGGGCGCAGCGGGCGGTCGATCAGGCGGCAGGTGAGGATCGCGTCCTCGGAGGGGCGGCCCTCGCGGCGGAAGAAGGAGCCGGGGATCTTGCCGGCCGCGTACTGGCGCTCCTCGACGTCCACCGTGAGGGGGAAGAAGTCGAGCTGGTCCTTGGGCTTCTTCGACGCGGTGGTCGCAGAGAGGACCATCGTGTCGTCGTCCAGGTAGGCAACGGCGGAGCCGGCGGCCTGGCGGGCCAGACGGCCCGTCTCGAAGCGGATGGTGCGGGTGCCGAAGGCGCCGTTGTCGATGACGGCCTCGGCGTAGTGGGTCTCGTTCTCCACTAGCGTTTTCTCCATTTTCGTCGTCTCCGTCCTCCGCCCGTGTGGCGGGGGACGGTCGGAGAAGCGCGCCTTGCGTGCGGGCCGGTCTTCGATCGAAGCACCCGGGATTGGGGCCCGTACGGGCTCTCCGGATGCCACTACCGAGGACCGGCGGTGCGTAGGGAGGGCGCTCCCCCTCTTCATTTGTGCTTCGGGTGTGCGTTGCGACCAGACTACAAAGCGTCCGGTACGTCCCGCACGTACAGCAAAGGGAGCGGTCCCCTAAGCGTGGGAACCGCTCCCTTCACAGCGTCTTACTTGGCGCCCGCGGCACCGCGGCGGATGCCGAGGCGCTCCACCAGCGTACGGAAGCGCTGGATGTCCTTCTTGGCCAGGTACTGCAGAAGGCGGCGGCGCTGGCCGACCAGGATCAGCAGACCACGGCGGGAGTGGTGGTCGTGCTTGTGGGCCTTGAGGTGCTCGGTCAGGTCCGAGATCCGGCGGGAGAGCATCGCGACCTGGACCTCGGGGGAGCCGGTGTCGCCCTCCTTGGTGCCGAACTCGGCGATGATCTGCTTCTTCGTGGCGGTGTCGAGCGACACTGTTACTCCTCGTGAGTGAACATTGCCTCCGAGTGCCCCAGGTCTGCTTCTCTGAGGAGCTTCCGTAACTCGGGAGGCGGGGTCGGTGCTCCGTCCGCGGCTGATGATCAGCGCGTTCGGGCGCAGCCCGAGGGGTGAACCCGGGGCGCATGCACAAACGACCGTCACACAGCGTACCAGGCCGCGGGGAGGCCGGTCTCAGCTGGTGAGAGAACGGGCCTGGGTGAAGACGTCGAGCACGGCCAGGCAGAGCGGGACCAGGCTGAGCAGTACCGCCGCCTCGGCGAGGTCGAGGGTACGGCCCCAGAAGGGTGAGAGGCCCTTGCGGGGGATGACCAGGCCGATGCCGGCGAGGAGCGCCGCGCCGGCGGCCACGGCGGCGGAGAGCCAGATCGTGCGCAGGTCCAGGCCACCGCTCTCGCCGGTCTTGGCGAGCTGGAGGACCAGCTCCCGGGGCGGGTTCAGGGCGAGGCCCAGGACGAGCAGGGCGATGGCGGCGAGGCCCGCGGCCAGGGCGCAGACCACCTGCGAGGTGTACCGGAAGAGGCGGGCCCGCAGCAGCATGGCCAGGCCGGTGGCCAGGGCCAGCAGCTTGCCCCAGGTGTTGTCGGAGAAGCCGAGTACGGCGGCGGAGCCGACGGCGACCGCGGCGCAGCCGCCGACCAGGCCGAGCAGCATCTCGTGGCCGCGGCGGGCCTGGGCGGCGATCAGCTCGGCGTCGAGCGGGGTGACGGGGTCGGAGCCCTCTGCGGTCTGGTCGCCGTAGGGGTCGGTGTCGTAGCCGTCGGAGCCCGGGTACTCCTCGGTGGAGCTCTGCGGGGCGGCGTAGCCGATGGGCAGGCGGGCGAAGCGGGCGGAGAGGCCCGGGAGGAAGGCGACCAGGCCGATCGCGACGGGGGCGCAGACCGCGGCGGTGGCGGTGGCGGTGGCCGAGGTGACGATCGCCAGGAAGGTGGCGAGGGTGCCGGTGGCCGCGAGGAAGGTGGTGGCGACGAACAGGGCGTCGCCGCTGGGGGTGAGCGCGACCAGGATGACGGAGGCGACCAGGACGGTCACGCAGCCGAGCAGGAACTGGAGGCGGCCGGGGCCCTCGCCCTCGGCGGGGGCGAGGATGCCGGAGCCGGCGATCAGCAGCTGCGGAAGGGCGCCGAGGCCGAGGACGACGGCGGAGCCGCGGTCCCGGTAGACCCGGGCGCGGACGCCGGCCGCGGCGGTGAGGAGCAGACCGGCGGCTCCGGCGATGATGCCGGGCAGCCCGTGCATGTCGTGGCGGACCGGGTCGGCGTACCAGAGGACGAAGCCCAGCAGGACGAAGAGCACGGCGGCGGCGGTGAGGCCGGCGGCGCGCAGCATGTCGTCGCTCCAGCGGTGCCGGTCGCGGACCACGGCCGAGGCGACGGCGTCGGCGACGTCGTCGAAGACGGCGGGCGGCAGGGATTCGGCGAAGGGGCGGAGGCTGAGCACCTCTCCGTCGAGGATCGTCTGTGCGGCGAGGGTGCGTGCGCCGTCCAGGACCGAGCCGTCACGGCGGACCAGATGGAAACCGGTGGGGCTGCCGACGGGCTGGGTCTGCCCGGTGAGGCGGAGCAGTTCCGGGTAGACGTCGGCGACGGCGATGTCCTCGGGGAGCGCGACGTCTATGCGGCTGTCCGGGGCCACCACGGTGACCCTCACGAAACCGGTCGCCTGGCCCGTACTCACCTGTGTGACCCCCATGTTCGGTGGCTGCTTCGCGGATGCGCATGAATGCGCGCGCCACCCTACCGGCAGTGGGGGTGACTGTCGGCAAGTAGGATCACCATCCCCCGGCCACCGCCGGGATGACGTCCCGTCCGTCTTCGAGGGATTGATGCTCCGGTGAGCCAGATCGTCGTCAAACGACCGCCGCGGTCCCTGCCGCCCGAGGTCCCTTCGGACGAACTGCGGCTGGAACCTCCGCCGGAGCTTCCGCGCGGGCAGCAGGAGGGTGTTGCGATGCAACTCCTGCCGCTGCTCGGCATGGGCTCGTCGGTGGTGTTCTTCTTCATGCCCACCGGCATGCCGTTCATGAAGATCATGGGCGTGCTGATGCTGGTGTCCACCGTCGCGATGGTGATCGCGCAGCTCGTGCGGTACCGCAAGGGTACGCAGGGGCAAATGGCAGATGTGCGACGGGACTACCTGAAATACCTCGCGCAGACCCGCCGTCAGGTGCGGCGCACGGCGCGGGCGCAGCGGGACGCGCAGCTCTATCTGCACCCGGCCCCCGAGCAGTTGTGGTCGGTGGTGGCGGAGGGCTCGCGGCTGTGGGAGCGGCGGGTCGGCGACCAGGACTTCGGGCAGGCCCGGCTGGGGCTGGGTCCCCAGCGGCTGGCGACTGCGCTGATCGCTCCGGAGACGGCACCGGTGGACGAGCTGGAGCCGTTGACGGCGGGCGCGATGCAGCGCTTCCTGAAGATCCATTCCTCGCTGGACGCGCTGCCGGTGGCGGTGTCGATGCGGGCGTTCTACCACGTGGCGGTGTCCGGTGAGCCGGAGTCGGCGCGGAGCACGGCGCGGGCGCTGGTGGCGCAGCTGGCGACCCTGCACTCCCCCGAGGACCTGCTGGTGGCCGTGGTGGCGGCGCCGGACGCGGTGCCGCACTGGGACTGGGTGAAGTGGCTGCCGCACACGCAGGTGTCCGGACAGCCCAACGGATACGACGGGGCCGGTACGAAGCGCCTGTTCGGCGACGACCTGGCCGAGGTGGAGGGGCTGCTGGGTTCCCGGCTGGACGGGCGGCCGCGGTTCAGCCGGGACGTTTCGCCGGTGCTGGACCAGCCGCACGTCGTGCTGGTGCTGGACTCGGACGCGCGCGGCGGACTGGTTCCGCCGGACTCGGTGTTCGCGGCGGCCGAGGGCCTGCAGGGCGTGACCATCGTCGAGGTGGTGGCGGGCGAGCTGGACGAGCCGCGGGGCGGGCTCTCGGTCGTGGCGCGGCCGGGCCGGCTGCTGCTGGAGTCGGGTGGCGGCGTCGCCTACGAGGGCACCCCGGACGGGCTGTCGCTGCCGGCGGCGGAGGCGCTGGCCCGGCAGCTGGCGCCGCTGCGCACCGGCGGTGGTGACGAGGACGAGCCGCTGCTGGCCAACCTGGACTTCACCGACCTGCTGAACCTGGGCGACGCCGCGTCGATCGACGTGGCGCGGACCTGGCGGCCGCGGTCGGCGGGCGAGCGGCTGCGGGTGCCCATCGGCGTGGGCGTGGACGGTGCGCCGGTGATGCTGGACCTGAAGGAGGCCGCGCAGGAGGGCATGGGCCCGCACGGGCTGTGCGTGGGCGCGACCGGTTCCGGCAAGTCGGAGCTGCTGCGCACGCTGGTGCTGGGCCTGGCGGTCACGCACACCTCGGAGACGCTGAACTTCGTCCTCGCGGACTTCAAGGGCGGTGCGACGTTCACCGGGATGTCGCAGATGCCGCACGTGGCGGCGGTCATCACCAACCTCGCGGACGACCTGACGCTGGTCGACCGCATGGGCGACTCGATCCGCGGTGAGCTGCAGCGCCGGCAGGAGCTGCTGCGGTCGGCGGGCAACTACGCGAACATCCACGACTACGAGAAGGCGCGGGCGGCGGGTGCTCCGCTGGAGCCGCTGGCCTCGCTGGTGCTGGTCATCGACGAGTTCTCCGAACTCCTCACCGCCAAGCCCGACTTCATCGACATGTTCATCCAGATCGGCCGGATCGGCCGGTCGCTGGGCGTGCACCTGCTGCTGGCCTCGCAGCGCCTGGAGGAGGGCAAGCTGCGCGGCCTGGACACGTACCTGTCGTACCGGATCGGTCTGCGGACCTTCTCCGCGGCGGAGTCGCGGACGGCGATCGGCGTGCCGGACGCGTACCACCTGCCGTCGGTGCCGGGTTCGGGCTACCTGAAGTTCGGCACGGACGAGATGGTGCGGTTCAAGGCGGCGTACGTGTCGGGGGTGTACCGCTCGGGCGGCCCGGACCTGTCGGTCGGGCAGTTCCCGGTGGAGCGGCGCCCGGTGCTGTTCACGGCGGCGCCGGTGCCGGTGGTGTACGCGGCTCCGGACCCGGCGTACCTGGCGGCCCCGGCGGAGTCCCGGGAGGACGACGCGCTGGCGGACACGGTGCTGGACGTGATCGTGGGCCGGCTGGAGGGTCAGGGCGTGCCCGCCCACCAGGTGTGGCTGCCGCCGCTGGACCAGGCGCCGCCGCTGGACCAGCTGCTGCCGGCGCTGGCGGTGAACGAGGCGCGCGGGCTGCACGCGGAGGGCTACACGCGGCCGGGCGGGCTGGTCGTGCCGCTGGGCCTCATCGACAAGCCGTTCGAGCAGCGGCGCGAGGTGCTGTACCGGGACTTCTCCGGCGCGGCCGGCCACATGATGGTGATCGGCGGTCCGCAGTCCGGCAAGTCGACGCTGATGCGGACGCTGATCTCGTCGTTCGCGCTCACCCACACCCCGCGCGAGGTGCAGTTCTACGGGCTGGACTTCGGCGGTGGCGGTCTGTCGGCGGTGCAGGACCTGCCGCACGTGGGCGGGATCGCGTCCCGGCTGGACCCGGAGCGGGTGCGGCGTACGGTCGCGGAGGTCGCGGGCATCCTGAACCGGCGGGAGGAGTTCTTCCGGGCGAACAGCATCGACTCGATCGCCACCTACCGGCGCCGGCGGGCGGCGGGCGAACTGCCGGGCGAGCCGTGGGGCGACGTGTTCCTGGTCGTCGACGGCTGGGGCGGCTTCCGCAGCGAGTACGAGGGCCTGGAGCCGGTGGTCACCGACATCGCGGGACGCGGTCTGGGCTACGGCATCCACGTGGTGGTCACCGCGGCGCGGTACATGGAGGTGCGGGCCGCGCTCAAGGACCAGATGCTGAACCGGCTGGAACTGCGGCTCGGTGACGTCATGGACTCGGAGTTCGACCGGAAGGTCGCGGCGAACGTGCCGCCGGGCATGCCGGGCCGCGGCCAGGTGGCGGAGAAGCTGCATTTCCTCGGCGCGCTGCCGCGGACCGACGGCTCGCACTCCGCGGACGACCTGTCGGAGGGCACGGCCGCGTTCGTGGCGGCGGTGCAGGCGGGCTGGTCGGGTCCGTCGGCGCCGGGGGTGCGGCTGCTGCCGCGGCTGCTGCACGCGGACCAGCTACCCAAGGGCGGCGAGTACCCGGGCCGCGGGATCGCGTTCGGCATCGACGAGACCGATCTGGAACCGGTGTTCGTGGACTTCGAGACCGACCCGTTCTTCCTGGTGTTCGGCGAGAGCGAGTCCGGCAAGACGAACCTGCTGCGGCTGATCGCGCAGCAGATCGCCCAGCGGTACACCCCCGACCAGGCACGGCTGGTGGTCGGCGACTACCGGCGGACGCTGCTGGGCGCGCTGCCGGAGGAGCACCTGCTGGAGTACGCGCCGATGGCGAGCTCCCTGCAGATGCACATGGAGGCACTGGGCGGGGTGTTCTCGCGGCGGCAGCCGCCGGACGACGTCACCCCGCAGCAGCTGCGCGACCGCAGCTGGTGGACCGGCCCGGACGTGTTCATCATCATCGACGACTACGACCTGGTGGCGACCAGCCAGGGCAACCCGCTGGCCCCGCTGGTGGAGTACCTGCCGTTCGCCCGGGACACCGGTGTCCGGTTCATCATCGCCCGGAGTTCGGCGGGCGCCTCGCGGGCCATGTACGAGCCGTTCATGCAGCGGATCAAGGAGCTGGGCGCGCAGGGCGTGGTACTGGCCGGTGACCCCTCCGAGGGCGACCTGATCGGCAACGTCCGGCCGCGGCCGATGCCGCCGGGCCGGGGCTACTTCGCCTCGCGGAAGCGCGGCACCTCGCTGGTGCAGCTGGGCCGGATGCCGGGGATGTGAGCCCCCGCCCGGGGCGGATCCGGGCGAACACGGCCACGGGCGCGGCCCGTGGCCGGATAATCGGGGGCGGCGGACGCCACACGGCGGACGCCGCACCACCGAGGGGAAGGCCGCCCATGGGCACTCAAGCGGAGAAGGACGAGCTGTACGGGCTCGACATCAGCGGTGCGGAGTGGGAGGGACCGCCCGGGACCAGCCCCGACGAGGAGCGGGTGGAGATCGCGCACCTGCCGGGCGGCGGGGTCGCCATGCGGTCCTCGCTGGACCGGGAGACCGTGCTCCGCTACACCGCGGCCGAGTGGGAGGCGTTCGTGCTCGGCGCCCGGGACGGCGAGTTCGACATCGAGACGCCGTAGGTCCGCCGGTACGGGAAAGGGGCGCGCCCGGTGCGGGCGCGCCCCTTCCGTGTTCGCCGGGCACGCGTGTGGCGGCACGTGGTGCCGGGCGGGAGGCTCAGAAGGCCTCGGTGAAAAGGCGCGAGGCCTTCACGTCGGTGGCGCGGTAGTCGCCCTTGCCCTGCTCGATGATCTTGGCGACGTTCTCGAGGGTGTCGCGCATGTGCTCGGCGCGGCCCTTGTACTTGGCCTGGAGCTGGACGTACTGCGCGTGCGCCTCACCGTCCCAGGTGTCGGTGACGACCTTCAGCGCCGTGTCCATCTCGTTCAGATCGTCGACGATCTTCTTGGAGACGGCGCGAATGCGGTTCGCCATCTCCTGGACGCTCTCGTACCGGACCTTCATCTGGCCCTGGTCACCGGCCATGTTCTTCTCCTTAGTGCTGGGCGGACGCTTCCGAAAGGACGGTGGTCCGTCAGATGCCGTTCAGACCGGACGAGTTGGCGGACTGGGCCTTGATGCTGTTGAAGGCCGCGCGCACGTCGTCGTCCTGGGCGTTGCTGAGGTTCTTGGTTTCGGCCACCGCGTGGTGCAGCACGCCGAGGAGGCGGCGGATCGCGTCGTGGTCCTCGTTCACCATGGTCTGCGCCGTGACGAAGCCCGAGGCACCCGAACCGGTCCAGCCGGCACTCACCGTGGCGAGGATGTCGGCCAGCTCGCGCGCCTGCGTGGTGACGGCGTTGGCGGTGCTGTTGATCTTGTTCTTCGCCTGGACGATCGGATCGTCTGCGAGTCCGAAACCGCCTGCAGGGTTACTCATCTTCAAGCTCCTCACTTCTTAATTCACTGACCCGACCGGCGTGGTTACGTCAGTCCCCCGATCACAGTCGTGAAGGCTGTTGTCACTCTAGTCAGTTCATCTGCCCGTCCCAACACCGGCACGGGCGTGCTGTAGGCGAACTGTGACGGTTCACTGCAAACGACGACGGCGGTTCCGGGCATCCCGGACGACCACGGCCGTACCCGCGATGACGGCGATCAGAACGGCGGCCGTGCCCAGCGCGTAGGTGCCGAGCCGCTCCTCTCGTTCCTGCGCCGTCTCGGTCAGTTGCAGCGGGGCCACGTCGGGCGCGGCGGCCGGCGGCGGACCGGGGTCCGGGACCGGGGCCTTGGGCCGCTCGTGGTCCTGGGTGACCGCCCGCACCGGGTCGACGACACCCCAACCGACGTAGTCGTCACGGCCCTTGACGGACCGTTCGGCGGTCTGCTGGATCTGCCAGATGATCTCTTCCGGGGTCCAGTCCTTGTGCTGGGCCTTCAGCAGCGCCGCGACCCCGGCGACGTACGGGGCGGAGAAGCTCGTGCCGTTGTCGACGCACTGGCCGAAACGAGGGACGGTGGACAGCATGTCGACGCCGGGCGCGGCGACCGCGAGGAAGGTGCCCGGCTGTGAGAACGCCGCCCGCTCGTTGTTGCGGTCGGAGGCGCCGACCGCGAGCACCTTGGGGTAGGCCGCCGGGTACGTCTTGCGCTTCTGGCCGTTGAGGCCGTCGTTGCCGGCCGAGGCGACGATCAGCACGTTCTTGTCCACCGCGCGCTTGACCGCCTGGCCCAGCATGGAGTTCTCGCCCAGCGGGGCGTCGGTGTCCTGCGAGATGTTGATGATGTGGGCGCCCTTGTCCACCGCGTGGTCGATGGCCTTGCTGAGGCTCTCCGCGTTGCCCTTGCCCTGCCCGTCGTTCTGCCGGATCGGGATGATGGTGGCCTCGGGGGCCAGGCCGACGAAGCCGGTGCCCTTGTTGGGGCGGGCCGCGATCAGGCCGGCGACCTTGGTGCCGTGGCCCACCGTGTCGTTGGTCCCGTCCCCCTTGCCGTCGATGAAGTCCTTGCCCGCGCCCACGTCGAGGGCGCCGCTGAGCTGGGGGTTGACCCGGTCGACGCCGGTGTCGATCACCGCGACCCGGACGTCCTTGCCCTTGCTCTCCGCCCACAGTTCGTCGAGCAGCAGCCGCTGCAGGGCCCACGGGCGGCCGGGGGTCTGCTTCTTCATGGGGAAGGTGCACTCGCCCGCGCCGGACAGCGTCAGCGCGGCGGCGGGGCTTCCGGTCCGGGGGGCTGCGGCACCGGTGGTGCCGAGGGCGGCGGTCAGGGCCAGGGCGGCCGCCAGGCGCGCCGCCCGGAGCGGCCGGGACTCCGGCCGGTGTGTCGTCGCTGTCGCCGCCTTCATCGGATTCGCCGGAGTCGGCGGAGTCGCCGGATTCGGCGGTGTCGTTGGATTCAGTGGTGTCATCGGCGGGCGTCCCGTCCTCACGAACCCTGCGGCTGGCGGGCCGCGTTGGTGTCCAGGCGGGGGCCCTTGGAGAGGAACTCCGACCAGGTGATGGGCACCAGGGCCGGGGCCACGTCCTTGTAGCCGAGCCGCGCCTGGGCCTGGCTGGCCTCCGGAGCGCCGTCCGACTTGCCCTTGCCGTCCTCCGTCCCGGGCTGCGGGGAGGCTCCGATCCCGGACTGCTCCGCGTCGCTGTCGCCGTTGGCCTGGACGGCGTACCGCAGGCCGGTGTCGGTGACCAGGAAGAGGGAACCGCCGCCCTTGGCCTGCTTGCCCTGGAACTGGGTGTAGAGCAGGCCCGAGCCGGGGGTGACGTACGAACTGGTGCCGCTGGCGCTGATGTCCACGGGGTAGCCGGGGCCCGCCCAGGTGCTCAGGGTGGTCCTGCCCTGGCCGTCGACGGAACGCAGCACGTTGCAGACGGTGCTGCGGGGGCCGCCCTGGGCGGCGCTCGCGGCGGCCGCGCCCGTGCTCCCGTTGACCTGGCTGGACTGGGTCCTGGGCCAGCGCTTCTTCTCGTAGAACTGGGTGCCGTCCGGGCGGATCGACTGGAGGTCGACCTCCTTCGCCCGGCCGTTCATGTTCAGGCGCTCCGCGGCGGGCGAGTTGATGAGCAGCCAGGCCGTGAAGGAGGAGACCCGGGAGACCTTGCCCGCCTGGACGACGAAGTGCTGCGGGCCCGAGCCGGTGCGGGCCAGCAGCACCATGCCCACCCGGTTGTCGGCCGTGGCCAGGCCCTCCGCCTTGGCGTCCTCGCCGGGCTTGCCGTCGAGCTTGGGGAAGGCCAGGTCCTCGCCCGTGTTGAGCGTCTCCAGCCACTGCGGGGTGACCTGCTGCGGGGTGCCGGTGCCGACCAGGGCCATGGTGAGGGTGGCCGCGTCGGGCGTGCCCTCCGGGAACTTGTACTTGGTGCCGGCGGAGTCGACCAGGTAGCGCACGGTGACCTCGCCGCCGTCCGGCCGACGCGTCTTGGCCTGGACGTAGAGCACCTGACCGTCGTTCAGCCTGCGCTGGTCGTCCATCAGGCCCGCCTCGCGGGAGGCCAGCACGAACGCGGCGGTCTGCACGCCCTTGTTGTTGCCGCCGGGCTGCTGACAGACGGCCCAGCGCTTGGCCTCGCCCGCGTCCTTGGCCGAGGGCAGCCGGTCCGGGGCGTAGGGGATGCCGATGATGGGGCCGCGCGGCGGTGTGCCGCCGTCCAGGATCTTGTCGTCGACCTGGATGACGTCGAACTTGCCCGGGTCGAGGAGGAGTCGGGCGGAGGACAGGTTGAGCACCGGGTGCAGGCGGGGCTTCCCGTCCGTGTTGAGCACCACGTAACGGGTGGTCGAGGTCTTGCCGACGATCACCTTGGTGCCGGGCTTGTCCCACTCCTTGGGGGCCTGCGGCTTGAACATGCCCCAGGCCCCGAACCCGGCGAGCACCAGGGCGCCCACGACCAGGCCGGGCACCACGGCCCGCAGCGGGCGCGGGGCGCCCTCCTCGGTGCCGGTGGCGGACGGCTGGAGGAACGCGGCCACCGAACGGCGCTTCGCAAAGGTGTACGCGTTGAGTTCGTCGCGTCGTGATGCCATGGCCGCCTGCTTCTCCCCGCCCGGCCCGGTCGGTGGGTACGGTCCCCGGGCCTCGATTGTCGGACCGGGCACCTACTATGCCTGTTGACGAAGGGGTTGTACGGGGCGGGTAGGGTGAGGCGGCCGCTCGGGGCCTTCCTGTGCCGCTCGTTGCCTCCCGTTGCCTCCCGTTCCGGTCCCATCTGGGCCCGTTGGGGCGGATCGGGAGATTCCGGCGAGCCGCGGAAACCGTCCGCACCGCTCCGGTGCGCGCGGGGGCGCCCGGGGGCGGGGCCGTGGAAGGGGAGGTGTGCCGGAGATGGCCATCGCGACGGAACAGCGCGCTGCCGCGGCCGCGCCGCCGCGCGGCGGGGTGACGCCGCATCCGAAGTCGAGCCCGGGCCGGTTCGGCCCGTTCCGATTGCAACAGCTCGTGTTGCTGCAGGTCGCCGCCGCGTTGCTGGTGGCCGCCTGGGTGGTCGATCCGCTGCTGCTGGCGCCCGCCGGCGTGGCGGCCGCCGTCCTGCTGGTCCTCGCGGTCGTACGACGGCACCAGCGGTCCCTGCCCGAGTGGATCGGTACCGCCGTGTCCCTGCGGGGGCGGCGCCGACGGGCCGCGGCGTTCACCGTGCCGGCCGGCACCGAGCCGGGACTGGCCCCGGTGGTCGAGGCGGAACCGGCGCTGCGTACGTACACCTTCAGCGACCGCGACCGGCGGCCCGTCGGGATGATCGGCGACGGCACCTTCCTGACCGCCGTGGTGCAGGTCGACATGGACGCCACCGCGCTGCGGCCGGACCGCTCGGCGCGGCCGCTGCCGCTGGGCATCGTCCGGGACGTGCTCGAAGTGGACGGGATCCGGCTGGAGTCGGCGCAGCTGGTGCAGCACACCCAGCCCGCGCCCGCCCCGCACCTGCCCGCGCAGTCGATGGCGGCGCGCAACTACGCGCCCCTGCAGGCCCGGACCGGCACGCCGGCCGTCCGGCTGACCTGGGTGGCGCTCAAGCTGGATCCGGAACTGTGCCCGGAGGCGGTGGCCGCGCGCGGCGGCGGCCTGACGGGCGCGCAGCGGTGCGTGGTGCGGGTGGCCGACCAGCTCGCCAGCCGGCTGGCCGGCGCGGGCTTCCGGGCGACCGTGCTGACCGAACAGGAACTGACCGCGGCGCTGGCGACGTCCACCTGCGCGAACCCGATGGCCATCACCCAGGCCGGCCGGTCCACGAGCACCGGGCGGCGCACCGAGGAGACGGCGCGGGCCTGGCGCTGCGACGACCGGCGGCACACCACGTACTGGCTGTCCCGCTGGCCCGAACTGGGCGGCGGGGCGGCTCCGCTCCCGCAGTTCGTGGCGCTGCTCACGTCGCTGCCCGCGCTGGCGACGAACTTCAGCCTGACGCTGGCTCCGGCCGACCGGCACGGGGTGACGGTGAGCGGGCACGTACGGGTGACCGGCCGGAGTGACGAGGAACTGGTGGCGGCGCGACGGGAGCTGGAGCGGACGGCACGCGGGATCAAGGCCGGCCTGGTCCGGCTGGACCGCGAGCAGGTGCCGGGGCTGCTTGCGTCGCTTCCGCTGGGAGGTGCGCGATGAGCGGGGTGCGCGGAGTGCGTACGGGGCGCGGGGCGGGACGCGGCGGCGGCACTGCGGGCGCGGGGCGCGGCCGCGGCGGCGCGTCGGGGCTCGGGGGAACGGGCGCCGGGCATGAGGCGGGTGCCGGGCAGCCGTCCGGCGCCGGCTCCGGCGCCGGTACTGGTTCCGGCCGGATCGGGTACGGGCTGCTCGGGCCGCGGCGCGAGCGGCACACGATATCCGCGGCCGAACTGGACGCACTGGCCGTACCGGTCGGCGACGACGGGGTGGTCATCGGGGTCGACTCGGAGGGCCGTCCGGCGGTGCTCGGCGTCAACCGGCCCACGCCGTACGAGGTGACGCTGATCGGCGGCCTGTGGACGGCGCAGGTACTGGCGCTGCGGGCCGCTGCGACGGGGGCCCGGGTCGCGGTGGAGACCGGCCGGGCCCAGGTGTGGTCCGCGCTGGCGCAGGCCGCGGGCGGCGGGCAGCAGTGCGTGACCCTGCACGAGGTGGGCCGGGTCCCGCCGCAGGGCGCCTCGGCGGGCAGTCCGGTCCTGGTGGTCCGGGACTGCGGCATGCGGCCGCCGCGCGGGCGCGTGGTGGCGGGCCCCTGGCAGTCGGTGCTCACTCTGCTCCCCTACCTGAGCCCGACGGCGCCGCGGTTGCTGCGACAGTCCTCGCTGGTCGGGGTGCAGCGGGTGTCACCGGACGAGGCGGAACAGATCGGCCGCCTGATGAACCTGCCCCGGCCGGCGGTGGAATCCCTGCCGACGCTGGGCGACGGCGTGACCCTGTGGTGCACCGGCCGCGACCGCCAGTTCGTGATGACCCAGGGCACCGAGGCCGAGTCCGGCCTCCTGGGCCCCGCGCGACGGATCGACTGACGGCGGTTCGGCTGACGGCGGCTCGGCTGACGGCGGAGGGCCGAGGGGTGAGGGCCGAGGGGTGAGGGGTGTGTCGCGGGCCCCTTTTCGGTGGCCCGCCCCGGGCCCGCGCCGCGGTAGGAGCGAGGCCCTTACCGGTGGGGCTTGTGACACCCTGCACAGGTGACAGGGAGCCGGGGGCAGTTCCTTGGCCCGCCAGGCCGGCCGGCGCACGGCGGTTGTGGTCGGCGGCCCCGCCCCGGGGCACCGCGAGTCGTCCGGACTCGGGCACCGGCGTGGTGCGGGGGACAGCAGACGGGCCACCGGGCCGGACGGGGTACCACTGCGCAGCGGCTGCGCCGGGTCCGGGTGGGGAGGGACTGTGCGGACCTGCCCTGGATCCCGGCGCCGGACGTCCGCGCCATTAGGCTGACCGTGGGCGCGTCGTCTCGTGCGGACGCCCGAACGGCTTGAACGGCGGAACGGGACCGAGGGCCCGACCAGACCAGGAGGACGAAGTGAACGGCGATCGGAACGAGAGCCGCGGCGGGGCGTGGGACGTCCCGACGGACGATCAGTCCGACGCGGAGCCCGAGCTGACGGGCGAGTTCACCATCGACTACACCCCGCCCGCCTGGTACACGCAGAACGCGTCGGCCGCGGCGGTGCCGGACCTCCCGGCGGGCAGCGGCTTCCAGCCGCACCGCCCGGACGATGTGTCCGCGCCGTCCACGACCCGGCCGGCCCCGCCGTCGCGCCCCGCGGACCCGACGCCCTCGCCGGCGGCCGGTACTCCGGTCGGCCCGGGCGGGCAGGGCGATCCGGAGGCTGCGGGCCGGCCCTCGCCCCTGCCTGGAGCGCCGCTCTCCGACCTGCCGGGCAACCCGGCGCCGTACCGGGCCGCGCCCGGGGGCGGTGACGCCCCGGGGCTGTCCCCCGCGAGCGGGACGCCGTACCCGGCCGTCTCACCCGCCGGGGGTACGGCCTCCGTGCCCGCCCCCGCCAACACCCCCGACGTGCACGCGCCGTACGCGCAGACGCCTGCCGCCGGTGAGGCCGGCGGGACGTCCC
Organism: Streptomyces sp. NPDC043853; assembly: GCF_056436025.1. Classification (NCBI taxonomy): domain Bacteria; kingdom Bacillati; phylum Actinomycetota; class Actinomycetes; order Kitasatosporales; family Streptomycetaceae; genus Streptomyces; species Streptomyces sp. NPDC043853. The sequence continues at coordinate 24,118 of NZ_JBWKDJ010000012.1, forward strand.
CTGCGGGTGCTCCGCCGTTCCCGTCCGCTCCGCCCGTCGCGGGTGCGCCCGTGGCGGCCCCGGCCGACGCACCGGTGGCGTACCCGTCGACCCCTCCGGGCGGGATTCCGTACTCTGCCGCCGGTGGCGAGGCCGCGGGTCTGTCCCCCGCAGGTGGGACGCCGTTCCCGGTGGCCTCCCCCGCCGGGGGTACCCCTCCCGTACCGGCGCCGGTCGATGGCTCCGGCGTTCCTGCGGCGTACCCGGGTGTTCCGGCCGACGCGGACAGCGATCCGTACCGGGCGGTCGCCGCCGACGGTGAGGGCGGGCTCAGCCTGGCCAAGACCTCCGAGACCTCCGAGACCTCCGGTGTCTCCTACACGGCCACCCCGCCGAACGGCACCCCGCTGCCCGCCGCTCTCGTGGATGCGGCCGCCGGTGAGCCGGGACCGGCTCCGGTCTGGCCCGGGAGCGCGGGTGAAGCGAAGTCCGGTGACGCCGCTTCACCCGTTCCGGCGAGCGGCGATCTGGCCGCCGTACCGCAGGACGCCGTACCGGCCGAGGCCGACCGGCAGGCGTGGGGTGTGCCGGCGCCGCAGGACGAACCGTCTTCGGCCGAGCCCGCGTTCACCGCTGCCGGGCCCGAGGACCGCAGGCCGGACGCCCCGGCCGTCGCGGCCGACGGACACGAGGTCCCGTCCGTACCACCGCAGGCCCCCGCCTCGTACGACTTCCCGCCGGCGCAGCCGCAGGCCGCTCCTGCCGGGTACGGCTTCCCACCCGTGCAGGCGCAGCCCCCGGCGCCGCAGCCCGAACCGCACCCCACGCCCGACGGATACGGCTTCCCGCCGCCGCAGCCCCAGCAGGTGCGGCCCGGAGCGCAGCCGCCCGCCGGGTACGGGTTCCCGCAGCCGCAGGTGCAGCAGCAGCCGCAGCCCGGCGCACCCTGGGGTGCGCAGCCGGGTACGCCGGCACCGGCACCCGTGGATCCGCAGCACCAGCCGCAGCCGGGGCAGCAGCCGTTCCAGCAGCCGCAGGGTGACCCCCGGCTCAACCAGCAGTGGGCGCCGCAGAACGAGGGCCCCGTCGGGCAGGGGGGTCCGGGCGGTCAGGGCGGTCCGGGCAGCCCCTTCGCCGCAGGTGGTGGTCCCGCCGGTCCCGTCGGCCCTGCCGGACCGGGCGGCATCGCAGGCCCCGGCCCCGCAGGCCCCGGCGGTCCCGCCGCGCACGATCCCCGCTACCAGGGCGCGCCCGGCGCCGGTGCGCCGCTCGGCTACACCGCCGCCGTGGAGCTCTCCTCCGACCGCCTGCTGCGCAACAAGCAGAAGCCCAAGAGCAACCGGCCCGCCGGCGGCGGCTCCCGCTTCCGGCTGGGCGGCAAGGCCGCCGAGGCGGAGCGCCGCCGCAAGCTGGAGCTGATCCGCACCCCCGTGCTGTCCTGCTACCGCATCGCGGTCATCAGCCTCAAGGGCGGTGTCGGCAAGACCACGACGACCACCGCCCTCGGCGCCACCCTCGCCTCCGAGCGCCAGGACAAGATCCTCGCCATCGACGCGAACCCGGACGCCGGCACCCTCGGCCGCCGTGTGCGCCGCGAGACCGGCGCCACCATCCGCGACCTCGTGCAGGCGATCCCGTACCTGAACTCCTACATGGACATCAGGCGGTTCACCTCCCAGGCCCCCTCCGGTCTGGAGATCATCGCCAACGACGTGGACCCGGCCGTGTCGACCACGTTCAACGACGAGGACTACCGGCGCGCGATCGAGACCCTCGGCCGCCAGTACCCGATCATCCTCACCGACTCGGGCACCGGGCTCCTCTACTCCGCCATGCGCGGGGTCCTGGATCTCGCCGATCAGCTGATCATCATCTCGACGCCGTCCGTGGACGGTGCGTCGAGTGCGAGCACCACGCTCGACTGGCTCTCCGCGCACGGCTACGCCGACCTGGTCTCGCGCTCCATCACCGTCATCTCGGGGGTCCGCGAGACCGGCAAGATGATCAAGGTCGAGGACATCGTGCAGCACTTCGAGACCCGCTGCCGGGGCGTGGTCGTGGTGCCGTTCGACGAGCACCTCTCCGCCGGTGCCGAGGTCGACCTCGACATGATGCGGCCCAAGACCCGCGAGGCGTACTTCAACCTGTCGGCGCTGGTCGCGGAGGACTTCGTACGGGCACAGCAGGCGCGCGGGCACTGGGCCCAGCCGGGTCAGCACCAGGCGGGCCAGCCGCAGCAGCCGTACGGGCAGCCGGGGCAGCCCGCCCCGAACGGTCCGCAGCAGCCGCCGCAGCAGCCCTACGACCAGCCGTACCAGCAGCCGCCGCAGCAGCCGTACGGGCAGCCGCAGCCGGGGCAGCCCCAGCCCTACCCGCAGCAGCAGCCCCCGCAGCCGTACCCGCAGCAGCCGGGCCAGCCGGGCCAGCCGCCGTACGGACAGCCCCAGCAGCCCCAGCAGCCGGGGCCGGGCTGGCCGCAGCAACAGCCGCCGCAGGATCCCCGCCAGGACCCGCGGCAGCCGCGCTGAAACGCCGAGGGCCCGTACCGTTCCCCGTGGGACGGTACGGGCCCTCGCCCGTCAGCCGGTTCCGCGGATCGGCCCGCGGATCGGCCCGCGGATCGGACGCGCGTCAGCCCGCGGAGCGTGCCGCGGCCGAGTCGTACGCCTCCGTCAGCGTCCGCGCCCGCTTCACATCGTCGGCCATGGCGTCGAGCAGCCCCTCCAGGGAGTCGAACTTCGCCATGCCCCGCACGTACGCCAGGAAGTCCACGGTGACGTGCAGCCCGTACAGGTCCAGGCCCACCCGGTCGATCGCGTACGCCTCGACCGTCCGCTCGGTCGCGTCGAACTGCAGGTTCGTGCCGACCGAGATCGCCGCGGGCATGCGCTCGCCGTCCGCGGTCAGCCAGCCCGCGTACACCCCGTCGGCCGGGATCGCGGTGTGCGGCAGGGTCTCGACGTTCGCCGTCGGGTAGCCCAGCTCGCGGCCGCGCTGCGCGCCGCGCACGACGACCCCCTCGACCCGGTGCGGGCGGCCCAGGATCTCGGCCGCGCCCTCCACGTCGCCTTCGGCGACCAGCCGGCGCGCCAGCGTGGAGGAGAACGGCTCGCCGCCGCCCGCCTCCCCGCGCACCACCAGGTCGAGGATCTCGACCTGGTAGTCGTAGGTGGCGCCCAGCTCGGTCAGGAACCCGACGTTGCCGGCGGCCTTGTGGCCGAAACGGAAGTTCGGGCCCTCGATGACGCCGCGCGCGTGCAGCTTGTCGACCAGCACCTTCACGATGAAGTCGGCCGGGGACAGCTGCGAGAACTCCGGTGTGAACGGCAGGATCAGCAGCGCGTCCACGCCCAGCTCGGCCATCAGCTCGGCGCGCCGGTGGTGCGGGGCGAGCATCGCGGGGTGGCTGCCGGGGCGGACGACCTCGCTCGGGTGCGGGTCGAAGGTGACGACCACGGCCGGCACACCGAGCTGGCGGGCCCACTCCACGGCCCGCCCGATGATCAGCTGGTGTCCGCGGTGCACGCCGTCGTAGGAGCCGATGGTGACGACGCTGCGTCCCCAGTCCTGGGGGATGTCCTCCAAGCCACGCCAGCGCTGCACTGTGACCGCTCCTCGCCCGAACCCGTGTAGTGCGTAAGTGAAGATTGCAGATCTAAGACTGCCATGCCGCCGGGCGGGGCCCCGCATCGGTATCGGGACAACACCTCGGGACGGCACCGGCGGGGTCCCGGCCGGGGACGGGCTCCGGGACCGGCCGGGCCCCGGTACCCAGGTTCTCGACGGTGTGCCGGCCGCTCGGGCCCAGCAGCGAGGACGCCTCGTGCGGCTCCTCTCGGAGCCAGCGGGCGATCAGCCGTCCGAAGGGCGGGAGTTCACGGGACAGGGAGACGGTCCGCCGTTCGAACTCGGCCGCGCCGCCGGGCACGACGAGCAGCCGGCGCCCGGTACGCCGCACCAGCTCGCGGGTTCGGCGCTCGCCGCGTTCGACGGTGGCCCGGGCGACCGCGCCGAGCAGTTCGCCCAGTACGGCCGGGTCCGTCTCGGTTCCGAGGAACAGGTCGAGCAGCTCTCCGCGCAGCGCCGTCGTGGCTGGTGCGCCGGCCGCGCCGAGCACCCCGGCGAGGGCCGCCCGGACCGGCCGCTCGCCGCGGAGCAGCCCGTCGGTGAGCCGGCGGAGCGCGTCGGCGGCGACCGGCCCCCGCTCCAGCACGCGGTCGACGTACGCCGCCGCGTGCGGGGCGTCCCCGGGGTGCCGTTCGGCGTGCTCGCGTACGAGGACGGCGGCGCGGGCGGCGGCCGCGGGCGAGGTCAGCCCGGCCAGGGCCGGCAGCACCTGCCCGCCGGTGCGGGCCCGCAGGGCGTCGAGCACCGCCTCGGCCCGGCCGGGCAGTGCGTCGGCGGCGGCCACCAGCGCGCCCGGGGGCACGCCGGGGCAGGTCAGCGCACGGGACACGTGCGCCTCCCGGGTCTCCGGGTCGAGGAGCAGCATGCCGAGGGCGGGGCCGTGCAGGCCGGTCTCCCCGGTACGGTCGAGCAGGGCGAGGGCGGCGCGGCGGAGCAGGACGCGGTCGGCTCCGTCCGCTGCCGCGGCGGCGGCCGGACCGTACGCGGCGGCCGCGACCCGGCGCTCCGGGCGGGGGTCCCGGGCCCAGCGGTCCACGGCCCTGGCCATCACGGCGGGCTCCTCCTCGGCCAGGACGGCGAGCAGCTCGTCGGCGCGCGGGTGCGCGGCGCAGACGAGCGCCTCGGTGAGCCCGTCGGGCGCGAGCCGGCGGTGGGTGTGCAGCAGCGCCTGGGCGGCGGCGGCCACGGTGGCACCGGGCCGGCCGCGCAGCCGCCGGTCGTCGCCGAACCAGTCGCAGAGCAGGGGCTGTACGCCCTGCGGGTCCCTGCGCAGTCTCCGCGCGGTCGCGTCCAGACACCCCGGTTCGGCGGGGAGCACTCGGCGGAGGAGGTCCATCCGCTCGGGTTCCGGCAGCCGAAGCCGGCTCCAGAACCGGGCGTCGAACCCGTTCCCAGGCCCCTCGTCGCCCTCGCACCGGTCGGACCCGGAGCCGGTACCGGTGTGGGTGTGGGTGTGGGAGACGTACTCGGCCAGCGCGTGCAGCAGATCGAGAGAGGGAAGCGCATCGGGCAGGCGCAGCAGCGTCCCGCGCACCAGCCGCGCGGCCCACCAGGCCCGCTCGTCGCCGGTGCCGCCGCCCCCGGGTCCCCCGGCGCGTCCGGACGGGGGGTACAGCGACCGGAGCAGGGTGCCGAGGTGCTCGGCCCGGGCCGCCGGGGGCAGCAGGAGGAGGGCCTCCTGGACGGGTCCGATGCGGTGCCGCGGTACGGGAGGGCCGGTGCGGAGCAGCGTGTCGAGGGCAGCGGGGAGGTCGAGGTGAGTGGCCATCAGCCAGTCGGCGAACTCCTCGTCGGCGAAGCGGTGACCGGCGCCGGCCGGAACGAAGAGGCCCTCGGCGAGGACGGCCTCCGCCCAGCCGGAGTCGGTCGGGAAGAGGGCGCCGAAGGCGGCCTCGTGCAGGACGCCCTGTCCGGGGCCGAGGCAGCGGCACGCGGCCTCGTGCACCCGTCCGGCGACGCGGATCGCCAGCCGGCCCACGGCCCGGCCGGGGGCGTCGCCCCGGAGCCGGGTCGCCACGCGCAGGCACACGAGGTCGAGGTACGCCTGGAACACCTCGGCGCGCCCGGGCCGCCCGGACGTGACCCCGGCCTCCCGCACCTCGGCCAGCATCCGCAGGGTGAGCGGGTGCCGGCTGTCCGTCGCGCGCAGGGCACCGGCGGGAATCCGGTACCGGTCCCGGGCACGTTCCGCCTCGGCGGCGGTGAGGTCGTCGAGCGGGTGGGTGAGGGCGCTCCCGTCCGGGTGGAGGGCCGCGACCCGCTCCCAGTACTCGGGCCGGGTGGCCAGGACCAGCCGCACCCGGTGCCGGCGGAGCCAGGCGGTCGTGGCGGCGGTCCACTCGTCGAGCCGGCGGGCGAGCCGGGGCGGCATCTCCTCGGGCGCGTCGAGCAGGACGACGAGCCCGCGCCCGGCGCCGTCCGCCACCCGGGCGATCTCCTCGACCCCGGCCGCGGCCCCGCCCTCGCCCCCGCCCTCGCCGTAGCCCCCGGCCCCGGCCCCGCGCCGCGGTGACAGGCCACGGCCGAGTGCTTCGGCCAGCGAGGTGTCCGACGGCAGGAGGTCCGCGCCGCGGAGGTGGATCACGGGTGCCGGGTGCGGCTCCCGGGACCGGCGGCCGGCCAGCGCCGCGAGCTCCGTGCTGCGGCCCGTACCCGGGTCGCCGACCAGGGCGAACACGACGGCGGGCGAAGCCAGGAAGGCGTCGATCGCGCCCACCACCGCCGCCCGCGCCACCGGCTCGGGGCCCGCCGGGCGGGCGGGGCGCCGCGGTCGGCTCGTGAGGCGGAGGGCCGCGGCCAGGTTGAGGTCGGGGCCGTAGCCGGGGGCGGTTTCCGCGTTGCGGGCCAGGAGGGCCGCCAGGGGGCCGTGCGGGTCGGCCGCGGCGGCGGACCGCAGGGGGATCGCGAAACCGCCCGAACGGTGCTCCGCGTGCAGGGCGGTGCCCAGGACCGCGAGCACCGCTCCGGTCTCGGCGTCCAGGACGGGCCCGCCGCTCGCCTCGCCGCCGGTGCGCAGCGCGTCCATGCCGTCGGTGCCGATGGCCAGCTCCAGCGCGGTGCCGAGCCGGTGGGTGCCGTCCGCCGTGCGGCAGAGGACCTCTGCTTCCGCCAGGACCCGGGCCTGCCGCCGGCCCCGCGCGTACAGCCGTACGTACGTCCCGGCGGGGACCCGCTCCCGTACGGTCACCGCGAGCGGTGCCACCCCGAGCCCGACCGCCTCCGCCGTCCGTACGAGGGCCAGCCCCGCCTCCGCCAGGAGGGTGATCGCGTCCGGGCCGGCCGTGCAGGTGCGGCCGTCGGGGCCGCGCAGCACGAGCCGGTCCAGGCCGGCCACGACCTCGTGGGCGGTGATCAGCGTGCCGCGGTCGTCGGCCACGAAGCCGGTGCCCCGCGGCCGGCCCCCCGGATCGCAGATCCTGACCAGCGGTTCTGCCCGGTCCTCCGTGACCTTCATTGCACGACCGTAGGTCGGTGAAGATCACCTCGGGAAGCGTGTGCGCCGAACGCGCCCCCCTGTGCTCCCTCCATTCACTCCGAGCGCCTGCTCGTGCGAGTGAATACGCGGCTCCAGATGGATAGAGACCTACAGCGAGGGGGGTCGTGGAGCGGTGAGCAGCAGTCCTGCCTCGGCGGACCACATGCGCTCACCGCTCCACGTCAATCGGGGCTCCAGGTCAATCGGAGCTTCCCGTCCATCGGGGCCCCACCTCGATCGATGGCGACGCGAGGCGCCCTACGCGAAGACCGCCAGGGACTTCGCCTTGCCGGACTTGCTCTCCACCAGGCCGAGCAGCCGGCCCTCCGGGCCGAACACCGCCACCGTCCTGCCCGGCTCGTACTCGTCCGGCATGTCCAGCCGCACCCCGTTGCCGAGCAGCGACGCGCGCCGCGCGTCCAGGTCCCAGCGGGGGAACGCCGCGGCCGCGGCCTCGGCGATCGGCATCACGGTCAGCTCCTCCTGGAGCTGGTCCAGGGTGCGCGCCTTGTCCAGCTTGTACGGGCCGACCCGGGTGCGCCGCAGCGCGGTCAGGTGGCCGCCGACACCGAGGTCGGCGCCGAGGTCGCGGGCCAGTGCCCGGATGTACGTACCGCTGGAACAGACCACGGAGACGACCAGGTCGATCACCGGGGTGCCGTCCTCGGCGGTGGCCTCGCGCATGTCGTAGACCCGGAAGGACGAGACGGTGACCGGACGGGCCGGGATCTCGAACTCCTCGCCCTCGCGGGCGCGCTTGTAGGACCGCACGCCGTTGATCTTGATGGCGCTGACCTTCGACGGGACCTGCATGATCTCGCCGGTCAGTTTGCGGATGCCCTCGTCCACGTCCTCGCGACGGACCCCGGAGGCGTCCGTCGACGAGGTGAGGTCGCCCTCGGCGTCATCGGTCAGCGTGTTCTGGCCGAGCCGGATGGTGCCGAGGTACTCCTTCTCGGTCAGCGCGAGGTGCCCGAGGAGCTTGGTCGCCTTCTCGACGCCCAGGACGAGGACGCCCGTGGCCATCGGGTCGAGGGTGCCGGCGTGGCCGACCCGGCGGGTCTTGGCCATGCCGCGCATCTTGGCGACCACGTCGTGCGAAGTGAAGCCGGACGGCTTGTCGACGATGACAAGGCCGTCCGGCGTGGTGGGTACGTGCTTGCTCATTCGGCCGCGTCGTCCTCGTCCTGCTTCTTGTACGGGTCGGCCTCGCCGGCGTACGTGGCGCCCGAGGACGCCTGGCGCACCTCTTCGTCGGAGGCGCGCGCCCGGTCGAGGAGGTCCTCGATGGTACGGGCGTTCTCCGGCAGGGCGTCGGCGACGAAGGTCAGGGTGGGCGTGAACTTGATGCCCGCCGCCTGGCCGACCGCCGAGCGCAGGATGCCCTTGGCGCTCTCCAGGCCCTTCGCCGCGGCCGCCCGCTCCTCGTCGTCCCCGTAGACCGTGTAGAAGACCGTGGCCTCCCGCAGGTCGCCGGTGACCCGGGTGTCGGTGATCGTCACGTGCGTACCGAGGCGCGGGTCCTTGATTCCACGCTGCAGCTTCTGGGCGACCACCTCCCGGATGAGGTCTGCCAGCTTCTTCGCCCGCGCGTTGTCGGCCACTGGTCCGTCTCCTTCATTTCTTTGCAGGCAAGCTGCAGGTCAAGCAATCAATCAGTCTTCATCACCGTGGAGGCGCCGTCGTACGGACAGCAGCTCCACTTCCGGACGTGCCGCGACCAGCCGCTCGCAGCGGTCGAGCACGTCCGACAGGAATCCGGGGTCCCCGGACACCATCGCGACCCCTATCCGGGTCCTGCGGTGGAGGTCCTGGTCGCCCACCTCCGCCGCGCTCACCGAGAACTTGCGCTGGAGCTCGGCGACGATGGGCCGGACAACGGAGCGTTTCTCCTTCAGCGAATGCACATCGCCGAGGAGCAGGTCGAAGGACAGAGTCCCCACGTACATGCGGTGCCGGATGTCCCGCCGGTTCGGGTTCGGTGGCCTGCCGGCCGTCGCTCGGCAGGAACACCAGAACCGTACACGCAACGGCCGGGGCCGATCGACGGAAATTCCGCCGACCGGCCCCGGTCACGACACAGGTCGTGAGACAGTCGCGATCGCTGCGCGTCAGACGCGCGGCTTCTCGCGCATCTCGTACGTCGCGATGACGTCGTCGATCTTGATGTCGTTGAAGTTTCCGAGGTTGATACCGCCCTCGAAGCCTTCGCGGATCTCGGTGACGTCGTCCTTGAAGCGACGCAGGCCCGAGATGGTGAGGTTCTCCGCGACGACCTTGCCGTCGCGCAGCAGGCGCGCCTTGGTGTTGCGCTTGACCTCGCCCGACCGGACCAGGACACCGGCGATGTTGCCCAGCTTGGACGAGCGGAAGACCTCGCGGATCTCCGCCGTACCGAGCTCGACCTCTTCGTACTCCGGCTTGAGGAGACCCTTGAGGGCCGCCTCGATCTCCTCGATGGCCTGGTAGATCACCGAGTAGTACCGGACGTCGACGCCCTCGCGCTCCGCCATCTGCGCGGCACGGCCGGCCGCACGGACGTTGTAGCCGATGACGATGGCGTCGGAGCCCATCGCCAGGTCGATGTCGGACTCCGTGACCGCACCGACGCCGCGGTGCAGGACCCGGATGTCGACCTCTTCGCCGACGTCGAGCTGGAGCAGGGAGGACTCCAGGGCCTCGACCGCACCGGACGCGTCGCCCTTGATGATGAGGTTGAGTTCCTGGATCTGACCGGCCTTGAGCACCTTGTCGAGGTCCTCGAGGGAGACCCGGCGGACCCGCTTGGCGAAGTTGGCGTTGCGCTCGCGCGCCGCGCGCTTCTCGGCGATCTGGCGGGCCGTACGGTCCTCGTCGACGACCAGGAAGTTGTCGCCGGCACCCGGGACGTTGGTGAGACCCAGGACCAGGACGGGGGTCGACGGACCCGCTTCCTCGACGTTGTTGCCCTTGTCGTCGAGCATCGCGCGGACACGGCCGTACGCGTCGCCGACGACCATCGTGTCGCCGATGCGCAGCGTTCCGCGCTGGACCAGGACGGTCGAGACGGCACCGCGACCGCGGTCGAGGTGGGACTCGATCGCAATACCCTGCGCGTCCTGCTCCGGGTTGGCCCGCAGGTCGAGCGAGGCGTCGGCGGTGAGGACCACGGCCTCCAGCAGGGAGTCGATGTGCAGACCCTGCTTGGCGGAGATGTCGACGAACATGGTGTCGCCGCCGTACTCCTCGGCCACCAGGCCGTACTCGGTCAGCTGACCGCGCACCTTGACCGGGTCGGCGCCCTCGACGTCGATCTTGTTGACCGCGACCACGATCGGGACGTCCGCAGCCTTGGCGTGGTTGAGCGCCTCGATGGTCTGCGGCATGACGCCGTCGTTGGCCGCGACCACGAGGATCGCGATGTCGGTGGACTTGGCACCACGGGCACGCATGGCGGTGAACGCCTCGTGACCCGGGGTGTCGATGAAGGTGATGCGACGCTCTTCGTCGTTCACCTCGGTGGAGACCTGGTAGGCACCGATGTGCTGGGTGATGCCACCGGCCTCGCCCGCGACCACGTTGGTCTTGCGGATCGCGTCGAGGAGTCGGGTCTTACCGTGGTCGACGTGACCCATGACGGTCACGACCGGCGGACGCGCGACGAGGAACTCCTCGCCGCCCTCGTCCTCGCCGAACTCGATGTCGAAGGACTCGAGAAGCTCGCGGTCCTCCTCCTCCGGGCTGACGACCTGGACGGTGTAGTTCATCTCCTGGGCCAGCATCTCCAGCGTGTCGTCCGACACGGACTGGGTGGCCGTGACCATCTCGCCCAGGTTCATCATCACGGCGACGAGCGACGCCGGGTTGGCGTTGATCTTCTCCGCGAAGTCGGTGAGCGACGCACCGCGCGACAGGCGAATGGTCTCGCCGTTGCCGCGGGGCAGCATCACGCCGCCCACGGACGGGGCCTGCATGGCCTCGTACTCCTGGCGCCTCTGCCGCTTCGACTTGCGGCCGCGACGGGCCGGGCCGCCGGGACGGCCGAAGGCGCCCTGCGTGCCACCACGGCCGCCGGGGCCGCCGGGACGGCCGCCGAAGCCGCCGGGACGACCGCCGCCGCCACCCGCGGGACCGCCGCCGAAGCCGCCGCCACCACCGGGACGCGGGCCGCCGAAGCCGCCGCCGCCTGCCGGGCGGGAGCCCGGACCGGCCGGACGGCCGGCGAAGCCGGGACGACCGCCGCCGCCACCGGGACCGCCGGGACGACCGCCGCCGGGACCGCCGGGACGACCGCCGCCGCCGGGGCCCGGACGCGGGCCGGCAGCGGGACGCTGCGGCATCATGCCCGGGTTCGGACGGTTACCGCCCGGACCGGCGGGACGCGGGCCGCCCTGCGGGCGCGGCATGCCGGCCGGCGAGGGCCGCCCACCGGGCTGACCGCCCTGGCCGGGACCCTGCGGACGGGGACCGCCCTGACCGGCACCCTGCGGACGCGGGCCGCCCTGGCCGGCGCCGGGGGCACCCGGACGCGGGCCGCCCTGCGGGCGCGGAGCCTGCGGGCGGGCCATGCCGGTGGAGCCGCCGGACGTGAAGGGGTTGTTACCGGGACGCGGGCCGGCCGGACGGGCACCCGGACGCGGGGCCTGCGGAGCCTGCGGGCCACCCGGACGGGGGGCCTGGGCGCCGGGGGCACCACCCGGGCGCGGCGCGCCGGGACGGGCACCGGGCGCGGCGGGACGCTGCGCCGCCGGGCGCGGGCCCGGGGTCGCGGCGGGACGCGCCGGGGCGGCCGGAGCCGACGGCGGGGCCTGGAACTCGGCCGCGACCGGAGCCGGAGCCGCCGGAGCGGGCTTCGGGGCCGGAGCCTTGGGACCGGGACGCGGGCCGGGAGTGGCCGGGGTCACCGGGGCGCTGACGGACGGAGCCTCGGACGCGGCCGGCTTGGGGGCCGGGGCGCCGGGCTTCGGGGCAGCAGGACGTGCCGCGGCCGCCGGAGACGGCGCAGCGGGCTTCGCAGGCGTCGCCTTGCGGGGCGCACCGGGCTTCGCAGCGGTCTTGCCGGCACCGCCGGGACCCTGCAACGCGTCGGTCAGCTTGCGTACAACGGGCGCCTCGATCGTCGAGGACGCCGAACGGACGAATTCACCGAGTTCTTGGAGCTTGGCCATGACGACCTTGCTCTCAACTCCGAACTCCTTGGCGAGTTCGTATACCCGGACCTTAGCCACTTCGCTCCTTTTAGGTCCGGGTTACCGCCGGACCGTTGCTACTTCATGGGCGTACTCATCGCGTACTCATCGAGTGCTCATCGCAATCTCGACCTACTTCCAACTCGCGAGGTACCTGACCGCACGGGGTATCCGTGCCGTACTTCTCTTCTTACGGTGTCGCCTCGATGACCGTCCGCAGCGCGGAGGTCTCGAGAGTCCCCTGGACCCGGAGGGCCCGGGGGAACGCCCGGCGGCGTACCGCCTGGTCGAGGCAGACCACGGCAGGGTGCACGTAGGCACCCCGGCCGGGCAGCGTACCGCGATGGTCGGGCACACACTCGTCCCCTACCGCCACGATGCGCAGCAGATCGTTCTTGGCCGCTCGCTCCCGGCACCCCACGCAGGTGCGCTCAGGGCATGCGCGGGCATGCGTCCGGCCAGACACGTTCAGTCTACCTCCCCGTACCGACCTCACCCCTTCAGGCGAAAAATCGAACGGATGTCGTCCTCATTCAGGCCGCCGAACCGGCGCCTTCCTGTCTACCGGCCCGGAACCCGGACCGGTAGCGGTTTATTCCGCCGCGGGCTCGGTGTCGGGGCGGATGTCGATGCGCCAGCCGGTGAGCCGGGCGGCGAGGCGGGCGTTCTGCCCCTCCTTGCCGATGGCCAGCGACAGCTGGTAGTCGGGCACGGTCACCCGGGCGGACCGCGCGGCCAGGTCGACGATCTCCACCTTGCTCACCCGGGCGGGTGACAGGGCGTTCGCGACCATCTCCGCCGGGTCGTCCGACCAGTCGACGATGTCGATCTTCTCGCCGTGCAGCTCGGCCATCACGTTGCGCACCCGGCCGCCCATCGGGCCGATGCAGGCGCCCTTCGGGTTCAGGCCCGAACGGGTGGAACGCACCGCGATCTTGGTGCGGTGGCCGGCCTCCCGGGCGATCGCGGCGATCTCGACGCTGCCGTCGGCGATCTCCGGGACCTCCAGCGCGAACAGCTTCTTCACCAGGTTGGGGTGGGTGCGCGACAGGGTCACCGACGGACCCCGGACGCCCTTGGCGACCCGGACCACGTAAGTGCGCAGCCGCAGTCCGTGCGGGTACTCCTCGCCGGGGACCTGCTCCTGCACCGGCAGGATGGCCTCCAGCTTGCCGATGTCGACGAGGACGTTCTTGGGGTCCTTGCCCTGCTGGACGACGCCGGTGATGACATCGCCCTCGCGGCCGGCGAACTCGCCGAAGGTCAGGTCGTCCTCGGCGTCGCGCAGACGCTGGAGGATCACCTGCTTGGCGGTGGTGGCGGCGATCCGGCCGAAGCCCGACGGCGTGTCGTCGAACTCCTGGGCCTCCTGGCCCTCCTCCAGATCCTGCGGGTCTTCCTTCGCCCACACGACCACGTGCCCGTTGGTGCGGTCCAGCTCGACGCGGGCGCGCCGGTGGCTCCCCTCGGTCCGGTGGTAGGCGATGAGGAGGGCCGACTCGATCGCCTCGACGAGCAGGTCGAAGGAGATCTCCTTCTCCCGGACCAGACCCCGCAGGGCACTCATGTCGATGTCCACGGCTACGCCTCCTCTTCCTTCTTGTCCTTGCGGTTGAACTCGATCTCGACACGCGCCTTGGCGACGTCCGTGAAGGCGATGCGGCGGGAGGTGGCCTTGCGGCCCTTCACACCGGGGACCTCGAGATCCATGCCGTCCTCGTCCACGCCGAGGATGCGGGCGATCAATTCCCCGCCGTCTGCCAACTGGAACTTCACGAGGCGGCCGGTCGCCCGGACGTAGTGACGGTGCTCGCTGAGCGGGCGGTCCGCGCCCGGGGAGCTGACTTCGAGGACGTACTCGTCCTCGCCCATCGCGTCGGTCTCGTCGAGCCTGTCGGAGATCTCGCGGCTCAGCTCGGCGCAGGTGTCGAGCTCCACGCCCTCGTCGGAATCCACCACGATACGGAGCATCCGCCGCCGCCCGGCCCGGGAGATCTCGATCTCCTCCAGGTCCAGGTCCTTCGCGGCGACGAGCGGTTCCAGCAGTCCGCGCAGCCTGTCGCTCTGGGTGGTGCTCATCCGGGTGACTCCTCGGCCGCGTGTGCTGTTGTGGTTCCGTCGCGTGGATCGCGTGTCAGATCAAAGGGTATCCGGTCGCAGAGGGTGTTGCCGTCCGCCCCTTGGACCGTGCCCCCGGGTACCGTGATCACAGCCTGTCCCGGCTGCTCCCCGCCCCGCGCCCCCGAGGACTCCACCGTGCCCCTGATCCTGCCTTCGCGAAGAAGCCTGCTCACCGGCGCGGCCGGGGTGGCGGGCGCCGCGCTGCTCACCGGCTGCTCGGATTCCGGCGCGCGTCCCGGCGCACGCCCCGAGGTTCCACTCGATCGGCGGATGCGCGAGGCCGCCGTCCGTGACAGCCGGGGGCTGCTGGAGCGCTACGACGCCACCCTCGCGGCGCATCCGGCGCTGCGGGAGCGACTGGCCCCGCTGCGCGCGGCGGTCGCCGCCCACGCCGAGGCCTTCGCCCCGCAGGACGCGGGCGGGTCCACCGCGCCGGCCGCTCCCTCCGCACCCGCCTCTCCGGCGGCGGGCGCGCCGGCCGCTCCGGCCGTGCCGCAGAAGGCCGAGGAGGCCCTGGGCGCCCTGGCCGTCGCCGAGCGCTCGCTCGCCGAGGCCCGCACGATCACGCTCGCCGACGCCCCCGGGGAGCTGGCCCGGCTGCTGGCCTCGGTGGCGGCCTGCGGGATCGTCCACCACCACCTGCTGACCACCAACGGCAACCAGGGAGCCGCGGCATGAGCACCGACGTCCTCGCGGCGGCGCAGGCCGCCCTCGCCGCGGAGCACGCGGCCGCGTACGCCTACGGAGTGGTCGGCGCCCGCGCCGCCACCCGCACCGCCGAGGCCCGGGAGGCGTACGGCGCCCATCTCGCCCGGCGCGACGCCCTCGCCCGGACCGTGCGCGGGCTGGGCGGCGTACCCCGTGCGGCGGAGGCGGCGTACCGGCTGCCGTTCGACCTGCGCACCCCGGGAGACGCCGAGCGGCTGGCCGCCGAGATCGAGGACCGGGTGGCGGGCGCGTACTCCGACCTGGTGCGGGCGGCGAGCGGCCCGCTGCGCCGGGAGGCCGCCGACGCGCTGACCGCGGCGGCGGTCCGCGCGGCACGCTGGCGCGGCGGCGGCGTAGCCTTCCCTGGGCTGACCGAACGAGCGGGACCACCGCGATCGGCCCCGCACAGCTGAAAGGGACCACGCACGCATGGTTTTCGAACCGCCGGAGCGGCTTGTACGGGCGCTCGGCGAGCAGCCGGACACAGCACCGCAGCAGGAGTGGCTGGACCGGCTCCCCGGCCTCGTCGACGAGGCGCAGGCCCGACGCGGGGTGCAGGTGCAGCGGGTCCAGGCTCCCGGCGGCCGGAGCAGCGTGGTGCTCCTGGTCCGCTACCCCGACGGCACCCCGGCCGCGCTGAAGCTGGCCCCGCCGAGCGCCCGCCCGGACCTGGAGCTGGCCGCGCTGGCGCACTGGGCCGGGTTCGGGGCCGTGCGCCTGCTGGACACCTGGCACGGGGACGGCGGCCTGTTGCTGGAACGGCTGCAGCCGGAGGTGTCGCTGCGGTCCCTGCCGGAGGCGAAGGCGCTGCTGGAGGCGGCCGGGACGGTCCGGCGGCTGTGGGTGGCCCCGCCGGCGGAACACGGCTTCGAGACGGTGGCCGACCGTACCCAGCGCCAGTCCGCGGTGCTGAAGGAGGCCCCGGCGGAGCTGCGGGCCCTGGCCGATCTGGCCCTCTCGGTCCGGGACGAGCTGACGGCGCTGCCGCCGGAGGAAGTGCTCCTGCACGGCAACTTCCGGCAGGGCAAGGTGCTGGCCGGTGAGCGGGCGCCGTGGCTGACGGTCGGCCCGGAGCCGGTGGTCGGCGAGCGCGCCTACGACCTGGCCCGGCTGGTCCGGGACCGGCTGGAGGACCTGGTCGCCGCCTCCGCGGGGGCCGCGGGCGCGCGACGCCGGGTGAACAAGCTGGCGGACTCCCTGGAGGTGGACCGGGAGCGGCTGCGGGGCTGGTCCGTGTTCCGCGCGGTGGAGTCGGGTCTGCGGGCGCTGGCCGCCGGGCGGCACCGGGACTCCGAGCTGCTGCTGGAATTCGCGGCGTGGCTGTAGGGAATATCGTAACCAAGAGGACATAACACCCAGAACCAGCCGCTTGATCGGCCGGGCAGGGGGCCGTCATGGTCGAAGAACTGCTCACCGCGGCGGTCGCCGCCGCCACCGGGATCGCGCTCTACAGCGCGGCCGCGGCCCGGGTGGTACGCCAGTACGAGCGCGGGCTGGTGTTCCGGTTCGGCCGGCTCCGGCACGAGGTGAAGTCACCGGGGTTCACCATGATCATTCCGTTCGTGGACCGGCTGCACAAAGTGAACATGCAGATCGTGACGCTGCCGGTGCCCGCGCAGGAGGGCATCACGCGGGACAACGTGACCGTCCGGGTGGACGCGGTGGTGTACTTCCGGGTGGTCGACCCGAAGAACGCGGTCATCGAGGTCGAGGACTACCGTTTCGCGGTCTCACAGATGGCGCAGACCTCGCTGCGCTCGATCATCGGCAAGTCGGACCTGGACGACCTGCTCTCCAACCGGGAGAAGCTGAACGAGGGCCTGGAGCTGATGATCGACTCGCCGGCGGTGGGCTGGGGCGTGCAGATCGACCGCGTCGAGATCAAGGACGTGTCGCTGCCGGAGGCGATGAAGCGGTCGATGGCCCGGCAGGCGGAGGCCGACCGGGAGCGGCGGGCCCGGTTGATCAACGCGGACGCGGAACTGCAGGCTTCGCGGAAGCTGGCGGAGGCGGCGGCGGTCATGGGCAAGGAGCCGGCGGCGTTGCAGCTGCGGCTGCTGCAGACGGTCGTGGCCGTGGCGGCGGAGAAGAACTCGACGCTGGTCCTGCCGTTCCCGGTGGAACTGCTCCGCTTCCTGGAACGGGCGACGGACGCCCACCCACCGGGCGCGTCTTCGCCGGCCGTGGCCGCCATGCCGCCGCAGCCGGCCGTTGCCGAGCCGCAGCCGCCGGCCGTGGCCGCCATGCCGCAGCCGGCCGCTGTGGAGCCCCCGCCGGTGCCGCGTCCGGCCGACGCGGAGCCGCCGGGTGCGGCCGCGCCGGCGGTCGTCAACGGCTCCCCCGCCGAGCCGGAACCTCCGACGGGGCCCGTGGACGCCCCGGTCCCGCCCGACGCCGCCGACGAGCCGGTCCCGCCGGACCCGCGGCCGTAACCACCGTGGCGGGGCTCCGCCCCCGCCCCCTTCCGGGGCTCCGCCCCGGCTCCGTGCGGAGCTGCGCCCCGGGCCGGGTTCCCGGGCCTGGGCCCGCTCCCTGGGCCGGCTTCGGGTGGGGCGGGGTTCCACCGCACGCGGCAGTGTCCCCGGTGTGCCCACCCTCCCCCAAGCTCTCGACTTCGCTCGAGCAGGGGGGACCCCCATCGCCCTGCGGGACGCCTGCCCACACCGCGGTAGTCCGCCTGCCCGCGCCGTTCGGCTTCTGTCACCACCTCGCCGGAGGCCGGAGTGCCGCGGGAGGGGGTCGGGGGTGGAGGGTGGGGGTGTCCGGGACACTAAAGCGTGATTTGTGGCGCGCCCCCGCCCGACAACCGGACTCCGCGCAACGCGCCGTAAATCATGCCGTCCCGGATGCCCCCACCCGGAGCCCACGGCCCCGCCCAGCGGCCAACACCCCCCGGGCCCGAAGCCCTCGCCCGGCCCGGCCCAGCCCAGCCCGCCAGCCAAAGCCGAAGCCGAAGCCGAAGCCGGAGCTAAGCCGAAGTCAGGCGCGCCAGCGCGTCCGGCAGGGGCAGCTCCTCGCGCGTGCCCGCGCGGCGGTCCTGGAGTTCCACGACCTGCTCGCCCGCGCGGCGCCCGGCGACCAGGATCCACGGGACGCCGATCAGTTCGGCGTCGGTGAGCTTCACGCCCGGCGACAGCCCCGCCCGGTCGTCCAGCAGCACCCGCAGCCCCGCCGCGGCCAGCGCGTCCGCCGCCTCCGCCGCCAGCTCCTGCTGGGCCGTCTTGCCCGCCGCGACCACGTGCACGTCCGCCGGTGCCACGGACGCCGGCCAGCACAGTCCCTTCCCGTCCGCCGTCTGTTCGGCGAGCGCCGCGACCACGCGCGAGACACCGATCCCGTACGACCCCATGGTCACCCGCACCGGCTTGCCCTGCTGTCCCAGCACGTCCAGCCCGAACGCGTCCGCGTACTTGCGGCCCAGCTGGAAGATGTGGCCCACCTCGATCGCCCGGTCCAGGGACAGTGCCTCGCCGCAGGCGGGGCAGGGGTCACCCGGCTCCACCACGACCACGTCGAGGTACCGGTCCACCTCGAAGTCCCGCCCGCAGACGACGTTCCGGGCGTGGGTGTCCACCCGGTTCGCGCCGGTGACCCAGGCGGTGCCCGGCGCCACCCGCGGGTCGGCCAGGTAGCGGACCTTCTCCAGGCCCTGCGGGCCGACGTAGCCGCGTACGAGGTCGGGCCGGTCCACGAAGTCCTCGGCGGTGACCAGCTCCACCACCGCCGGAGCGAGGTGTTCGCCCAGTTTGCCGAGGTCGACCTCGCGGTCGCCGGGGACGCCCACCGCGACGATCTCACCGTCCACCTTGACGAGCAGGTTCTTCAGCGTGGCGGAGGCGGGCACGCCGAGGTGCGCGGCCAGGCTCTCGATCGTCGGGGTGTCGGGGGTGTCCAGCTCCTCCACCGGCCCGTGAGCACTGCCCTCCCCCGCGGCAGCGGTGAGCGGGAACGTGACCGCCTCGGTGTTCGCCGCGTAACCGCAGGCACCGCACGAGGCGAAGGTGTCCTCCCCCGCCGCGGCCGGCGCGAGGAACTCCTCGGAGGCGGAGCCGCCCATCGCGCCGGAGACCGCCGACACGATCCGGTGGTCCAGCCCCAGCCGGCCGAAGATCCGTACGTACGCCTCGCGGTGGAGGCGGTAGGACTCGGCCAGCCCCTCGTCGGTCACGTCGAAGGAGTACGAGTCCTTCATCTGGAACTCGCGCCCGCGCAGCACGCCCGACCGGGGCCGCGCCTCGTCCCGGTACTTCGTCTGGATCTGATAGAGCATCACCGGCAGGTCCTTGTAGGACGCGCACTGGTCCTTCACCACCTGGGTGAAGATCTCCTCGTGGGTGGGCCCGAGCAGGTAGTCCGCGCCCTTCCGGTCCTTGAGCCGGAACAGCAGGTCCCCGTATTCCGACCAGCGCCCGCTGACCTCGTACGGCTCACGCGGCAGCAGCGCGGGCAGCAGCACCTCCTGGGCGCCGATGGCGTCCATCTCCTCGCGGACGATGCGGGAGACGTTGTCGAGGACCTGCTTGCCGAGCGGCAGCCAGATCCACACCCCCGCGGAGGAACGGCGGACGAAGCCGGCCCTGACCAGCAGCTTGTGGCTCAGGGTCTCGGCGTCGGCGGGGTCTTCCCGGAGGGTCCGCGCCAGCAGGGTGGACATGCGCCGGACGCGCTGTGCGTGTTGTGTGGACATGTCCGGAGGCTAGCGGCGCAGCAACGGCAGTGTCGCGCCCATTACGGCGTAGGGCAGGCTCGCGCTGGGGAAGTGGACCTGGCGGGCGATGTCCTCGTAGCCGAGGGAGCGGTAGAGGCCCCGCGCCGGGGTGTCGGTGTCGACGGCGGAGAGGATGGACCGGTTCTGCTCGGCGGCGTCGGTGAGCCGGGTGATCAGCTCGCGGCCGACGCCGTGCCCCTGGAAGCCCGGGTGGACGTGGAGTTCGGTGACGGCGAAGGCGTCGTCGAGCCAGTGGTCGTTGCCGCCGGCCTTCAGGTACGGCTCGACGATCGTGGACCACCAGTGGCCGCGGTCGTTGGGCATCCCGTAGACGAATCCGGCGAGGGCACCGTCCTCGGTGAACGCGCCGAGCGCGCGGGCGCCGGGGCAGGTCATGTGGCGCTGCACGATGTAGCGCCGGATGCCGACCTCCTCCTCGCTGAGCCCGAAGGCGACGGCCTGCACCCGCAGCGCCTCGTCGACGCGTGCGGCGAGGTCGAGCGGGCCGATCTCCAGACCTGCGGGGAAGGGCAGCACCATGCAGCGACCTTACTTCGCGGTACCCGGCGGGGAACAGCGGCCCCGGGCAGGACCGCGGCGAATCGGACGAAGGATCGGACGACGGACCGAACGGCGCATCGGACAGCGGATCAAACGGCGGACCAGAGGACCAGAGGACCAGGGGACCAGGGGATCAGAACAGGACGCTCATGAACGCGCCGACCTCGCGGAAGCCGACGCGCCGGTAGGCGGCCCTGGCAGCGGTGTTGTAGTCGTTGACGTAGAGGCTGACCACGGGCGCGACATCGCGCAGGGCGAATTCGATCACGGCGGCCATCCCGGTCTCGGAGTGGCCGCGCCCGCGGAACTCGGGGGCCACCCACACGCCCTGGATCTGGCAGGCCTGCCGGGTGGCGGCGCCGATCTCCGCCTTGAAGACCACCCTGCCGTCCTCGACCCGGGCGAACGAGCGGCCGGCCGTGACCAGCTCGGCGACCCGGGCCTGGTAGAGCAGGCCGCCGTCGCCGGCGAGCGGGGAGACACCGACCTCCTCGGTGAACATGGCCACGCAGGCGGGCATGATCAGGTCCATCTCGTCCTTGCGGACGCGGCGGACCAGCGGGTCGGGGGCGATGTCGGCGGACGGCCGTTCGGTGATCATGAGCGGCTGGCGGGCCCGGACCTCGCGGGCCGGGCCCCAGTGCGGTTCGAGCAGCCGCCACAGCCGCGCCGTGGACTCGGCGGGGCCGACGATGGAGGAGCAGCGGCGGCCGGTGCGCCGGGCCCGGTCGGCGAAGGCGCGTACGGCCTCGGGGGTGGCGCACACGGGCACCAGGTTGGCGCCCGCGTAGCAGAGCGAGCGGAGCTCGCCCTCGCTGTACCAGCCCCACATCTCGCCGCCGAGCCGCCAGGGGTCGAGTCCGGCGACCTGGACCCGGGAGGTGACGAAGGCGTTCGCCACCGGGTCGCGTTCGAGTACCTCGAGCGCGGCGGGGAGGTCGCCGGGTTCGAGGACCCTGGTGGTGGTCTGGGTCAACACGTGGGCGCCTCACCGTACGGATCTGCTGATCTCCGCACTTTACCCGGCGTGACGCGCGGACGCCGCTCACCGCAGGTCACGAAAAGGCCCCGGCCTCCTGCGTTCGCAGGGGGCCGGGGCCCTCGTACTCCGGTCGGCGGTCGAACGCCGGTGGGCGGTCAGACGCCGATGGCGACGGTCGGCTCGCCGGAGGCCACGCCGTCCTTCTCCATCTGCTCGGCGATCTTCATCGCCTCCTCGATCAGCGTCTCCACGATCTTCGACTCGGGGACGGTCTTGATGACCTCGCCCTTGACGAAGATCTGGCCCTTGCCGTTGCCGGAGGCCACGCCGAGGTCCGCCTCGCGGGCCTCGCCGGGGCCGTTCACGACGCAGCCCATGACGGCGACGCGCAGCGGGACCTCCATGCCGGTCAGGCCCGCCGTGACCTCTTCGGCCAGCTTGTACACGTCGACCTGGGCGCGGCCGCAGGACGGGCAGGAGACGATCTCCAGACGGCGCTGGCGGAGGTTCAGCGACTCCAGGATCTGGATGCCGACCTTGATCTCCTCGGCCGGCGGGGCGGACAGCGAGACGCGGATGGTGTCGCCGATGCCCTGGGAGAGCAGTGCGCCGAAGGCGACCGCGGACTTGATGGTGCCCTGGAAGGCCGGGCCGGCCTCGGTGACGCCGAGGTGCAGCGGGTAGTCGCACTGGGCGGCGAGCTGGCGGTACGCCTCGACCATGACGACCGGGTCGTTGTGCTTGACCGAGATCTTGATGTCGCGGAAGTCGTGCTCCTCGAAGAGGGACGCCTCCCACAGCGCGGACTCGACCAGCGCCTCGGGGGTGGCCTTGCCGTACTTCTTGAGCAGGCGGGCGTCGAGGGAGCCGGCGTTGACGCCGATCCGGATCGGGGTGCCCGCGTCCTTCGCGGCCTTCGCGATCTCCTTGACCTTGTCGTCGAACTGCTTGATGTTGCCCGGGTTGACCCGGACCGCGGCGCAGCCGGCGTCGATGGCGGCGAAGACGTACTTCGGCTGGAAGTGGATGTCGGCGATGACCGGGATCTGCGACTTCTTGGCGATGACCGCGAGCGCGTCGGCGTCGTCCTGGGTCGGGCAGGCCACCCGGACGATCTGGCAGCCGGAGGCGGTGAGCTCGGCGATCTGCTGCAGGGTGGCGCCGATGTCGGACGTGCGCGTGGTGGTCATCGACTGGACGGAGACGGGCGCGTCTCCGCCGACGGCCACGGAACCGACCATGATCTTGCGGCTGACCCGTCGGTCGGCGAGCTTCGTCGGCACGGACGGCATTCCGAGAGAGATGGCAGTCATCTGCTGTGCAACCCCAAGGTGTGGATCAAGGTCCCGATATCGGCGGGCTCAGGCCTCCGAGACTACGGCACACCCCGCTTCGGGCCCGCATCGCAGGGGGTGCGCCACCCGAACGTAGGGAGCCGGACACGTTTCGTGTCCGGCTCCTCACGCCGTGGGTTACGCGGGCGCAATCAGGTGATCTTGATGGGGTTGACCACGTCCGCGATCATCACGAGCACGGTGAAGCAGACGAACACGCCGGCCACCACGTACGCCACGGGCATCAGCTTGGCCACGTCGAACGGGCCGGGGTCGGGCCGCCGGAACAGCCGGGCGGTGTGCCGCCGTACGGATTCCCACAGGGCGCCCGCGATGTGCCCGCCGTCGAGGGGCAGCAGCGGGAGCATGTTGAAGAGGAACAGCGAGAGGTTGAACCCGGCGAGCAGGTTCAGGAACCACACCAGCTGGTACTTGGCGGGCACGTCGAGGGTGAAGATCTCGCCGCTGACCCGGGCCGCGCCGACGATGCCCATCGGGCTGTCCTGTTCGCGCTCGGCCCCGTTGAAGGCCGCGTCCCACAGGGCCGGGATCCGGGACGGCAGGTCGATGATCGACTGCACGCCGGACTGCATCATGTCGCCCATGTAGGTGAGCGACTGCCCGAAGGACTGGGTCACGTAGCCGCCGGCGGGGGCGAAGCCGAGGAAGCCGGCGGTGACGTACTCGCCGTCCACGTAGCGGCCGCGGCCGTCGGTCTTGGCGACCTTGTTCTCGATCAGGTTCGCCTTGAGGTCCAGCCGCTGTCCGGCCCGTTCCACCGTGAGGGTGGCGGGGCCGACGGTGGCCCGGATGTCCTTCTGCAGGGTGGCCCAGTCATCGACCTCGGCGCCGTTGAAGGCGACGATCTTGTCGCCCAGCTTCAGCCCGGCGGCCTTGGCGGGGGCGACCGGGTCACCGGCCCGGCAGTCCTCCCGCTTCTCGCTCTGCTGGATGACGCAGTCGGAGACGGAGCTGACCACGGTGGTCCGGGTGTTCACGCCGAAGGTCATCAGCGTGGTGAGGAAGATCGCCACCGCGAGGACCAGGTTCATGAAGGGCCCGGCGAACATCACGATGACGCGCTTCCACGGCCTGCGCGTGTAGAACAGGCGGGTCTCGTCTCCGGGCTGCAGCTCCTCGTACGCCGCCGACCGCGCGTCCTCGATCATCGTGCGGAACGGGGAGGTGGACCGGGCGGTGACCTTGCCGTCCTCGCCGGGCGGGAACATCCCGATCATGCGGATGTAGCCGCCCATCGGGATGGCCTTGATCCCGTACTCGGTCTCGCCCTTCCGCCGCGACCAGATGGTCGGACCGAAGCCGACCATGTACTGCGGGACGCGGATGCCGAAGAGCTTGGCCGTGGAGAGGTGTCCCAGCTCGTGCCATGCGATGGAGACGAGCAGGCCTACGGCGAAGATGACTATGCCGAGCACCGTCATGAGAGCTGTCATGCGCGCGCCTCCACGGCGGCCTTCGCCGCCATCTCCCTGGCCCGGGCCCTGGCCCAGGTCTCCGCTTCGAGGACGTCCGCGACCGTCAGGGAAGTTCCCCCGGCCGGCGTTCCGTGCTCTTCGACCACGGCAGCGACCGTATCCATGATTGCTGTGAACGGCAGCCGACCGGCCAGAAACTCCTCGACGCACTCCTCGTTCGCCGCATTGAACACGGCGGGGGCGGTGCCGCCGAGTCCGCCGACGTGCCGGGCCAGGTCCACGGCCGGGAAGGCCTCGGTGTCCAGCGGGAAGAACTCCCAGGTGGAGGCCTTGGTCCAGTCGAAGGCGGGGGCGGCGTCGGGGATCCGGTGCGGCCAGCCGATGCCGATCGCGATCGGTCCGCGCATGTCCGGCGGGGTGGCCTGGGCGAGCGTGGAGCCGTCGGTGAACTCCACCATCGAGTGGACGTAGGACTGCGGGTGGACGACCACCTCGATCCGCTCGAACGGGATGTCGTAGAGCAGGTGCGCCTCGATGACCTCCAGTCCCTTGTTGACCAGGGTGGCGCTGTTGACCGTGATGACCGGGCCCATGGCCCAGGTCGGGTGGGCGAGGGCGTCATCCACGGTCACGGCGGCGAGCTCGGCGCGGGTGCGGCCGCGGAAGGGGCCGCCGGAGGCGGTGACGACCAGCCGGCGGACGTCGGCGCGGGTACCGGCGGCCAGCGCCTGGAACAGCGCCGCGTGCTCGGAGTCCACCGGGATGATCTGGCCGGGCTTCGCCAGGTTCTTCACCAGCGGGCCGCCGACGATCAGCGACTCCTTGTTGGCGAGGGCGAGGGTCCGGCCGGCCTCCAGGGCGGCGAGGGTGGGCGCGAGGCCGATGGAGCCGGTGATGCCGTTGAGGACGGTGTGGCAGGGGGAGGCGGCCAGCTCGGCCGCCGCGCCGGGGCCGGCCAGGATCTCGGGCTGCGGCTCCGCGCCGTAGCGGTCGCTCAGCGCTGCCTTGAGGGCGGGTACGGCCTCCTCGCGGGCCACCGCGACCTTCTCGACCCGCAGCCGGTGGGCCTGCTCGGCGAGCAGCTCGGCCCGGCCGCCGGCGGCGGACAGCGCGGTCACCCGGAAGAGACCGGGGTTGCGCAGGACGAGGTCGATGGCCTGGGTGCCGATGGAGCCGGTGGACCCGAGGATGACGATGTCCCGGCGGCCGGCCGCGGCGTCGAAGAGGAGGTGCGGATCGGCGAGGGGGGCTGGGCTGTCGCTCATGCCCCCATTCTTGCCGGAACCCGGGAGTGCCCGGACACGGCCCTCCCCCTCCCCGCCGCCGGGACGGCGGCGGGGAGGGGAGTATCCGGGGCCGTGCGGCCGGCGGAACGGGCGGGCGGTGGCGGGCGGACCGTACGGTCAGCGGATCGGGCGGTCAGCGGATCGGGCGGTGGACGTTCTTCCGTTCGGAGGGCCCGGGGGCGGCGTCCGCGATCCAGGGTCCGTCGCCGGACGGGTCGAGGACCCCTTCCTCCAGCCAGGTGTACGTGCCGGAGAGGACCCCCGCCACCACCTTGCGGTCGAGGTCGTCGGTGTTCGACCACAGGCGGCCGAACAGCTCCTCCACCCGCAGCCGGGACTGCCGGCAGAAGGCGTCGGCCAGCTGGTACGCCTCACGGCCGTGGTCGCCGGAGACCCTCAGGTGCTCGGCGCGGACGCAGGCGGCGCTCATCGCGAAGAGTTCCGCCCCGATGTCGACGACCCGGCCGAGGAACCCCTGTTTGGTCTCCATCCGGCCCTGCCAGCGGGACATGGCGTAGAAGGTGGAGCGGGCGAGCTTGCGAGCGGTGCGTTCGACGTAGCGCAGGTGCACCGAGAGGTCGGTGTGGCCGCGCGGATGGAACTCCCGGTAGCTGGTGGGCACGTGGCCGGGGCCGGCGGCCAGCTTGGGCAGCCAGCGGGCGTAGAACCCGGCGGCACGGGCGCCCGCCTTCGCCTTGTCGCCGAGGTCCTTCTCCGGGTCGATGAGGTCACCGGCGACCGAGAGGTGGGCGTCGACGGCCTCGCGGGCGATCAGCAGGTGCATGATCTCGGTGGAGCCCTCGAAGATCCGGTTGATGCGGAGGTCGCGGAGCAGCTGCTCGGCGGGGACGGCCCGCTCGCCGCGCGCGGCCAGCGACTCGGCGGTCTCGAAGCCGCGTCCGCCGCGGATCTGGACCAGCTCGTCGGCCATCAGGCAGGCCATCTCCGAGCCGTAGAGCTTGGCGAGGGCGGCCTCGATGCGGATGTCGTTGCGGTCCTCGTCGGCCATCTGGGAGGCGAGGTCGACGACGGCCTCCAGGGCGAAGGTGGTGGCGGCGATGAAGGAGATCTTCGCGCCCACGGCCTCGTGCCTGGCCACCGGCCGGCCCCACTGCTCGCGGACCGCGGACCACTCGCGGGCGATCTTCAGGCACCATTTGCCGGCACCGACGCACATGGCGGGCAGGGAGAGCCGGCCGGTGTTGAGGGTGGTGAGCGCGATCTTCAGCCCGGCGCCCTCGGGGCCGATCCGGTTCGCGGCGGGCACCCTGACCCGGTGGAAGCGGGTGACGCCGTTCTCCAGGCCGCGCAGCCCCATGAAGGCGTTGCGGTGCTCGACGGTGATGCCCGGCGAGTCGGCCTCGACGACGAAGGCGGTGATGCCGCCTTTGTGTCCCTCGCTCTTGGGTACCCGGGCCATGACCACGAGGAGGTCGGCGACCACCCCGTTGGTGGTCCACAGCTTCACCCCGTCCAGGACG
The DNA here is from genome assembly GCF_056436025.1 of Streptomyces sp. NPDC043853. NCBI lineage: Bacteria > Bacillati > Actinomycetota > Actinomycetes > Kitasatosporales > Streptomycetaceae > Streptomyces > Streptomyces sp. NPDC043853. The sequence goes on from NZ_JBWKDJ010000012.1 coordinate 50,984, forward strand.
TACGCGTCCTCGCCGTCGGGCACGGCGGTGGTGGCCAGCCGGGCGGGGTCGGAGCCGACGTCGGGCTCGGTGAGCAGGAAGGCGCTGATGTCGGTGGTGGCGAGGCGGGGCAGGAAGGCGTCCTTCTGCTCCTGGGTGCCGAACATCTTCAGCGGCTGGGGCACGCCGATGGACTGGTGCGCGGAGAGCAGCGCGCCGATGGCCGGGCTGACCGAGCCGACCAGGGCGAGCGCCTTGTTGTAGTAGACCTGGGTGAGGCCAAGCCCCCCGTACTTGGGGTCGATCTTCATGCCGAGGGCGCCGAGCTCCTTGAGCCCGCGCACGGTCTCGTCGGGGATGCGGGCCTCGCGCTCGATGCGCTGCCCGTCGATCTGCGTCTCGCAGAACTCCCGCATCCGGGCCAGGAACGCCTCGCCGCGGCGGACGTCCTCCTCGCCGGGCACGGGGTGCGGATGGATCAGGTCGAGCCGGAACCGGCCGAGGAAGAGCTCTTTGGCGAAGCTGGGCTTGCGCCAGTCGGCCTCCCGGGCCGCCTCTGCGACCTGCCGGGCCTCGCGCTCGGTCACCTTGGGCTGCTGTGCGGGCTGTGTTGCGGACATTGAGGAGCTCACCTCGCCGCCGGAGTCGGGGACTCGTTGCGATTGCCGGGGGTGCGATCACCGGATGGCACTACCGGTGGGTGCTACCTGTCAGTCGTACCCAATCCCGTCCGCCCGGAAAAGCGGGGTTGGGCAGGGCGGGGGAACCCGGGCGGTCCCGGCCCGCGGACGAGGGCTGACGCGCCGGGTCCGACCTGCCCCTTCGCCCCGTCGGTGGCCGCGGCGGCGGATCCGGCCCCGGACTTCACACGTCCGGGTGCGTCCGGCACGGTGGGTGCGGCCGGTCCGGGGTGCGCCCGGCCCTGGGTGCGCCCCGCCCGTTTCCCGGAGGGCGCCGGTCGGCGGCAGCGGATCCCGGTGTCCGAGCTGCGCCTACTGGAGTCGAGCAGGACCCGGTCGACGGGCGAACGCCCGGAGTTCCTGCGGCAGGGGCTCTGACAGTCCCTCAGGGGCGCTTCGCGGGGCGGGAGAAAAGGGGGACGGCCGGAGCCCCCGCACAGTAGGCTCCGGCCGTCGGCTTGTGGGCCGTACGAGATCAGATGTCGAGGCCGGTCAGGACCAGGACGCGCTCGTACGTGTAGTCGTCCATCGCGTAGCGGACGCCCTCACGGCCCACGCCGGACTGCTTGACGCCGCCGTACGGCATCTGGTCGGCGCGGTAGGAGGGGGCGTCGCCGATGATGACGCCGCCGACCTCGAGCTCGCGGTGCGCGCGGAACGCGGTCTGGATGTCGCGGGTGAAGACGCCGGTCTGCAGACCGAACTTCGAGTCGTTGACGGCGGCGAACGCCTCGTCGGTGTCCTCGACCTTCGTGAGGGTGAGGACCGGCCCGAAGACCTCTTCGGTGGCCAGCTTGACGCCCGCCGGAACGTCCGCGAGGACGGTCGGCTCGACCGAGGCGCCCGTGCGCTTGCCACCCGTCAGCAGCTTCGCGCCGGCGGAGACGGCCTCCTCGACCCACGCCTCGACGCGCTTGGCGGCGTCCTCGGAGACGAGCGGGCCGACGTCGGTGGCGTCGTCGGACGGGTCACCGGTGACCTGCGCCTGCACCTTGGCGACGACCTTCTCGGCGAGGCGGTCGTAGACGGAGGCGGTGGCGATCACGCGCTGCACCGAGATGCAGGACTGGCCGGCCTGGTAGTTCGAGAAGGTCGCGATACGGGTCGCGGCCCAGTCGAGGTCGGCGTCCGAGGCCCAGTCGTCGAGGACCACGGCCGCGGCGTTGCCGCCGAGCTCCAGGGTGCAGTGCTTGTGGGGCACCGACTGCTGGATGGCGTAGCCGACGGTGTCGGAACCGGTGAAGGAGATGACGGGCAGGCGGTCGTCCTTGACCAGGGCCGGCATCTTCTCGTTGGCGACGGGCAGCACGGACCAGGAACCGGCCGGCAGGTCGGTCTCGGCGAGCAGCTCACCGAGGATCAGACCGGACAGCGGGGTGGCCGGGGCCGGCTTCAGGATGATCGGGGCGCCGACGGCGATGGCCGGGGCGACCTTGTGGGCGCACAGGTTCAGCGGGAAGTTGAACGGGGCGATGCCGAGGACCGGGCCCTTGACGAAGCGGCGGGTCAGGGCCAGACGGCCGACGCCGCCGGCGTCGGTGTCGAGGCGCTGGGCGTCTCCGCCGTTGAAACGGCGGGCCTCTTCGGCGGCGAAGCGGAACACGGACACCGCACGGCCGACCTCACCGCGGGCCCACTTCATGGGCTTGCCGTTCTCGGCGGAGATCAGCTGGGCGATCTCCTCGGTGCGCTCGGCGAGCCGCTTCGACACGTGGTCGAGGGCGGCGGCCCGGACGTGGGCGGGGGTCGCGGAGAACTCCGCCGTCACGGCGTACGCCGCGGCCACGGCCTCTTCGACCTGGGCGTCGGTGGGCACGCTGACGGTGCCGACGAGACGGCCGTCCCACGGGTTGTGGACGTCGAAGCTGTCCTCGCCGGTGGCCTGGCGGCCGGCGAGCCAGAAGGCGTGGGTGGAAGTCATGCGAATCCCGGCCCTTCGTGGAGTGCGGTGTGCGGTGTGCGGCGCAGGGCGCTGCCTGTCCCTCTCAAGGTAGGGGGGCGCGCCCGTTCTGTGGCTTGTCCGCGGTGGAGAACCTTTGCGGCGCCCTTCGCCGCTTTGGCAGTGTTTCCTGCCGCACCGGCCACGCCGGCCGCCGTTGCCGCAGGTCAGCGGGGGTCCGCTGCGCGGGCCTTTCCCCTCCCGGCCCCTTCCCGAAACTGGGACCTGCGGCCCCAGCCCCCGCTTGGGGGGGGCTCCGCCCCCACGCCCCGCGCCTCAAACGCCGGCGGGGCTGGGGATGCCCAGGGGCGCGGGGAAGTGCGCGACCAGCCACCACGGGCCCGCAGACCCGGCCGGCCGATCCGCCCCGCACGGGGGGGTGGGGTCTGGGGCGGAGCCCCCGTTTCGGGAAGGGGCGGGGAGGGGAGGGGCCGCAGCGGCTACGCACGTGGCTACGCCGGTGGGGCGGACGCCTTCAAGGCGAGCCACAGCTCCATACGGACGTCCGGGTCGTCCAGGGAGCGGCCGAGTATCTCCTCGACCCGCCGCATCCGGTAGCGGAGGGTGTGCCGGTGGACGCCCAGGTCGGCGGCAGCGGCATCCCACTGGCCGTGCCGGGACAGCCACGCCTGCAGCGAGGCGACCAGATCGCCCCGGCCGGTCGCGTCGTGGTCCCGCAGCGCCCGCAGCGTGCCCTCGGCGAAGGCGCGTACGGCGTCGTCCGCCAGCAGCGGCAGGACCGACCCGGCCGCGAGGTCCTCGTGCTCGACCAGTGGCCGGCCCCGCCGACGGGCCACCGCCAGCGCCTGGTCGGCCTGCTTGAACGCCGCCGCGGCGGTCGCCGGCCCGGCCGGCGCGGACAGTCCGATCACGAGTTCGTCCGGTTCGGGGCCGGTCGCGTCGCGGCCCCGGCGGGACTCCAGCGCCTCCGCGTGGTCGGCCACGGTCTGCACCGCCGCCCCGCCGTCCGCGGCGAGGATCACCAGCCGACCCTGTTCCGGGACCACCAGGAGCGCCTCGCCGGTACGGCCCGCCGCCGCCTCCACCGCGTCGGCGAGCACCGCCAGCCCCTCCGGCTGGGCCGTGCCGGCCAGCGCCGGCTCCGCGATGACCAGCCGGAACGGCGCCTCCAGCAGGGCCCCGTACAGGTCCCCGGCCACCGACCGGGCGTGTTCGGCCTCCCCGGCGAGCAGCATCCGCAGCACGGCCGAACCGAGCCGGGTCTCGGCGTCGCGCAGCGAGCGGGAGCGTTCGGTGGTGAGGGTGAGCAGGGCGACCGCGGAGTGCACGGCGTACCGCTCGGCGGTGCCCAGCGGGGCCTCGGTGCCGACGGCCAGCGCGCCCCGGGCCCGCCGCCCGGTGCCCAGGGACTGCAGTTCGACCCGGTCCTCGGCGCCGCCGACGACGGCGCTGGCGGGCGCGGGCCGCTCGCGCAGCCGCTCCACGTCGGCGGTGAGCCGGGCGGCCCGGCGCGCGGCCCACTCCGGGGCGGCGGCCACGACCGTGCCGGAGGCGTCGTAGAGCGCGGCCCAGCCCTGGACGTGCGCGGCCAGCTTCGCGAGCAGCTCGGCGGGACCCTCTGCGGAGAGCGCGGCGCGGGTCAGCTCCCGCTGCGCCTCGAAGCCGGCGGTCACGGCCCGGTACTGGTCGGCCGCCAGGGCGGCGGAGACGGCCTTGCTGATCGCGAGGAACGGGGTGCGCCGCGGCACCTCCAGCAGCGGCAGGTCTTCGGACCGCGCGGCCTCGACCAGTGCCTCGGGGACGGCCTCGTAGTTCACGCCGACGGCGAAGCCGATGCCGACGACACCCGCGGCGGCGAGCCGGCGCACGTACCGCCGCATCTCCTCCGGGTCGTCCGCGTCCAGTTTCATCGCGGTGATCAGTAGGAGTTCGCCGCCCTCCATGTAGGGCACGGGGTCGGCGAGCTCACTGACGTGCGCCCAGCGCACGGGGGTGTCGAGGCGGCCCTCCCCCGCGCGGACGCTGAGCTTGAGCGCCGAGTGCTGGACGAGCGAGGCGAGGGTGAGCGGCATCGGCTTCGGTCACGGCTTTCGTGGGGGCGGCGGGAATTCGGCTGCGGGGATTCAGCTGGAGGGATTCGGCTGCGGAGATTTTCGCCGTGGCGTATGAACGGCTCAGCTCGATTCTGCCACCCCGTACGGGTACCGCGCCGCCCGGTTCGCCGGACCCGTCCGGCCGGTCCCCCGGGCTCAGCCGTCCAGCCGGACCAGCAGCGGAGCCGCCCGCTCCCCCTGTACGGAGGTCAGCGAGAGCACCGCGTGCCCGGCCGGCACGGCGTGCGCGAGCTCCGAGGCGGACCACCGCTCCCGCTCGACCTGCCGGACGGTCACCGCGTCCGTGGTCACGGCCTTGCCGGTGACCAGCTTGCGGAAGGAGTTGACCATGCGGGTGAGCGGCTGGTCGGCGTAGACCGTGCGGTGGGTGACGTCCCGGGTCTCCACCCATTCGGTGCCCCAGGCCTCGGCGAAACGCTGCCCGTCCCAGGTGGTGACCCCGGCGAACGCGGCCCGGCAGCCGACGGCGCCGAGCAGCGGGGCCCGCAGGGTCTCCGGTACGTCGTCCAGGCTGCGCAGGGCGAGCAGCACTCCGGCGTTCGCCGAGCGCAGCCGCTGGAGGCCCCGTACGGACTCGGGGGTCAGGGTGTGGGCGGCGTCGTCCAGGGCGAGGAAGGCGAAGAGGGAGCGGTCGGCACGGGCGGTGGCCCCGGCGGTGAACTGGGCCAGGAGCAGCCGGGCCAGCATCCGGGAGGCGTCGGCGTGCCCGTGTTCGGGCAGTTCGACGCGGACCCGGACGGGGTGCTCCAGGGTCCGCAGGGAGAAGGGGCGGCCCTGTCGGCCGGTGGTGTCGAAGAAGCCCTGGAAGGCGGGCCGGTCCAGCAGGGCGATCCGTCCGGTGAGCAGCGGGCCGGGGTCACCGGGGGCGCCGTGCTGCCGGTCGCGGGCGTCGAGCTCGCGGAGCATCGCGTGCTGCCCGGCGGCCTCCAGGGTGCTGCGCAGCCGCTCCTCGGCGGCGGGGGCCCGGTCGAGGAGCTCGCGGAGTTCGGGGACGCCGGGAAAGCGCCCGTGTGCGGCCCGGAACGGCCCGAGCAGCTGGGCGAGCGCGGTCGCGGCCCGGCGCACCTCGGTGCCCGTCTGGTCGCCGGCCAGCGCTTCGGCGAGCAGTCCCGCGGCCTCGTCGGGGTCGGTGGTGCCGCCGTAGAGGTCGAGGTCGTGGAGGGTGGTGGGGTCGCCGATCCGGATGACGACGTCGTACGCCTCGTCGGACCCGAGCGGGGTGCCGGCCGGGCAGACGGCGACGACGGCGGCCTGTCCGGCGAGCGCCTGGAGGGCGAGCGACTCGACGACCGGGCGGACCAGCCGACGGGTCTTCCCCGCGCCGGAGGGGCCGACGGCGACCATCGAGGTGCCGAGCACGGCCGGGTCGAGGGCCAGGCCGGTGCCGCGGCGCGGGTACGGGTTGCGCTCCTCGTCGGCGACCGTGCCGAGCCGGACCTGACGGGCCAGCAGGTCGTGCCGGGCGGTCCGGACGGGCAGGTCGCGGGCTCCGGAGGGGTGCGCGCAGGCACCGGCGCCCCGGCCGCGCACGGCGTCGGCGAAGGCGGTACGGCGGCCGGGGTCGGCGGTGACCGAGTCCCAGGCCCGGCGGATCCGGGCGGCGTCCACGTCGTTCATCCGGCCGGCCGCGGCCTCGGCGCCCAGCCGCTCGGCGGCCTCGGCCAGTCCGGCGGCCCTCAGTTGCGGCCAGCCGGCCGGGTCCTCGGCCCCGCCGGGGGCGGGGGCGGGGGCTTCTCCGGCGGCGCCGGCGCGGCGGCGGGCGGAGCGGCCGAGGGCGAGCCAGCCGAAGGGGACCAGCACGGCCAGCCGGATCAGCAGGTCGGCAGTCTCGGCCATCTCGCCGTTCGCGACGGCCGCCTCCATGGTGCCGCTGCGGTCGATGGGCAGCAGGCTGTAGACGACCGGGCCGAGCGGCAGGGCCTGCTCGGCCACCAGGGCGACGGTGATCAGGGCGCCGGCGACGGCGAGCGCCACCCGCACCCCGGCCCGGGGGGCGGCGAGGCGGTTCCAGGCCTCCCGCCAGCCACCGAGCCTGCCGAAGCCGTAGAGCAGGCCGGCCACGAGGAGCAGCTCGTAGATCGCCAGTGCCGCGTCGCCGCCGGTGCCGGGCACCGGCCCGCCGTTCAGCCGGTCCCACCAGTCCGCCGGAGTGAACAGCTTCACCGGGACGGTCCAGTACGGGATGTAGCCCCTGCGCAGCAGCGACCAGACCAGCACGCAGGCGAGCAGGGAGATCACGGCGCCCGACAGCATCGCCCGGGCCGGCATCTCGTCGGGGGCGGTGTCGGGCCGCGGGACGTGCCCGTAGCTCCAGACCCCGGGACCGTCCGAACGCCGGGGCGTCCGCAGCCAGTCGACGAGCGAGGGCCGCGCGTCGGGCCGGTGCGCGGGGGGCCGGGGAAGGGAGGGCGACCCGGCGGAAGGCGGGGCCGCGGCCGGCGGCGGGACCGAAGGCGCCGGCGGTGCGGCGGAGACGGGCGGTGGGGCGAGTCCGTCCGCGGCGGGCTTCGGCGCTCGCGCGGGCGGGAGTCCGGCCGGCCCCGGGGCGTCCGGCGGCCGCACCGCGTCCGGCCTCCCGTTCCCCCCGTTCCCCGCGCGCCCGCCGTACGTGCCGTCCGTGTCCATGAACCCCTGCCCCCTGCCAAGTCCCGGTGCTGCGCCGCTCAATCTAGTGCCCGCCCGCGCCGCAACTGCCGTATCCGGGCCCGATCCACAAGACACCCCGTATGGCCGTCACGGACAAGGACACGCGGGCACCACTACCGAACGGAGCATGCCCGAGGCCCTCCCCCGGGCCTAGCCTGCGGATCAAAGACACAAGTGCGTCCGAAACCACCCCAGGAGCCCCCCTATGACCTCTGTCCCGCAGGAGCGCAAGCTCGTCACCGCGATCCCCGGCCCCAAGTCGCAGGAGCTTCAGGCCCGTCGGCTGTCGTCGGTCGCCGGCGGCGTGGGCTCCGTGCTGCCCGTGTTCACGGCCCGCGTGGACGGCGGCATCATCGAGGACGTCGACGGCAACCGCCTGATCGACTTCGGCTCCGGCATCGCCGTGACCTCGGTCGGCGCCTCCGCCGAGGCCGTGGTGCGCCGCGCCACCGCGCAGCTGGAGAACTTCACCCACACCTGCTTCATGGTGACCCCGTACGAGGGCTACGTGGAGGTCTGTGAGGCGCTGGCCGAGCTGACCCCGGGCACCCACGCGAAGAAGTCGGCGCTGTTCAACTCCGGCGCCGAGGCCGTCGAGAACGCCGTCAAGATCGCCCGTGCGTACACCAAGCGCCAGGCCGTCGTCGTCTTCGACCACGGCTACCACGGCCGCACCAACCTGACCATGGCGCTGACCGCGAAGAACATGCCGTACAAGCACGGCTTCGGTCCGTTCGCCCCCGAGGTCTACCGCGTGCCGGTCGCCTACGGCTACCGCTGGCCCACCGGTGCGGAGAACTGCGGCCCCGAGGCCGCCAAGCAGGCGATCGACCAGATCACCAAGCAGATCGGCCCGGAGAACGTCGCCGCGATCATCATCGAGCCGGTGCTCGGCGAGGGCGGCTTCATCGAGCCGGCCAAGGGCTTCCTGCCGGAGATCGTGAAGTTCGCCAACGAGAACGGCATCGTCTTCGTCGCGGACGAGATCCAGTCCGGCTTCTGCCGCACCGGCCAGTGGTTCGCCTGCGAGGACGAGGGCATCGTCCCCGACCTGATCACCACCGCCAAGGGCATCGCGGGCGGCCTGCCGCTCGCCGCCGTGACCGGCCGCGCCGAGATCATGGACGCCGCGCACGCGGGCGGCCTGGGCGGCACCTACGGCGGCAACCCGGTGGCCTGCGCCGGTGCGCTCGGCTCCATCGAGACCATGAAGGAGCTCGACCTCAACGCCAAGGCGAAGAAGATCGAGTCCATCATGAAGTCCCGCCTCTCCGCGATGCAGGAGAAGTACGACATCATCGGCGACATCCGCGGCCGCGGCGCCATGATCGCGATCGAGCTGGTCAAGGACCCCGCGTCCAAGACCCCGAACCCGGAGGCGGCCGGCGCGCTCGCCAAGGCCTGCCACGCCGAGGGCCTGCTCGTCCTCACCTGTGGCACCTACGGCAACGTGCTCCGCTTCCTCCCGCCGATCGTCATCGGCGAGGACCTGCTGAACGAGGGCCTGGACCTGATCGAGGCCGCGTTCGCCGGCATCGGTGCCACCGACACCGTCTGATCCGGAGCCGGATCGGCCGTTCCGCCCGGTCAGCGGTCGGACAGCCGATCGGACGGCCGACACCCTGCTCGACCGGTACCGGCGGTAACGGTCGGGCGTTGTGAAGAACGTGTGGGGGGCCGATGGCAGGAACGCGATCCTGCTGTCGGTCCCCCCTGTGCTGCCGTACGGTTTCTGCAGATGAGTGAGACACCCCGCCCGCGGGAAACCGCGGGCGACCCCGGAACCGGGCTTCCCCAGCGCCGTACCGGGCATGCGTTCGCGCAGCATTTCACTCCTCGGAGATCGGACGAACGCCCGCCCCAAACCCCCCGGGGCGCGCGCCGAACCGATCCGGCCGGCCGTCCCGGAACCATCCCCCCTGTTCCGGGACGGCCGGCCACCCCCCTCCTTCTCCTTCTCGGTTTCCTCTGCCTCGCCGGACTGGCCCTGGTCACCTGGCAGGTGCTCGTCCGCGGCCCGCTGCTGGCCCCCGACGAGGCCCTCAGCCGGTCCCTGGTACGGACCGTCCCGGACCCGGTCACCGACCCCCTCGCCGACCTCGGCAACATCACGGTCGCCGTACCCGTGCTGGTCCTGGCCATGGCGTACGCGCTGTGGCGCGGGGCGCGCCGCCGCGCGGTGCTCGCCGCGGGACTGGCGATGGCGCTGGTCCCCGCTCTGGTCGTGCCGCTCAAGGAGTGGACGGCCCGGCCGGGGCCGCTGGAGCCCTTCGCCGCGGGCTACTTCCCGTCGGGCCACACCGCCACCGCGCTGACCGCCTACGTCGGCGCGGCCCTGCTCGTCTCCCCCTACACCCGGCGCCGCTGGCCGGCGGCCGCCGCCGTCCTGCTCACCGCGGCGACGGGCGTGGGACTGGTCCTGCGCGGGTTCCACTGGCCGCTGGACGTACTGGCCGCCGTGCTGCTCTGTACCCCGCTGCTGCTGGGGGTCGGCGCCGCGCGGGGCGCCCGTCACCCGGGCTGACCGGCCACCAGCGCCGCCGCCTCGTGCATCGCCAGCTCCAGGACCGCCGGGTCGGTCAGGGTCCCCTTGCCGTCCGGGACCACCAGCCAGCGCGCCCCGCCCACGGCCCGGCCCGGGTACGGCACCGCGATCCAGGTGCCGCGACCGGCTCCCCGTACGCCGGTGCCCAGCCAGCGCGAGGCGGTGCCCTCGGGCACGAAGAAGCCCAGCCGGGCGCTCCCGAAGTCGGCGAGCACCGGGCCGGGCCGGGCGAGCAGCAGGGTCAGCACCTCGAAGGTGGCCCGGCCGAGCCGCCCGGGGAGGATCAGCACGTCCCACTGCCGCCCGGCGGGCAGCAGTGCCACGCCGTACGGGTTGCGCTCCCATTCCCACCGGCAGGTCCGGGGGTCCGGCGCCGCCGAGACCAGCCATTCCACCGCCGTCTTGAACTCCCTGGGCTCAGGGCTCTGCATGGCCCGGCCTCCGTTTCCCCGTGCGGTCCCTCCGGAAAGAGGGCTGTCACGGGGAGAGAGCGCGCCCGCGCCCGGTGATGACGCGGGTTCGGTGCCCTCGTGGAGGTGAAATGCCGCGTGGCGCCCCCCGCGGAGTGCGCCGGGGGCGTGCGGGTCGCACGGCAGTGCTGCTCGGGGCCTGTCCGGCGGATCAGGGTCGGAGTGGCCCTAGCTGTCGAAGCCGAGGCCGAACTTGTCCATCGTCTTCAGCCACAGGTTGCGACGGCCGCCCCGGGCGTCCGCGCGGGCCAGGGACCACTTGGTGAGGGCGATCCCGGTCCAGGCGATCGGCTCCGGCGGGAACGGCATCGGCTTGGACTTCACCATCTGCAGTTCGGTGCGCTCGGTGCGCTCGCCGTCCAGCAGGTCCAGCATCACGTCCGCGCCGAAACGGGTGGAGCCGACCCCGAGGCCGGTGTAGCCGGCCGCGTAGGCGACCCGCCCCGAGTGCGCGGTGCCGAAGAAGGCCGAGAACCGCGAGCAGGTGTCGATGGCGCCGCCCCAGGCGTGGCTGAACCGCAGTCCGTCGAGCTGGGGGAAGCAGGTGAAGAAGTGCTGGGCCAGCTTGAGGTAGGTCTCGGGACGGTGGTCGTAGTCGGAGTTGAGCTTCCCCTTGTAGGGGTAGATCGCGTCGTAGCCGCCCCACAGGATCCGGTTGTCCGGGGTGATCCGGAAGTAGTGGAACTGGTTGGCGCTGTCGCCCAGACCCTGCCGGTTCTTCCAGCCGACGGCGGCCAGCTGCTCCTCGCTGAGCGGCTCGGTCATCAGCGCGTAGTCGTACACCGGGACGGTGAACGGCCGGATCCGCCGGACCAGGGACGGGAAGATGTTGGTGCCGAGCGCGACCCGGCGGGCGAAGACCCGGCCGTAGGGGGTGCGTACGGCCATCCCGGCGCCGGAGGAGCTCAGCGACAGGCCGCGGGTGTTCTCGTAGATCCGCACGCCGAGGCCGAGGCAGGCCTGCTTCAGGCCCCAGGCGAGTTTGGCCGGGTGGAGCATGGCCACGCCGTCGCGGTCCCACAGCCCGGCCAGGAAGGTGGGCGAGTCGACCTCGTCCCGGACGGCGTCGCGGTCGAGGAAGACGGCCCCGCCGAAGCCGAGCCGTTCGGCCTCCTCGTGCAGTTCGCGCAGCTCCTGGACCTGGTGGGGTTCGGTGGCCACGTCGATCTCGCCGGTGCGTTCGAAGTCGCAGTCGATGCCGTAGCGGGCGACCGCCTCCTCGATCCCGTCGAGGTTGCGGGCGCCCAGCTCCTCCAGCTTCGCGAGTTCGCCCGGCCAGCGGGCGAGCCCGTTGGCGAAGCCGTGGGTGAGGGAGGCGGCGCAGAAGCCGCCGTTCCGGCCGGAGGCGGCCCAGCCCGCCTCCTTGCTCTCGATCAGTACGACGTCCCGGCCTGGGTCGCGCTCCTTGGCGAGCAGCGCGGTCCACAGACCGCTGTAGCCGGCCCCGATGACCAGCAGGTCGCAGCTCTCGTCGCTGGTGAGGGCGGGCTGTGCGGCCGGCTTGCCGGGGTCGTCGAGCCAGTACGAGACCGGGGCCGCGTCGGAAAGGGATCGTGTGACACTTCGCATGGCGACTGGGGCCATGGCTTCCAACTCCCTACAGAGTTACTCGGGCGCTACTTCGGTTGTGCTTTCTTGCGGCGGTTGCCGGCCATCTGGCCGGCGAGGACCACCAGCACCGCGATGACGAACATCGCCGTACCGATGACGTTGATCTGGACGGGCGTGCCGCGCTGGGCCGATCCCCACACGAACATGGGGAAGGTGACGGTGCTGCCCGAGTTGAAGTTGGTGATGATGAAGTCGTCGAAGGACAGCGCGAAGGACAGCAGCGCGCCGGCCGCGATGCCGGGGGCGGCGATCGGCAGGGTGACCCGCAGGAAGGTCTGCACCGGTCCCGCGTAGAGGTCGCGGGCGGCTTCCTCCAGCCGGGGGTCCATCGACAGGACGCGTGCCTTGACGGCGGCGACGACGAAACTGAGGCAGAACATGACGTGGGCGATCAGGATCGTCCAGAAGCCCAGCTCGATGCCCATGTTGAGGAAGAGCGCGAGCAGCGAGGCCGCCATCACGATCTCCGGCATGGCCATCGGCAGGAAGATCAGCGAGTTGACCGCGCCGCGCGCCTTGAAGCGGTAGCGGACGAGGGCGAAGGCGATCATCGCGCCGAGGACGGTCGCGCCGATGGTGGCCCAGAGGGCGATCTGGAGGGAGAGCGCGAGGGAGCCGCACAGGTCGGCGACCCCGCAGGGGTCCTTCCAGGCGTCCAGCGAGAACTCCTGCCAGGCGTAGTTGAACCGCCCGGTGGGGTTGTTGAAGGAGAACACCGTCACGACGACGTTCGGCAGGATCAGGTACGCGAGGGTGCTCAGACCCGCGATGACGACGAGATTGCGTCGGAGCCACTGCATCAGACCAGGTCCTCCGTCCCCGCTCGGCGGATGTAGATGGTGACCATGATCAGCACGATCGCCATGAGGATGAACGACAGCGCGGCCGCCGTCGGGTAGTCGAGGATGCGCAGGTACTGCGACTGGATGACGTTGCCGATCATGCGGGTGTCGGTGGAGCCGAGCAGTTCCGCGTTCACGTAGTCGCCGCTCGCCGGGATGAAGGTGAGCAGGGTTCCGGAGACCACGCCCGGCATGGACAGCGGGAACGTCACCTTCCGGAAGGTCGTCAGGGGCGTGGCGTAGAGGTCGCCGGCGGCCTCGTGGAGCCGGGTGTCGATGCGCTCCAGCGAGGTGTACAGCGGCAGGATCATGAAGGGCAGGAAGTTGTACGTCAGGCCGCAGACCACCGCGAGCGGCGTGGCCAGCACCCGGTCGCCCTCGGTCATGCCGAGCCAGCTGGTGACGTCCAGGACGTGCAGGCTGTTCAGCACGCCGACCACCGGGCCGCTGTCCGCGAGGATCGTCTTCCAGGCGAGGGTGCGGATCAGGAAGCTGGTGAAGAACGGCGCGATGACCAGGATCAGCAGCAGGTTGCGCCAGCGGCCCGCCCGGAAGGCGATCAGGTAGGCGAGCGGGTAGCCCAGCAGCAGGCACAGCGCGGTGGCGGTGCCGGCGTACAGCAGGGAGCGCAGGAACTGCGGGTAGTACTCGGTGAAGGCCTCCCAGTAGGTCTGGAAGTGCCAGGTGACCTCGAAGCCCTCCTCCAGCGAGCCCGTCTGCACGGAGGTCGAGGCCTGGTAGACCATCGGGAGGACGAAGAAGACCAGCAGCCACAGGATGCCGGGCAGCAACAGCCAGTACGGGACCAGCCGCTTGCGGGCGGAGGGCTTGTGGACCGGGGGTTCCGCGGCGGCGGGCGCCTTCGGCGGCGCCTCGGCGGTGGCGGTCATGCGCCCTCCTCGACCGTCTCGACGCCGGCGTCGCCCATCGTCCCGGCAAGCAGGGATTGCGAGGCGTCCAGCCCGAAGGTGTGCTCCGGGTTCCAGTGCAGCACCACCTCGGCGCCGGGGACGAGGCGGGCGTCGCGCTCGATGTTCTGCACGTACACCTCCAGCTCGGCGCAGACCGGGCTGTCAATGACGAACTGGGTGGAGACGCCGATGAAGGAGGAGTCGGCTATCTTGCCGGTCACCTTGTTGCGGCCCTCGGCGATCGTGTGCTCCTCCTCGGCCGGGACCAGGGAGATCTTCTCGGGGCGGACACCGACCAGCAGCGCGCCGCCGGAGCGCGGGGTGGTGGAGCAGCGGGCGCCCGGCAGCCGCAGCTTCGTCCCGCCCGCCGAGACCACGACCTCCTCGCCGGCCGACTCCACGGAGGCCTGGATGAGGTTGGAGGTGCCGAGGAAGTTCGCCACGAAGGTGGTGCGCGGGTTCTCGTACAGCTCGGCGGGGGCGCCGAGCTGCTCGACCCGGCCGCCGTTCATGACCGCGACCGTGTCGGCCATGGTCATGGCCTCCTCCTGGTCGTGTGTGACGTGCACGAAGGTGATGCCGACCTCGGTCTGGATCCGCTTGAGCTCCAGCTGCATCTGGCGGCGCAGCTTCAGGTCCAGGGCGCCGAGGGGCTCGTCGAGGAGGAGCACCTGGGGGTGGTTGATCAGGGCGCGGGCGACGGCGACGCGCTGCTGCTGGCCGCCGGAGAGCTGGTGCGGCTTCTTGCGGGCGTGCTCGCCGAGCTGGACCAGGTCGATCATCTCGTCGACCTGCTTCCTGACCGACTTGATGCCGCGGCGGCGCAGGCCGAACGCGATGTTCTCGAAGATGTCCATGTGCGGGAAGAGCGCGTAGCTCTGGAAGACCGTGTTCACCGGGCGCTTGTACGGCGGCAGGTGGGTGACCTCCCGGTCACCGAGGCTGACCGTGCCGGTGGAGGGGTCCTCCAGGCCGGCGATCATGCGCAGGGTGGTGGTCTTGCCGCAGCCCGAGGCGCCGAGCAGGGCGAAGAACGAGCCCTGGGGGATGGTGAGGTCGAGCGGGTGCACGGCGGTGAAGGAGCCGTAGTGCTTGCTGATCCCGCTGAGGCGGACGTCGCCGCCGGTGGTGGTCGTGTCAGTCATGGGTCGCGGTCCCGGTTGTCTGTGGTGGGCGGGAGGGGGCGGAGGCCGAGGGGCCCGTCAGGCGCCGATGAGCTTGGTGAACTTCTCCTCGTACGCCGTCTCTTCCTCGGAGGTGAGGGAGCGGAAGGCGTGCGACTTCGCGGCCATGGCCTTGTCCGGGACGATCAGGGTGTTGTCCGCGAGCGCGGGATCGATCTTGGCGAGCTCGTCCTTGACGCCTTCGACGGGGCAGACGTAGCTGATGTACGCGGCCAGCTGGGCGGCGACCGGGAGCTCGTAGTAGTAGTCGATGAGCTTCTCGGCATTGGCCTTGTGCCGGGCCTTGGCGGGGACCAGCAGGTTGTCGCTGGAGGTGATGTAGCCGGCGGCCGGGATGGCGTACTGGATGTCGGGGTTGTCGGCCTGGAGCTGGATGATGTCGCCGGCCCAGGCGAGGCAGGCGGCGAGGTCGCCCTTGTCCAGGTCGGAGGTGTAGTCGTTGCCGGTGAAGCGGCGTATCTGCTTCTTGTCCACGCCCTTCTGGAGCCGGCCGATGGCGGCGTCGTAGTCGGCGGTGGTGAAACTGCCCGGGTCCTTGCCCATGTCGAGCAGGGTCATGCCGACCGAGTCGCGCATCTCGGTGAGGAAGCCGACCCGGCCCTTGAGGGAGGGGTCGTCGAGGAGCTGGGTGACCGAGTCGACCTTCTTCCCGCCGGTGGCCTTGGTGTTGTAGGCGATGACGGTGGAGATGCCGGTCCACGGGTAGCTGTAGACGCGGCCCGGGTCCCAGTCGGGGCTGCGGAACTGCGGGGACAGGTTGGCGAAGGCGTGCGGCAGGTGGGAGGCGTCGAGCTTCTGTGCCCAGCCGAGCCGGATCATGCGGGCGGCCAGCCAGTCGGTGACCACGATCAGGTCGCGGCCGGTGTCCTGGCCGGCCGCGAGCTGCGGCCTGATCTTGCCGAAGAACTCGACGTTGTCGTTGATGTCCTCGGTGTACTTGACCTTGATCCCGGTGCGCTTGGTGAACTCGGCGAGGGTCGGGCGGGACTTCTCGTCCTCGCTGATGTCCATGTACTCGGTCCAGTTGGAGAAGTTGAGCTCCTTCTCCGTCGCCGAGTGGTCCTCGGAGGCCGGCGCTCCCGGGCCCTCTCGCTTGGCGGCCGGGATGCCGCAGGCGGTCAGGGCGGACAGGCCGCCGAGGGTGAGCGCCCCGACTCCGGAGGCGCGCAGCAGCGAGCGGCGGGTGAGGGCTCCGCGTCCGCTCGTCAGGCTGCGCCGCATCGCGGCGAGTTGCGCCGCCGAGAGGCGGTCGGGCTCGTACTGCTCCATGCGCTGTTGCCTTTCGGGAGGTGTACCACCGCTGGTCGGGCGGTGAGAAAGGGTGGCTATCGGTCCCCGAAGATCGTGCGGTGCCAGTCCTTGGCCGCCACCGCGGTGTTGTCGTACATCACATGCTTGACCTGCGTGTACTCCTCGAACGAATAGGAGGACATGTCCTTGCCGAAGCCGCTCGCCTTGTAGCCCCCGTGCGGCATCTCGCTGATGATCGGGATGTGGTCGTTGACCCACACGCAGCCGGCCTTGATCTCCCGGGTGGCGCGGCCGGCCCGGTAGACGTCACGGCTCCAGGCGGAGGCGGCGAGGCCGTAGGGGGTGTCGTTGGCCAGCGCGATGCCCTCGTCGTCGGTGTCGAAGGGGAGGACCACGAGCACCGGGCCGAAGATCTCCGCCTGGACCACCTCGCTGTCCTGGGGCGCGTCGGCGATGAGGGTGGGCCGGTAGTAGGCCCCGTCGGCCAGCTCGCCGCCGGGTACCTCCCCGCCGGTGACCACGGTGGCGTACGCCCGGGCCCGCTCGACGAAGCCGGCCACCCGGTCGCGCTGGGCGTGGGAGACCAGCGGGCCGAGGTCGGTGCCGGGGGCGAAGGGGTCGCCCAGGCGTACGGTCTCCATCAGCTCGGCGACCCGGGCGGTGAAGGCCTCGTACAGCGGGCGCTGGACGTAGGCCCGGGTGGCGGCGGTGCAGTCCTGTCCGGTGTTGATGAGGGAGGCGGCGACCGCCCCGTGCGCGGCGGCCTCCACATCGGCGTCGTCGAAGACGAGGAAGGGGGCCTTGCCGCCGAGCTCCAGGTGGAGCCGCTTGACGGTGGTGGTGGCGATCTCGGCGACGCGCTTGCCGACGGCGGTGGAGCCGGTGAAGGAGGTCATCACCACGTCCGGGTGGCCCACCAGGTGCTCCCCGGTGTCCCGGCCGGCCCCGGTGACGACGTTGATCACGCCGTCGGGGATGCCCGCCTCCGTGGCCGCCTGGGCGAACATCAGCGAGGTGAGCGGGGTGAGCTCGGCGGGCTTGAGCACGATGGTGTTGCCCGCGGCGACGGCCGGGAGGATCTTCCAGGCGGCCATCTGGAGCGGGTAGTTCCAGGGGGCGATGGAGCCGATGACGCCGATCGGCTCGCGGCGTACGTAGGAGGTGTGGTCGCCGGAGTACTCGCCGGCGGCCTGGCCCTGGAGGTGGCGGGCGGCGCCCGCGAAGAACGCGGTGTTGTCGATCGTGCCCGGTACGTCGAACTCGGTGGAGAGCTTGAGCGGCTTGCCGCACTGGACGGATTCGGCGTACGCGAAGTCCTCGGCCTGCTCGGCGAGGACCGCGGCCAGCCGGTGCAGGGCGTCGGAACGCTCGCCGGGGGTGGCCGCGGCCCAGCCGGGGAAGGCCCGCTTGGCTGCGGCGACGGCCAGGTCCACGTCGGCAGTGCCGGCCAGCTCGTAGTCGAGGACACCCTCTCCGGTTGCGGGATTGACAACGGTGTGTGACCGTCCTGAGGTACCGGGCCGCAGCCGCCCGTCGATGTACTGCGCGCCCTCTGCGAAGCGGTCCTTGATCTGGAAGCGGTTGCCCATCACGCTCTCCGTAGCTCCAGCTCGAATTGAAGGCCGATCCTGACAGAGGCGTTCGACTCCGCCAAGTGATTCCGTTGTTGCCTTTTGATTACGCGACGGAATCGGTCGACCATGTGTCGAGACTGACAGCAAATCCCGTACGAAGTGTCCGTGGCGGCTGCCAGACTGGCGTGCATGGAGCAGATCGAGGCGCTGATCGGGCAGGTCAGCCGGGGTGAACGGGTCAAGTATCTGCCCTTCTGGGGGCACCGTCCGCGGCCGGACGGATCACTGGGACCGAGCTGTCTGAGCCAGTGGTGGCCTTCCCCGTTCACGGTGGGTGACGTCGAGTACGCGACGGCGGAGCACTGGATGATGGCCGAGAAGGCACGGCTGTTCGGCGACGCCGAAGCGGAACGGGCCGCGCTGGCGGCCGGCACCCCGGCGGAGGCGAAGAAGGCCGGCCGACTGGTGCGCGGCTTCGACGACGCGGTCTGGGAGCGCGAGCGGTACGACATCGTGGTGGCGGGCAGCACGCACAAGTTCGCCTCCACCCCGGAACTGCTCGGGTTCCTGTTGGGCACGGGCGAGCGGGTGCTGGTGGAGGCCAGCCCGCTGGACCGGATCTGGGGCATCGGGCTGCCCGCCGACGACGAGCGGGCCCTGGACCCGGGCCGCTGGCGCGGGCTGAACCTGCTCGGCTTCGCCCTGATGGAGGCGCGGGACCGGCTCCGGTCGGGCGAGGGCCTGGCCTGACGGGGGCGCGGCCTGACGTGCGGGGGCCGGGCCTGAGGGGGTGCGGTCGGCGACGCAGCCACCGGCTAATTCGGTGGCGGCCCGCTGTGTCCCGCCGTTAGCGTGCAGCGCGTGAACGCACCTCCCGGTGCGCCGGCTGCGGCTACTTCCACTGACGACGCCATGCCGCCGCCACTTCTGAACTCGGGAGGTGCGTCCGGGGAGCGCCCGGTGCGCAGGCTACGGCTCCTTCCAACCCGGAGGCCGTGGGTTCGAATCCCACCCGGTCCGGCCCGCGCGGCCCGGACCGGTGGAGCAGCCAGGCAGCTCGCCGGGCTCCGTGTCCGTCGCCGACTTCCGATCTCGGGCACCCCGGATCCGTTCCGTTCCGCGCCGTCCCACACCTCCAGGGGGAGCAGATCGCCCGTTACCGTCCCCTCATGTCCAAGATCTGGACCGATCCCGTCAGCAGCACGGCGGCACGGACCGCCGAGCTGATCGCCGAGGGCGCTCCCCTCACCTGGGAAGGCGGGCCCGGCCGCGAACGCGAGCCGCGTTCCGAGCTGTTCCTCCTCGCCGTGTCCCATTTCGCCTCCCAGCGCTCCTTCTACGAGAGCGGGCAGGCTCGCGACACCCGGTTCGCGCAGCTCGTACGGCGGCTCGCCGTCGAAGACCCCGGCTGGACGGCCGACCTCCTGGGCTGGCTGCGGGGCGAGGGCAACATCCGCACCGCCGCGATCGTCGGCGCAGCCGAATACGTCGCCGCCCGGCTCGAGGTCGGAGCGACCGGCGGCCCGTCCAACCGGACCGTCGTCGACTCCGTGCTCCAGCGTGCCGACGAGCCCGGCGAACTCCTCCGGTACTGGACGGCCACGCACGGACGGAACGTGCCCAAGCCCGTCAAACGCGGAATCGCCGACGCCGTCCGGCGGCTCTACTCGGCCGGCGCGTTGCTGAAATACGACACCCCTTCCCAGCGCTTCCGCTTCGGTGACGTGCTCAACCTGGTGCACGCCTCCCCCGACCCGGCCAAACCCTGGCAGGGCGACCTGTTCCGATACGCCCTCGACCGGCGGCACCGCCCGGAGGCCGTGCCACCCGTCGGCAGTCGCACCCTCACCGCCCACCGGGCGCTGATGGAACTGCCGGTGGCCGACCGCCGTGCCGTGGTCACCGCGCCAGGCGCCGCGGAGCGGCTGGCTGCGGCGGGCATGACCTGGGAGTCACTGGCGGGTTGGCTGCAGGGGCCGATGGACGCGGCCGCCTGGGAGGCGGTGATCCCGTCGATGGGCCCGATGGCCCTCCTGCGCAACCTGCGGAACTTCGACGGGGCCGGGGTGTCGGACGCGGTGGCCGCGCAGGTCGCGGCGAGGATCTCCGACCCCCGGGTCGTCGCCACGGCCCGGCAGTTCCCCTTCCGCTACCTCGCCGCGCACCGGCACGCCCCGTCACCGCGCTGGGCGGAGCCGCTGGAGAAGGCGCTCGGCCTGTCCCTGGCTCACGTACCGGAGCTGCCGGGGCGCACCCTGGTGCTGGTGGACCGCTCCGGCTCGATGTTCTGGTCGCAGCTGTCCGACCGCTCGCAGCTGTCTTGGGCGGATGCCGCGGCCGTGTTCGGGACCGCGCTGGCCCTGCGGGCGGAGTCCGCCGACCTCGTCGAGTTCGGCACCGGCAGCGCACCCGTGGAGTTCGCGCGGGGGGAATCGGTGCTGCGGGTGGTCGAGCGCTTCGGCGACCTCGGCGGGACGGACACCACCGAGGCGGTCCGCAGGCACTACCGGGACCACGACCGTGTTCTGATCATCACCGACGAGCAGGCCGCGCACCACCGGTCCGGCGGGCCGACCGACCAGGTCCCCGATCAGGTGCCCGTCTACGTGTGGAACCTGACGGGTTATCGGGTCGGCCACAGTTCCACCGGCCGGCCGCGGTACACCTTCGGCGGCCTCACGGACGCGGCGTTCCGGATGGTCCCGCTGATCGAGGCCGGCCGGTCCGCCGACTGGCCCTGGACGAGCTGAGGGCCGTACGCCCCGCCGGTGCGGACCGGCTCAGGCGCGGTGCAGCACCTGGGAGGTCGAGGTGGACGGCGGCGTGTACTCGTAGTCGTCGTCGTCCTGCACGTCCTGGACGAAGGCGATCACCGTGATCGCGGCCAGCACACCGCCTATGACGACCCCGACGGCGCCGAGGATGATGCCGGCCAGCGCCACTCCCCCGTTGTCCGCCTCGCCCCGCGCGACCCGGCCCCGGCCCAGGACTCCGAAGATGATCGCCACGATGCCGATGATCACGGCGACGAAGCTGAGGCAGAACGCGACCGCCGAGATGATGCCGAGCACCAGCGCGGTGATCCCGAAGCCGTTGCTCATCGGGGCGCCGTACGGCGGGTAGGCCGTCTGTGCCGGATATCCCGGGTAGCCCGGGTAGCCCGGGTACACGGTCTGCTCGGGCTGCCTGCCCGTGTGGGTCGGATAGCCGTAACCGCCGCCGCCCGCGGGCGGGTACCCGTACGGCGCGCCCGCCTGCGCCGGCGCTCCGGACCCGGGGCCCGGGTCGGCCGCGGGCTGCCGGCCCTCGGCCGGCGGGGGTCCGCCGGCCCCGGGCATGCCGATGATCGTCGGCTGGTCGTGCACCGAGGGCGTGGCAGGCGTGGCGCCCGGACCTCCCGGCACGGCACCCTGGTCCGGCGGCGCCCACGGATCGTTCGGTTCGGGCCTCTGCTCGGTCATGCGGCTCCCCCCTCTGGTACCCCGCCATGCTACGGGCTGCCGCCGACAGCGACCGGGCCTGCCTACGATGAGCCCTTGCCCGTACGGCCCCACCGACCGCACCGAGAGGCCCTCATGACCGAGCTGCTCCCCTTCATCGAGGGGCTGCCCAAGGCTGAACTCCACGTCCACCACGTCGGTTCCGCCTCCCCCCGCATCGTGGCCGAACTGGCGGCCCGGCACCCCGACTCCAAGGTCCCCACCGATCCCGAGGCGCTGGCCGACTACTTCACCTTCACCGACTTCGCACACTTCATCGACGTCTACCTGTCCGTCGTGGACCTGGTCCGCACCCCCGAGGACGTCCGGCTGCTGACCTACGAGGTCGCCCGCGACATGGCCCGGCAGAACATCCGCTACGCCGAACTCACCATCACCCCCTACTCCTCCACCCGTCGCGGCATCGAGGAACGGGCCTTCATGGCCGCCATCGAGGACGCCCGCAAGGCCGCCGAGGCCGAACTCGGCGTCATCCTGCGCTGGTGCTTCGACATCCCCGGCGAGGCCGGCCTGGAGGCCGCCGCCGAAACCGCCCGGCTCGCCGTCGACCTGCGCCCCGAGGGCCTGGTCTCCTTCGGCCTCGGCGGCCCCGAGATCGGCGTGCCCCGCCCGCAGTTCAAGCCCTACTTCGACCGGGCCCGGGCGGCCGGGCTGCACAGCGTTCCGCACGCCGGCGAGACCACCGGCCCGGAGACCATCTGGGACGCCATCAACGAGCTGGGCGCCGAGCGCATCGGCCACGGCACCAGCTCCACCCAGGACCCCAGCCTGCTGAAGTACCTGGCCGAGCACCGGATCGCGCTCGAGGTCTGCCCGACCTCCAACATCGCCACCCGCGCCGTCACCGACCTGGACCTGCACCCGGTGAAGGAGATGGTCGAGGCCGGCGTGCTGGTCACCATCAACAGCGACGACCCGCCGATGTTCGGCACCGACCTCAACAACGAGTACGCGGTCGCGGCCCGGCTGCTGGAGCTGGACGAGCGCGGCCTGGCCGCCCTCGCGAAGAACGCCGTCGAGGCCTCCTTCCTGGACCCGGCCGGCAAGGCGAAGCTGGTCGCGGAGATCGACACGTACACCGACACCTGGCTGGCCCGCTGACCCCTGCGGACAATGGGGACATGCGCACCCTGACGGCCGTCGGTCACCGCGGCGATCCCTACCGGTTCCGTGAGAACACCCTCGACTCGGTCCGCTCCGCGTTCGCGCGCGGAGCCGACGCCGTCGAGATCGACGTGCGGCTGACCCGCGACGGCGTCCCGGTGCTGCTGCACGACGCCTCGCTGAAGCGGCTGTGGCGGGCGGACGTCCTGCTGGGCACGATGAGCGCGGCCCAACTGCGCGAACTCACCGGCGGCGGGGTGCCGACCCTGCGCGAGGCCCTGCTCGCCGCAGGCGCGGGCCGGGTCATGCTCGACCTGCCCGGCGCGTCGGCGGAGGACGTCCGGAAGGTGGTCGACCAGGTGCGCGAGTGCGGCGCCCGGGACCGCACGTACTACTGCGCGGGGCCGACGACGATGCTGGCGGTGCGCGCCGCCGACCCCGGCGCGGAGATCGCTCTGACCTGGACCACGCTGAGCCCACCGCGCCGGGTACTGCTCGACGCGGTGCGGCCGGCCTGGCTCAACTACCGCTTCGGGCTGGTCGGCCGGGAACTGGTGGACGCCCTGCACGCGGACGGGCTGAAGGTGTCGGCCTGGACCGCTGACACCCGGCGGAGCATGCGGAAACTGATCGCGGCGGGGGTCGACTCCGTCACCACCAACCGTCCTTCGGTGCTGGCCGGTCTGCGGGACCGGGCCGGCCGGTGACCGGGATACGGACGCTCGGAGACCGGCTGCGGCGGGCGAGTCCCTGGATCGTGGACCTGGCACTGACCCTGCTGGTACAGCTCGCCGTCACCATGCCCTTCGTGCTACCGCGGGAGCCGGATCTGCCGGCCGCGACCTGAACCACGTACGCGCTGACCACGCTCGGGGTGGTGCCGCTGGCGTGGCGGAGCCGGGCCCCGGTCGCGGTGCTGGTGCTGATCCTGGCCCTGGCCCTGGGCGGGGCGTACCGGCTGGCGGCGGACGGCCAGGTGGTCTGGGTGAAGTCCGGCGGCCGGCCCGGCTACAACACGGGAATCGGCGGGGCCGAGGACGGCTCGCGGATCATCGTCTTCTCGGTGACCTCGAAGAACGTCAAGTCGGAGCAGAGCAGCACAACCCGGTGACCTACGGGATCGCCGTGGCCGCGCTCGCGCGCTGAGGCAGCGCCTCCATTCGCTTGATCATGCGGCGGAGGACCAGCAGCGGGAGGATCCCGAAGACACCGAAGGCCATGTCGATGACGCTCCACCAGAAGGGGATCCCGCGGATCGGCCCGCAGATCAGGGCCAGCGGGATGATGCCGGCGCAGGCGATCATGCCGGCTTCGACGATCCAGATGTTGCGCACCGGGTCACGGTGGACGCCGTAGAAGAAGACGGCGATGACCAGGTGCGCGAAGGCCAGCCAGTCGGTGCCGTAGAGAAGGAAGGGGTATTCGGCGTCGGCTCGGTCGAGCCCGTCGGTGACGCGCCGGATCCAGGCGTTGTCCACCACGGAGTTGAGCCAGTGCAGCTCGGTGACCAGGGGGAAGGCGGTGGCTCCGCTGAGGACCAGGCAGACCAGGAAGAAGGCCAGCCAGATCCGGATGCGCCGGAGGAGGGCGCTGCGCTCGCTCATGGCAACACCCTACGCCGATCGACTGAACGCGTTCAAGAAAAATCCTGAACGCGTTCAGTCCGCCCGCCCCGGCCGGATCAGAGGCCGACGATCGCGTTCCAGCGTTTGGCGAGGGGGCGGCGCTCGGCCGCGGAGATGTCGCGGGCCACCGCGAGCCGCTTGCGCATGTCCTCGTCGGGGAAGATCAGCGGATTCTCGGCCAGTTCGGCGGTCTCCTTGTCCTCCGCGGCGGCCAGCACCTCACGGGCAGCCGGAACCGGGCACACGTAGTTGACCGAGGCGGCGAGCTCGGCGGCGACCTCCGGGTCGTAGTAGTGGTCGATCAGGGCCTCCGCATTGGCCTTGTGCCGGGCGAGGTTGGGGATCAGCAGGCTCTCCGCCCAGAGTTCGGCCCCCTCCTCGGGGATCACGAACTCGATGTCCGGGTTGTCGGCCTGGAGCTGGATGGCGTCGCCCGAATACGCCTGGCAGGCCAGCACGTCCCCCTTGCTCAGATCGGAGGTGTAGTCGTTGCCGGTGAAACGGCGGATGTGGCCCTTCCGGACCTTTGCCTCGACCTGGTCGCAGACCCGGTGGAAGTCGCTCTCGGTCCAGCGCGTGACGTCCACACCGTTGCCCTGCATCAGCAGGGCGAAGGACTCGTCCAGCCCGGAGAAGAGCGTGACCTTCCCGGCCAGGTCCGGGTGCCACAGGTCGCCGACGGAGCGGATCTCACGACCCAGGGCCTTGCGGTTGTAGGCGATGCCGGTGATGCCGGACTGCCAGGGGACGGAGTGCAGCCGGCCCTCGTCGAAGGCGGGCGAGCGCAGCTGCGGGTCCAGGTGTTCGGCCACGTTGGACTGGCCGGCGCGGTCCATCCGCTGGGCCCAGCCGAGGTGGACGAACCGGGCCGCCATCCAGTCGCTGACCACCATCAGGTCGTGGCCGGTCTCCTGGTGGTTCATCAGGGCCGGGCCGACCTTGCCGAAGAACTCGTCGTTGTCGTTGATCTCCTCCGTGTAGCGGACGGCGATCCCGGTCCGCTCGGAGAAGGACTCCAGCGTCGGCCGCTTCGTCTCGTCCTCTTCGTCGGTGTCGATGTAGAGGGGCCAGTTGGCGAAGGAGACGCTCTTGTCCCGGCCGGACCGGTCCGGACCGCCCCGGCGCTCCTCCGGCACGTACGCGGCGGGAACACCGCAGCCGGCGAGGGCGGACACCAGGCCGGCGGCACCGAGGCCGCGCAGCACCGAGCGGCGGGTGAAGGGGAGTTCTGGCATGGCCCAAGACTCGGGGAACGCCGAGGGGCGGGCAATAGACACTCTGTCTACTGCCCGCCCCGTCAGGACTCAGCTGTGATCAGTCGGGTGATCGGTCATCCGGCCACCCGGCCGCCCGGATCAGCCGTCGAGGGAGGTCATCACGTGCTTGATGCGCGTGTAGTCCTCGAAGCCGTAGGCGGAGAGGTCCTTGCCGTAGCCGGACTTCTTGTAGCCGCCGTGCGGCATCTCGGCGACCAGCGGGATGTGGGTGTTGATCCACACGCAGCCGAAGTCGAGGTTCTTGGACATGCGCATCGCGCGGGCGTGGTCCTTGGTCCAGACCGAGGAGGCGAGGGCGTACTCGACGTCGTTCGCGTAACTCAGGGCCTGGGCCTCGTCCGTGAAGGACTGGACGGTGATGACCGGGCCGAAGACCTCGTTCTGGATGATCTCGTCGTCCTGCTTGAGGCCGGAGACCACGGTCGGGGCGTAGAAGTAGCCCTTGTCGCCGACCTGGTGGCCGCCCGCCTCGACCTTGGCGTGGGCGGGCAGGCGGTCGATGAAGCCCGAGACCTGCTTGAGCTGGTTGGGGTTGTTCAGCGGGCCGTAGAGCACGTCCTCGTCGTCCGGCTGGCCGGTCTTGGTGTCGGCGGCGGCCTTGGCCAGCGCCGTCACGAACTCGTCGTGGATGGACTCGTGGACGAGCACGCGGGTCGCGGCCGTGCAGTCCTGGCCGGCGTTGAAGTAGCCCGCGACGGCGATGTCCTCGACGGCCTTGGCGATGTCGGCGTCCTCGAAGACCACGACCGGGGCCTTGCCGCCGAGCTCCAGGTGGACGCGCTTGACGTCCTTGGAGGCGCTCTCGGCGACCTGCATGCCGGCCCGCACCGAGCCGGTGATGGAGGCCATCGCCGGGACGGAGTGCTCGACCATGGCCTTGCCGGTCTCGCGGTCACCGCAGATGACGTTGAAGACGCCCTTGGGCAGGACCGAGTCGATGATCTCGGCCATCAGGACGGTGGAGGCCGGGGTGGTGTCCGAGGGCTTGAGCACCACGGTGTTGCCCGCGGCGATGGCCGGGGCGAACTTCCACACGGCCATCATCATCGGGTAGTTCCAGGGGGCGACCTGGGCGCATACGCCGACCGGCTCGCGGCGGATGATCGAGGTCATCCCGTCCATGTACTCGCCGGCCGAGCGGCCCTCGAGCATACGGGCGGCGCCCGCGAAGAAGCGGATCTGGTCGACCATGGGCGGCAGTTCCTCGCTGGCCGTGAGGCCCAGCGGCTTGCCGGTGTTCTCGGACTCGGCGGCGACGAGCTCCTCGGCGCGCGCCTCGAAGGCGTCCGCGATCTTCAGCAGCGCCTTCTGGCGCTCGGCGGGCGTCGTGTCGCGCCAGCCGGGGAAGGCCGCGGCGGCCGCGGCCATGGCGGCGTCCACATCGGCCTGGCCCGACAGCGGCGCGGTCGCGTACACCTCGCCGGTGGCGGGGTTGACCACCTCGGTGGTCCGCCCGTCGGCGGCGTCCTTGAACTCCCCGCCGATGTAGTTGCGCAGACGACGCAGTTCGGTGGTCACTACACCCACACTCCCGATCAATGTCCAACGGTTGAGACAGTCACCTCAGCCTAGCTCCTCAGGTGACGCTTTCGACAGGGCAAGACACGAGGAACTACGAAATCCGTGAGATTCACTCCGATGGACAACGGATTTCATCGATTCCGGGTTGCGGAACAGACGACTCCTCGTGCACAGTGAGGCCGTGGTCAGTCGAAGCGCAGATTCCAGGAACAGACAACCGTCCCCTTCGGTCGATGCTGTGTCCCTGGCGATCATCGAGCAACTGCAGGAGGACGGCCGCCGTCCCTACGCGGCCATCGGCAAGGCCGTGGGCCTGTCGGAGGCGGCCGTGCGCCAGCGCGTGCAGAAGCTGCTCGACCAGGGCGTCATGCAGATCGTCGCCGTCACCGACCCGCTCACCGTGGGCCTCCGGCGCCAGGCGATGGTCGGGATCCATGTCGAGGGAGACCTCGACCCGGTGGCCGACGCCCTGACCGCGATGGCCGAGTGCGAGTACGTGGTGATGACCGCGGGCTCGTTCGACCTGATGGTGGAAATCGTCTGCGAGGACGACGACCACCTGCTGGAAACGATCAACAAGCGGATCCGCACGCTCCCCGGCGTGCGATCTACCGAAAGCTTCGTTTACCTGAAGCTGAAGAAGCAGACCTACATGTGGGGAACCCGATAACCGTGACCCAGGACCTGTCCAAAACCGCGTACGACCACCTGTGGATGCACTTCACCCGCATGTCCTCGTACGAGAACTCTCCCGTCCCCACCATCGTGCGGGGCGAGGGCACCTACATCTACGACGACAAGGGCAAGCGCTACCTGGACGGTCTCGCCGGACTGTTCGTGGTCAACGCCGGACACGGCCGCAAGGAGCTGGCCGAGGTCGCCTACAAGCAGGCCCAGGAGCTGGCGTTCTTCCCCGTGTGGTCGTACGCCCACCCCAAGGCCGTAGAGCTCGCCGAGCGCCTGGCGGACTACGCCCCCGGTGACCTGAACAAGGTCTTCTTCACCACCGGCGGCGGCGAGGCCGTCGAGACCGCCTGGAAGCTCGCCAAGCAGTACTACAAGCTGCAGGGCAAGCACACGAAGTACAAGGTCATCTCGCGTGCGGTCGCCTACCACGGCACCCCGCAGGGCGCCCTGTCCATCACCGGCCTGCCGGCCCTGAAGGCCCCCTTCGAGCCGCTGGTCCCGGGTGCCCACAAGGTCCCGAACACCAACATCTACCGCGCCCCGATCCACGGCGACGACCCCGAGGCGTTCGGCCGCTGGGCCGCCGACCAGATCGAGCAGCAGATCCTGTTCGAAGGCCCCGACACCGTCGCGGCCGTCTTCCTCGAGCCGGTGCAGAACGCCGGTGGCTGCTTCCCGCCGCCGCCCGGGTACTTCCAGCGGGTCCGCGAGATCTGCGACGAGTACGACGTCCTGCTCGTCTCCGACGAGACGATCTGCGCCTTCGGCCGACTCGGCACGATGTTCGCCTGTGACAAGTTCGGCTACGTGCCGGACATGATCACCTGCGCCAAGGGCATGACCTCGGGCTACTCCCCGATCGGCGCCTGCATCGTCTCGGACCGCATCGCCGAGCCGTTCTACAAGGGCGACAACACCTTCCTGCACGGCTACACCTTCGGTGGCCACCCGGTGTCCTCGGCGGTCGCGATCGCCAACCTCGACATCTTCGACAAGGAAGGCCTGAACCAGCACGTGCTGGACCAGGAGGGCAACTTCTTCAACACCCTGAAGAAGCTGCACGACCTGCCGATCGTCGGTGACGTCCGCGGCAACGGCTTCTTCTACGGCATCGAGCTCGTGAAGGACAAGAACACCAAGGAGTCCTTCACGGACGAGGAGACCGAGCGCGTGCTCTACGGCTTCCTCTCCAAGGCGCTCTTCGACAACGGCCTCTACTGCCGTGCCGACGACCGCGGTGACCCGGTCATCCAGCTGGCCCCGCCGCTGATCGCCGACCAGGGCACCTTCGACGAGATCGAAGGCATCCTGCGCTCGGTGCTCACCGAGGCCTGGACCAAGCTCTAGCCAGAGCCCGCTCCGGTCAGGGACCGTACTGACCGGAGCCCCGGCGCCCCGGGAAGAGCCCGCCGCCGTCCCGGCGCCCCCCACGGCCCGGATCCTCCGTTCGAGTGAGAACGGCGGGGTCCGGGCCGTGTGCTGTGGGCACTCCCGCCGATTGTCGGATTGGATGACTTCACGGCGCCAGTGACCGATCCGGCTCCGCTTCGTTCCCCCGGACGGAGGTGTACGCCATGGTGGCTCCCCCGGACAACGATGTGCTCTGGGCACGGTCCCTGCACTACTCCCACGACGGTTCCCCCGGAATCGTCGGCGTCTCCGCCGGCGTCCGCGAGGGCGAGATCCTCGCCGTCACCGGCCCCCGCGGCTCCGGTAAGACCACCCTGCTGCGCTGCCTCTCCGGACAGCTCCGCCCCGACCAGGGCGAGGTCTGGTTCAACAGCGTCCCCGTCCACACCATGGGCGAGCTCGCGAGGGAGCGGCTGCGCCGGGACCGGTTCGGCTGGATCGGCCCGGAACCCCACCTGCTGCCCGAGCTGAACGTCTGGGAGAACGCGGCCCTGCCCCTGCTCATCGCCGGGGTACCGCACCGCGCGGCCAAGCGCACCGCGATGGACTGGCTGGACCGGCTCGACATCGGCGCCTTCGCCCGCAAGCGGCCGCGCGTCCTGAACCGCGCCGAGTGCCAGCGGGTCGCACTGGCCCGGGCCCTGGTCAACGAACCCGCGGTGATCTTCGCCGACGAGCCCACCGCCCCGCTCCACCGCGCCGACCGCGCAACTCTGCTGCGCACCCTGACCACGGCGGCCCGCTCGCACTCCATCACGGTGCTGCTCGCCACCCATGACCCGGAGGTCGCGGACGCCGCAGACCGCCGGACCGCCCTGCTCGACGGCCGCCCCGCCGGGGCCGCACCGCAGCAGACCGGCTACCCCGACGCACCGGAAGGCCAACCCGAGTGCTCGCTCTCCGCCTGACCCGGGGCTCCGGCCCACTGCTCCAGCTGCGCCGACTGCTGGTCGCCGCCGCCTCCGCCGGCACCGGATACCTGCTGCTGTGCATCCTCGCCGACGCCGCGGCAGCCACCGGTCCGGCCGAAGCTGCCGGATCGTTCCCTCGCCTGCTGTGGGCCCTGGTACCGCTCGCCGTCACCGCGCAGCTGGCCGTGGCCGTGGCCCGCACCGACCCGGCGACCCGGCCGCCCGAGGCGCTGACCGCCGCCGGACTGGGCCCCGTACGCACCGCCCTGATCGCGGCCGTGTCCACCGCCGTCGCCTGCACCCTGGGGAGCGCGCTCGCGCTCGCCGTCTTCCTGCACCTGCGCGGGGACCTCACCGGCCTGCCCTTCGACGGGGCCGGCTCCGCGACCCTGCACGAGGGTCTGGCCCTGCCGGCGGCCGGCGCGCTCACCCTCCTGGCCCTGACCCCGCTGACCGCGTCCGCCTCCGTGGTCCTCGCCCTCCGGCCGCGCACCCCGCGCGCCCCCCAGGCCGGACTGCCGTGGGGGGTCGCGCTCACCGCCTGCGGCCTCGCCGTCCAGGGGTTCGCCGGCCGGGGCACCCCCGGCGCCCTGGCCGGCTGGTCGCTCACCGCCGTCGGCCTGGCCCTCGCCGGTCCCGCCCTGACCTACGCCTGCGGGACCGCGGTGCAGGCCGCCCGGCCCGGCGCGCTGCGGCTGCTGGCCGGACGCGCACTGCAGGAGGAGGCATCCCGGGTCGGCGGCCCGCTCGGGGTGACCTGCGCGGTGACCGCCGGCGGGCTCACCGCCCTGGCCCTGTCCGGCTCCGGCGGGACGCTGGTGCCACTGGGCGCGCTGACCGGCCCGGCCGCCGCACTGGTGGCCGGGTGCGCGGCGGCCACCCTGTTCACGGCGGCCGTCGAGGTCCGGCAGGCCCGGGCCGGGGCCCGGCAGACCCTGGTGGACCTGGGCACCCCGGTCCGGGTGCTGCGCAGCGCCGCCACCCTGAGGGCGGGTGCGCTCCTGGCACTGTGCCTGCCGCTCAGCTGGGGCGTGGCCCAGCTGATGGCGGTCGCGCTGAGCCGCTGACCCGCAGGCCCGCAGGCCCGCCGACCCGCGGGCCGGACCCGGCCAATGCAGTTGCCTTTGAGCTGCGGGGATCGTTGCCCCACGAGTGACGGGGTGGGACGCGGGGCAACGGGTGCGGATCGGGATATGCCGGGCCCGCGCCCGCCTCGGCGAGGACGTGCTGGAGACCGTGTTCCGCTTGGTGGTCGGCCCGCTCGCCACCCGGAACACCCCGGGCGCGTGGTGGCGGGGGCTGCGGCTCCTCGCCCTGGACGGCACCCAGTTCGATCTCCCGGACTCGACGAGCAACGGCGACACCTTCGACGGCCCCTCCACCACCGGCGGCGTCCCCTTCGGCTTCCCCCAGGTCAGGGCGGTGGTCCTCGCCGAGATCGGAACACACGCAGTTCTTGACGCTCGTCTCGGCGGGTACCGCGACGGCGAACGCAGCCTCGCCTACCCGCTGGCAAGCTCCACCAGCCCCGGAGACCTGGTGATCGCCGACCGCGGCTTCTGGTCGGTCGAGTTCGCTCACGTCTTCACCATGGGGGGCGCGGATCTGCTGGTCAGGCTCCAGTCCAACCACCTAGGAACCGTCCAGAAAGAACTACCGGACGGCTCATATCTGTCGATGGCGCGACCGGGAAAGGAGGTCCGGCTCCGAGCCGCGCGAGAGGGCCGAACGCTGCCCAAGCACGTGATCTACCGCGTCATCACCTTCGCGAAGGGCGACAAGGCCGCCCACCTGGGCACGACGCTGCTGGACCCGGAGCAGTATCCGGCCGACGAACTGGTCGCGCTCTACCGGGAACGCTGGGAGATCGAGCTCGCCTTCGACGAGATCAAGAACCATCTCGGCCCCGGCGGGCCGATCAGGTCGCGCACACCGGAAGGCGTCCGGCAGGAACTGTGGGCCTACCTCGCGGTCCACCACGCGATCCGCCAGTTCGCCCACACAACCGCGCTCGCCCGCCCGATCGTGGACGCCGACCGTGTCTCCACCTGAGTGCGTCCGCATCATCCGTCGCAGCATCCCGTCCCAGCTCGGATCGACCGCCACCAAGCTCACCCGCTCACTCACCGAGGCCAGGCGGGAGGCACGCCTACGCCTCCTCCCGGCCCGGCGTAATCGCGACTGCCCACGGGCGATCAAGAAGCCGAACCGTTGGCCGGTGCTGAGGACCCGAGCCAGACGCGGCACCGTCCAACCAGGCCGCTGGTCTCACAATCCGACCTCGAAGCCGAAGAGCACCCGCCGGGCTGGAAGGCCGGCACTCAAGGGAACGCAAACTCCGCCGTCGTCCTAACCGCCTGCGTTCACCCTCGACGCCCCTGCCCGCTCCGCGTCGTCCCCGTCCCATCAGCCCTGGCCTCTGACCCGCCCTCCCCATAGGCTGCGTGATCCACATCGTTCGGGGGGATCATGAACTTCACGCGTTATCGCAGACCGTCGGCCTTCATGTTGCTGACTGTCGCGGTCGTCCTCGGCGCCGCGGCCGTGGTCGGGCTCGGTTCGGGAGGCGAGGGCGCTCTGGTCCTGCTGCTCGGGCTTCGCGAGTACGTCCTTCTGCTGGGTTGGCTCGCCCTGGCCGCGTTGACCGGGGCGGTCCTGTTGGGGCTGCCGGAATCTTCGCTGCGGGTGCCCTTGGCCACCGTCTTGCTCGGTGTCGGCGTCCCGATGTTGCTTCTGGGTGGCCTCCTCTCCGCAGCGTTCGGTGATGACGAGAAGGGGAAGACGGAGGCGGCGGCTCCCGGCCGCGGCGACCGCCGGTTCGTGGTGACGCTGGGCGGCTTTGTCGACCCTGTCTGGTGCGTCTACGTCCACCAGGGAGATCAGCCGCTGGAACGCCGCTGGCGTGTCGGCCGCTTCAACGGTGACTCCGAAGACAACGCGCTACGCGAGACCGTGTGGACGGCTCCCGACCGAATTCGCATGACCACCGAGGGAGGCGCGGTCCACGAAGTGACCATCGCCCCAGGCGGTCGGCCCGACCACATTGTTTCCGTCGGTTAGCGACCTGAGTCAGCAGACGTTCTTCGGCTCGATCGATCGGGGTGGCCGGGCCCGCTCCTGACCAGGCTGCGGCTCGTCTCGACATAGCTGGCCCAGTACCCGAAAGCCGGGCGAACTGCCTAGGAGTCTCCGACCCAGGTCACAAGCTAGGTGCCGACCCCAGCGGCGCACTCGTTAAGGCAACTGCATTGGCCGGACCCGGCCCCCGGTGCCGCTGACCTCCCGACGCGTCACGGGAGGCAACTTCGGGGCCCGTTCGCACGTCTGGCAGAGGTACGTACAACCTGCCAGACGTGAACGGAGCCCCCCGGTGCTCATAGGCTTGCTGACCGCTGTCGCGGCGTCCATCTGCTACGGCACGGGATCCGTGCTGCAGGCGGTGGGGTCCCGCCGGGCCGCCCGCGAGAACCCCGCCGCCGCAGGGGTCACCGCACACGGCGGACCGAACCTGGCCTCCACCGCCAAGGCCGCGATGACCTGGGAGTTCATCCTCGGCACGGTGCTGGACTTCGTCGGCTTCGGGCTGGGCGCGCTGGCCGCCCGGCTGCTCCCGCTGTTCCTCTCCCAGACGGTGATCAGCGCGAACCTGGTGATCACGGCGGTGCTGAGCGTGAAGATGCTCGGGATCCGGCTGAACCGGAAGGAGTGGGCGTCGATCGCCACCGTCTGCGTTTCGCTGGTGCTGCTGGCCACGGCCGCGGGGCACGAGGGCAGCGGCCATACCGACCGGTCCACCCACTGGTGGCTGCTGGCCGTGACCGTGCTGATCATCGCGGGCGGGACGGTGGCCGTACGGCTCCTGGGCGCGCGGGCCGCCATCCTCGCCGGTCTGCTGTCCGGCCTGGGCTTCGGCGCGCTGGGCGTCGGCGTCCGCGTCCTCGACGGGGTCGACCCGTTCGACCTCGCCACCCTGCTCGCCGACCCCGCGCTGTACGCCATCGTGGTGGCGGGCGCCGGCGGCATGTACCTGCACACGGTCGCGCTGCAGATCGGCTCGGTGAACGGCGCGACGGCCGCCCTGGTCGTCGGCGAGACCGTCCTGCCGGGCGCGATCGGCGTCCTCTGGCTGGGCGACGCCTCCCGCCCCGGCCTGGCCTGGCTCGCGGTGGCCGGTTTCGTGCTCGCCGTGGCCGGCGCGGTGGCGGTGGCCTGGTTCGGCAACCACGGGGCCCCGGCGGAAGCGCCGGATCCGGCCCCGGCGCCGGTCCCCGTGCCGTAGCCGGGGCAGGGCGCCGGCGAGGGGCCCCGACGAGAGCCCCGGCGAGGGCCGGGCGCTACTCCGCGGGGAGGACCACCACGTCCGAGGGCGCGAAGGTCACCGAGACCGAGGCTCCGACCTCCGGGGCCTCCGCCAGCTCGCACTCCGCCTCCAGTCCGGGACCGGAGTGCGGGCGGAGGGCGACCGCCACATGGGTGCCGCGGAACGTACGGGACTCCACCACGCAGTCCAGTCCGGAGGGGGACAGCAGGACTCCGGCCGGGCGGACCAGCAGGCGGCACTCCCCCGCCGGGGCGCCCGCCGGGACCGGCACCCGGCCCCACGGGGTCTGCGCCGTGCCGTCCGACACCGTCGCCGGGACCACGTTCTCGAAGCCCAGGAAACGGGCGACGAACTCGGAGGCCGGGCGCTGCCAGACCTCCAGCGGGGTGCCGGCCTGGGCGATCCGGCCCTCGCGCATCACCACCACGCGGTCGGCGAGGGCGAAGGCCTCACCCTGGTCGTGGGTGACGGCCAGGACGGTGGTGCCCAGCCGGGAGAAGAGTGAGCGGAGTTCCACGACCAGCCGTTCCCGCAGGCCCCGGTCGAGCTGGCCGAGCGGCTCGTCCAGCATCAGCAGGCGCGGGGAGGGGGCCAGCGCGCGGGCCAGGGCGACGCGCTGCTGCTCGCCGCCGGACAGGGAGGCCACGGCGCGGCGCTCCGCCCCCGGCAGTCCGACCAGCCGGAGGAGTTCGGCGACCCGCGGCCCGTACGAGGCCTTGCCCGATCCCTGCATCCGCAGGCCGAAGGCCACGTTGCCGCCGACGTCCCGGTGCGGGAACAGCTGGTGGTCCTGGAACATCAGGCCCACCCCGCGCCGGTGCACCGGCACGCCGGCCTGGTCCGCGCCGCCGAGCCGGACCCGGCCGGCGGAGACCCGCTGGAGGCCGGCGATCACCCGCAGCAGGGTGGACTTGCCGCTGCCGCTCGGGCCGAGGACGCACACGATCTCGTGCTCGGCGACGTCCAGGCGGACGGAGTCCACCACGGCGCGCTCGCCGAAGCGGACGGTGACGTCCTCCAGTTCCAGCAGTCGCATCAGAATTCTCCGGAGGTCTTGTCGGGCCGCAGCCGCTCCAGCACCAGCAGGGACGCCGCGCACACCAGCATCAGGATGGTGCTCAGGGCCATGGCCTGGCCGTAATTGAGCTCACCGGCCCGGCCCAGCAGCCGGGCCACCGCCACCGGCAGCGTCGGGTTGTCCGGCCGGGCGATGAACACGGTGGCCCCGAACTCTCCGAGGGAGACCGCGAAGGCGAACCCGGCCGCGACGAGCAGGGCGCGGCGCACGAGCGGCAGGTCGACCTCCCGCCAGGCCCGGAAGGGGGACGCGCCGAGCACGGCCGCGGCCTCGCGCAGCCGCGCGTCCACCGCCCGCAGCACCGGCAGCATCGTCCGTACGACGAAGGGCACGCCCACCAGGGCCTGGGCCAGCGGCACCAGGATCCACGAGGTGCGCAGGTCCAGCGGGGGTTCGTCCAGGGTGATCAGGAAGCCGAAGCCGACGGTCACCGCGGACACCCCGAGGGGGAGCATCAGCATGGCGTCGAAGCCGCGCACGAACGGGCCCGCGCGCCGGGTCAGGGCGGCGGCGGCGAGACCGCCGATGAGCAGGGCGATGGCGGTGGCGGCCAGGGCGTACTGGAGGGAGTTCCACACGGCCTCCAGCGGGGCCACCACGAAGGTGCCGGTGGCGCCGGCGTCCTGGAGGGCGCGGTAGAAGGCCAGGCCGTAGCCGTCGGCGGTGTCGAAGGATCGTTCCACCAGGACGCCCAGCGGCAGCACGATCAGCAGCGCGACCGTCAGCAGCACCCCGCCGAGCAGGGCCCACTGGCCCGCGCCGCGCGGCCGGTGCGCCGTGCCGGAGGGGTCGACCAGGCGGAGCGCGGTCTCCCGGCGGCGGACCGTCCGGGCGTGGATCGCGAGGATCAGGGCCATCGCGGTGAACTGGACCATGGTCAGCACCGCCGCCGTCGACAGGTCGAGCAGCTGCGCGGTCTGCCGGTAGACCTCCACCTCCAGGGTGGCGTACGACGGCCCGCCGAGGATCTGGACGACGCCGAAGGAGCTGAAGGTGAAGAGGAAGACCATCAGCGCGGCGGCGGCCACCGCCGGGGCCAGCGCGGGCAGCGTGACCCTGCGCCAGGCCGCGAACCGGCCGGCGCCCAGGACCCGGGCGGCCTCCTCCTGCCGCGGGTCCAGCTGGGCCCACAGCCCGCCGACGGTCCGGACGACCACGGCGTAGTTGAAGAAGACGTGTGCGAGGAGGATCGCCCAGACGGTGGTGTCCAGGCGGACGCCCCACAGTTCGTCCGTCAGTCCGTTGCGGCCGACCAGGGCGAGGAAAGCGGTGCCGACGACCACGGTCGGCAGCACGAAGGGGACGGTGACCACCGCCCGCAGCACTTCCTTGCCCGGGAAGGAGAAACGGGCGAAGACGTATGCGGCGGGCAGGGCGATCACCAGGGTCAGCACGGTGGAGGCCAGGGCCTGCCAGGTGGTGAACCAGAGCACGTCGGCGATGTCCGGGCGGCCCAGCACCTCGCCGACCCGCCCGAACTGCCAGCCTTCCTCCGTCTTGAGTCCGCGCCCCACGATGGCGGCGACGGGCCAGGCGAAGAAGACGGCGAAGAAGGCGGCCGGCAGGGCCATCAGGCCGAGCCGGACCATCGTGCCCCGGCGGGCGGCCGCGCGGTCCGCGGCCGCCGCCGTGCCGCCCGGTGTTACTTCACGACGAGCGAAGTCCACGCCTGGACCCACTGCTCACGGTTCTTGGCGATGGTGTCCGGAGTGACGTTCTCCGGCTTCTCGATCACCACGCCGTGCTTGGTGAAGACCTCCGGCAGCTTGGCGTCCTTGACGACCGGGTTCACGAACATGTTCAGCGGCATGTCCTCCTGGAACGCCTTGCCGATCATGAAGTCGATGAAGGCCTTGCCGCCCGCCTCGTTCTTCGCGCCCTTCAGCAGACCGGCGAACTCGATCTGGCGGAAGCAGGTGCCGGTGGAGACACCGGTCGGGGCCTCGGCCGGCTGCGGCTCGGAGAACAGCACCTCGACCGGCGGGCTGGAGGCGTAGGAAACGACCAGCGGGCGGTCGCCCTTGGCCTTCTTGCCGCCGGCGGAGCCGGAGAAGCGCTCGTTGTAGGCCTGCTCCCAGCCGTCGACGACCTCGACGCCGTTGGCCTTGAGCTTGCTCCAGTAGTCCTTCCAGCCGTCCTCTCCGTACTTGCCGACGGTGGCGAGCAGGAAGCCGAGGCCGGGCGAGGAGGTCGCGGCGTTCTCGGTGACCAGCAGGTTCTCGTACTCGGGCTTGACCAGGTCGTCGAGCGTCTGCGGCGGGGCGAGCTTCTTGTCCGCGAAGTACTTCTTGTCGTAGTTGACGCAGATGTCGCCGGTGTCGACCGGGGTGACCCGGTGCTGCTCCTTGTCGAGCTGGTACGCCGCGCCCACGCCGGCCAGGCCCTTGGCCTCGTACGGGGTGAAGATGCCGTTGTCGAGGGCACGGGAGAGCATCGTGTTGTCCACGCCGAAGAACACGTCGCCGCGCGGCTTGCCCTTGGTGAGGATCTCCTGGTTCAGCGCCGCGCCCGCGTCGCCGCTCTTGACCACCTTGACCGTGTAGCCGGTCTGCTTCTCGAACTCCTTCAGGACCTCCTTGGAGGGGTTGAAGGAGTCGTGACCGACGACGGTCACCGTCTTCGACGCCGGTCCGCTGCTCGCGGCGGCGTCCTTGTCCTTGGCCTCGCCGCCGCACGCGGTGAGCGTGGTCACGCCGAGCGCCGCGGCGAGCGCGACCCCCGCGATCTTCTTGGTGGTACTCACGGAAACATTCCTCCTGGAGTGACCAGGAGAAGACGCGGCCCCGCCCGGGCGCTCATGAGGAGCGGGGCGCCCGGGCAGGGCGCAACAGCTTGAGGTGGTGACCGAACTTCCTACCCGGAATGACCCGGGCGAGGTTCAGAGGGTCTGCGGCCTGACGGTTGCCGCACTCTCAGCGCTGTGGCGCTCCCCTGTCGGAATATGCAGATGTACGGGGGCCAGACTACCGTTCGCTCGCGGCGAGCTGTCCGCACGCTCCGTCGATCTCCTGGCCCCGGGTGTCCCGGACGGTCACCGGGACGCCGTGGGCGGCGATGGCCTCGACGAAGGCCCGCTCGTCCTCGGGGCGGGAGGCGGTCCACTTGGAGCCCGGGGTCGGGTTCAGCGGGATCAGGTTGACGTGCACCCGCTTGCCCTTGAGCAGCCGGCCGAGCAGGTCGCCCCGCCAGGCCTGGTCGTTGATGTCGCGGATCAGGGCGTACTCGATGGACACCCGGCGACTGGACTTCTCGGCGTACTCCCAGGCCGCGTCGAGCACCTCGCGGACCTTCCAGCGGGTGTTCACCGGGACCAGGGTGTCGCGCAGCTCGTCGTCGGGGGCGTGCAGCGAGACCGCGAGGCGGCACTTGAAGCCCTCGTCGGCGAAGCGGTGGATGGCGGGGACCAGGCCGACGGTGGAGACGGTGATGCCGCGCTGGGACAGGCCCAGGCCGTCGGGCTCGGGGTCGGTGAGGCGGCGGATGGCGCCGACCACCCGGTTGTAGTTGGCGAGCGGCTCGCCCATGCCCATGAAGACGATGTTGGAGAGGCGGGCCGGGCCGCCGGGGACCTCGCCGTCGCGCAGGGCGCGCATGCCGTCGACGATCTGGTGCACGATCTCGGCGGTGGAGAGGTTGCGGTCGAGACCGGCCTGGCCGGTGGCGCAGAACGGGCAGTTCATGCCGCAGCCGGCCTGCGAGGAGATGCACATGGTGACCCGGTCGGGGTAGCGCATCAGGACGGACTCCACGAGGGTGCCGTCGTGGAGCTTCCACAGGGTCTTGCGCGTGGTGTCGTCGTCGCAGGAGATGTGCCGTACGACCGACATCAGATCGGGGAGCAGGGCCTCGCGCAGCTTCTCGCGCGCGGCGGCCGGGATGTCGGTCCACTCGGCGGGGTCGTGGGCGTACCGCGCGAAGTAGTGCTGGGAGAGCTGCTTGGCCCGGAA
Organism: Streptomyces sp. NPDC043853; assembly: GCF_056436025.1. Classification (NCBI taxonomy): domain Bacteria; kingdom Bacillati; phylum Actinomycetota; class Actinomycetes; order Kitasatosporales; family Streptomycetaceae; genus Streptomyces; species Streptomyces sp. NPDC043853. The sequence goes on from NZ_JBWKDJ010000012.1 coordinate 90,072, forward strand.
CGGCTTCTCCCCGATGGCGGCGACGGCCTCGCGGCGCTCGGCCGGCGTGAGGTCGGCCAGGTGCTTGGGCGGCCGCTTCGCGCCGCGGGGTGCGACAAAGGTGAGCTCGCCGGGAGCGGGTCGGGCAGCCATGAGTGGTTCTCCTCAGTACGACGAGGCCTGGGCGCGTCTCCGCAGGAGCGGAGCGGACTGGTGGCTCGACCCGAGCCAGAGAGACCTCACGGGGTTCCGCCCCCGCGGGTGCGGAACGGAAAAGGCGCGCCACCCGAGAGTGGCGCGCCTTTCAGGATACGTCGTCCGGTGTGCGACGGCCGAACGGCTGTGGATCACCGGAACCGGACGGCACCGGTGGGACCCGCGCGGCCGCCCGGCTGCCGTCCGCTCAGCCCGTCCCGACGAACAGGGCCAGCAGCAGCCAGACCACGGGGGCCGTCGGCAGGAGGGAGTCCAGCCGGTCCATGATCCCGCCGTGGCCCGGGAGGAGCGTTCCCATGTCCTTGATGCCCAGGTCCCGCTTGATCATCGACTCGCCGAGGTCGCCCAGGGTGGCGCTGACCGCGACCACCAGGCCCAGGACCAGGCCCTGCCACCAGGTGCCGTCGTCGATCAGGAACTCCATGCACAGCGCGCCGGCCGCCATGGCGAAGGCCACCGCGCCGAACAGGCCCTCACGGGTCTTTCCGGGGCTGATCCGCGGCGCCAGCTTGTGCTTGCCGAAGCGCCAGCCGACCGCGTAGGCACCGGTGTCGCTGACCACGGTGAGCACCAGGAAGGTGATCACCCGCTGCGGGCCGTCGTCGGCGGCGAGCAGCATGGCGACGAAGGTGGCCAGGAACGGCACGTAGAACGCGGCGAACACGCCCGCCGTGACGTCCTTGAGGTAGTCCTCGGGCGGCTCGGTCATCCGCCACACCAGCACCGCGAGCGCGGTCAGGGCCATGGCGACCCAGGCGCCCTCGGCCCCCCGGACGTAGCCGGCGATGACCATGGCGGCGCCGCCGACCGCGAGCGGCACGAGCGGGGCCTTGATGCCCTTGCGCTCCTGCAGCCGGGAGGTCAGCTCCCACAGGCCGACGACGACGGCGACGACGATGACGCCGACGAAGACCGCCTTCACGATCAGCAGCGAGGCGAAGATGACGGCGCCGAGGCCGACGCCGACCCCTATGGCAGCACGCAGGTCACGCCCGGCGCGCTTCTTGGGCGGCGGCGAGGCGTCCTGCGGGGCATGCGGGGGTGGCGTGGGCATGGGCTCCTGCGGCGGCATGTCGGCGCGGAACGGGGGGCCGTCCGGAAGGACGGCCCCCCGATCATATGCGGGACCTGCCGGAACCGGCTCCGCCTCCCAAGGAGAGTCGTTCATCAGACCTCGAGGAGCTCGGCTTCCTTGTGCTTGAGCAGCTCGTCCACCTGCGCGACGTACTTCGCGGTGGTGTCGTCGAGCTCCTTCTCGGCGCGGCGCACCTCGTCCTCGCCGGCCTCCTTGTCCTTGACCAGCTTGTCGAGGGAGTCCTTGGCCTTGCGGCGCACGGAACGGATGGAGACGCGGGAGTCCTCGGCCTTGCCCTTGGCGACCTTGATGTACTCGCGGCGGCGCTCCTCGGTCAGCTCCGGGAACGTCACACGGATGATGTTGCCGTCGTTGCTGGGGTTGACGCCCAGGTCGGAGTCGCGGATGGCCTGCTCGATGTTGCGCAGGGCGCTCTTGTCGAACGGCGTGACCACGGCCATGCGCGGCTCGGGCACGGAGAACGAGGCGAGCTGGTTGATGGGCGTGATGGCGCCGTAGTAGTCCGCCACGATCTTGTTGAACATCGCCGGGTGCGCACGGCCGGTGCGGATCGCGGCGAAGTCCTCCTTGGCCACCACGACGGCCTTCTCCATCTTCTCCTCGGCTTCGAGGAGGATTTCTTCGATCACCACGTGCTCCTGCATGTCAGATTTGGATGGTTCGGGCGGGCGGGCCGGCGTGGGCCGGCTGAGCGGTCAGGCCCGGGTGCCCTGGTCGCTCACGAGCGTGCCGATCTTCTCACCCTTGACCGCCCGGGCGATATTGCCCTCGGCCAGCAGCTCGAAGACGAGGATCGGGAGCTTGTTGTCGCGGCACAGCGTGATGGCGGTGGCGTCGGCGACCTTGAGGTCGCGGGAGAGCACCTCGCCGTACTCCAGCGCGTCGAACTTCACGGCGTCCGGATTGGTCTTCGGGTCGGAGTCGTAGACCCCGTCGACGCCGTTCTTGCCCATGAGCAGGGCCTCTGCGTCGATCTCCAGCGCGCGCTGGGCGGCGGTGGTGTCGGTGGAGAAGTAGGGCATGCCCATACCGGCGCCGAAGATGACGACGCGGCCCTTCTCCAGGTGCCGTACGGCCCGCAGCGGGATGTACGGTTCCGCGACCTGGCCCATGGTGATGGCGGTCTGGACGCGGGAGTCGATGCCTTCCTTCTCCAGGAAGTCCTGGAGGGCGAGGCAGTTCATGACCGTGCCGAGCATGCCCATGTAGTCGGACCGGGCACGGTCCATGCCGCGCTGCTGCAGCTCGGCGCCGCGGAAGAAGTTGCCGCCGCCGATGACGACGGCGATCTCCGCGCCGTCACGGACCACGCCCGCGATCTCACGTGCGATCGCGTGCACGACGTCGGGGTCGACGCCCAGTCCCCCGCCGCCGGAGAAGGCTTCACCCGACAGCTTCAGCAGGAAGCGGCGGACGCCCTTCTTCTCGTGGTGGCTCTTGGTGTCGGAAGCGGTGTGGGGGTCCACGCCCTGATTCATGGAGATCTCCTCGTGCACATACGAAGAAGGCCATTGCCGGGGTCCTTGCGGTTCCCTGTGCGGCAATGGCCTCCTCGTCAGATCTGCGGTCGTCCTGCGCGAGCGCGGCCGACTGCTTCAGACCCTACCGGGGTCCGGGTGTCCGTCGCGTACGGACTCAGATGCCGACCTTGATGCGGGTGAAGCGCTTCAGGGTGACACCGGCCTCGTCCAGGATCTGCTGAACGGTCTTCTTGTTGTCCAGCGCGTACGGCTGGCCGAGGAGGGTGGCCTCCTTGAAGAAGCCGTTGACCCGACCCTCGACGATCTTGGGGAGCGCGGCCTCGGGCTTGCCCTCGGCGCGGGTGGTCTCCTCGGCGACGCGGCGCTCGGTCTCGATGACCTCGGCCGGGACGTCCTCCTTGGAGAGGTACTTCGGGGCGAACGCGGCGATGTGCTGCGCGATGCCCTTGGCGAGGTCGCCCTCGGCCTTGTCCAGCTCGACCAGGACACCGATCTGCGGGGGCAGGTCGGGCATGGTGCGGTGCATGTAGGCGTAGACGGAGCCGTCGGCGAACTGCGCGAAGCGGTCCAGGACGATCTTCTCGCCGAGGTTGGCGTTGGCCTCGTCCACGAACGCCTGGACGGTCTTGCCGGCCTCGATCTCGGAGGCGAGCAGCGCCGCGATGTCCGCCGGGGAGGTGGCGGCCACGTGCTTGGCGATGTCGGCGGCGACGGACTGGAACTTCTCACCCTTGGCGACGAAGTCGGTCTCGCACTTCAGCTCGACGAGGACACCGGAGGTGTTGTCCTCGGCGATCAGGGAGACGACGGCACCGTTCTCGGCGGAACGGCCCTCGCGCTTGGCGACGCCCTTCTGGCCCTTGATGCGCAGGGCCTCGACGGCCTTGTCGACGTTGCCCTCGGCCTCGTCCAGCGCCTTCTTGCAGTCCATCATGCCGGCGCCGGTGAGCTCGCGGAGCTTCTTGACGTCAGCGGCGGTGTAGTTCGCCATGAGTCTGTGATTCTCTCTCGAAGTCGTAGATCTACGGGTGAACGGCGGGGGCCGGTGCTCTGGTTCGCACCGTCCCCCGTCGTCATCGTCCGTGCTGCGAGTGCCCGGCGGATGAACGCCGGGCCACTCTCAGTGGGATCAGGCCTGCTCGGCGTCCGCGGCCGGAGCCTCGGCGGCCGGAGCCTCGGCAGCGGGGGCCTCGGCAGCGGGGGCCTCGGCGGCAGGGGCCTCGGCGGCCGGAGCCTCGTCGGCCTTCTTCTCACCCTCGAGCAGGTCGCGCTCCCACTCGGCGAGCGGCTCGCCGGCGGCCTTGTCGCCCGGCTTCGAGTCACCGGTGGCGACGCCGGAACGGGCGATGAGGCCCTCGGCGACGGCGTCGGCGATCACGCGGGTGAGCAGGGTGACGGAGCGGATCGCGTCGTCGTTGCCCGGGATCTTGTAGTCGACCTCGTCGGGGTCGCAGTTGGTGTCGAGGATCGCGACGACCGGGATGTGGAGCTTGCGCGCCTCACCGACGGCGATGTGCTCCTTCTTGGTGTCGACGATCCAGACGGCGCTGGGCACCTTCTGCATCTCGCGGATACCACCGAGGGTCTTCTCCAGCTTGGCCTTCTCGCGGGAGAGGACCAGGAGCTCCTTCTTGGTGAGGCCGGAGGCGGCCACGTCCTCGAAGTCGATCTGCTCGAGCTCCTTCAGGCGCTGAAGGCGCTTGTACACGGTGGAGAAGTTGGTGAGCATGCCGCCCAGCCAGCGCTGGTTGACGTAGGGCATGCCGACGCGGGTCGCCTGCTCGGCGATGGCCTCCTGGGCCTGCTTCTTGGTACCCACGAACATGATGGAGCCGCCGTGCGCGACGGTCTCCTTGACGAACTCGTAGGCGCGGTCGATGTACGACAGCGACTGGAGCAGGTCGATGATGTAGATGCCGTTGCGCTCGGTGAAGATGAAGCGCTTCATCTTCGGGTTCCAGCGACGGGTCTGGTGACCGAAGTGGACGCCGCTCTCCAGCAGCTCCCGCATCGTGACGACGGCCATGGCCGTATCTCCTTGGATTCTCGGTTTCATTCCTGACGCCCCGGCGCGTCCTGCCCCCGTCGAAGGGGACCGAGGGACGCTGCCGCCAGACCGTTGGACCGGCCGGCGCTGGGGCGTGCGAAGTCGACCCGGTGACCCGGATCGCCACAAGAAGTGTACGGGACCCGGCGCGGTGCCGGGTGACGCCCTCCCGGACGCCGTCCGGAGTACCCGCAGTCCACAGGCGGCCCCGTCGTCCACAGGCCGGAGCGCGGGAGGCGGCTCCGCGGGACCCTGCGGGCATGAACGCACTGCTTCCGGTCTTCCTGCCGGCCCTGCTCCCGGCCCTGCTGCCGGCCCTCCTCCCGGCCCTTCTCCCGACCTCGCCGCCCGGCTCGCTCCCGGTCCCGGCGCCGGTCTCCGCGCCCGCCGCCGTGCCCTCGCCCGGTCCGGTGCGGCAGGTCCGGCCGCTGCCCGCGCCGCTGACGGTGCTGCGCTGGTGGGATCCGCCGCCCACCCCGTACGCGGCCGGGCACCGCGGGGTGGACCTGGCCGCCCCGGTGGGTACGGACGTGCGGGCGGTGGGTGCCGGCCGGGTGCATTACGCCGGACAGGTGGCCGGCCGCGGGGTGCTGTCCCTCACCCTCCCGGGGGGTCTGCGCACCACGTTCGAACCGGTCCGCCCGCTGGTCTCCGCGGGCGAGCCGGTGCGGGCCGGGCAGGTGGTGGCGGTCCTGGACACGGGGAGCCACTGCCCGGCGTCCTGCCTGCACTGGGGGCTGCTCGCCGGGGACGCCTACCTCAACCCGCTGGCCCTGGTTCCCCGGGCCTCGCCCCGGCTGCTTCCGCCGGGCGCCGCTCTCAGCCCCGTACGCCGCGCAGGGCCATGGCCACGGCCGCCTCGGTGACCTCGGCGGGCTCCTCGGCGGCACCGAGCTCGATCCGGCGCACGGCGGCGTCCACGATCCCCTGGAGCAGCATCGCGGCGAGCCGGGGCTGGTCGTGGCCGAGGTCGCCGAGCGCCTCGACGATCATCGCCACCAGGCCGCCGTGCGCCGCACGGATCTTCTCCCGGGCGCCGGCGTCGAGCTCGCTCGCCGAGATCGCCACCACGGCACGGTGCCGCCGGTCCCCCACCAGGGCCAGCTGCTGCCGGACGTACGCCTCGACCTTCGCCTCGGGGGTGTCCGCGGCCTCCATGGCCGCTTCGATCTCGGCCGCCCACACCGGGAAGTCCACGGCGCACAGCTCCTCGACCACGGCCGCGCGGGAGCGGAAGTACTCGTAGACGGAGGACCGGGCGAGGCCGGTCCGTTCGGCGAGGGCGGGGAAGGTCAGCGCCTCCGTACCGCCCTCGGACAGCAGGGACCGGGCGGCGTCCAGGAGGGCGCCGCGCTGCATCGTCCGGTGCTCGGCCACGGAGGCCGCTCGAATCCTGGGCACGTCTCCACTTTACGGAGGTGCCGCAAGGTCACCGGCCGACATCCGCCAGCTTCGCCCGCAGTTGCAGCACCGACTTGGTGTGGATCTGGCTGACCCGGGACTCGGTGACGCCGAGCACGTTGCCGATCTCGGCGAGGGTGAGCCCCTCGTAGTAGTAGAGGGTCACCACCGTCTTCTCCCGTTCAGGAAGGGTGTTGATGGCCCGGGCGAGGAGCCGGCGCAGCTCCCGGTCCTCCGCCACCGCGACCGGGTTGTCGGCGGCGGTGTCCTCCAGGGTGTCCATCAGGGTGAGCCGCTCGCCGCCCTCGCCGCCGACGTGCAGCAGCTCTTCCAGGGCGACCATGTTGGCGAGCGACAACTGGCTGAAAACGGTGTGGAGTTCCTCCACCGAGATGCCCATCTCGGCGGCCACCTCGGTCTCGGAGGGGGTGCGCCTGAGCTGCGCCTCCAGGGTTGCGTAGGCCCGCTCGACGGCGCGCGCCTTCTGGCGGACGGAACGCGGGATCCAGTCCAGGGCGCGCAGTTCGTCGATCATCGCGCCGCGGATGCGGGTGATCGCGTACGTCTCGAACTTGATGGCCCGGTCGATGTCGAACTTCTCGATGGCGTCGATCAGTCCGAAGACCCCGGAGGAGACGAAGTCCGCCTGCTCGACATTGGGCGGGAGCCCGACACTGACCCGGCCGGCCACGTACTTCACCAGCGGCGAGTAGTGCAGGATCAGCTGCTCCCGCAGGCGTTCGTCACCCGAGTCCTTGTAGGAGCGCCACAGCGCGTCCAGGGACGAGGGCGCGGTGGACCGCTCGCTGCTGCGGGCAGCGGGGGGTGCCGCAGCGCGGTCAGACCCTGAGGTGTGCTGGGGCATGCGTCGCCTTTGTCGGGACCGGATTCCTTGGGAGCGTAGCGTGACTGAACAGTCGCGGTGCGCGAAGAGTACGGGATCGTATGACGGCCCCGGCGCCCGCGGTGCCACGCGGGCGGTCCGGGACCGGCGCCTCGCGCACGGTCCAGGCGACTGCCACCGGGAATGCCGCGTCTCTCATCGGCTTCACTCTTTCACCGGAACGCCCCAGGTCAACGACCGCCTCGCCGGGCGCCACCGGTTCGAGTGGCCGCATCGGCGGCGTGTCCCGTCAACCTCCATCCGTCGCCTTGCCGTTCGACGAACCCCAGAGAGTGAAGTTCGTACAGTCTGCCGATGACTTCATCGGTGCCGCTGCCGGCGGAGAGCGCCACCTCCCCGGCACGGGCGGGCCGGCCGGCCGGGAGCGCTTCCAGTACCCGGGCGGTCTCCGGCGGGAGCAGGTCCCGGGGGAGCACCGGTCCCCTGCGTTCGGGGGCCAGTTCGCCCATGCCGCCGACCAGTTCGACGATCTCGTCGGCGTCGGTGACCAGGACGGCCTCGCCGCGCAGCAGCTCGTGCACCCCGGCGGAGAGCACGCTGGTGGCGGGGCCGGGCACGCCCATGGTGAGCCTGCCGAGCCGCTGGGCGCGGCGGGCGGTGACGAGGGAGCCGCTGCGGTGGGCTGCCTCGACGACCACGGTGCCGCGGGTGAGGGCGGCGATGACCCGGTTCCGCAGGACGAACCGGCTGCGGGTGGGATGGCTGCCCGGTGGCAGCTCGCCGATCAGCAGGCCCTGCCCGGCGATCCGCCCGAGCAGGCCGGCGTGCCCCGGCGGGTAGTGCGTGTCCACCCCGCAGGCCAGTACGGCAGCGGTGGCACCGCCCGCGGAGAGCGCCCCGCGGTGGGCGGCTCCGTCGATGCCGTAGGCCGCTCCGGAGACCACCACCCAGCCGCGCTCGGCGAGTCCGGCGGCGAGGGTCTGCGCCATGTGCGTGCCGTACGGGGTGCAGGCGCGGGCGCCCACCAGGGCGACCGAACGCAAGGCCCAGACCCGGAGGTCCGGCCCGCCCCGGAGCCACAGTCCGACGGGGCGGGCGTCCCCGAGGTCGTCGAGCTGGCTGGGCCACTCCGGGGCGCCCGGCGGCACGAAGCGGCCGCCCAGGCCCGCGATGACCGCCAGGTCCCGCTCGGGGTCGGCCCGGGCGGCCCGCTCCCGGTATCCGGTGAGCCGCCCGGGCCCCACCCCGTCGAGGGCCTCGCACTCCCCCGGCGGGCCGGTCAGCCGCCGTATCACCCCTTCCGCGCCGAAGCGCCGCAGCCAGCGCCCTCCGTGCTCGTCCCCCGGCTCCAACACCCGCGTGAGCGCCGCCCTGGCGAGCAGTTCGCCCTGGTCGCCGGCCATCACACGAGACCGGGTGCGACGGGGACGCCGCGTGCCACGCCCGTACGGAGTTCCAGGGCGACGGCCACGTCCAGGGCGTCCGGCCGGTCCTTGCCGGCCAGGTCGGCGACGGTCCAGGCGACGCGGAGCACCCGGTCCAGGCCGCGTGCGGTGAGCAGCCCGCGCTCCAGCTCCCGCTCGGCCTGGGCGAGCGCCCCCGGAGCGGGTTCCCAGCGGGTCCGCAACTCGTGCCCGGGGATCTCGCCGTTCACCCTCCAGGGCGTGTCCTCCAGCCGGGCCGCCGCCCGGCACCTGGCCTCGGCCACCCGCGCCCCCACGGCCGCGCTGGTCTCACCCCGTCCGCCCCGCCCCAGCAGATCGGACCTGCTGACCGGCTCCACCTCGACCCGCAGGTCCACCCGGTCGAGCAGTGGGCCGGAGAGACGGGCCTGGTAGCGCCGGATCGCCGCCGGCGGGCACTCACAGCCGATGCCGTGCACCGTGTGCCGCCCGCAGGGGCAGGGGTTGGAGGCGAGCACCATCAGGAACTTCGCGGGCAGCCGCACCACCCCGGCCGCCCGCGCGACGACCACCTCGCCGGACTCCAGCGGCTGCCGCAGCGCGTCCAGCGTCTTGGTGCTGAACTCGGGCGCCTCGTCCAGGAAGAGCACGCCCCGGTGCGCCAGCGAGACCGCGCCGGGCCGTGGCAGCCCGCTCCCGCCGCCCACCAGCGACTGCATGCTCGCCGAGTGGTGCGGGGCGCAGTACGGCACGGCCTGTACGAGCGGATCGCCGGGCGCCAGGAGGCCTGCGACCGAGTGGACGGCGGTGACCTCCAGGGACTCCTGCCGGGTGAGGGCCGGCATGATCCCCGGGAGGCGTTCCGCCAGCATGGTCTTGCCGGCGCCCGGCGGGCCGGTGAGGAACACGTGATGTCCGCCGGCGGCCGCCACCTCCAGGGCCCGCCGGGCCGCCCGCTGCCCGGCCACGTCCGCCAGATCGGGCAGCCCGGCACGGCCGCCACGCCCGATTCCGGCACCGACCGCCACTCCCGGGACGACCAGGCCGGCCAGCATCGGGTCGGGCCGGTCCGGCGGGTCCGAGGGGTCCTCGTCCGGGATCTCGCCCTCGCTGAGGACGGCGATGAGCTGGCGCAGGCTGCGGACGCCGAGCACGGCGACATCGGGGACCAGGGCGGCCTCGCCCGCGCACTGCTGCGGCACGACCACCTGCCGGTACCCGGCCTCGGCCGCGGCCAGGACGGCCGGGAGCACGCCCCGGACCGGGCGGGCACGGCCGTCCAGGCCGAGCTCGCCGACGATGACCAGATCGGCGATGGCCGCCGGGTCGATCCGTTCCGCAGCGCCGAGCACCGCGGTGGCGATGGCCAGGTCGAATCCCGAGCCGGACTTCGGCACGGAGGCCGGGCTCAGGCCCACGGTGAGCTTCTTCTGAGGCCATTCCGCGCCCGAGTTCACCACCGCGGCCCGGACCCGGTCCCGGCTCTCGAACAGGGTCTTGTCGGGGAGTCCGACCAGGGTGAAGGCGGCCAGTCCCGGCTCCAGGTCCGCCTGGACCTCGACCAGCACGCCCTCGACGCCGACCGGCGCCACCGAGCAGGTCCGCGCGAAGCCCATCACGCCACCCCCCGGACGTGCTCCACGACCGGGGCGCCCCGCCGCGGCAGGACCACCCCGACCACGTCGATCCGCACCCCGCCCGGGGGCGCTCCGCCGTGGTCGGCGATCCAGCGCTCCGCGAGCCTCCGGAGCCGCTCGGCCTTGTCCCGTCCGACCGCCGCCATCGGGTGTTCGAACGGGCCCGCCCGGCGTGTCTTGACCTCGCAGACCACCAGCGCGTCGCCGTCCTGGGCGACGATGTCGATCTCTCCGCCCGGCCCCGACCGCCAGTTCCGCGCGATCACCCGCATCCCGGCCTCGGTCAGCCGCCGCGCGGCCAGGTCCTCGCCGTACCTGCCCAGTGCCCCTCGGGTATCCATTGCGCACCACCTCCGGGACAGACGGTCCCGTACCGGTGCGCACATTGTGGATCTTGGTGGACAACCGCCGGCCTGTGGACAACCCGCTCACCCACAGGGGTGAGATCAGCTGCCGGGGAGCTCCAGGTCGCTCTTGTTGAGCTCCTCGATGTTCACGTCCTTGAACGTCAACACCCGAACCTGCTTCACGAACCGGGCCGGCCGGTACATGTCCCAGACCCACGCGTCGGCCATCGACACCTCGAAGAACACCTCGCCCTGGACCGAGTGCACCTGCATCTCGTAGTCGTTGGTGAGGTAGAACCGTCGTTCGGTCTCGATCACGTACTTGAACAGCCCGACGACGTCGCGGTACTCGCGATAGAGCTTCAGCTCCATCTCGGTCTCGTACTTCTCGAGGTCCTCGGCGCTCATGGCATGTTCCCCTTCAGCCGTGCGTCCCCCTATTGTGCGCCAGCCCTGTGCGCCCCTAAACGATTTCGGGGTCCAGGACCACCGGCGCGGCCGGGGGACCGTCGTCGAGCAGTGCGCGGAACAGCTCGGCGAGCTTGGTCGGGTACACCGTCTCACGTGCCGCGAGAAGTTCCTCGCAGGTCCACCATCTCGCCCCGGTGACGCTGCGCCGTTCCAGCTCGGTGAGGGCGGCCGGGGCGGTGGCGGTCTGGGTGGTTCTGGCCAGGAAGTACCACTCGTCCTGTTCCCAGCGCCGCCCGTCGAAGGGGAAGGAGCAGTACCGGTGCCAGAGCACCGGCCCGAGCTCCACCTGCCCGATCCCGGTCTCCTCCGCGAGCTCGCGCAGCGCGGCCTCTTCCCGGGTCTCTCCGGGCTCCAGGCCGCCCCCCGGGGTGAACCACCAGTCGTCGGCCGGATCGGCCGGCTCGAAGCCGTGCAGCAGCAGGATCCGGTCCGCCGGATCCAGCAGGATCAGCCGCGACACCTTGCGCGGGCCCGGGTCAGCGGACACCGTTCGGCTCCCGCCGCCCCCGGCCCAGCCGCCGCGCGACCGGCCCGTACGCCGCTCCGCCGACCACCAGCGCCGCGCCGACGACCGCCGCGATCAGCTGGATCCTGATCGGGCCGGGCGAGGAGACCCCGCCGGGCAGTGCCGCGTAGGTCCGCGGACGCTCCAGCATGGCCGCCGAGGGCCATGCGCGGGCGTCCACCCGCGCAGTGACCGCGGAGCGCTCCACCATGCCCTGTCCGGCGTCCTGGAGGTGGGCCCGGGAGTCCAGCGAAGCGGCCCGCCGGTCACCCAGCAGGAACAGCTTGCCCTTGGGCACCGTCACCTCGAACGGCGTGTCCGAGGCGAGGCCCGAACGGCGCCCGGAGCCGTCGGCCTTCACGTCGTCGATGTACGGCTCGTCCAGTTCCTTGCCGTTCACCGTCAACCGGCCGTCCTGGTCGCAGCAGCGCACGGTGTCGCCGCCGATGCCGACGACCCGCTTGACCATCGGCGCGTTGCTCCACACGGAATCGGTGAAGATCACCACGTCGCCGCGGCGCACCTCACCGCCGTCGATCCGCTCGGCGAGCACCCGGTCCCCCGGCCGCACCGTGGGCATCATCGAGTCCGTCGGCACCGTGTACGGCTGGTAGACCAGCGCACCCCACACGAATCCCCCCAGGAACAGGGCAAAGCCGATGGCCACGGCCAGCCCCGACAGTATGTTGCCGAGGCGGCCGCGGCCACCCGTTCCACGTGCTGCTTCGCCCATCCCAGCGCCCCCCACCTCGGAGATCGTCGACTGGGCGGCAATCTACCCGGCGGTACGCCCCCGGGTCAGCACCCGCCTGCGCCACATCACCAGCGGTACCGCACCGGCCACGCCCAGTCCCGCCGGACCCAGCCCGATCGCGGCGGCCGCGGCCTGGTTGCCCAGGCCCGGCTGGTCGAAGGTGTCCGGCACCGGCAGGGTCGCCCAGCGGCTCAGCGGCCAGGCCACGACCACGGCCCGTCCGACGACCTTCTCGTTGGGCACGAAGCCGCCCGTCTTGTCGTCCCCGTGGTACCGCGAGTCGTAGGAGTTCTGACGGTGGTCGCCCATGACCCACACGTGGTCCTTCGGCACCTTCAGCGGCCCGAACGGCTTGTCGTCGCACGGGGTGTTGCCGGGGAAGATGTACGGCTCGTCCAGCGCCTTCCCGTTGACCTTGACCGGTCCGCCCTTCTGGCACTCCACCGTGTCGCCGCCGACCGCGATGACCCGCTTGATCAGGTCCTTCTCGTCCGGCATCAGACCGATCCAGCGAAGGGCCGTCTGGAACACGTTGGGTTCCGGGGTCGGCTCTCCGGCCAGCCACTCGTCCGGGTCCTCGAAGACCACGACCTCGCCCCGCTCCGGCTCCGAGCCGAACCACGGGGTCAGCTTGTCCACCAGCACCCGGTCACCGCGCTGCAGGGTGTTCTGCATCGAGTCGGAGGGGATCGAGAACGCCTGCAGCAGGAAGGTCTTGATCAGCAGGGCCAGCACCAGGGCGATGCCGATGAGGAGGGGCAGCTCCTTCCAGAAGGAGCGCTGCGGGCTCTCGGCGGCCTCGTCGTCCCCGGTGGTCCCCTCGGCACCGGCGACGGCGTCCTCCGGCTGCTCGGCCCCCGGCCGCTCGGGCCGCTCCTCGGGCTCCTCGCGTCCGGAACGTGCGCCTACTGCCACATCCCCCACTTCCACTCCTCACTTCGAAACATGCGCCCACGCCGGAACTGACGGGGCCTCCACTCCCCTAACGAGCGGGAGTTCCCCAAGGATCGGGAGACGGAGGACACACTATGCGACGGGCCTGTGCCTCCTGCGTCCCCGGCGCGCGGGATCGGGCACCGTGGCGAAGACCGCGGGCTTGTCCAGGCCGCCCCAGTGGCCCGACGGCCAGGCGATCACGAAGGCGCGGCCGACCACGCCCGCCTCCGCGATGGTCCCCTGGAACTGCTCGTCGAGGTGGTAGCGGGAGTCCGCCGAATTGGCCCGGTGGTCGCCCATCACGAACAGCCGGCCCTCCGGCACCTTCACCTCGAACCTGATGTCGGACGGCGCGTTTCCGCGCATCACGTACGGCTCATCGATGGACACGCCGTTGACGCTGACCCGGCCCTTGGCGTCGCAGCACTTGACCGTGTCACCGCCCACCCCGATGACCCGCTTGATCAGGTCCTGCTCGTCGGACGAGGGCAGCAGGCCGATGAAGGTCAGCGCCTGCTTGAGCTGTTTGACGCCGATCGGATCGGGGGCGGGCCGCTGCTCGCCCTTGAGCCAGCCGCCCGGGTCCCTGAAGACGACCACGTCGCCGCGCTCGGCCTTGGCCCCGAACCACGGGGTCAGCTTGTCCACGAGCACCCGGTCGCCGATCCGGATGGTCTGCTCCATCGAGCCCGACGGGATGAAGAACGCCTGTACCAGGAAGGTCTTCAGGAGCAGCGCGATGCACAGCGCCACGACCACCAGCAGCGGCAGCTCGCCCGCCCGCCGGGTCCGCCGGCGCCGCTTGCTCTTGCGGGCCAGCCGGCGGCGTTCGGCGCGCCCGCCGAGCCGCTGGATCTCGGCGTCGCGCTCGCGGGCCGAGCGCCCGCGGCTACCCATCCGTACCGCCGGCGCCACCACCGGGTCTGCCCCAGCGGGAAAGCGGCCAGCCGATCCAGTCGGCCCGCCCGATCACCTTGTCCACCGGCACCATCCCGCCGCCCGGCGAGCCGAGGTGGTCGCGGGAGTCCCGGGACTGGGAGCGGTGGTCCCCCATCACCCACAGGGTGCCGAGCGGCACCACGGTACGGAACGGGACCGTCGAGGGGACGTCCCCGGGGTACAGGTAGGGCTCGTCGAGCACCTTGCCGTTGACCTTGATCCGGCCGCGGTCGTCACAGCAGACCACGTCGTCGCCGCCCACGCCCACCACCCGCTTCACGAAGTCCGTGTCGGCCGGCTCGGCCAGCCCGAGGGCCGCGGCCGCGCCGCGCAGTGCCTCGCCGACCGGATTGCCCTCCGGCCCTTCCTGCACGAAGGAGCCGCGGCCGTCGAAGACCACCACGTCGCCGCGGCGCGGTTCCTCGCCGAAACGGTACGCCAGCTTGTTGACCAGCACCCGGTCCCCGACCTTGAGGGTCGGCTCCATCGAGCGGCTGGGGATCAGGAAGGGCTGCAGCACGAAGTTGCTGAAGAGCAGCACGCCGACGGTGAGGGCGACACCGGCCAGCCCGGCCCGCCGCCAGGTCAGACGTCCGGAAAACGCGAAACGCGACCGCTCCGCCCCCTCGTCGGGGGAAGAGTGGCCGCGCTGCGTGACTCGTGCTTCGGTGTCCATCGGGAGGAGCCTATCCGGCCGCTCCCGGACCCCGGGCGCGAGATCAGTTGTCGCGCTTCTCCTTGATCTTCGCGGCCTTGCCACGGAGCTCACGGAGGTAGTACAGCTTCGCACGGCGGACGTCACCGCGGGTGACCAGCTCGATCTTCTCGAAGATCGGGGAGTTCACCGGGAAGGTGCGCTCGACGCCGACGGAGAAGGAGACCTTGCGAACGGTGAAGGTCTCGGAGACGCCGGAGCCCTGGCGGCGGATGACGACGCCCTTGAACTGCTGGATACGGGAGCGGTTGCCCTCGATGACGCGGACGTGCACGTTGATCGTGTCACCCGGGCGGAAGGCCGGGACGTCCGAGCGCAGGGAGGCGGCGTTCACACCGTCGAGGAGAGAAGACATGTTCTTCGTCTGCTTTCTTCGCACGACGCCACAGGCCGCCGTGCGGGTTTCCGTAGAGAATTCGGGAGCTGTGCCACCCGGCGGGCGACGGTCCCCCTGTGGCAGGGGCGCACGCGGGCGTACAGCAGCCGCCTATTCTTCCACGGCCTCCGGCCTGCGCCAAAATCGGCCGTCCGGAGTGGGGGACCAGCCCAGGATGCTGAGGGTCTCGCGGTCCTTCTTGTCGAAGGCCGTGGCCTCGGTGCGCTCGATGAGGTCCGGACGGTGCCGCGCGGTGCGGGCGAAGGCCTCGTCCCGGCGCCAGCGCGCGATCTTCCCGTGGTGGCCGCTCAGCAGCACCTCGGGGATGCCGCGCCCGCGCCACACCGGGGGCTTGGTGTAGACGGGGCCTTCGAGCAGGTTGGCCATCTCGCCGGGCGCGAAGGAGTCGTCCCGGTGCGATTCGGCGTTGCCGAGGACGCCGGGCAGCAGCCGGGCCACCGCCTCGGTGATCACCAGGACCGCGGCCTCGCCGCCCGCCAGGACGTAGTCACCGATGGAGACCTCGTAGACCGGCATACGGGTGGCGTACTCGTCCATGACCCGGCGGTCGATGCCCTCGTACCGGGCCGGGGTGAAGATCAGCCAGGGGCGCTCGGAGAGCTCGACGGCGAGTTCCTGCGTGAAGGGCCGGCCGCTGGGTGTGGGGACGACCATGACCGGGCCGTGGGCGCCGGCCTCGTACCCGGCGGCGAGGGCGTCGTCCAGGCAGTCGCCCCACGGCTCGGTCTTCATGACCATGCCGGGGCCGCCGCCGTACGGGGTGTCGTCGACGGTGTTGTGCCGGTCGTACGTCCAGTCGCGCAGGTCGTGCACGTGTACGTCGAGCTGCCCGCGGGTCCGCGCCTTGCCGACGAGGGAGACGTTCAGCGGCTCCAGGTAGTCGGGGAAGATCGTGACGACGTCGAGGCGCATCAGGCTTCTTCCCCGCTGTCGCGCGAGGAGGCGACCTCGGCGCGGTCGTCGATCAGACCCGGCGGCGGGTCGATCACGGCCCGCTGCTCCTCCAGGTCGATCTCGGTGACGATCTCCTCCACGAAGGGGATCATGACCTCGCTGCCGTCCTCGCGCTCGACGATGAACAGGTCCTGCGAGGGCAGGTGGGAGATCTCGCTGATCCGGCCGATCAGGGTGCCGTCGGCGAGGACCACGTCGAGGTCGAGCAGCTGGTGGTCGTAGTACTCGTCCTCCTCCTCGGGCAGCTCCGAGGGGTCGACTTCGGCGATCAGCAGCGTGTTGCGCAGCGCCTCGGCGGCGGTGCGGTCCTTCACGCCCTCGAAGCGGAGCAGCAGCCGGCCGCTGTGCACCCGGCCGGTCTCGATGGTGAGCGGGCCGGCGGACGCGGGCTCGGTGTGGAGCACGGCACCGGGGGAAAGCCGGAGTTCCGGCTCGTCGGTACGCACTTCGACGGTGACCTCACCCTTGATGCCGTGGGCGCGGCCGACCCGGGCGACTACGAGCTGCACGCTGTTTCTCTCCCTGCCTTGCGGCTGAACCGCCGCCGCTTTCGCGGAGGTGGTACCTCTCCGTCGTGGTTACTCAATCGATGGTTGCTCTGATCGCCGTTGAAATCGACACACGGGCCGGAGCAAAAACGACACGGGCCGGGGTGGGCAGCGGATGCCCTCCCCGGCCCGTGCCGGTGGTTCAACTTCTCAGCGGACCTGGTCCACGTCGACGAGGTCGACGCGGATGCCCCGTCCGCCGATCGCTCCCACGACGGTGCGCAGGGCGCGCGCGGTGCGACCGTTGCGGCCGATCACCTTGCCGAGGTCGTCGGGGTGCACCCGGACCTCCAGCACCTGCCCACGGCGCAGGTTGCGCGAGGCGACCTGCACGTCGTCGGGGTTGTCGACAATGCCCTTTACGAGGTGCTCAAGAGCCTCCTCGAGCATGCTCAGGCCTCGGTCGACTCGGCGGCGGCCTCGGCCTCGTCCGCCTTCTTCTCAGCCTTCTTCTTCTGGGTGATGGCCTCGCCCTTGGCGTCGCCACCCTCCAGCGCCTTCGCGAACTCGTCGAAGGAACGACGCTTGTCTTCCTTCGTCGCCGGCTGCAGCAGCGGCGCCGGGGCCGGCAGGCCCTTGTGCTTCTGCCAGTCACCGGTGAGCTTCAGGAGGGCGAGGACCGGCTCGGTCGGCTGGGCGCCGACGGACAGCCAGTACTGCGCGCGCTCCGAGTCGATCTCGATGCGCGAGGGGTTGTACGTCGGGTGGTACAGACCGATCTCCTCGATGGCCCGGCCGTCACGGCGGGTACGGGAGTCGGCGACGACGACGCGGTAGTGCGGCTGGCGAATCTTGCCGAGGCGCTTGAGCTTGATCTTGACTGCCACTGGAGTGGTGTCTCCTGGTCTTGACGTGGTTGGGCACATGAGATGCCACGTGGGGTTGCGGTACTCGGGTGCCCGATGGACGCGTCAGCCGGAGGAGAGAGGGGTCCTGTGCGGCTGTCGAGTACAGCTAGTCATTCTGCCACATGCCCGCGGCACGTCAGGACGCGGCTGCCACCACCGCGACTTCCGGGATGCGGAAGGGTTTGCCGCAGCCGCCGCACATGATGGGCGCCTGGGCGAGCACGGACGGCACCACCCGTACGTTGCGCCCGCAGTCGCAGACCGCCTTGACCCGGACGCCGCCGCCCGAGGAGCCGTGCCGTGCGGCCGGTCCGCGGAAGCTGCGCTTGGTGTCGGCGGCGGTGGCCACGGTGTGCGCCCGCAGGGCCCGCTGCAGCCGCTCCATGGTCGGGCGGTAGCGCTTCTTGGCCTCCGGGTTCAGCGTGACCAGGGAGAAACCGCTGCTCGCGTGCGGTTCGTCGGAGTGGTCGAGGCCCATCTCCTCGGCGATGGCCAGGAAGCGGCGGTTGTGGTAGCGGCCGGCGCGCGAGGTGTCCCGGACGCCGCGGGCCGCGGCGATGCCGTGGACTGCCTCGTGCAGCAGTCGCTCGAAGGAGAGCTCGGCGCCGCAGGCGGACGAGGACTCTCCGATCAGGGACTCGGGCGCGGCGAGGTCGGGCAGCTCGGGGTGGTACCGCTGAATGTCGGCCCACGCCAGCGCCAGCTCTGCGGCCAGAACAGGTGGTGTCGTGCTCACGTCGTGACAACGAGCCTGGGTGCCCCGGTGTTCCGATTCCGGGCCATTCCAAATTTTTTGCACGTACCAGTCAGTTCAGTCTCATGCGTCCCGATGAGGGCGGGTGCGCAGAACTCCGGAGGAGTCGGTACGTACAGGGGTGCCCCGGACTACGTCCCGGGGCACCCCTGCCGTCACACCCGTCGCATCACGCGCATCGCGCCACATGATGCGCAGGCGTACTCACGGGTCAGTACGAGCCGACGGTCACCACCAGCCGACGGGTCAGTACGAGCGCGCCACGATGGCCAGCGTGCCCGGGGCGTCGTCCGCCTCCGGCACCGAGCCGTCCTCGGCGACCAGGCACCGGACGGTCACGGCCTGCTCGCCGAGCTTGGCCTCGCCCTCCGGACCCAGGTCGGCCCACGGGATCCGCGCCCAGCCGCCGGCGACCGCGGCCTCGGCGGCCTCCTCGAGGGTGGCCACGTCGGTCGTACGGGACTCCCGGCGCTCGCGGGACTCGCGCAGCAGCTGCGCCTGGTCCTCGTCCAGCACCTTGGGCAGCAGGTCGGCCAGGGCGTCGATCTGCACCGGCTCCTTGCCGCCCGGGATGCGGCGGGCCAGCATCGCGGTTCCGGCCTCCAGGTCACGGGGGCCGATCTCGATGCGAACCGGGACGCCCTTGAGCTCCCAGTCCACCGCGCGGCGGCCGAACGGGACGTCGACGCGGTCGTCGACCTGGACCCGCAGGCCGACGGCCTTCAGGCGGTCGCCGAGCTCGCGGACCTTGGCCACGGCCTCGTCGCCCTTGATCGCCATGACCACGACCTGGACGTGGGCCAGGCGCGGCGGGACCCGCAGGCCGTTGTCGTCTCCGTGGGACATGATCAGACCGCCGACCATGCGGGTGGAGACGCCCCAGGAGGTCTGCCAGACCAGCTCCTGCTTGCCCTCCTTGGACAGGTAGGAGGTGTTGAACGCCTTGGCGAAGTTCTGGCCGAGCTCGTGGCTGGTGCCCATCTGCAGGGCCTTGCCGTCGCCCATCATGCCCTCGAGGGTGAGGGTGTTGATGGCGCCGGCGAAGCGCTCCTTGGGGGTCTTGCGGCCGAGCACGACGTCGATGCCGAGCACGTTGGTCATGAAGTCGCCGTACACGTTCCGGTGGATGTGCGCGGCGTAGTCGCGGGCGTCCTCGTAGGTGGCGTGGGCGGTGTGGCCCTCCTGCCAGAGGAACTCACTCGTGCGGAGGAAGATGCGGGGGCGCATCTCCCAGCGGACCACGTTGGCCCACTGGTTGATCAGCAGGGGCAGGTCGCGGTAGCTCTGGACCCACTTCGAGAAGTAGTCGTTGATGATCGTCTCGGAGGTGGGGCGGACGACGACCGGCTCCTCGAGCTCCTTGCCGCCGCCGTGGGTGACGACCGCGAGCTCGGGGGCGAAGCCCTCGACGTGCTCGGCTTCCTTCGTCAGGTACGCCTGCGGGATGAACATCGGGAAGTACGCGTTCTGGGCGCCCGATTCCTTGATGCGGGCGTCCATCTCCTGCTGCATCCGCTCCCACAGCCCGTAGCCGTACGGTCGGATGACCATCGTGCCGCGCACTGGGCCGTTGTCGGCCAGTTCGGCCTTGTTGATCAGATCCTGGTACCAGCGGGGGAAGTCCTCCGCCTGGGGGGTGAGAACGGGAGCCTTTGCCATGGCGCGAATGGTACGGCGCCGCGGGTGCCGAGCGTGAATCGGCCCGTGATCCGGACGCGGTCCGGGGATGGTCAGGGGGTGGTCAGGCGGTGTCCGGACGCGATCGGCGGGGTGATCGGGCGCGAACCCGGCGCGGTCCGGGCGCGGTCCGGGCGCGAACCCGGCGCAATCCGCGCTGACGTTCCTCTGGACGCGGCGGCGAAGTGGGAGTTCTCTGGCAACGGGGGCCAGGGGGCGATGAGGAATCAGGAGCGCTTCTTCGATGACACCTACGCCGACCGCGACGCTCGTCGCCCGGGACTGGGCGGAGATCCAGGAACGGATGCTGGTACCGCTGTACGAGGCGGTGTACGACCGGCTGGAGGTGGGGCCGGGCGACGGGGTGCTCGGCCTGGACTGCGGGGCCGGGCTGAGCCTGCTGCTGGCCGCGGGCCGGGGTGCCCGGGTGACCGGGGTGGAGCCGCGGCCCGCGCTGCGCGCCCTGGCCCGGGAGCGGGTGCTGGAGGTGCTGTCCGCCGCACCCGCGCCCGCCGTCCGGCCGTACGACGTGCTGACCGCCTTCTCGCCGGAGCCGGAGGCCCTGGCGGCCGCCCTGACCGGGGTCCGCCGGGGCGCCGCGGTGGTGCTCGCGGGCTGGGGTCCGGCGGAGCGCTGCACGGTGCCGGGCGCCCCGGCGCCGGCGGACCTGGACGGCCTGGCCGCCGGGGCGGGGCTGCGGCCGGACGGCTCGGGGCGGGTGTTCTGCCCGTTCGGGTACGCGGACCTGGAGAGCGCGGTCCGGGGGCTGCTGTCGACCGGTCTGTACGACGTCTCCGACCCGGGGCAGGCCGAGAAGGAACTGGCCGAGGAACTCCACCCGTTCGAGCGTGCGGACGGTTCGGTGTGGCTGCCGAACATCTTCCGGTACGTGATCGCCCGGACGGAGTAGCGCGACCCGGTGGAACCCGAGGCGGTTCCGCCGGTCCGGCCGGACCCGGGCCCCCCGAGTCGCGGGCTCCGGCGGGCTCTCGCGGGCTCCGGCGGGCCGGACCTCAGAGGGCGGGCTTGGACAGCCGCGGGATGCCCGCCGTCGCGTACGCCTCGTCCTCCTCCAGCGTCTCGTTGGCGAGCAGGGCCTCGGCGAGCGCGTCGAGCTTGTCCCGGTGCTCGCGCAGCAGGCGGCACGCTTCCTCGTAGCACTCGTCGACGAGGCGCCGCATCTCGGCGTCGACCGCGTCCAGGGTGGCGGGCGCGGCGGTGAGGCCGTACGGGGACTGCGCGTCGGACGGGATCGCGGTGAGCCGGCCCACCCGTTCGCTCATGCCCCAGCGGCCGACCATGCCCCGGGCCAGGTTGGTGACCTGCTCCAGGTCGTTCTCCGCGCCGGTGGTGATGATCCCGTAGACCACGTGCTCGGCCGCCATGCCGCCGAGCGCGCCGATGATCCGGCCGCGCAGGTACGGCTCGGTGTAGGCGTAGCGGTCCGAGTCCGGGGTGGAGAGGGTGACGCCGAGGGCCCGGCCCCGCGGCACGATGGTGATCTTGCGGACCGGGTCGGCGCCCGGCTGGAGCATGCCCAGCAGGGCGTGGCCGCTCTCGTGGTAGGCGGTGCGGCGGCGCTCGTCCTCCGGCATCACCAGCGGCCGTTTCGCGCCGAGCTGGACCTTCTCCAGCGCGTCGGAGAGGTCGGTGCGGGTGACGGCGTCCTGGTTCCGCCGGACCGCGAGCAGCGCCGCCTCGTTGGCCAGGTTGGCGAGTTCCGCGCCGGTCATGCCGGGGGTGGTGCGGGCGACCTGGGCCAGGTCCACGCCCGGGTCCAGGGGGATCTCGCGGGTGTGGATGCGGAGGATGGCCTCGCGGCCGGCGCGGTCCGGCGGGGAGACGGTGACCATCCGGTCGAACCGGCCGGGGCGGGTGAGCGCGGGGTCGAGCACGTCCTTCCGGTTGGTCGCGGCGATCACCACCACGCCCTCGGAGCCGGAGAAGCCGTCCATCTCGGTGAGGATCTGGTTGAGGGTCTGCTCGCGCTCGTCGTGGCCGCCGATGCCGCCGCCCGCTCCCCTGGCCCGGCCGATGGTGTCGATCTCGTCGATGAAGATGATGGCCGGGGCCACCTTGCGGGCCTCGGCGAACAGCTCCCGGACCCGTGAGGCGCCCACGCCGACGATCATCTCGATGAACTCGGAGGCGGAGGCGGAGAAGAACGGCACGCCCGCCTCGCCCGCCACCGCGCGGGCCAGCAGGGTCTTGCCGGTGCCGGGTGGCCCGGCCAGCAGCACGCCCCCGGGCATCCGGGCGCCCAGCCGCCGGTAGGCCTGGGGGTTCTTGAGGAAGTCGACGACCTCGCTGAGCTCGCTCTCGACCTCGTCGATGCCGGCCACGTCGTCGAAGGTGGTGCGCCGGCCGCCCTCCAGCTCGACCGGCTTGGGCGGCGCTTTGCGCCCGATGCCGCCCAGTCCTCCCCCGCCGAGCGCGCCGCTCATCCGGCGGGCGAGCAGCACCCACAGGCCGATCAGCAGCAGCATGGGCGCGAGCGAGAGCAGCAGGTTGGCGAGGAAGCTGCGCTGTTCGACCACGGGCTGGGCGGTGACCGTGACGCCCTTGGCGGTCAGATCGGCCCACAGGTCGTCGTCGGCGAAGGCGGGCCGCTGGGTCACGAACTTCTTGTAGTCGCCCTTGCCGCCGGGGAGCTGCTGCTCGTTCTTCAGCTCGCCCTGGATGGCGTCGCCCTTGGAGTAGATCCTGGAAACGTTGCCGGCTTCGACCTGCTTGGTGAACTCGGTGTACGAGACGGTCGGTTCGTCGACCTCGTTGAAGAAGGACAGCACCAGGTTGGTGATCAAGTAGATGATCAGGGCGGCGAGGATCAGGCCGCGCCAGCCGCCGGGCATCTTCTTCTTGGGCGGCGGGGCGGGCGGTGCGCCCTCGGACCGCCAGGGCGTGTCCGCCCGGTCGCGCGGGGGTACGGGGGTCGGGCTCGGCACCTTCGCCTCCTTCGTCCGTCCTCCGGCCGACATTAGGCGACATTCCGGGCGTCCGCCCGTCTGCGTGCCCGCCGACCGGTTGGCGCGGGGCGGGCCGGGAGGCGGCGGGAAGCGGGGCCCGGCATGCGGAAAGGGCCGCGCCGTCCTCCGTACGGGGGACGGCACGGCCCTTTCCGCGTGCTGCCTACTCCGGGCTCACTTCATGAACTTCTTGAACTCGTCGGGGAGTTCGAAGTCCTGGCCGGGCTGTCCGGCCGGCAGGCCGAACGGGTTGCCGGCGCCCGGCTCGACGCCGGCCGGGCCCTGCTCACGGCGGGCCGCGGCGGCGGCCTCCTCGGCCTTCCGCTTCATCGGGTTGCCGCTCTGGCGCTTGCCCTTGGCCTGCTTGACCTGCTTCTTCTGGCGGCCGGGGCCGCCACCCATGCCCGGGATGCCCGGCATGCCGGGCATCCCGCCGCCCTGCGCCATGCGCGACATCATCTTGCGGGCCTCGAAGAACCGCTCGACGAGGTTCTTGACGGCGCTGACCTCCACACCGGAACCCTTGGCGATACGGGCACGGCGGGAGCCGTTGATGATCGTCGGGTCCTGGCGCTCGGCCGGGGTCATCGACTTGATGATCGCGGCCGTGCGGTCGACGTCGCGCTCGTCGATGTTGTTGATCTGGTCCTTGATCTGGCCCATGCCCGGGAGCATGCCGAGCAGCTTGGAGATGGAGCCCATCTTCCGGACCTGCTCCATCTGGGCCAGGAAGTCGTCGAGCGTGAACTCCTTGGGGCCCTTGGCGAGCTTGGCCGCCATCTTCTCGGCCTCGGCCTGCGAGAAGGTCTTCTCGGCCTGCTCGATCAGGGTGAGCATGTCACCCATGTCGAGGATCCGGCCCGCCATCCGGTCGGGGTGGAAGGCATCGAAGTCGTCGAGCTTCTCGCCGTTCGAGGCGAACATGATCTGCTTGCCGGTGACGTGCGCGATGGAGAGCGCGGCACCACCGCGGGCGTCGCCGTCGAGCTTGGAGAGCACCACGCCGTCGAAGCCGACGCCGTCGCGGAAGGCCTCGGCGGTGTTGACCGCGTCCTGACCGATCATGGCGTCGACGACGAAGAGGATCTCGTCGGGGCTGACGGCGTCGCGGATGTCCGCGGCCTGCTGCATCAGCTCCTGGTCGATACCCAGGCGGCCGGCGGTGTCGACGATGACGATGTCGTACTGCTTGGTTCGGGCGTACTCGATGGAGTCCTTGGCGACCTGGACCGGGTCACCGATGCCGTTGCCCGGCTGCGGGCCGTAGAAGCCGACGGCGGCGCGCTCGGCGACGATGCTCAGCTGGTTGACGGCGTTGGGGCGCTGGAGGTCGCAGGCGACGAGCAGCGGGGCGTGGCCCTGACCCTTGAGCCAGTGGCCCAGCTTGCCGGCGAGGGTGGTCTTACCCGCACCCTGCAGACCGGCCAGCATGATCACGGTGGGTGCGGTCTTGGCGAACCGCAGCCGACGGGTCTCGCCACCGAGGATGGAGACGAGCTCCTCGTTGACGATCTTCAGGACCTGCTGGGCCGGGTTGAGCGCCTTGGAGACCTCGGCACCGCGGGCGCGCTCCTTGACGTTCGCGATGAAGGAGCGGACGACCGGGAGCGCCACGTCCGCCTCAAGGAGGGCGATACGGATTTCCCGCGCCGCGGCGTCGATGTCCTGCTCGGAGAGGCGGCCCTTGCCCCTGAGGGACTTGAAGGTCGCGCTGAGGCGGTCGGAAAGCGTATCGAACACGGTGGTCGCGATTCCTCGGGTCGGGGGCGTGTGGTCGCCCTCCAGGGTATCCGGCTCCGCCGCCTGCCCGGCCCTGCGGGTTTTTCCGGATTCCCCCGGGCCGGGACTCCGCGCCCGCGAGGGCCGCGCAATGGCTCCGGCGGGGCCGGTACGTGCTCCGCGCTGCGGGCAGGGCCGGGGCGCGGGGTCCGCTGCGCGCGGCCTTCCCCACCCCGCCCCTTCCCGAAACCGGGGGCTCCGCCCCCACCCCCCGCGGCGTTTGAGCGCGGTCCGCGCCGGAGGCTTCGGGCACGCAGCGCCCAGCGGGTGTGGGGCGCAGCCCCACAAGCGGGCGCTGGGGCCGCAGGTCCCGGTTTCGGGAAGGGGCGGGGTGGGGGAAAATCCCCCACCCGGTGGACCCGGGATCAGGACAGGGCGGACTGGAGGATGGCCGCCAGGGTCACGGCCGCGGCCGGATCCAACGGCTTGCCTTCGGCCGTGGTCACGTACAGCGCGTCCACGGCGTTGGCGCCCAGGGTGGAGACGTGCGCGCTGCGGACGCGGACGCCGGAGTCCTCCAGGGCCCGGCCGATACGGTGCAGCAGACCCACCGCGTCGGGGGCGCGGACCTCCAGGACCGTTGCCGCCGAGGAGACGTCCGGGACGACCGTGACCCGCGGCGGGGGCGGGACCACGCCGCGCCGGCGCGGGTACGCAGCCTCACGGTCGGCGAGCTTCGACGGGACGTCCAGCGAGCCGTCCAGCGCCCGGACCAGGTCGGCCCTCAGTCGTGCCGCCTCCGGCAGTGAGCCGTACTCCGCGGCCACCCGCCAGCGCAGCACCAGCGCCTCCCCCAGCCTCCCCGGCAGCTCCAGCAGCCGCAGGTCGGCCGTGCGGACGGTCAGCCGGTGCAGGGCCAGCACCCCGGCCACGGCGGGCAGGATGCCGTCCTGGTCGGGGACCGCGACCACCAGTTCCACTCCGACGGCCGCGTCCGCCTCCTCCCGGGCCAGCAGGGTCAGCACCGGCTCCCCGGTGCGCAGCGCCTCCACGGCGAGCCGTTCCTGTTCGGTGCCGGGTTCGGCCGCCAGGCCCGCGGGCGCGGGCCGGGCGGCGGGCTCGCCGTCGAGCACCGCAGCCACCCGCCGGACCAGGTCCGTGACCAGCGTGGCCCGCCAGGCCGACCAGGCCGCAGGCCCGGTGGCCAGCGCGTCGGCCTCGGTCAGGGCGTGCAGCAGCTCCAGCGTCCCGGGCGTGCCCACGGCCTCGGCGACCGCCCGGACCGTCGCCGGATCGTCCAGGTCGCGCCGGGTCGCGGTGTCGACCAGCAGCAGGTGGTGGCGGACCAGGGTGGCCAGGACCTCCGCGTCGGCCGGGCCGAAGCCGATCCGTACGGCCATGTCCCGGGCGATGGTCTCGCCCACCTCCGAGTGGTCCCCCGGCCAGCCCTTGCCGATGTCGTGCAGCAGGGCGGCCGTCAGCAGGAGGTCGGGCCGGCCGACCCGGCGGGTCATGGCCGAGGCGCGGACGGCCGTCTCGACCAGGTGCCGGTCCACCGTCCAGGTGTGCACGGGGTTGCGCTGCGGCCGGCAGCGGACCCGTTCCCAGTCCGGCAGGAGGCGGCTGATCAGCCCCTCCGCCTCCAGCGCCTCCCACACGGCAACGGTCGGCTCCCCCGCGCCCAGCAGGGTCACCAGCTGTTCCCGGGCCTCGGCCGGCCAGGGCACGGGCAGCGGCCGCGCCTGCCCGGCGAGCCGCCGTACGGCGTGCGGGGAGACCGGCAGGCCGGCCTGTGCGGCTGCCGCGCCCAGCCGGAGCGGCAGCACCGGGTCCCGGTCGGGCCGGGCGGCCAGGGCGAGCACCGCCTCGCCGTCCTGCTCGACCACGCCCTCGGCGAGCGGTGCGCGCTCCGCGGGGCCGCCCTTCCTGGAGCCGAGCAGTCCGCGGAGCCGGGGGCGGGCGGCCCGGGCCCGCAGCACCCGGCCGACCTCGCGCCAGGTGATGTCCCCGGCGTACGAGACCACCCGCGCGGCCTCGTACACCTCGCGGAGCAGCGCGTCGGCGCCCGGCAGGCCCAGCCGGGCCGCGACCTGGTCCTGCTCCTGGAGGCTGAGCCGGTCCGAGGCCCGGCCGGTGACCAGGTGCAGGGCGTCCCGGGTGTCGAGGAGCCGCCGCCGGGCTTCGGCGAGGCCCTCCCGCGGGGCGTCCGCCAGCCAGGACGCGGCGACGGCACGGAGCGCGGTGATGTCCCGCAGCCCGCCCCTGGCCTCCTTGAGGTCGGGTTCCAGCAGGAAGCGGAGCTCCCCGGAGTGCTCGGCCCGGTCCCGGCACAGCGCGTGCAGCTCGGGCAGCCGCCGGACGGCGTGGTTGCGCCAGTCCGCCAGGACGGTGGTGCGGGTGCCGGCCACCAGCCCGAGGTCGCCCGCGACCGGTCGGGCGTCCAGCAGGCCGAGCTGCACCTTGAGGTCCTCCGCGGCGGCCTTGCGGGCTTCGGCGGGGGTCCGTACGGAGTGGTCCAGGGCCAGCCCGAGGTCCCAGACGGGGTACCAGAGCCGGTCGGCGAGCCGGGCCAGGGCGGCCGGATCGGCCTTGCCGTCGTGGAGCAGCAGCAGGTCGAGATCGCTGCGGGGGGAGAGTTCGGCGCGTCCGTAGCCGCCGACGGCGACCAGGGCCGCGCCCGGTACGCCGCTCTCCCGGGCCGCCCCGGCGAACAGCCCGGCCAGCCAGTCGTCGGTCAGGGCCGCCAGCCCGGAACGCCGGGAAGGCCCGGGCCGCGACTCCCCGTCGAGGAGTCGCAGCCGGGCCTCGGCGTAGCCGCCGGTGCCGTGGCCGCCCTGGCCGGGCGGGTCCGCCGGGTCGGGTGGACCCGGCTGCCGGCCCGGTCGGCGGGACGGGTGGGACGGGTCCTTCGTGGTGTCCTCGGCGCTCGTCACCCCACAGCTCCCGGTGTCTAGAGGGCGTCCGCGCCGCGTTCGCCGGTGCGGACCCGTACGACGCTGTCCACGGGCACGCTCCAGACCTTGCCGTCACCGATCTTGCCGGTGCGGGCGGCCGTGATCACGACGTCCATCACGTCCTGGGCGGCGTCGTCGTCGACCAGGACCTCGATGCGGACCTTGGGGACCAGGTCGATCCGGTACTCGGCACCGCGGTAGACCTCGGTGTGGCCGCGCTGCCGGCCGTAGCCGCTGGCCTCGGAGACCGTGAGGCCCTCGACGCCGAACCGCTGCAGGGCGTCCTTGATCTCGTCGAGCTTGTGGGGCTTGACGATCGCGGTGATGAGCTTCATGCGTCGACCTTCTTCGAGTCCGTGACGGCGGTGGCGGCGGTGGCGGTGGCCCGTGCGGGGGTGCCGCCGCCGGCGCCGCTGAAGTCGTAGGCGGTCTCGGCGTGTTCGACCTGGTCGATGCCGGAGACCTCGTCGTCCTCGCTGACCCGCATGCCGATCGTCTTGTGCAGGACGAAGGCGAGCAGCGCGGATGCGACGAGAGAGTACGCGAGGACGGAGAAGACCCCGACGGCCTGCTTGCCGAGCTGTTCGAGGCCGCCGCCGTAGAAGAGGCCGGCCGCGTCGGACTGCACCCCGCCGGTGGCGAAGAAGCCGACGAGGAGGGAGCCGACGATGCCGCCGACGAGGTGGACTCCGACCACGTCGAGGGAGTCGTCGTAGTTGAACCGGTACTTGAGGCCGACGGCCATGGCACACAGGAGGCCGGCGATGGCGCCGATGGCGATCGCGCCGAGCGGGGAGCAGGAGCCGCCGGAGGGGGTGATGGCGACCAGGCCGGCGACGGCGCCGGAGGCCGCGCCCAGGGTGGTGCAGGCGCCGTGCCGGATCTTCTCGTAGACCAGCCAGGACAGCATGGCGGCGGCGGTGGCGACCTGCGTGTTGAGGAACATCACGGCGCCGATGCCGTCGTCGTTGCCGAGCCAGGATCCGGCGTTGAATCCGAACCAGCCGAACCAGAGCAGGCCGGCGCCGAGCATGACCAGCGGGAGGCTGTGCGGGCGCATCGGGTCCTTCTTGAAGCCGACGCGCTTGCCGATGACCAGGATCACGCCGAGGGCGGCGGCGCCGGCGTTGATGTGGACGGCGGTGCCGCCCGCGAAGTCGATGACGCCCATCTCGAACAGCCAGCCGCCGGAGCCCCATACCCAGTGGGCGACGGGGAAGTAGACGGCGGTGACCCAGAGCGCGATGAACAGGGCCCAGGCGGAGAACTTCACGCGGTCCGCGAGGGCGCCGCTGATCAGGGCCGGGGTGATGATCGCGAACATCAGCTGGAAGACGGCGAAGACGTAGACCGGGATGGTGTAGCCGTCCCAGAGCTGGGTGAGGCCGAGGCCGCTGAGGCCGACGTAGTCGGCGGACCAGCCGACGATCGACCCCTTGTCGGTGCCGAAGGCGAGGCTGAAGCCGTACAGCACCCACAGGATCGTGACGATCCCGAGGCTGATGAAGCTCATCATCAGCATGTTGAGGCTGCTCTTGACGCGGACCATGCCTCCGTAGAAGAAGGCGAGACCCGGGGTCATCAGCATGACCAGGGCGGAGCAGATGAGCATGAACCCGGTGTTGGCGGCAGACAGCGTCGGGGCGTCTGCGGCAAGGGTCGTGACGGCTGGGGCCATCGGCGTCTCCTCGTCGTCGGTACGTTCGCGTGCGGGCGATCGTGTGGAAACCTGAGCGGCGGCGTGCTCCCGGCGGGGATGGCCGGTTATGGGCCATGAGATTCGCGCAGGCCGGTTTCCGGCGGCGCCGCTTCCGTGTTTCGCGACGGTGACGAAGAGGTCGGGGCTGTTACGTCGGGGTGAACACACAGCCGGCCGCGGCGGGTACCCGATGGTGATCCGGCAATGGGGGGAGCCCGATCAGGTGTACGGGGTACCGGCCGCGGCCGGGGTCTTTACACGGCCTCCGCGGATTCGGGGAGGCGGGCGGCCAGGTGGTCGGTAAGCCGGACCACCTCGGCGATGTCGCCGTACTCGCGGGCGGCGGTGTCCACAGTCTTCCGGAGTCGGGTGTTCACCCGTTCGGACCGCACCTTTTTGGCCACGTCGAGGGCCTGGTCGACGAGGACGGTGGCCTGTTCCGGCTCGCGCTGCAGCAGGTGGACGGTGGCCATGCCGATGAGGTTGAGGGCGTAGGAGCGCTGGTGCTCCTCGTCCTTGGCGAAGAGCTCCACGGCGCGTTCCATGACGGGTTCGGCCAGCGAGGCGTAGGTGGGGCTGCGGCCGGCCACATAGGCCAGGTCGCGGTACGAGTGGGCGTTCTCCCCGTTGAGCTCGGCCTCGGAGAAGAAGCGGATCCAGTCGGGCTCGGTCTCGCCGCCGAAGCCGACGTCGCCGAAGGTGTCCTCGGCCATCCGGACGGCCCGCTTGCAGCGGCTGGGCTGGCCCATGTTGGCGTAGGCCCGGGCCTCCATCGCATACAGCATGGCCGTGGTGCGCGGGCCGGCGCAGTCGCGGCTTCCGTACTGGGCGAGGTGGATGAGCTCCAGGGCGTCCTCGGGGCGGCCGAGGTGGATCATCTGTCGGCTCATGCCGGAAAGGATGTACGAGCCGAGCGGCTTGTCGCCGGCTTCCTTCGCGGCGTGCAGGGCGAGGACGAAGTACTTCTGCGCGGTGGGGTGGAGGCCGATGTCGTAGCTCATCCAGCCGGCCAGTTCGGCGAGTTCCGCGGCGACCTTGAAGAGTCTCTTCATGACCGGCCCGGGGTGGTTCTCCTGGAGCAGGTCGGTGACCTCGTGGAGCTGGCCGACGACCGCTTTGCGGCGCAGTCCGCCGCCGCACTGGGCGTCCCACTGGCGGAACATCACGGTGGTGGCTTCGAGGAGGTCGAGTTCCGGTTCGGAGAGCCGGGGGGCGCGCGGGCCGTGCAGGGCCGCCTCGCGCGGTCCGGGGTCGGCGGCCGGGACCGGGACGAGCCAGCGCTGCATGGGCTCGATGAGGGCGGGGCCGGCGGAGAGCGCGAGCGAGGTCCCGAGGAAGCCGCGGCGGGCGAGCATCAGGTCGCTGCGGGAGAACTCGCCGAGCAGTTCGACGGTCTGCGGGCCGGCCCAGGGCAGGTCGACACCGGAGACGGACGGGGTCTGATGGGCGGTGCGCAGGCCGAGCTGCTCGATGGCGACCACGGTGCCGAAGCGTTCGGAGAACAGCTCGGAGAGGATGCGCGGGACGGGCTCGCGGGGCTGTTCCCCGTCGAGCCAGCGGCGGACCCGGGAGGTGTCCGTGCTGATGTGGTGGGCGCCCATCTGCCGGGCGCGGCGGTTGACCTGGCGCGCGAGCTCGCCCTTGGACCAGCCGCTGCGGACGAACCACGAGGTCAGTTGTTCGTTCCGGCCGGCAGACTCCGCGTTCGTTCCGCTTGCGCCGTTGCCGCCCACTGGAACGCCCCCATCCGCTCTGCCTTTCCCTACGAAACCCTGGCCCTGCGCGACAGGCCCTCCACGGGCCTTCACGATTCCTTCACGGTTTGCCTGCGGCATAACCACGCTTGAGGCCGCCGTCGGGGTTCGTGCACCGAAAGTAATCCTACGATCACCCCTTCGGCGAGGCTGTTTGCGGAATCGCCACCATTCGCCACCCCTTCGAATGAACTCGCCACCCGCCGGGCGCGATTCACTGGACACAGAGCGGACCCGGTGGCAAGGAGTAGCCGACCGGGGCAGGCGGCGAAGCGCGTAACCACCGGCAGGCCGGACCCGTTGGAGGGGGCATGGGCATGGGCTTCACGATCGGCGGCAGCCGGGGTACCAAGGAGTTCCGGACCGGCGCCCGGCGCCGTGGCCGGATCCCGGAGTGCACGGTGGTGGCGGAGTACACGGGACTGTGGGGCTGGGACGCGGTTCCCGGCGCCCGCGCCGCCGGACCCGCCCGGGACTGTTCGTGCGGCGACCCGGGGTGCCGGGCGCCGGGGGCGCATCCGCTGCCGTGCGCGCCGCTGGTTCCCGCGGGTGCGACCCTCGACGAGGCCACCGAGGCCTGGGCGGACTACCCCGGTGCGGCCGTGCTGTTGCCCGTCGGCCGCACCTTCGACCTGATCGACGTCGCCGAGGAGGCCGGCCGGCGGGCGCTGGTCCGGCTGGAGCGGATGGGCCTTCCGCTGGGCCCGGTGACCGTCACTCCGGACGGCCGGGCCCAGTTCTTCGTGGCCCCGGGCGCGGCGGCGGAGCTTCCGCAGCTGCTGTACCGGATGGGCTGGGACGACGCCGGGCTCGACCTGCGCGCCCTGGGCGCCGGCAGCCACCTGACGGCGCCGCCCTCGGACCACGCCGGCCTCGGCCCGGTCGGCTGGCTCCGCCCGCCCACCTTCGACACGGCCGGCCGGCCGCCCCAGGCGAGGCTCCTGCTGGGCACGCTGGCGTACATCTGCCACCGCTTCCAGCGATAGCCTGCGGCGCGAGCGGGACCCGACCGCAGCCCGTCGTACGCTGCCGCGCCCGGACCCCGCCCCGCCGCCGTACGCTGCCGCGCCCGGACCCCGCCCCGCCGCCGTACGGGCAGGCCGGCCGGACTCGGCCCGCCGTGTGGGCAGTCGTGCCGCTGGGGCGATGGGGGTCCCCCCTGCTCGAGCGAAGTCGAGAGCTTGGGGGAGGGTGGGCACACGGCACCCCGGTCCCGCGAGGGCTCGCGCAGCCACCCCGCACCCCGGTCCGGCTGCGGTCCGGACCCGGTCCGGGCGGAGCTCCGCTCCCGGCGTGCCGGGCCCGGCGAAGCCACCGCCCTGGCCGGGCGCGGCTGCGGCGGAGCCGAGCCATGGCTTCGGTGGGGCCGGAGCGAGCCCGCTGGGCGGCGTTCCGGTGTGCCCACCCGTTCCGCCCTGCGGAACGCCTGCCCACACCTCCGGCGGAGGCCCGCCCACACCTTGGCGGAGGCCCGCCCACACCTCCGGCGGAGGCCCGCCCACACCTCCGGCGGAGGCCGCCGACGCCTCGGCGGAGTCGCCCCATCGGGGCGGGGGCGGGTACGGGCGTGCCCCCGTACTCCTGGCGGAGTGCGGGGGCACGGACGGCGTGGGGGTCCGGCCGCGAGGTCAGTCGCCGATGAGCGCGTCCACGAACGCACCCGGCTCGAACGGCGCCAGATCGTCCGGCCCCTCGCCCAGCCCGACCAGCTTCACCGGCACGCCCAGCTCCCGCTGGACCGCGACCACGATGCCGCCCTTGGCGGTGCCGTCCAGCTTGGTCAGCACGATGCCGGTGATGTCCACGACCTCCGCGAAGACCCGGGCCTGCATCAGCCCGTTCTGACCGGTCGTGGCGTCCAGCACGAGCAGCACCTCGTCCAGCGGCCCGTGCTTCTCCACCACCCGCTTGACCTTGCCGAGCTCGTCCATCAGGCCCGTCTTGGTGTGCAGCCGGCCGGCGGTGTCGATCAGCACGACGTCCGCGCCCTCGGCGATGCCCTCCTTGACCGCGTCGAAGGCGATCGACGCCGGGTCGCCGCCCTCGGGGCCGCGCACCGTGCGCGCGCCGACCCGCTCGCCCCAGGTCTGCAGCTGGTCGGCGGCAGCGGCACGGAAGGTGTCCGCGGCGCCCAGCACCACGCTGCGGCCGTCGGCGACCAGCACCCGGGCCAGCTTGCCGGTGGTGGTGGTCTTGCCGGTGCCGTTGACCCCGACGACCATGACCACGCCCGGCGTGTCGACGCCGCTCTCGGTCTTCACCACGCGGTCCATGTCCGGACCGATCAGCGTGATGAGCTCCTCGCGCAGCAGCCCGCGCAGCTCGTCCGGGGTGCGGGTGCCGAGCACCTTGACCCGCTCGCGGAGCCGGTCCACGAGCTCCTGCGTGGGCTTCACACCGACGTCGGCGACGAGCAGGGTCTCCTCGATCTCCTCCCAGGTGTCCTCGTCCAGGTGTTCCCGGGAGAGCAGGGTGAGCAGCCCCTTGCCGAGGGAGTTCTGGGACCGGGCGAGCCGGGCGCGCAGCCGGACCAGCCGGCCGGCGGTGGGCTCGGGCACCTCGATCTCGGGAGCGGCGGGCGCCTCGGGCTCCGCGACCTCCGCCGGAGCGGGAGCCGCCTCCGCCTCCGGGAGCCCGACCTCCTCGATCGTGCGACGGGGTTCCTCCGCCGTTTCGACGGAGTCTTCCCCGACCTGCGGTTCGGCGGGCGGGGCAGTGATGGTCGGCGTGGTCGGCGGGGCCGTGGGCGGCAGCTGCTTCTTCCTGCGGCTGCTGACCACGAGCCCGCTGACGACAGCACCGACCGCGACCAGGGCGATGACTACAGCAAGGATGAGGATGTCCATAACGGCTTCAGTATGCGCGACCTGGCCGCTCACCCCTCGTTTCTGCCGGCGAGGCTCGCTGGCCTCTCCGGCCGGGCCGGTCCGCCGTCCGACCGCGCGTCGGCGAGAAGCCCACGCGGTGCGGCCCCGTGACTGCCACGGGGCCGCGAACACCCCTGTGCAACTGACGCCCTGTCAGCTAACGTCCCTCCTCGCCACCCACACCCTGCGGAGGGGGACCCCATGCCCATCACCGTGGCCCGCTTCAACCTGATCGACCCCGACGGCACCCCCGAGACCCTGGCCGCCCGCTACCAGGCGGCGGTGGAGATGGCCCGGTACGCCGACGAGCACGGGATCGACACGATCCAGACCGAGGAGCACCACGGCACCGACAACAACTGGCTGCCCTCCCCCTTCACCTTCGCGGGCGCGGTCCTCGGCGCCACCCGCCGGATCGCCGTGACCGTGTCGGCGATCATCGGCCCGCTGCACGACCCGCTGAAGGTGGCCGAGGACATCGCCGTACTGGACCTGATCGGCGGCGGGCGCCTGGTGACCGTGGCGGGCATCGGCTACCGGCCGGAGGAGTACGAGCAGCACGGCGTCGAGTGGGGGCGGCGCGGCCGGCTCCAGGACGAACTGCTGGAGACCCTGCTGAAGGCGTGGACCGGCGAGCCGTTCACCTTCCGCGGCCGGACCGTGAAGGTCACCCCGCGGCCGTTCACCCGGCCGCACCCGCTGCTGCTGGTCGGCGGCAGCTCCCGGGCGGCCGCCCGGCGGGCGGCCCGGCTGGGGCTGCCGTTCTTCCCCAGCGCGCACCTGCCGGAGCTGGAGGCGTACTACCGGGAACAGCTGACCGAGCACGGGACGGAGGGCTTCTGCATGATGCCGGCCGCCGAGACCCCGCTGCTGCACATCGCGGAGGACCCGGACCGGGCGTGGGCGGAGTACGGCCGGCACTTCCTGCACGAGGCGGGGATGTACGCGTCCTGGCAGTCCAAGGACATCCGCTCGGCGGTGCGGTCCGGCGCGACCACGGTGGAGGAGCTGCGGACCGAGGGGGTCTACCGGATCCTCACGCCGGACGAGGCGGTGGCGTACGCGCGGAGCGCGGGCGAGGCGGGGAACCTGGTGCTGCACCCGCTGTGCGGGGGCATGCCGCTGGACGAGGGCCGGCGCAGCCTGCAGTTGCTGTGCGAAAAGGTGCTGCCCCGGCTCTGAACCGAGGGGTCCGGGCCGGGGCAGCGGGAGGAGCGGGGTGGTGGCGGGGAGTTGGTTACCCCATCTCCTCCAACGCCTTGCCCTTGGTCTCCGGCACCCATTTGATGACGAAGGGGATCGAGAGCGCGGCGAAGAACGTGTAGATCACGTACGCACCGGACAGGTTCCAGTCGGACAGCGTCGGGAACGTGACGGTGATCAGCCAGTTGGCGACCCACTGGGCCGCGGCGGCCACACCGAGGGCCGCGGCCCGGATGCGGTTGGGGAACATCTCCCCGAGCAGCACCCAGACGACCACGCCCCAGGAGAGGGCGAAGAAGAGCACGAAGCTGTGGGCGGCGATCAGGGCGACCGTGCCCTGGAGCTCGGGCATGGTGATCTCGCCGCCGACCTCCTCCTTGTACGAGAAGGCCCACGCGCAGAAGCCGAGGGAGACGGCCATGCCCGCCGAGCCGATGAGGGCGAGCGGCTTCCGGCCGAGCCGGTCCACGAAGATCATGGCGATCACCGTGCCGATGATGTTGATGATCGACGTGGTGAAGGAGTAGAGGAACGAGCTGGTCGGGTCGATGCCGACGGACTGCCACAGCGAGGAGCTGTAGTAGAAGATCACGTTGATGCCGACGAGCTGCTGGAAGACCGAGAGGCCGATGCCGACCCAGACGATGGGCAGCAGGCCGAAGCGGTTGCCGCGCAGGTCCTTGAAGGTGGACTTGTGCTCGGAGCGCATGGCGAGGTCGATCTCGTGGGCGCGGGCGTCCACGTCGATGCCGGAGCCCTCGACGTCCTTGAGGACGCGCTTGGCCTCGTCGGTACGGCCGACCGAGATCAGGTAGCGGGGGGACTCGGGGATGGCGAAGGAGAGCAGGCCGTAGAGGACGGCCGGGATCACC
Organism: Streptomyces sp. NPDC043853; assembly: GCF_056436025.1. Taxonomy (NCBI): domain Bacteria; kingdom Bacillati; phylum Actinomycetota; class Actinomycetes; order Kitasatosporales; family Streptomycetaceae; genus Streptomyces; species Streptomyces sp. NPDC043853. The sequence continues at coordinate 126,055 of NZ_JBWKDJ010000012.1, forward strand.
ATGACGCCCAGCATCCACTGCCAGGCCTCCAGGCCGCCGATCTCGCCGCGCTGTTCGCCGCCGGCGAGGTTGAGGATGCCCCAGTTGACCAGCTGGGAGACGGCGATGCCGGTGACGATGGCCGCCTGCTGGAAGGAGGCGAGCCGGCCGCGGTAGGCGGGCGGGGAGACCTCGGCGATGTAGGCGGGGCCGATGACGGAGGCCATGCCGATGGCGAATCCGCCGATGACCCGCCACATGGCCAGGTCCCAGAGGGCGAAGGGGAGCGCGGATCCGATCGCGCTGGCGGTGAACAGCACCGAGGCGATCTGCATGCAGCGGATGCGGCCGATCCGGTCGGCGATGCGGCCGGCGGTGGCGGCGCCGATGGCGCAGCCGATCAGGGCGGCGGCGATGACCTGGGCGAGCGCCTCGGAGCCGATGTCGAAGCGGTCCCGGATCGCCTCGACCGCGCCGTTGATCACTGAGCTGTCGTAGCCGAAGAGAAAACCGCCCATGGCGGCGGCCGCGGTGATGAAGATGACGTGCCCGAGGTGGTCGGGGTGCGGTGCGCGTCCGCCGGGGGTCGCCGGCATCTCTGTGCTGGTCAAGGTGTGCTCCGTGGGGGTTTTGTCCGTTCTCCTAGTGGCGCACAGTTCAAGATCCGGCACCACCTGAAGGCGGGAGACAGCGGAGCGAGCCTATGTGTTCATTTTCTGAAGTCAACCCCTGAAAGAAAGCCGAAGAGAAGCAGCCGGCGGGCGCACAGGATCGACCGCCCCCGGGCCGGAAGTTCATTTCTTGAACAAATGGCGGTTCAGCGGAGGCGCTGGCTGATCACCTTGGAGACGCCGTCGCCCTGCATGGAGACGCCGTAGAGCGCGTCGGCGACCTCCATGGTCCGCTTCTGGTGGGTGATCACGATCAGCTGGGAGCTCTCCTGGAGCTCCTGCATGATGCGGATCAGCCGCTGCAGATTGGTGTCGTCCAGCGCGGCCTCGACCTCGTCCATCACGTAGAACGGGCTGGGCCGGGCCTTGAAGATCGAGACGAGCAGGGCCACGGCGGTCAGCGAGCGCTCGCCGCCGGAGAGCAGCGACAGCCGCTTGACCTTCTTGCCGGGCGGGCGGGCCTCGACGTCCACGCCGGTGGTGAGCATGTTCTCGGGATCGGTCAGGACGAGCCGGCCCTCGCCGCCGGGGAAGAGCCGCGAGAACACCCCTTCGAACTCGCGGGCGGTGTCCCGGTACGCCTCGGTGAAGACCTGCTCGACGCGCTGGTCGACTTCCTTCACGACTTGGAGGAGGTCGGCACGGGTCTTCCGGAGGTCGTCCAGCTGCTCGCCGAGGAAGGTGTGCCGCTCCTCCAGCGCGGCGAACTCCTCCAGGGCGAGCGGGTTCACCTTGCCGAGCTGCGCGTAGGCCCGTTCGGCCGCCTTCAGCCGCTTCTCCTGCTGGGCGCGGACGAAGGGGCCGGGGCGGTTGCGCGGATGGTCCGGGTCCTCCGGCAGGTCCTCGCCCTCCGCCGGGAGGGCCGGCGGTACCGGCTGGTCGGGGCCGTACTCGGCGACCAGCGCGGCGGGCTCCACACCCAGCTCCTCCAGGGAACGGGCCTCCAGGGCCTCGATCCGCAGCCGCTTCTCGGCGCCGAGGACCTCGCCCCGGTGGACGGAGTCGGTCAGCTTGTCGAGCTCGCCCTTGAGGTCGCGGCCTCGGTCGCGGGCGGCGGAAAGCTCCTGCTCGCGCAGGCCCTTGGCGTACTCGGCGTCGGTCTTCTCGGTGTCGGCGCGGCGGAGCGAGACCTCGATGTGCGCGAGGAGCTGCCGGGCGCCGTCGGCGACGGCGGCGGCGACCTCGGCCTCGTGCCGGCGGCGGGCCCGGCGGCGCTCGGCCCGGGCGCGGGCCTCGCGCTCGGACCGGGCGGCCCGGTCGAGACCGTCCGCCCGGCCGGCGAGGCCCTTCACCCGTTCCTCGTGGGTACGCAGCTGGAGCCGTGCCTCCATCTCGGTCTGCCGGGCGTTGGCGCCGTCGGCGGCGAGCCGGTCCCGGACCGCGGTGTCCGGCTCCTCCTCGGCTCCCTCCCCGAAGGGGCGACTCTCCTCGGCCACCGCGAGCCGCTCGGCGCACTCCTCGACCTCGGCGAGGGCCTGCTCCAGGGCCTCCTCCGCCCTGGCCGCGGCGGCGGCACTGCGCTCGGCCTCGCCCGCGGCCCCCTTGGCCTGACCGGCGAGCCGGCCGAGCTGCTGGGCGACGCCGGCCCGGGCGCGCTCCTCCTCCCGCCGGCGCTCGCCGAGCTCGTCGACGCGTACGGCCGCCTGCTCGCGGCGCTGCTCGGCGGCGGCCCGTACGTCGGCCAGCTCGGCGCAGCGCAGGTCGAGCCCGGCGAGCTCGGCGGCCGCCTCGTCGACGGCCATCTGCACCTCGATGAGACTGGGCACCCCGGCCGACCCGCCGTGCGCGAGGTGCGCACCGAGCACGTCGCCGTCCTGCGTCACGGCCACCAGATCGGGCCGCACCCGCACCACGGCCTCGGCCTCGTCCAGCCCGCGCACGACGACGAAGTCCCGCAGCGCCCACGCCACGGCCCGGCACAGCGCGGCATCGCCCTGGACGAGCGAAGCGGCGACCGTCCAGGCCACGTCCCCTGCGAGGGCGGGGTCCGGCTCCGCGCCTTGGGCGGCTGCGCCGGCGGAAGCCGGGGCGGAGCCGCGCGCATCGGCGGCGGAGCCCCCCACGGGGGCCGCTGCGGAACCCGGCCCTTCGGCGGCCGGGCCGCCCGCCGGAACCGGGGCGAAGCCGCGGTCGTCAGCCCCGGTGACAGGGGCCGGGGCAGAGCCCCGGTTTCGGGAAGCGGCGGGGTGGGGGACGTCTCGCCTGGCCGCGGCCGGGCCGGCCGTCGTGGACGGCTCCGCCGGGCCCGGCTGCGGGCCGATGCCCGGGGCGGCGGGCACGGCCGAAGGGGCGCCCGCCGGCTGGAGCGGCACCCCCGCCGGGGCGATCAGCAGGGTGGCCCGCCCGGCATCCGCCGCCCGCAGGTGCCGCAAGGCCGCCGCGGCGGCCGCGGCCGAGCCCACCGCCACCGCGTCCGCCGCCGCCCCCAGCGCCGCCGCGACCGGCACTTCGTAGCCGGCCGTCACCGTCAGCCGCTCCGCAGCCGGCCCGAGCAGCCCGGCCAGCTGCTCCCGTGCCGCCAGCAGAGCTCCGGTGCCGTCCTTCCGCCGCAGCCCCAGCGCCAGCGCCTCGTGCCGCGCCGAGACCGCCGCACGGGAACGTTCCGCCGCCGCCAGCGCGTCCCGCGCCTCGCCGAGCGCGGACTCCGCCGCCGCCAGTTCCGCGCGCGCCGCCTCGTGCCCGGCGGCCGCCGTGCCCGTGTCGGGGTCGTCGGCCGCCACCTCCGCGGCCAGCGCCTCGTACTCCTCGCGCGCCGCCACCGCCCGGGACTCCGCCTCCTCGCGCGCGGCCACCAGCCGGTCGATCCCGTCCTGCGCGGCGCTCGCCCGGGAACGGGCCGCGCCCAGCCGCCCGGTGAGCCGGGCCAGGCCCTCCCGCCGGTCGGCGATCGCCCGGGCCGCGTCCCGGAGCCGGCGCTCCTCCTGCGCCAGGGAGCGTTCCAGCTCGGCGCGGTGCGCGACCGTGTCCTCCAGGGCACGGCTCGCCGCCTCCAGGGCCGCCGTCAGTTCCGCTTCCTGCTCGCGGATCCGGGCGGCCTCCCGCTCCAGCTCCTCCGGGTCCCGTCCGGTGCGTTCCTCCTCCACCGGCGCCGTCGCGCTCTTGACCCGGGCGTCGGCCAGCGACACCGTGCCGCGTACCCGTTCGGCCAGCTGCGACAGCTCGTACCAGGTCTGCCGGGCCAGGGTCAGCCGCGGCGCCAGCGACCGTACGGCCGCCTCCAGTTCCGCCTCCCTGCGCAGGGCGAGTCCGAGCTCGGCCTCGGCCGTCTCCTTGCGTTCCTTCAGCGCCGCCTCGTCCGCGATCTCCGCGGCCAGCGCGGTCCGCAGGGTGACCAGGTCGTCGGCGAGCAGCCGCAGCCGCGCGTCCCGCAGGTCGGCCTGGATCACGGCGGCCCGCCGGGCCACCGCCGCCTGCCGGCCGAGCGGTTTCAGCTGCCGTCGCAGTTCCTCCGTCAGGTCCTGCACCCGGGCGAGGTTGGCCTGCATCGCGTCCAGCTTCCGCAGCGCCTTCTCCTTGCGCTTGCGGTGCTTGAGGACGCCCGCGGCCTCCTCGATGAAGGCCCGGCGGCCCATCGGGTCCGCGTGCAGGACGGAGTCCAGCTGACCCTGGCCGACGATCACGTGCATCTCGCGGCCGATGCCGGAGTCGGAGAGCAGTTCCTGGATGTCCAGCAGCCGGCAGGTGTCGCCGTTGATCTGGTACTCGCTGCCGCCGTTGCGGAACATGATCCGCGTGATGGTGACCTCGGCGTACTCGATCGGCAGCGCGCCGTCGGAGTTGTCGATGGTCAGCGACACCTCGGCGCGGCCGAGCGGCGGCCGCCCGGTGGTGCCGGCGAAGATGACGTCCTCCATCTTCCCGCCGCGCAGCGACTTGGCGCCCTGTTCGCCCATGACCCAGGACAGCGCGTCCACCACATTGGACTTCCCGGACCCGTTGGGGCCCACGACACAGGTGATCCCGGGCTCGAAGCGCAGGGTGGTGGCGGAGGCGAAGGATTTGAATCCGCGCAGGGTCAGGGCCTTGAGGTGCACGCCGCCGGACTCTACCTTTCACGTGCGGTTTCACCCAGGAAGGTGCAGGGCACACCACTTGTCAAAAAGAAAGTCGGCCCCCGCAGCACCCCGAACACCATGAAGCACCCACAGAACGCGCAGGAAAGAAAGAAGGGACGCCGGAGCGTCCCTTGCAGATCATGCCGGGCTGGAAAGCTGAATGACGAGAGCGCGGATCAGGTGAGCGCAGGCTCCGCCTTGGGTACGTCGATGTCGATGCTCTCCAGCAGCGAGTCTCCGTGCTGCGCGGCGGCGGTCAGCGCGTCGTTCTCGGACTGAATCCGTACGAGCTCGGACTCGAGGTCCTGGACGCGCTGCTGAAGCCGTCGCATCTCGGCGAGGAGTCGCGGGTCGGATCCGCCGACGTAACCGAGAAGCGCCTTTGCCATGATGGATGGTCCTCCACACTGAGTGACCGACCGAAGCGGTGTGGGTCGTGAGGGAATCGCACCCGCGGTGTCCGGCAGTGCCTGTCAGTCACTGCGCTACTACTGCCAACACTGCCAAACAGCTCAGGTGCGCGGGGCTTCCAGCGTCTCACCAAAAAGTTTGACGGTCAACACGATCACGCCCCGTATCGGCGGGCATCCCGGCGCTCCCGCGGCCCGCGGCCCGGACTCGGAGATCGTCCTCGTCTCCGAGCCTTCCACGGATCGCCGCCCGGGGCAACGTCTGCGCAGATCAGCCCGTGATCTCAGTCCATGATCAGCGAATCGCGAAACCCTCGTAGGCGCCGCGCGGCACTCCCCATATCTCCGTCACCCCGTCGACCCTCCCCGGCGTGTCGGAAGATCCCAGCCAGTGGAGCAGCCGGTGGCAATTCTCACGTTGACCTTCGGCCACCACCTGCACCCGCCCGTCGTCGAGATTGAGCGCGAAACCGGTCAGCCCGCCGATCTCCATTGCGTTGGCCCTGGTGAACCAGCGAAAGCCCACTCCCTGTACACGGCCGCGTACCCAGGCGGTGAGCCGGACGTCTTCATTCATGCACGAACGCTAACCGGGCATTCACAGATCGTCCGCATCGGCCATCCGGCTCATGGCGTACAGTCGCCGACCAATAGCCTCACCCATTTGGGTGAGTTAGGGACGATCTTGGAAGGCACCGTCGATGGGACGTCACCGACTGCCCGCGCCGCCCCGCAGCAAGCGCGGCACCGCCGTACGCACGGGTCTCCTCGGCGTCTCCGTGGCCGTGGCCCTGGGGACGGCGGCCGTGACCGCCGGCCTGGTGCCGGTCGGCAGCGCCTTCCCGTACGTCGGCCAGGAGAGCGGGACCGGCCCGAAGACGGAGGCGAAGTCGGAGCGGAGCCGCTCTCAGGACGGCGACCTCCAGCAGCAGGGCGGCCTGGCCGACCTGCCGGGCCGCGCCCCGGCCCGCACCACCTCGGCCCCCGCCCACGCATCGGCTTCGGCATCGGCCTCCGCTTCGGCCTCCCCGTCGGCTCCGGCCTCGGCCTCCCCGTCGACTTCGGTCTCCCCCTCCCCCTCCTCCTCCCCCTCCCCCTCGGCCAGCCGGACCCCTTCGGCGACCCCCTCCAGCAAGGCCCCCGCCCCGGACCCGGTGAAGAGCCTGCTGAAGAAGCCGGTCCCGCGACCGGCCGTAACCCCCTCGAAGGCGGCGCCGCGGCCGGTGGCACCCGTCCCGGCCACCGGCCACTCCGCCGAGGAGACGGCCGTGCTGAACCTGGTGAACCAGGAGCGCGCGACGGTCGGCTGCCCCGCGGTCCGGGCGAACCCGCCGCTGGCCTCGCTCGCCGGCGCGTACAGCAAGGACATGGCGGTCCGCGGCTTCTTCGACCACACCGACCCCGACGGCCGCACCCCGTGGGACCGCGCCACCCGGGCCGGCCTCTCCGGCCTCGCCGCCGAGAACATAGCCCGCGGCCAGGGCGACGCCACGGCCGTGATGAAGGCCTGGATGAACAGCCCCGGCCACCGCGCGAACATCCTCAACTGCGAGTACCGCACCCTGGGCGTCGGCATGTACGACGCCGCCGGCGGCCCCTGGTGGACCCAGGACTTCGGCTTCTGAATCCCGGTTCCGGGCGGCGCGCCGGCACGGCCGCGCCGGGCCTGCCCGGACCCGCACAGCGCCGACGCCCCGCGACATCGTGTCGCGGGGCGTCGGCGCTGTGTGCGTCCGGGCGCGGGACGGGGTCCGGCCGGCGGCGTGGTGCAGGGGGTCAGGAGGCGACGGCGGCCCGGCCGGCGGTGAAGACCCGGGCGGTCTCGACCACGCGGCGGCCCAGGTGGGAGGCGGTCTCCAGGTCGGCCTTGTGGACGCCCTCGGTGCCCTGGTCGGAGTTGCTCTGGGCGGCGGCGCCGGAGAAGAAGCCGAGGCGGTTGATGTCGTTCTCGGAGGCGGTGGAGGCGTTCCAGCCCGGCTTCAGGCCCAGGTTGACCCAGTGCATGCCGTGCTGCGCGGCGAGGATCTGGAAGAACTGCAGGGTGTGCAGCTTGTCGCCGCTCTTGGAGGCGGAGTTGGTGAAGCCGGCCGCCAGCTTGTCCTGCCAGGCGTCGCCGAACCAGCGCTTCGAGGTGGCCTCGGCGAAGACGTGGAAGGCGCCGGAGGCAGTGCCCATGTAGGTCGGGGAACCGAAGATGATCGCGTCGGACGCGTCCAGCAGCTCCCACTGCGCGTCGTCGATCTCGTCCACCTTGATCAGGTGAACCGTGGCACCGGCCTCGATCGCTCCGTCGCGCACGGCCTCGGCGACGACCGCCGTGTGGCCGTAGCCCGAGTGGTAGGCGATGGAGACGACGGGGGTGTTCGCGGACATGACGGTTCTCCCTCAAGAGTGGTTCGGGCCGCGGGGCGGCACCGGTCGGTGCGATGAGAAAAGGTAAGCACTAACTTTTCGGAAGCGCAAGCTCCCAGTTAGCGCTACCCAGGAGTACGCTTGGATGCATGGAGACGACCGCCCGCACCGAGAACGTCTGCGCCGGAGACCTCGCCTACGACGTGTTCGCGCGCGCCTGCCCCTCCCGCGAGACCCTCGAACACGTCACCGGGCGCTGGGGCAGCCTCACCCTGACCGCCCTTCACGACGGGGCGTGCCGGTTCAACGAGCTGCGCCGCCGCGTGGACGGCGTGAGCGAGAAGATGCTGTCGCAGACCCTCCACGCCCTGGAACGGGACGGCCTGGTGCACCGGGAGGCGCAGGCGACCAACCCGCCGCGGGTGGACTACGAGCTCACGGAGCTCGGCCGGGGCGCGGCGGAACGGCTGATGGGGCTGATCCGGTTCCTGGAGGGCAATACCCCGCAGGTGCTGGAGGCGCGGGTCCGCTACGACGAGGCGCGCGGCGGCCGCTGACAGCGCGGGCAGAAGTAGCTCGACCGGTTCATCCACGGGCGGCGGCGTATCGGGGTGCCGCAGCGGCGGCAGGGCTCGTCCTCGCGCCCGTAGGCATCGAGCGCACGGTCGAAGTAGCCGGATTCGCCGTTGACGTTGACGTAGAGGCTGTCGAAGCTGGTTCCGCCGACGGCGAGGGCGGCGTCCATCACGTCCCGGACGTGGCCGAGGAGCTCGGTGCTGCGCGGGCGGGTGAGGGTGGCGGTGGGACGCTCGTAGTGCAGCTTCGCCCGCCAGAGCGCCTCGTCCGCGTAGATGTTGCCGACCCCGCTGATCAGTGACTGGTCGAGCAGGGCGCGCTTGATCGTGGTCCGCTTGGCGCGCAGGGCGCGGTGGTAGGCGGCCTCGTCGAAGAGCGGGTCGAGGGGGTCCCGGGCGATGTGCGCGATGACGTCCGGCAGGCCGTCGGGGGTGGTGTCGTGGAGGGAAAGGCCGCCGAAGGTGCGCTGGTCGACGAAACGGAGCTCGGTGCCGGCGGAGTCCTCGAAGCGGACGCGGATGCGGAGGTGCTTCTCGTCGGGGGCGTCGGCGGGCTGGACGAGGAGCTGGCCGCTCATGCCGAGGTGGCCCAGGAGGGCTTGGGCGGCGGCCCGGTCGTGCCCCGCCGCGCCGGGCTCCCCCGCCCCGGTGTGCGCTCGGCCGCGCACGGCCGGCTCGCCGGTTTCCGGGCTGTCGCTTTCCGGGCCGTCGCTTTCCGGGCCGTCCAGGGGCAGCCACAGGTACTTGCCGCGGCGCTGCGGCACGCCGATGGTGCGGCCGGTGAGGCGGGCCGCGAAGTCGGCGCCGCCGGCCGGGTGGCGGCGTACCGCGCGCGGGTGCAGGACCTCTACGTCGGCGATCGTCCGGCGGGCGATCCAGCGCTCCAGGCCGCGGCGTACGACTTCGACCTCGGGCAGCTCGGGCACGGCGTTTCTCCTCCGGAGGGGGTCCTGCGATCGAGCGTACTCGTGCCCGGCGGGCGGCCTTTCCGCCACCCCGCCCTCCCCACACTCCGTGCGGGGGAACCCGTCCCGAAAACGGGGCTCCGCCCCGCCCCCGGCGGGTCCATACCCCGCTCGGCCCAGCGGCCCGCAGTCCAAGGCATCGTGCCCGCCGGAGGCGGACATGGCTCCGCCCGCCTCGGGAAGTCCCGGGGCGGGCGGAGGAAAAACCGAAGGATGGGCGGGTGGGTCAGCCGTTGGCCGCCGGGTCGGTGGACGTCGGCGCCCCACCGGCCTTGCCGGAGGCCGAAGCCTCGGCGGCGGCCTTGGCCGCCGCCGCGCGCTCGTCCGCGGCCGCGCGGATCGCGCGCCACGCGGACTCCGCCGCCTGCTGTTCCGCTTCCTTCTTGCTGCGGCCGGTGCCGGTGCCGTACGAGACACCACCGACGCGGGCGGCAGCAGTGAAGACCTTCTCGTGGTCCGGACCGGTCTCGGAGACCAGGTATTCCGGCACGCCAAGGCCCTCGGCCGCGGTGAGTTCCTGGAGGCTGGTCTTCCAGTCCAGGCCGGCACCGAGGTTGGAGGACTTCTCGATCAGCGGGTCGAAGAGCCGGTGCACCAGCTCCGAGGCCGCGTCGAGGCCCTGGTCGAGATACACCGCACCGATCACCGCTTCGAGGGTGTCGGCGAGGATGGACGCCTTGTCCCGGCCGCCCGTGCCCTCTTCACCCCGGCCGAGCCGGATGAAGGAGCCGAGCTCGAGGCCGCGGCCGACCTCCGCCAGCGCACGCGAATTGACCACCGCGGCCCGCAGCTTGGCCAGTTGGCCTTCCGGCAGGTCGGGGTGGGTCCGATACAGCGTGTCCGTGACCACCAGGCCGAGCACCGAGTCCCCGAGGAACTCCAGCCGCTCGTTGGTGGGCAGACCGCCGTTCTCGTACGCGTACGAACGGTGGGTCAGCGCACGCACCAGAAGGGCGGACTCGAGCTGGTAGCCGAGCCGCCCTTCCAGAAGCGTGTGGGACGAGGCCGCATTGCTGCTGTCCGCCTGCTTTTTGTCGCCGGCAAGCTCAGACATTGCGCCTCTCACCAGCCGCTCAGACCTCGAGGACCTGGCGCTTGTTGTAGGTGCCGCAGCTCGGGCACGCGATGTGCTGCTGCTTCGGCTCCTGGCAACGCTCGCACGAAACCAGGGGGGTGACCGCAGCCTTCCACTGCGACCGGCGGTGGCGCGTGTTGCTGCGCGACATCTTCCGCTTCGGAACAGCCACGGCTACTTCTCCTGCTTCTCGGCGGCGCCCCGGACGTCTGCGTCAGAAGCCGCGCCGCTCATGTTGTCCTTCTCGTCGTCCTGATCGGTCACGACGAGTCCCTGCAATGCCGCCCAACGGATGTCGACGGCGTCGTGGTGGTGGTCCGGGTCGTCATTCAGGCTGACCCCGCAATCGGGGCACAGACCGAGACAGTCCTCCCGGCACACCGGCTGCAGCGGCAGTGCGAGCACCACCGCGTCCCGCAGCACGGGCTCGAGGTCGAACATGCCGTCCTCGAGGAAAAGCATGCCCTCGTCGTCCTCGGCGTCGTCGCCCGGTTCCGCCTTGGAGCGGCCCCGGTCGTCGGCGTCAGGGTACGAGAACATCTCCTGGAAGTCCGTGTCGAGCTCGCGCTCCACGGCCTCCAGACACCTTACGCACTCCCCCAGGGCGGTTGCACGGGCGGTGCCTGTGACAAGCACCCCTTCCATGACCGACTCCAGACGGAGGTCGAGTTCCAGCGAAGCGCCTTCCGGCACTCCGATGACCCCTTCCAGACCGAGGTCGGCCGGAGCGGGGATCTCGCGGGACAGCCGCTGCATGGCACCAGGACGCCGACCCAGCTCGTGCGTGTCGAACACGAGGGGGTTGCGGTGGTCGAGGCGGGTGTTCAGGGCCGTTCCTGCTTTCGAAAGATCGTGTCCGCGCGCTTTTGGGCGCGCGAGAGGGCGGCGCATACGCGCGACCGAACAGTCAGGATACCCGGCGCTCCGCCGATAGCCCAATCCGGTGCGGGACCGCTGCTAGCGGCCCTGCTCGTACTGGCGCAGCTGGTCCAGGTTGATCATGCTCGTGTCGAAGAAGCTGGTTTCGTCCAGGGCCGGTTGCTGCACCTGGTGCGGCAGGTGTGACTGATGCGTCTCCTGCTGCTGGTGCTGCTGGTGCTGCTGCTGATAGGCGGCGTACGGGTCCGCTTGGGCGTGCTGCCCGTACGAGGCGTAGGGGTCCGCCTGGGCCTGCTGGTAGCCCCCGTACGGGTCCTGGTACCCGTACGCGTCCGGATGCTGCTGGGCCGGCTGCTGCGGCTGCCCGGAATAGTGCGCGGCGTAGGCCGCTCCCGCGGAGCCGGTGCCCACACCGGAGTACGAGTCGTAGACCGGCTCCGGCTGCGCCGGTACGGCGGCCTGCGGGACCGGGTCGGGGTCCGGCTCCGCGAGGGCGGCCAGGAAGTCCGCGTCGGCGGCCGTCCGGGCCTGCGGCACGCCCGCCGCGTCCCGGGCCGCCATGTGTGCGCCCAGGTCGTCCACGGCCACCCGCCCCTGGAGCTTCTGCCGGCCGCGGCCGACCGCCTCCAGGGTCCCCGCCAGCACCGTCTCGAAGGCGGCGAGCTTGGCCGAGATGTAGGCGTCCGCCGAGCCGTGGCCGTCGTCCGTGACCTCACCGGCCAGCAGCTTCTCCCGGCCGCGGTCGACCGAGCCGATGGTCTTGGTGAGCACGACCTCGAAGTTCGCGAGCTTGCTGTCCACGTAGTCGTCGGCCTCGGCGCGGATCTCCTCCGCCTCCCGGCGGGCGTCCGCCAGGATCCGGTCCGCCTCGGCCTGCGAACGCCGGGCCACCTCGGTGTCGGAGATCAGCGATCCGCGCTGGGCGTGTGCGGACTCGATGATCCGCCCGGCCTCCTGGCGGGCCTCCTCGACGAGCTGTTCCCGGCCGCCGATCAGTTCCTGCGCCCGGGCGAGCGAGCCGGGCAGTGCCTGCCGGACCTCGTCGAGCATCCCGAGCAGCTCGGCGCGGTTCAGCACGCAGGAGGCCGACATGGGCATGGACCGGGCGCCCTCGACCGCCGAGACGATCTCGTCGAGCTTCTTCTGCACGTCCATACGGGCTCGCACTCTCTCGGCCCCGGGTGGTTCCCGAGACGGACGGGACGACTGTACGGCCACCCGGGGGGCGCCGGAGGCTCCCTGCGGCGACCTCAGCGGCCCGGGGGCCGGGTCAGCGCTCGGCGAGCCGCTGGACCAGGGCCGCGTGCACGTGCGGCGGCAGCAGGTGGGAGACGTCGCCGCCCCAGGCGGCGACCTCCTTGACCAGCGAGGACGAGAGGAAGCTGTAGGTGGGGTTGGTGGGCACGAACAGGGTCTCGACACCCGTGAGCCCGTTGTTCATCTGGGCCATCTGGAGCTCGTAGTCGAAGTCGCTGACCGCGCGCAGCCCCTTGACGATGGCGGGGATGTCGCGCTGCTTGCAGAAGTCGACGAGCAGGCCGTGGAAGGACTCCACCTCGACGTTGCCGTAGTCGGCGACCGCCTCGCGGATGAGCTCGATCCGCTCCTCGACCGTGAACAGCCCCTTCTTGGACTGGTTGATCATCACGGCGACGTGGACGACGTCGTAGAGCTTGGAGGCGCGTCCGATGATGTCGAGGTGTCCGTTGGTGATGGGGTCGAAGGATCCCGGACAGACGGCGCGGCGCAACTGAACTCCCTCGTTCATGAGTCTTCGCTGGTGAGAGCGGCGCGACCGTACCAGAGGGTGCCTTCGCCGTACCGCCGGGAGCGGAGCGGCTCGAACCCGTCCGGCCAGGGGAACGCGCCGCTTCGAGTGCTGCGCTCCACGGTGACGAGCGCATCCCCGGTGAGCCAGCCATTGGACCGGAGTGTGAGCAGGATCTCGCCAAGATCGTGGCCGGTCACGGCGTACGGCGGGTCCAGGAAGACGATGTCGTAGGGCTCGCCGGGCGGCGGGCCGGCGGCGATCTGCTCGGCCTTGCCGGCGCGGAACTCGGCCCCCGGCAGGCCCAGTACGCGGATGTTGTCGCGGATGGCCTTCGCGGCCCGGGCGTCGGCCTCGACGAGCAGCGTGTGCGAGGCACCCCGGGAGAGGGCCTCCAGGCCCACGGCGCCGGAGCCGCCGTACAGGTCGAGCACCCTGGCCCCCTCCACCCCGTGCAGGGACTCCCAGGTGGAGAACAGGCCCTCGCGCGCCCGGTCGGAGGTCGGCCGGGTGCCGGTGCCGGGCGGCACGGCCAGCCGTCGGCCGCCGGCGGTGCCGGCGATCACGCGGGTCATCTGGGTTCCTTCGGTCTGCGGAAGGCGGTCTGCGGAAGGGGGCACCGCCCTGGCTGTGCGGCCACCCCCATTGTCAGCCCTTCTCCAGGTACTGCTCCCGCTCGGTGTCGAGAAGTGCGTCGAGGGCGGTCCGCAGGCCGGGCAGCCGCTCCAGGTCCGGGTCGGCGGCGACCACCCGGGCCGCCTCCTCGCGGGCCTGGGCGATGATCTCCTCGTCCTCGATGACGGCGAGCATCCGCAGCGAGGACCGGACCCCGGACTGGGCCTGGCCGAGCACGTCGCCCTCGCGGCGCTGCTCCAGGTCGATCCGGGAGAGCTCGAAGCCGTCGAGGGTGGCGGCGACGGCGGCGAGCCGGGCCCTGGCCTGGCTGGCCTCGGGCATTTCGCTGACCAGCAGGCAGAGGCCGGGGGCGGAGCCGCGGCCGACGCGGCCGCGGAGCTGGTGCAGCTGGGAGACGCCGAACCGGTCAGCGTCCATGATCACCATCGCGGTGGAGTTGGGCACGTTCACCCCGACCTCGATGACCGTGGTGGCGACCAGCACCTGGACCTCGCCGGCCGCGAACCGGCGCATCACCTCGTCCTTGTCGGCCGGGTCCATCCGGCCGTGCAGCACCTCCACGGCCAGCCCGGCCAGCGGGCCGGTGCGCAGCTGCTCGGCGATGTCGAGCACGGCCAGCGGCGGCCGCTTCTCGGCGAGGTCCTCGGCGGAGGGCTCGCCGGAGGAGCCGGCGGTCTTCTTCTTCGGCTCGTCCTCGCCGTCCCCGATCCGGGGGCACACCACGTACGCCTGGTGGCCCTTGCCGACCTCCTCGCGGACCCGCTCCCAGGCCCGGGTGAGGAAGTGCGGCTTGTCCTTGGCGGGCACGACATGGGTGGCGATCGGGGAGCGGCCGGCGGGCAGCTGGTCCAGGACGGAGGTCTCCAGGTCGCCGAAGACGGTCATGGCGACGGTGCGCGGGATGGGGGTGGCGGTCATCACCAGCAGGTGCGGCGGCTGCTTCCCCTTGGACCGCAGGGCGTCGCGCTGCTCCACGCCGAAGCGGTGCTGTTCGTCGACGACGACCAGGCCGAGGTCGTGGAACTGCACCTTGTCCTCGATCAGCGCGTGCGTGCCGATGACGATGCCGGCCTCGCCGGTGACCAGGTCGAGCAGGGCCTGGCGGCGGGCGGGCATCCCCATGGAGCCGGTGAGCAGCACCACCTTGGTGCCCTGCTCGGCCCCGCCGAGCATCCCGCCCTCGGCGAGCTCGCCCATCATCTCGGTGATCGACCGGTGGTGCTGCTGGGCGAGCACCTCGGTGGGCGCGAGCATGGCGGCCTGTCCGCCGGAGTCGACCACGGCCAGCATGGCGCGCAGCGCGACCATCGTCTTTCCGGAGCCGACCTCGCCCTGGAGGAGGCGGTGCATGGGGTGTTCGGTGGCGAGGTCGTCGAAGATCTCCTTGGAGACCTTCTGCTGGCCCTCGGTGAGGGTGAACGGCAGTTTGGCGTCGAAGGCGTCGAGCATGCCGCCGGGGGCGGGGCGGCGGGCCACGGCGGGCAGCTGGGTGTCGGCGTACCGGCGGCGCGCCAGTGCCACCTGGAGGACGAACGCCTCGTCCCACTTGAGGCGGTCGCGGGCGGCGGCCACCTCGGCCTTGGTGCGCGGCCGGTGGATGTGCTGGAGGGCCTCGGGGAGCGTGAGCATGCCGCGGCCCTCGCGGAGGGCGGGGGGCAGCGGATCGAGGGCGTCCGCGGCGCGCGGCAGGATCGCGTCGACGGCCTTGGAGATCTTCCAGGTCTCCAGCTTCGCGCAGGCCGGGTAGATCGGGATGAGCCGGCCGGCGAAGGCGTCCACGGCCTCGCGGTCGGAGCCCTCGCCGCTGAGCAGCTCGTAGGCGGGGTGGGAGAGCTGGAGCTTGCGGTTGAACATGCCGACCTTGCCGGCGAACATCGCGCGGGTGCCGGGCAGCAGGTCCTTGTGCGGCTTGTGCACGCCGGAGCCGAAGAAGACGAGCTGGAGGCGGCCCGCGCCGTCGGTGATGGTGACTTCGAGGCGTCTGCCGCGGCCGCCGTTGAAGGTGAGGATCCGCGCGTCGGCCACCTGCGCGACCACCGTGACGTGCTCGTCGAGCTGGTCGGCGAGCTCGGCGAGGGCGGTGAGCTCGCCGCGCTCGGCGTATCGGCGGGGGTAGTGGTGCAGCAGGTCGCCGACCGTGTGCAGGCCGAGCTGCTCGGCGAGCACCTTGCCGGTGGCGGGGCCGAGGGTTTTCTTGAGCGGTTCTTCCAGTCCGGGCACGTGTCCTATTGCACACCATGGCGCCGACAGCGGGGTGCGGGCGGGCGGGGGAAGACCTGGCTGCCGTGGCCCGGCAGGCGCAGGCCGGGCCGCGTGGCGGGGCCTACGCGCGGTTTCCCGCGCCCCTGGTGGGGGGGCTACTCCACGCCGATCAGCAGCGGAGCGGAGTGGCGGCCGCCGTGATACGTGACGGTTTCCACGGCCAGGTAGCCGTCGCGGACGTACCTCTCCAGGCGGGCGGCGAGGGAGGGCGGGGCCTCGGGGCCGAGGACCAGGGTGACCAGTTCGCCGCCCGAGCCCAGCATGCGGGCCAGCACCGCCTCGGCGGTGTCCGGCAGGGTGCCGCCGATGACGGCGACGTCGCCGTCGATCAGGCCGAGGACGTCGCCGGCCTGGCAGATGCCCGCGGAGGTGAAGGACTGGCGCTCGGCGTAGGCGAGTTCGGCGTAGCGGGTGGCTCCGGCGGCGGAGGTCATGGCGACCACGTCCTCGTCGAAGCTGCCGCCGGGGTCGTGGACGGCGAGGGCGGCCAGGCCCTGGATCGCCGACCGGGTCGGGATGACCGCCACCCGGACCCCGTCGGTGCGCACCCGCTCGGCGGCGGCGGCCGCGGCACCGCGCAGGTCGGCGTCGTTCGGCAGCAGCACCACCTCGCGGGCGTGGGCCCGCCGGATCGCGTCCACCAGGTCCTCGACCGCGGTCGGCTCCGCGGGGCGGCCGAGCACGGTGGTCGCGCCCGCCTCCCCGCACAGCTCCGCGAGTCCCTCGCCGGGGCACACGGCCACCACGGCCCGCCGGTCGCGCTCGGCGGCGGCCGCCGCCCGGCGCCGTTCGTCGCCGAAGTGGGTGATGCGGATCCGGTGCGGCCGTCCGGCGACCACGCCGGCCTCCACCGCGGCGCCGGGGTCGTCGACGTGGACGTGCACGTTCCACAGCCCCTCCCCGCCGACCACCACGAGCGAGTCGCCGAGGGCGTCGAGCCGCTCGCGCAGCCCGGCGACGGCCTCGTCCGCGGCGTCCAACAGGTAGATCACCTCGTACGCGGGGCCGCCCGGATCCTCCGCGTCGCAGGGCCCGTCGTGCCGCGGCTCGGGCACCGGCACGTGCCGGCCGGGCACCGGGTCGGCTGCCGGGTCCTGTCCGGACAGGGCCTGCCAGAGCGCGCCCAGTACGGCGACCAGGCCGCAGCCGCCCGCGTCGACCACCCCGGCCCGGCCCAGCACGGCCAGCTGGCCGGGGGTCCGCTCCAGGGCGGCGCGGGCCCCGTCGTAGGCGGCGCGGGCGACGGCGGCGGGCGTTCCGGCGGCGTTCCGGGCGGCCAGGGCGGCGGCTCCGGCGACGGTGAGCATGGTGCCCTCGACGGGATGGGCCACGGCCTGGTAGGCGGACTCGGCGGCGCGGGCCAGGGCCTTGGCCAGCCGCTCCCCCGCCGCCTCGGGGCCGGTGTCCCCGGGGGCGGTGTCCCCGGGGGCGGCGAGCACGTCGGCGATGCCGCGCAGCAGCTGGGCCAGGATCGTGCCGGAGTTGCCGCGGGCGCCTATGAGGGCGCCGCGCGCGTAGGCCCGTACGGCCTCGCCGAGGGAGAGCGGGGCCGTGCCCTCGGTGATGTGGGCGCACGCCTGCTCGACCTCGTGGGCTGCGGCTTCGGCGGTCAGGAAGAGGTTGGTGCCGGTGTCCGCGTCCGCCACCGGGTAGACGTTGATGGCGTCGATCTCCTCGCGGGCCCGGCCCAGCGCGGCCAGGGCGAGCGAGCTCCAGGTGCGCACCGCTTCGGCGTCGAGGATCTGCGACTCGTGCGGCACCGGGCGTTCCTCCTCCTACAGGGTGGCGTTCACCGCAGGGTAACGAAGGGCGGGCCAGGACGGCCGGGTCGATCCCTGTAGTAATCTGTGGGCCTGCCCCAGGGCAACGGTCAGGGCTCGGCCGTCATGAGGGACCTGCTGGTCCCGAGTGAGAAGCCCCCTCTCGCAAGGAGGGGGAGGAGTCACGGTAGTTTTCTGGGACGACAACATTCGTTGTATGCTGTCCCGGTTGCCCGATGAGAGTCGGGCCATCCCCCGGCAAACCACTTCAGATCTCTGATTCCGGTGCGCCGGAATTCACTGTAAGTGCATCTGAAGTCTTTGGAGTGACCTGTGGCTGCCAACTGCGACGTTTGCGGCAAGGGGCCGGGCTTCGGCAACAACATCTCGCACTCGCACCGCCGTACGTCCCGTCGCTGGAACCCGAACATCCAGCGCGTCCGTGCCGTGGTCAGTGGGACGCCGAAGCGCCTCAACGCCTGCACCTCGTGCATCAAGGCCGGCAAGGTCTCGCGCTGACGCTCCCGTCGTAGCGCAGCCCTTCCGGTTGCCCGAGAAGCCGGTCCACCTCACGGTGGGCCGGCTTTTTGCCATGCCCGGCACCGGGTGGTCCGCCACGGAGCGATCCGGCACCGGCCGAACGTCCCGGCCGCCGCGGGCATACGGGAGAGGGGCATGCCGTACGCGGCAGGCCCCTCTCCCGTCTTCTCCGTGATCCGCCGGATCAGCGCCACTGCCAGGCGTGGTCCACCGGCCCGATGCCGCCGCCGAGCGCGAAGCCGGCCCGGATCGCCCCGGTGACGTACTCCTTCGCCTCCATGACGGCCTGCGGCACGTCCTGGCCCTTGGCCAGCCCGGCCGCGATCGCGCTCGCCAGGGTGCAGCCGGTGCCGTGGGTGTGCCGGTTGTCGTACCGGGGGGCGCGCAGCCACAGCTCCGAGACGCCGTCCGTCAGCAGGTCGACGGCCTCCTGCCCGGCCGCCAGGTGCCCGCCCTTGATCAGTGCCCACTCCGGGCCGAAGCCGAGCACCGCCTCCGCGGCCCGCCGCATGTCGTCCTCGGTCTCCACGGTCACCCCGGTGAGCTGGGCCACCTCGTCCAGGTTGGGGGTGGCCACGGTGGCCTCCGGCAGCAGCAGCTTCCGTACGGCGTCCAGCGCGGAGGCGGCGAGCAGCGGGTCCCCGTGCTTGGAGACGCCCACCGGGTCCACCACGGCCGGGGCGTCCGTACCGGCCAGCAGCCCCGCCACGGTCTCCACCAGCGGCGCGGAGGCCAGCATGCCGGTCTTCACCGCGTGCACGCCGATGTCGTCCGTCACGGCCCGGTACTGGGCCGTGACGGCCTCCACCGGCAGCTCCCAGACCCCGTGGACACCCAGGGAGTTCTGGGCGGTCACGGCGGTCAGCACGCTCATCCCGTGGACGCCCAGGGCCTGCATGGCCTTCAGGTCGGCCTGGATGCCCGCCCCGCCGCCGGAATCGGATCCGGCCACCGTCAGGCAGAGCGGCGGCGCCGGGCTCGCGGGAGCGGTCTCGGGAGCGGTCTCGGACGTGCTCCCGGGAGTGCTCTCCGAGGTGGTCCCGGCCGTGGTCATCGCGTCGGCTCCTCGGTGTCCTCGCCGCCGAAGTGGTCCCAGCCGCCCGTGCTGGTCCAGGGCGCGCCGTCGACGGTGACCTGGGGCTGCGCGGACGGGTTCAGCACCTCGCCGATCACCTTCCAGCGGGCCGGCAGCTTCACGTCCGGCGGGAAGGTGGCCACGATGGCGTGGTCCTCGCCGCCGGAGAGCACCCACTGGAGCGGGTCCACGCCGACGGCCTGCCCGATGTCGAACATCTGGGTGGGGATGTCGATCGCGGCGGAGCGCAGGTCGATCCGCACCTTGCTGGCCTCGGCGATGTGGCCGAGGTCGGCGACCAGGCCGTCGCTGACGTCCGTCATGGCCGTTGCGCCGAGTCCGGCGGCCGCCGGGCCCGCGTGGTACGGCGGCTCGGGGCGCCGGTGCGCCTCCACGAAGGCCCGCGGGGAGCGGAAGCCGCGGGACAGCACGGCGTAGCCCGCCGCGGACCAGCCCAGCCAGCCCGTCACGGCGACCACGTCGCCGGGCTGCGCGCCGGACCGGGTGACCGGCTCGTGGTTGCGCAGGTCGCCGAGGGCGGTGATGGCCACGGTGATGGTGTCGCCGCGGACGATGTCGCCGCCGACCACCGCGGCACCCGCGACCTGACATTCGTCGCGCAGTCCGTCCATGAGTTCCGTGGGCCAGGTGACCGGCAGCTCCGCGGGCACCACCAGGCCGAGCAACAGCGCGGTCGGGACGGCACCCATGGCGGCGATGTCCGCCAGGTTCTGCGCGGCGGCCTTGCGGCCGACGTCGTACGCGGTGGACCAGTCACGGCGGAAGTGCCTGCCCTCCAGCAGGATGTCCGTGCTGGCCACGACCCGCCGGTCGGGGGCGGACACCACGGCGGCGTCGTCGCCGGGCCCGAGCCGTACGGCCGAGGTGGTGGTGAGCCGGGAGGTGAGCTCCCTGATGAGCCCGAACTCTCCCAGCTCGCCCACAGTGCCCTTCATCGCTGTGCTCCTTCTGGCCCAGTCCGCTTGCGGTCGCGAGCCGTCACAGCTCTGGGTACCGTCAACAGATACGTCAACTTCTGCTCTTCGTACGCCCCGCAGCACGCGGCGCCTGGTCCCCGGGTCTCCCCGTGGCCCTCGGCGACGCGGTACCGTGGCGTCTCTTCTCCCCCGGGCCCACCCGATCGACCGGGCCCACCCCGAGGGTAGGGGAAATGCTCCTCGTGGCGGCCCTGGAGGTTCCGTGGTACAGGCGTACATCCTCATTCAGACCGAGGTGGGCAAGGCGTCGTCGGTCGCCGAAGCCATCGGCCAGATCTCGGGGGTGATCCAGGCCGAGGACGTGACCGGGCCGTACGACGTGATCGTGCGCGCCCAGGCCGACACCGTGGACGAGCTCGGCCGCATGGTGGTCGCCAAGGTCCAGCAGGTCGAAGGGATCACCCGCACGCTGACCTGCCCGGTGGTCCATCTGTAGCCCCCGTCTACTCTTGGCCGGTGATGTCCCTCCACCGCCGGCCCGTCGGTCTGCTGGCCCCGCCCGCCCTGATCGCCGCCCTCGTCCTCGGGGGCTGCGCGTCGGGCGACCGGGTCGCCCGGGTGGAGCCCCCGCCCGCGCCTCCCGCGGAGGTCGCGGGGCTCTGTGCCGCGCTGCACAGGGAGCTCCCGGACACCGTGGCCGGTCTGGAGCGGACCGGGACGGATCCCGGGTCCGAGCTGACCGCCTCGTGGGGCGGCTCGGCGATCGTACTGCGGTGCGGGATCCCCCGGCCCGGGAAGATGCTGGATCCGGAGCAGGAGGGCATCACGGTGAACGGTGTGGGCTGGCTGATGGAGCAGCTGGACGGCGGCGGGTTCCGGTTCACCACCGGGCTCCGCAAGGCGTACACCGAGGTCGTGGTGGACGAGGAGCACGCCAAGGACGCCGGGATGCTGGTCGGCCTTTCGGCGGCCGTCGCCAGGACCATCCCCGAGGGAATCGCCCCGTACTGAGCCGGTGCCCGCCCCCGTACCGGGCCGGTGCCGCGCGCCGAACCGCCCGCCGGGAGCGGCCCGGCGGGCGGTTCGGTGACGCGCGGCGCTAGCGCAGGCCGGTGGACCGGCGCAGGGCGGCCTGGATCAGCAGGTCGACCAGCTCCGGGTACTCGATGCCCGACTCCTGCCACATCCGCGGGTACATGGAGATCGGCGTGAAGCCGGGCATGGTGTTGATCTCGTTGATGACGAAGGTGCCGTCCTCGGTGAGGAAGAAGTCGGCACGCACCAGGCCCTCGCAGGAGGCCGCCTCGTACGCCTCCACGGCGAGCCGCTGGACCTCGGCGGTCTGCTCCGGGGTGAGCGGCGCGGGCACGATCCCGGACGCCGAGTCGATGTACTTCGCCTCGAAGTCGTAGAAGTCGTGGCTGGAGACCGGCGGGATCTCGGCAGGGACGCTGGCCCGCGGGCCGTCCTCGAACTCCAGCACGCCGACCTCGATCTCGCGGCCGCGCAGCAGCGCCTCGACGATGATCTTCGGGTCGTGGCGCTGGGCCTCCTTGACGGCCGCGGCCAGGCCGGAGACGTCGTCGACCTTGGTGATGCCGATGGAGGAGCCGGCCCGGGCGGGCTTGATGAACAGCGGCCAGCCGTGCTCGGCGGCGAAGTCCAGGATGCGGTCGCGGGCGGCGGCGCCCCCGTCGGAGGCCTGGGCCCACTCGCGGGGGCGGACGGTCAGGTGCGGGCCGACGGCCAGCCCGAACGAGCTGAACACCCGCTTCATGTACTCCTTGTCCTGGCCGACGGCCGAGGCGAGGACGCCGGAGCCGACGTACGGGGTGCCGGAGAGCTCCAGGAGGCCCTGGAGGGTGCCGTCCTCGCCGTACGGGCCGTGCAGGACCGGGAAGACCACGTCGACCTCGCCCAGCGCCTTGGGCACGGCGCCGGGTTCGGTGTAGAGGACCTCGCGGCTGGCCGGGTCCACGGGGAGGAGGACGGCGCCGTCCTCGGACTCGGCGAGCTCCGCCACGCTGGGGAGCTTGCCCTCGGTGATGGCCATCCGGCCCGGCACGTCGGCGGTCAGCGCCCAGCGGCCGTCGGTGGTGATGCCGATCGGCAGCACCTCGTACTTGGACCGGTCGATGGACCTGAGCACGGCGCCCGCCGTGACGACCGAGATGGCGTGTTCCGAGCTGCGGCCGCCGAACACGACGGCCACACGGGGCTTGCGGCCCTGCTGCTCAGGGGTCTGGGGGAGGTTCTCGCTGCTCATATCGCCACGAGAGTACCCGCTCAGACGTCCGGAAAGGTGTCAGCTCCGTTCCGGTTTGGCGCTGCGTCCCATCAGGTCCTTCAGTGCGACCAGCGGCGGCTTGCCGTGGTGGACGATGTCGACGACCGTGTCGGTGATCGGCATGTCGACCCCGTGGCGGCGTGCCAGATCGGCCACCGACTGGCAGGACTTGACGCCTTCGGCGGTCTGCTTGGTGACCGCGATGGTCTCTTCCAGGCTCATGCCGCGGCCCAGGTTGGTGCCGAAGGTGTGGTTCCGGGACAGCGGTGAGGAGCAGGTCGCGACCAGGTCGCCGAGTCCGGCCAGGCCGGAGAAGGTGAGCGCGTCGGCGCCCATCGCCAGGCCCAGCCGGGTCGTTTCGGCGAGACCGCGGGTGATCAGGGAGCCCTTGGTGTTGTCGCCGAGCCCCATGCCGTCGGCGATGCCCACCGCGAGGCCGATGACGTTCTTGACGGCGCCGCCGAGCTCGCAGCCGACCACGTCGGTGTTGGTGTAGGGGCGGAAGTACGGGGTGTGGCAGGCGGCCTGGAGGCGGCGGGCCACGGACTCGTCCGTGCAGGCGACGACGGAGGCGGCGGGCTGCCGCTGGGCGATCTCCCGGGCCAGGTTGGGGCCGGTGACCACGGCCACCCGCTCGGCACGGACCTTGGCGACCTCCTCGATGACCTCGCTCATCCGCTTGGCGGTGCCGAGTTCGATGCCCTTCATCAGGGAGACCAGCACGGTGTCGGGGGCCAGCAGCGGGGCCCACTCGGCGAGGTTGCCGCGCAGGGTCTGCGAGGGGATGGAGAGCACCGTGAAGTCGGCGTCCCGGGCGGCCTCGGCGGCGTCGCCGGTGGCGCGCAGGTTCTCCGGGAGTTCGATGCCGGGGAGGTAGTCCGGGTTGGTGCGGGTGGTGTTGATGGCCTCGACGAGCTCCGGGCGGCGGTGCCAGAGGGTGACCTCGCAGCCGGCGTCGGCCATCACCATGCCGAAGGCGGTGCCCCAGGACCCCGCGGCGAAGACCCCGACCCTGACGGGCCGGTCCGTGACGGGACGCTTCACTTCGTGCCCTCCCCCGCGGCCCTGCGCCGCTGCTCCGCCCTGGCCCTGCGGTGGTCGTAGGGCTGCGCGGGGGCCTGTTCGCCGCGCAGTTCCTCCAGCAGCCGGGTGATGGCCGCCATGATGACCTCGGTGGCTTCCCTGAGCACCTCGGGCGTGGGCTCGCGGTCGTGGAAGGCGGAGAGGTCCACGGGCGGTCCGGCGAGCACCGTGAGGGTCTTCCGCGGGAAGAGGCTGACCTTCTTCTCCTTGGCGTACGGCGGCATCGCCAAGTTGGCGCCCCACTGGGCCACCGGGATGACGGGGGCCTTGGTGAGCAGGGCGATCCGGGCGGCGCCGGTCTTGCCGGCCATCGGCCAGACGTCGGGGTCCCGGGTGATGGTGCCCTCGGGGTAGATCGCCACGCATTCGCCGCGTTCGATCGCGTCCACGGCGGCCCGGAAGGCGTCCATGGCGTTGGTGGTCTCGCGGTAGACGGGGATCTGGCCGGTGCCGCGCAGCATCATGCCGACGAATGGCGCCTTGAAGAGGCCGGCCTTCGCGAGAAAGCGCGGTACCCGGCCGGTGTTGTACTGGTAGTGCGCGTAGGACAGCGGGTCCAGATACGAGTTGTGATTGACGGCGGTGATAAAGCCTCCGTCGGCCGGAATGTGCTCCATTCCCCGCCAGTCCCGCTTGAACAGCACTACCAGCGGCGGTTTGGCGATGACCGCGGCCAGGCGGTACCAGAAGCCGATTCTGCGGCGGGACACTCGTGCACCTTCCTCTTGGACCGGTTTTCGGTGGCGGGGCACCTGGTCGGCCGGACAAGTGTGGCCCCGGGTCCGGTCTCTGTCGAGAACACCGTACGCCTCGCTCGCGGCACCGGGCCCACGGGCCGTGGGACCCGGGGAGACAATGGCGGTGCGGTGCGCGAGGGGAGGGCGGGTGAGCGGGGTGGGACGGGCGAACGCGGGGTGGAGTCTGGTGGTACCGCTGAAACCCCTCTCCGCTGCCAAGAGCCGCCTGGCGGCGGCGGCCGGTCCGGACCGTGCCGGGCTCGCGCTGGCGTTCGCGCAGGACACCGTGGCGGCGGCGCTGGCCTGCCCTGCCGTACGGGATGTGGCGGTCGTCACGGACGATCCGCGGGCCGGGGCGGAACTGGCGCGCCTGGGGGCGCGGATCGTGCCGGACGTCCCGGGAGCGGGGCTCAACGCGGCGCTGGCCCACGGGGCACGGGCGGTACGGGCGGCCCGGCCACGGGCTCCGGTGGCCGCGATGAACGCGGACCTGCCGGCGCTGCGGCCGCCGGAATTGCTACGCGTGCTCGAAATCGCGGGGGATTTCCCCCGGGCATTTCTGGCGGATGCGGCAGGAATCGGAACGACCTTGCTTTCGGCGGCTCCGGGGGTGGAATTGGCGCCCGCGTTCGGCGGGGCGTCACGGCTGCGGCATTCGGCCTCGGGGGCGGTGGAAATCCTCCTGTCCGGGGTCGGCAGCGTGCGCCGGGACGTGGACACCGGGGCGGATCTCCGGGCGGCCTCGGCCCTGGGCCTGGGCCCGTACACGGCCCGATACAGTGCGGGTATGCAGGCAACCGCGTTCACGTACGACGAGCAGACCCGCAGCGGCAGTGTGCTGCTGGACGACGGCACCCCGGTGCCCTTCGAGGCTCCGGCCTTCGACGCGGGCGGCCTGCGCCTGCTGCGGCCGGGCCAGCGGGTGCGGATCGAGACCGAGGGCGAGGGCAGCGCCCTGCGGATCACCCTGGTCACCCTGCAGACGTTCTGACAGCCCCCCGACAGCCCCCCGAGCACGTCGCCGGCGTGCCGGAACACCGCGGGCGGGTCTCCCGCAGAGGGAGACCCGCCCGACGTGTGTGACTGCTGCCGCCCTACTTCTTGCGGGCGGTGGTCTTCTTCGCGGTGGTCGTCTTGCGCGCCGTGGTCTTCTTGGCCGGCGCCTTCTTCGCGACGGCCTTCTTGGCGGGCGCGGTCTTCTTCGCGGTGGTCTTCTTCGCCGCGGTCTTCGCCGGGGCGGCCTTCTTCGCGGCCGCCGTGGTCTTCTTCGCGGCGGTCTTCTTGGCCGCGGCCGTGGTCTTCTTCGCCGCAGCCGTGGTCTTCTTCACGGCAGCGGTGGTCTTCTTCGCCGCGGCCGTCGTCTTCTTCACGCCCGCGGCCTTCTTCGCCGCGGTGGTCTTCTTGGCCGCGGCCTTCTTGACCGTGGCCGAGGCACCTCCCGTCAGGCTGCCCTTCGGGGCCTTCTTCACGGCCACCTCGTCGCCCTTGGGGAGCTTCTTGGTGCCGCTGACCAGGTCCTTGAAGCCCTGGCCCGCGCGGAAGCGGGGCACCGAGGTCTTCTTGACCCGTACGCGTTCACCCGTCTGCGGGTTGCGGGCGTAACGGGCCGGACGGTCCACCTTCTCGAACGAGCCGAAGCCCGTGACCGAGACGCGGTCGCCCGCGACCACCGCGCGGACCATCGCGTCGAGCACCGCGTCGACGGCGTCCGCGGCCTGCTGGCGGCCGCCGAGCTTGTCGGCAATCGCTTCTACGAGCTGCGCCTTGTTCACGTCTTCCCCTTCGGAGACATCGCCGGAACGAATGTGTTCAAGCTATTTCGCACGTTAGGCGGATATATACCGCAAATCAAACACGAAACGGGCTAATCACCCTAGTGCCGCAACGGTGTACGTCGTTGAGTACGTCGTCGAGTACCTCACCGAGTACGCCGCCGCGGAGTTCCTTCGCATCAGTCGCCTTCAGGGAATCGACCCTCGTCGAGGTCCTTCATCAACCTGTCCAGGCGCCTTGCCGCATCGGCGAGATCATGCTTCGCCGCGGCCGTGACGACCAACAGCTTCCGGGTCAGCGCCATCCTTACGCCCTCCGGGACTTGCAGTGAGCGCACCTTCGCGTGTGCTTCTTTCAACCGGTCCGCGACGAGTTCACCGAGCTCGAGTTGACTGTCGCGTTCCATGCACAGATTGTGCCATCTGGGGCGAGTTGTCGCCTCACGTGCCCTCAACATACGACTGTGCCCCCCGCCGGAAGGCGGGGGGCACAGTGCGCGGAACGCGATCACCTCAGGGTGAATAACCCCTGATCAGACGGAATCAGGCGCGAATCGTACGGGGCTTGAAGGCCGGTCGCGCGCTTTCGTACCGGGCGATGTCGTCTTCGTTCTGAAGGGTGAGGGAGATGTCGTCCAGACCCTCCAGCAGACGCCAGCGGGCGTTGTCGTCCAGCTCGAACTCGGCCTCGATTCCGGCCGCGCGGACCTGGCGGGCCACGAGGTCGACGGTGATCTCGGCGGTGGGGTCGGCCTCGGTCAGCTCCCAGAGCCGGTCGACGGTCTCCTGCGGCAGGACCACGGTCAGCAGACCGTTCTTCAGGGAGTTGCCGCGGAAGATGTCGGCGAACCGGGAGGAGATGACCGTCTTGAAACCGTAGTTCTGCAGCGCCCACACGGCGTGCTCGCGGGAGGAGCCGGTGCCGAAGTCGGGGCCCGCCACGAGCACGGTCGCGCCCTGGCGCTCCGGGCGGTTGGTGACGAACTCGGGGTCCTTGCGCCAGGCCTCGAAGAGACCGTCCTCGAAACCGTCGCGGGTGATCTTCTTCAGCCAGTGGGCCGGGATGATCTGGTCGGTGTCGACGTTGCTGCGGCGCAGCGGTACGGCCCGGCCGGTGTGCGTGGTGAAGGCTTCCATGGTTGATCAGACTCCGGAGGGGGCGGGAACGGCCGGGGACGCGGTCAGGTCGGCGGGCGAGGCCAGGTGGCCCAGCACCGCGGTGGCCGCGGCCACCTGCGGGGAGACCAGGTGGGTACGTCCGCCCTTGCCCTGCCGGCCCTCGAAGTTGCGGTTGGAGGTGGAGGCGGAACGCTCACCGGGGGCCAACTGGTCGGGGTTCATGCCCAGGCACATCGAGCAGCCCGCGTGCCGCCATTCGGCGCCGGCCTCCTTGAAGACCTGGTCCAGGCCCTCGTCGACGGCCTGCAGGCCGACCCGGGCGGAACCGGGGACCACCAGCATCCGTACGCCGTCGGCGACTTTGCGGCCCTTGATGATGTCCGCGACGGCGCGCAGGTCCTCGATCCGGCCGTTGGTGCAGGAACCTACGAAGACGGTGTCGACCCTGATGTCCCGCAGCGGCTGACCGGCCTCCAACCCCATGTATTCCAGGGCCTTTTCGGCGGCCAGACGCTCCGAAGGGTCCTCGTACGAAGCCGGGTCGGGGACGTTGGCCGACAGCGGCGCGCCCTGGCCGGGGTTGGTGCCCCAGGTGACGAACGGGGTCAGCGCGGAGCCGTCGATGACGACCTCGGCGTCGAAGACCGCGTCCTCGTCGGTGCGCAGGGTCTTCCAGTACGCGACGGCGGCGTCCCAGTCCTCGCCCGCGGGGGCGTGGTCGCGGCCCAGCAGGTAGTCGAAGGTGGTCTGGTCGGGGGCGATCATGCCCGCGCGGGCGCCGGCCTCGATCGACATGTTGCAGATGGTCATGCGGGCTTCCATCGAGAGCTTCTCGATGGCCTCGCCGCGGTACTCCAGGACGTAGCCCTGGCCGCCGCCGGTGCCGATCTTGGCGATGATCGCCAGGATCAGGTCCTTGGCGGTGACGCCCTCGGCCAGCGCGCCGGTGACCGTGATGGCCATGGTCTTGGGGCGGGCCAGCGGCAGCGTCTGGGTGGCCAGCACGTGCTCGACCTGGCTGGTGCCGATACCGAAGGCCAGCGCGCCGAAGGCGCCGTGCGTGGAGGTGTGGGAGTCGCCGCAGACCACGGTGGTGCCGGGCTGGGTCAGCCCCAGCTGCGGTCCCACCACGTGGACGACGCCCTGCTCGACGTCGCCCAGCGAGTGCAGGCGGACACCGAACTCGGCGCAGTTGCGCCGCAGCGTCTCCAGCTGCGCCCGGGAGACCGGGTCGGCGATCGGCTTGTCGATGTCGACGGTGGGGGTGTTGTGGTCCTCGGTCGCGATGGTGAGGTCGAGGCGTCGGACCTTGCGGCCGGCCTGGCGCAGTCCCTCGAAGGCCTGCGGGCTGGTCACCTCGTGCAGCAGGTGCAGATCGATGAAGAGGAGATCGGGCTCGCCCTCGGCGCGCCGGACGACATGGTCGTCCCAGACCTTCTCCGCGAGTGTCCTACCCATCGCTTTCCCTCCGGCCGGCTGGTTGTCCCGGCACTCCTAGAGATCCCGAACCCAGTGGTTCGTGGGCCCGTACATACAGACTGGCGGGTTCTTGGAAAATTTGAACTTGCGTTTCACAGTGTGAGACGTGAATATCGTTGCATGGACAACTCTAGCGGCGTCGGCGTTCTCGACAAGGCAGCTCTGGTTTTGAGCGCACTGGAGTCCGGTCCGGCCACCCTCGCCGGGCTGGTCGCGGCGACAGGGCTCGCACGACCCACGGCACATCGCCTTGCCGTGGCACTGGAACACCACCGGATGGTGGCGAGGGACATGCAGGGCCGGTTCATCCTCGGTCCGCGGCTGGCGGAGCTCGCCGCCGCGGCCGGCGAGGACCGCCTGCTGGCCACGGCGGGACCGGTACTCACCCACCTCCGCGATGTGACCGGGGAGAGTGCGCAGCTCTACCGCCGGCAGGGGGACATGCGTATCTGCGTGGCGGCCGCCGAGCGGCTGTCCGGTCTTCGGGACACGGTGCCGGTCGGCTCCACGCTCCCGATGAAGGCCGGCTCGGCCGCGCAGATCCTGATGGCCTGGGAGGAGCCCGAGCGGCTGCACCGGGGCCTGCAGGGCGCGCGTTTCACGGCGACGGCCCTGTCGGGTGTCCGGCGCCGCGGCTGGGCGCAGTCGATCGGCGAGCGGGAGCCCGGCGTGGCCTCCGTCTCGGCGCCCGTGCGCGGGCCGTCGAACCGCGTGGTGGCCGCCGTGTCGGTCTCCGGGCCGATCGAGCGGCTGACCCGCCACCCGGGCCGGATGCACGCGCAGGCGGTCATCGACGCGGCCGCACGTCTCACGGAGGCGCTGCGCCGGGCCGGCTGACCTGACACTTCCCTATTCATCCCCCGGGCCCGGGGGCGCGTACGACGCCGCACACGTCCTGCCACGCGCCTCCGGGCCCGCTCTTCTGCGGGCCCGCCGTCCCCTGTGGGCCCGGAGGCGCGTGGGCCCACACACCGGGCATGCGAAAAGGCCCTCCGCGATGATCGCGGAGGGCCTTTTCCCCAGGTACCCCCGACCGGATTCGAACCGGCGCTACCGCCTTGAGAGGGCGGCGTGCTAGGCCGCTACACAACGGGGGCAAGATCTTGAATTACACGCGACGCTAGTCGCATGATGTTACTCTGCGCTGGCCTACCTGGACTCGAACCAAGACTAACTGAACCAGAATCAGTCGTGCTGCCAATTACACCATAGGCCACTGGTGGTATAAACCAGTTGGTACCCCCGACCGGATTCGAACCGGCGCTACCGCCTTGAGAGGGCGGCGTGCTAGGCCGCTACACAACGGGGGCCCTAGCGATCCTGCATCGAGGCGTCCGGGAGCTACCCAGGAGACCTCGCGGGAAGGATCTGTACCCCCGACCGGATTCGAACCGGCGCTACCGCCTTGAGAGGGCGGCGTGCTAGGCCGCTACACAACGGGGGCAAGCACTGCATGCGCACTGTGCTGGGGTACCAGGACTCGAACCTAGAACAACTGAACCAGAATCAGCCGTGTTGCCAATTACACCATACCCCACCAAAACTCAACCCACCGTAGGGGGTTTCGTTCTGAGTGGCGCCTCCGTGGTTCCGGCCCTTTCGGCCCGCCCCGGCGGCGCAGAAAGAACATTACCGGATGCCTGACCGTGCTCCAAAACGGGTATCCCCGGCCAGCACCTCGGGCAGCTGATCCAGACCGGTGATGCGGTGCGCGCCGTCCGGTCCGGGCCCGCGCTCACCGTCGCGATCCAGCCATACGGCGACCAGGCCGGCGTCCCGGGCCCCGCGGGCGTCGATCTCCGGCTGGTCCCCCACGTAGGCCACCTCGCCCGGCTCCAGCCCCAACGCCGTACAGGCGGCCAGGAAGGCCGCGGCCTCGGGCTTGCTCACGCCCAGCTCGGCGGCGCAGAGCAGCACCTCGAAGCGCTCCCGCAGGCCCAGGGTGCGCAGTTTGCGGTCCTGGTTGGCCAGGCTCGAATTGGAGAGCACCCCGTGCCGGTGCGTTCCCGCGAGGGCGTCCAGGGCGGGCAGCACGTCCGGGAAGACCGTCCAGGCGGCCTCGTAGTGCGCCACGTAGCGGCCGAACCACGAGGCGGCCTCCTCGTCGCCCATGGCGGGCCGCTCCAGGAAGTCCCGCACCCGGTCCCAGCGCTGCTCCTGGAAGCCCGTCTCCCCGGCCGCGAACCGCGCCCAGTGCCGGTCGGTGGCCTCCCGCCAGCGCGCCAGCGCCTGCGCCGGAGCTCCGTACCGCTCCGCCAGCCCCTCGTCGGCTAGGTGCCGCGCCAGCCCGGCCGTGTCCGCACCCGTGTAGTCGAAGAGGGTGTCGTCGATGTCCCAGAGGACGGCGCGGACCGGCATGTGACCGACGCTACAACGAAGCAAGCCCTTCACCGCCCGGTTCGGCGGTGAAGGGCTTGCGGGACGTGACGAACGACTCAGCCGGCGAGCTTCGCCAGGGCCGCGTCGATGCGGGTCAGGGTCTTCTCCTTGCCCAGGATCTCCAGGGACTCGAAGAGGGGCAGGCCGACCGTGCGGCCGGTGACGGCCACCCGGACCGGGGCCTGGGCCTTGCCGAGCTTGAGGCCGTGGGCCTCGCCGGCGGTGAGCACGGCCTGCTTGAGCGACTCCGGGTCCGACCAGTTCGCGGACTCCAGGTTGGCGCGGGCGGTGGTCAGCAGCGCGGCCGGGTCGCCCTTCATCGCCTTCTCCCAGGACGGCTCGTCGGAGACCGGCTCGGGGAGGAAGAGGAAGTCCACGTTGGCCGTGATGTCCGAGAGGACCGTGACGCGGGTCTGGGCGTGCGGCGCGATGGCCTCCCAGGCAGCCTGGTCGAAGTCCTCGGGCGCCCAGGGGGCGTGCGGGGCGCGCAGCCACGGGGTGCAGGCGTCCGCGAAGGCCTTCGGGTCCAGCCGGCGGATGTGCTCGGCGTTGATGGCCTCGCACTTCTTCAGGTCGAAGCGGGCCGGGTTGGCGTTGACGTCCGCGATGTCGAACTTCGCCACCATCTCCTCGATGGTGAAGAGGTCCTGGTCGGCGGAGAACGACCAGCCGAGGAGGGAGAGGTAGTTGAGGAGGCCCTCGGGCAGGAAGCCGCGCTCGCGGTAGAGGTTCAGCGAGGACTGCGGGTCGCGCTTGGAGAGCTTCTTGTTGCCCTCGCCCATCACGTACGGCAGGTGGCCGAAGGAGGGGACCTCCTTGGCGACGCCCAGCTCGATCAGCGCCTTGTAGAGCGCGATCTGGCGCGGGGTGGAGGACAGCAGGTCCTCGCCGCGCAGCACGTGGGTGATCTCCATCAGCGCGTCGTCGACCGGGTTGACCAGGGTGTACAGAGGGGCGCCGTTGGCCCGGAGGATGCCGTAGTCGGGCACGTTCTCCGGGGTGAAGGTGAGCTCGCCGCGGACCAGGTCGGTGAAGGTGATCGGCTCGTCGGGCATCCGGAAGCGCACGATCGGGGTGCGGCCCTCGGCGTCGTAGGCGGCCTTCTGCTCCTCGGTGACCACGCGGCACATGCCGTCGTAGCCGGACGGGCGGCCCTCGCGGCGGGCGAGTTCGCGGCGCTCGTCCAGCTCCTCGGCGGTGCAGTAGCAGTGGTAGGCGTAGCCGCCCTCGATGAGCTTCTTCGCGACGTCCGCGTAGATGTCCATCCGCTGGGACTGGCGGTACGGGGCGTGCGGGCCGCCGATCTCGGGGCCCTCGTCCCACGTGAAGCCGAGCCACTTCAGCGAGTCGAGGAGCTGCTCGTACGACTCCTCGGAGTCGCGGGCCGCGTCGGTGTCCTCGATGCGGAAGACGAACGTACCGCCGTGGTGGCGGGCGAACGCCCAGTTGAACAGGGCGGTACGGACCAGGCCCACGTGGGGGTTGCCGGTCGGAGAGGGACAGAAACGTACGCGGACGGAGCCGTTAGCCACGCTTGATCACCTTGTTGGTGAGAGTGCCGATGCCTTCGATGGTGACGGCGACCTCGTCGCCGACGTTGAGGGGTCCGACTCCGGCCGGGGTCCCCGTGAGGACGACGTCGCCGGGAAGCAGCGTCATCGCCTCGGTGATGTGCACGATGAGGTCCTCGATGGAACGGACCATCTCGCTGGTGCGGCCGAGCTGCCGCTGTTCGCCGTTGACCGTGCACTGCACGGCGAGGTCGGACGGGTCGAGCTCGGTCTCGATCCAGGGGCCGAGCGGGCAGGAGCTGTCGAAGCCCTTGGCCCGGGCCCACTGCTTCTCGCGCTGCTGGACGTCGCGCGCGGTGACGTCGTTGGCGCAGGTGTAGCCGAGGATCACGTCCTTGACGCGCTCCCGGGGCACCTCGCGGCACATGCGGCCGATGACCACGGCCAGCTCCGCCTCGTGGTGGAGCTCCTGCGAGAAGGACGGGTAGGCGATCGGGTCGCCCGGGCCCACCACCGAGGTGGAGGGTTTGAAGAAGGTGATCGGGGCGTCCGGACGGCCTTCATCGTCGAAGATGGCGTTGCCGAGCTCCGCCGCGTGCTCCGCGTAGTTGCGGCCGATGGCCACGACCTTGTTGGGGAGCACCGGCGGCAGCAGCCGGACCTTGCTCAGCGGGACCTTCGTGCCGGAGAGCTCGAAGTCCGCGAACGGGATGCCCTTGATGATGTCGATGACGAGTGTGCTCTCGTCGCCGGGGGCGTCGCTGCCCTCCACGACACCGAAGGCGACATTTCCGTCGATCGAAAATCTGGCGATGCGCAAGGGTCGCGCCTGCCCCTCTGTTCCGCTGGCTGGAGTCTGCGGGTCCAGGCTAACGCGGCCGAGGGGCCTGACCGGCGTCGTTTACTGCTGCGCGGCGGCGACGGGCGCGACCATCAGGACCGTGCGGCGGGGGTTGGCCGTCTGGGCCGGCAGCTCGACCGGGTGCTCCGGAACCGTGACCGCCTCCAGCTCCTCGGCGTCCTTCAGGTGCGCGAGGGTGGTGCGGCGGGGGTTGGCTATGTTGCGGAACATCATGGTCGTCTTCATCGGAGTGTTCGGCCCTGTCGGTGAGCGGGCGCCGCGTCGGGCGCCGATTGTCGGATGTGCCATCCCTGTAATGGGAAAGGCTAAACATCTGAATCCCCGGGAGAACCGGTAAGTAATGGCCACGGGTATGTGAGTTTGCTCACGAGCGACCGGGCATTACGGACATACCGATGGGTCACATGACCCCCGGGAAACGGACATTGCGCCACTGAATGTTCCATTCCGCTGCTGATCATCTCGACTGGGACACCCGGCACCCCTTTGCATTTCCGCCACTGAAGTCCGATTCATTCACAATCGCCCTCCACGCGTCGTAGCGGCGGCGTCACGTTTCGTGAGCGACTCTCCGGAGGGGGTCTCGCACCTTGTTGGAGATCCGCCACTGTGCTGGAATTCGCGGGACCACGCGGGAATCAAGAGAAATCACTGAAAGACGCGCGGTCACGACGACCACCACGGGGCCCCGAAGGGCCCCACGACTCGACACCGTCCCTCCGCTCGCCCGGTGGGACGCCTGGTCCAGAGGTTGCGACGCTAGTGCAGGGACGTTTCAAGAGGGATGGCAGCGCTGCGGCGGAGCAGGAGCCGCGCGGCGGGACCGACCGTGGCTCCTCGCCCCAGCACGCGCAGAACCGCGGGCCGGGCGCCGAAGGCGCTGCCGGAAACCCGGCCGGAGCCGCGCAGGCGGCCGGCAAGGGCAAGACGAAGGCCAAGGGCAAGGGCGGCGGCAAGGACAGGGGCAAGGGCCGCAAGGCCGCTCCGGCCGGTGCCACGACCGAGCCCGTCGAGTCGGGCCAGGCGATACCGAAGGCCCCCAGTGGCTCCGGTTCCCGTCTCGCCCTCCAGAACTGGCGCATCAGTACGCGACTGTTGTCGCTGCTGACCCTCCCCGTCGTCGCGGCCACCACCCTGGGTGCCGTACGAATCAACGACTCGCTCAACGAGATCGAGCAGCTGGAGCACATGCAGCTGCTGACCACCCTGACCCGGCAGGCCACCAACCTGGCCTCGGCGCTCCAGGAGGAGCGCGACCGGTCGGCCGGTCCGCTGAGCAACAAGAAGGTCGACTCCGGCGTCGACACCGTGCGGGACTCCACCGACGCGGCCGCGGTGGCCTTCACCGCGGCCACGCAGAACATCGACGACCGGGACGACAAGGACGAGACCCTCAAGTCGATCCGCAGCAACGTCACGCAGATCAGCCGGCAGATCTACGGACTGGACGAGATCCGCAGCAACGCCTACAAGAGCGGGTCGCAGCAGACCGTCTCGCAGTACAACTCCCTGATCGTCTCGCTGCTGTCGCTCTCCCAGGACATGGCGCAGGCCACCTCCAGCCCGGAGATGATCAAGCGCACCCGCGCGCTGGCCGCGTTCTCCTCCGCCAAGGAGTACGCCTCCATCCAGCGCGCGATGATCGCGGCCGCCCTCCCGGCCAACTCCAGCGAGCAGAAGACCATGGAGGAGAACGACCGGCTCTACGCCTACTCGGCCTACCGGAACTACGACCAGGCCAAGGTCACCTTCGAGCTGGTCTACCAGGGCAAGTCCGAGGAACTGCTGGCGCCGCTGGGCTCCGGCAACGCCGAGATCTCCTCCGCGGACAGCTACGCCGGCCGCGTGCTGAAGAACCCGGGCCAGTTCGCCAAGGAGAACCCCCGCTCCTGGCTGGACTGGTACGACGCCTACGACAACAAGATCGTGGCGATGAAGCGGATCGAGCTCCAGCTCCTCGGCGACATGGAGCAGAAGGCCCGCGAGCTCAAGAACGAGTCGCAGCGCGACGCCATCATCAACGGTGCGCTGATCCTCCTCGTCCTCGGTGTCTCGCTGGTCGGCGCCTTCGTCGTGTCCCGCTCCATGATCCGCTCGCTGCGGCGGCTGCAGGACACCGCGACCAAGGTCGCCCAGGAACGCCTGCCCGAGCTCGTCAAGCAGCTCTCCGAGGCCGATCCGCAGGACGTGGACACCACCGTGGAGTCGGTCGGTGTGCACTCCCGGGACGAGATCGGCCAGGTGGCCGCGGCCTTCGACGACGTGCACCGCGAAGCGGTCCGCCTCGCCGCCGAGCAGGCCCTCCTCCGGGGCAACGTCAACGCGATGTTCACCAACCTCTCGCGCCGTTCGCAGGGTCTCATCCAGCGCCAGCTCTCGCTCATCTCGGAGCTGGAGTCCCGCGAGGCCGACCCGGACCAGCTGTCCTCGCTCTTCAAGCTCGACCACCTCGCGACCCGCATGCGCCGTAACGGCGAAAACCTCCTCGTCCTCGCGGGCGAGGAGCCGGGCCGCCGGTGGACCCGCCCGGTCCCGCTGGTCGACGTCCTCCGCGCCGCCGCGTCCGAGGTGGAGCAGTACGAGCGCATCGAACTGGCCTCGGTGCCGTCCACCGACGTGGCCGGCCGGGTCGTCAACGACCTCGTGCACCTCCTCGCCGAGCTGCTGGAGAACGCCACCTCGTTCTCCTCACCGCAGACCAAGGTCAAGGTCACCGGTCACGCGCTGCCCGACGGCCGCGTGCTGGTCGAGATCCACGACACCGGTATCGGCCTGTCCCCCGAGGACCTGGCCGCGATCAACGAGCGGCTCGCCGCGCCGCCCACCGTGGACGTCTCGGTGTCCCGCCGCATGGGTCTGTTCGTGGTCGGCCGCCTGTCCCTGCGACACGGCATCCGCATCCAGCTGCGCCCCTCGGACTCCGGCGGTACGACGGCCCTCGTCATGCTGCCCGTGGACGTCGCCCAGGGCGGGCGCAAGCCCGGCGGCCAGGGCGGTCCCGGTGCGCCCGGTGGCCAGGGCGGTGCCCCGGCGGCCGGTGCGGCCGGCCGTCAGCCGCTGGGCGGTGCCCCGCAGCGCGGCCAGATGTCCGCCGGTCCGCAGCGTGCCGCGCTGACCGGCCGCGACGGTGCCGGCCAGCCGCAGGGCGGACCCGGTGCCCCGAACGCCTTCGGCGCGGGCGGTCCGGCCGCGGGCCGCGGCCCGGCCGGACAGAACCCGCAGGGCGGGCTCGGCCACAACCCGCAGGGCGGGCTCGGCCAGGGTCCCGCGCAGGGCCAGAACGCCTTCGGCGGCGGCAACGCGCCGCTGCCCGGCCGTGGTCCGGCCGGCGGCGGCCCGCAGGCCCGTCCGGCCGCGGCCCCGCAGGCCTCCGGCCCGGCCGGCTTCCCGCAGGGCAACGCCTTCGAGCGGCCGCAGCCGCCGGCCGGCGGCCCGGCTGCCCCGCAGGCCCCGGCTCCGGCCGCCCCGCAGGTCCCGACCCGCGGTCCGCGCCCGCAGCTGCCCGCCCGTGGCGGTGCCCCGCGCGCCGAACTGCCGGGCAACCAGGCCAGCTGGGGTACCGACCAGAACCGCCACGGCGGTCAGGACGTGCCGCGCGGCCACGACGAGCTGTCCGGCCCCGGCTCCACGG
This sequence comes from Streptomyces sp. NPDC043853, assembly GCF_056436025.1. Classification (NCBI taxonomy): domain Bacteria; kingdom Bacillati; phylum Actinomycetota; class Actinomycetes; order Kitasatosporales; family Streptomycetaceae; genus Streptomyces; species Streptomyces sp. NPDC043853. The sequence continues at coordinate 162,855 of NZ_JBWKDJ010000012.1, forward strand.
CGGAGTTCCCCCGCCCGGACTTCAACGCGCCGCTCCCCCAGGACACCGGCAACTGGGGCGCGCCCCGGTCCGAGTCCACGGGCCAGTTCGAGCGTCCCGACGTGCGCGGTCCGGTGGACCCGTCCGCCACCGGGCAGTTCGCGCGGCCGGGTGGCCCCGGCGTGGGTGCGTACGGCGGCCACGTCCAGCAGGGCCAGCCGCAGTACCAGGCCCCGCAGGCGCCGGTCCCGGCGGCGCGTCCCGATGCGCCCCGGCTGCCGCAGGCATCCCAGCCGGAGGCGCTGCCCCCGGCCGCGGGCGGCCCTGCGGAGGTCCGCAGCCCGATCTTCGAGACGCTGGAGTCCAACTGGTACCCGCAGGAGGGCGCCGGCGGCATGCCGCAGGCTCCCGCGCAGGGACCGGGCGTTCCCCAGCAGCCCCAGGGTTCGCAGCAGTCCGCTCATGCCCCGCTGCGGCAGCAGCCGATGCCGCAGCGCGGCCAGGAGCACGCTCCGGAGCCGACCCCGGCCGCCACCACGGGCCCCACCCCGCAGGTGAGCTGGAAGTCGTCCCCGAACGACGAGCTGATGCGACAGGCCGAACGGGTGCGCCAGCCCGCGGCCGGCGGAGTGACCACTTCGGGTCTGCCCCGCCGGGTACCGCGTGCGAACCTGGTCGCGGGCACCGCCCAGCAGGCCAGCGACACCCAGGCCGGCCCGCAGGTCTCGCGTGCGCCCGACGACGTGCGCGGTCGCCTGACCAACCTCCGACGCGGTATCCAGCAGGGTCGCCAGGCCGGCACCAGTGGCCCGGAGACCGGCAGTTACCACATCGACCCCACTTACCAGCAGGAGCGATAGTTGAGTTCGATGAGCCAGGCGGCACAGAACCTGAACTGGTTGATCACCAACTTCGTGGACAACACCCCCGGGGTGTCCCACACCGTGGTGGTCTCCGCCGACGGTCTCCTGCTGGCCATGTCCGAAGGGTTTCCGCGCGACCGGGCCGACCAGCTGGCGGCCGTCGCTTCCGGACTGACCTCACTGACCGCCGGAGCCTCCCGCATCTTCGAGGGCGGTTCCGTCAACCAGACCGTGGTCGAGATGGACCGCGGATTCCTCTTCCTCATGTCCATCTCCGACGGATCCTCGCTGGCCGTACTCGCCCACCCGGAGTGCGACATCGGCCTCGTGGGCTACGAGATGGCCCTTCTGGTGGACCGCGCCGGCAACGTCCTGACCCCGGACCTGCGCGCGGAGCTCCAGGGAAGCCTTCTCAGCTGAACACCCATCTCCCGGCCGGACGGTACTGCCGGCCGGGAGACCGGGGTCCCTTCCCTGGCCCCGGCACCCAGTACCACCGTCCGGCCGTCATCCCGTCCCCCCACCGGCCACCGTCAGACGGCACGCTGACCACCTGCTGTCGCAGCCCGGAGGATTCATGACCCCGCCCCCCGCCTATTCCGATTCGTACGGCGACTCGTCGTACGCCTCGGAGGGCGACCAGCCGCTGGTACGCCCCTATGCGATGACCGGCGGCCGGACCAGGCCGCGCTACCAGCTCGCCATAGAGGCCCTGGTCAGCACCACGGCCGATCCGATGCACCTGTCCGGCCTGCTCCCCGAGCACCAGCGCATCTGCACGCTGTGCCGTGAGGTCAAGTCGGTCGCGGAGGTGTCGGCACTGCTGTCGATGCCGCTGGGTGTGGCCCGGATCCTCGTCGCCGACCTGGCCGAGGCAGGCATGGTGGCCATCCACCAGCCGGGCAATGGAGAGGCCGGCGGCACGCCGGACGTGACACTGCTGGAGAGGGTGCTCAGTGGACTTCGCAAGCTCTAACGGAGGTTCTCCCGGCGGGGCGGTCCGCTCCACCACCTCCGCGAAGATCGTGGTGGCGGGCGGCTTCGGCGTGGGCAAGACCACGTTCGTCGGCGCGGTCTCCGAGATCAACCCCCTGCGCACCGAAGCCGTCATGACGTCCGCCTCCGCGGGCATCGACGACCTCACCCACACCGGTGACAAGACGACCACCACGGTCGCCATGGACTTCGGCCGCATCACCCTGGACCAGGACCTCATCCTCTACCTGTTCGGCACCCCCGGACAGGACCGCTTCTGGTTCATGTGGGACGACCTCGTCCGCGGCGCCATCGGCGCCATCGTGCTGGTCGACACCCGCCGCCTGGCGGACTGCTTCCCGGCCGTCGACTACTTCGAGAACAGCGGCCTGCCGTTCGTCGTGGCGCTCAACGGCTTCGAGGGGCACCAGCCCTACACGCCGGAGGAAGTCCGCGAGGCCCTCCAGATCGGCCCCGACGCCCCCATCATCACCACCGACGCCCGTCACCGCGCAGACGCCAAGTCCGCACTCATCACCCTCGTGGAACATGCACTCATGGCGCGTTTGAAGTAGACGGGTTCACGCAATCTCCACGACTTCCGGGGCGGGCTGTGTCGTACGACACCACCCGCCCCGTGTCGTTCATAACGTTTCGACAGAGAATTGACGGCAGTTGGACACACGGCGCGTTCGCCCGGTGCCGCTGCGCGCACGACGTGCTTCTTTTTTGGTGCCGCTCGCTCTTTATGTCCGTTTTACGTGAGGCATAAGTCTCTGGGAATGGCCGGATTCAACTGTTTGGAACACGACCGTTGCCCATGCTGGAATTCAACGAACTAGCTAGTAGCACCGCCGAGAGGTTGTTGGTCGAGTGAGGCGAAGCAACTCGAGCCCCGCGGAAGACGCCGCGCGAGGCAACTTCACCCCGCCGCAGCGCGCGGCCGCGTCTCCTGTCGACGTGCCCGTGGACGAACCCACGGGCAGCGGCAGCACCAGCAGGTTCTCGCCCCGCAACTGGCGCGTGCCGACCCGTCTGAACGCCATCCTGGTCCTGCCGGCCCTCGTCGGCCTGGTCATGGGCGGCTTCCAGGTGAAGGGCTCCATCGACACCTGGTCCGACGCCAAGGACGCCGAGAAGACGGCCCGCATCGTCCAGGCGGCGGCGGAATACGGCCAGGCGCTGCTCGACGAGCGTGACCTCACCGCCGCTCCGCTGCTCATCGGCGACCGCGACAACGAGGCGATCTCCAAGGCGTACGCGAACACCGACGCCGCCAAGGCCAGGTTCGCCGACTCCGTCAAGGACATGCCCGAGAAGCAGGGCCTGGAGCGCCGCCTGCAGCTCTTCCAGCAGGAGGAGCCCAAGCTCCAGCGGATCCGCGAGACGGCGTACGCCAAGGAGTTGGAGACCGAAAAGAAGGACCTCCCCAACAACATCCTCGGTCCCATTCCGACCGAGGAGGGGTATGTCCAGGTCCAGCACTACCTCATGCAGTTCGCCAACGAGCTCGGCCTCGGCACCGGAAATGTGACCAGCTACGGCCGCATGGTGTACGCGATCCAGCTCGCCAAGGCCGCCAACTCCCTGCAGCGCTCGGTCGGCACCCACCTGCTGGTGCGGCCGAACAGCAAGGAGCCGATCCACAAGGCGCAGCTCGTCGCCTTCTCCTCCTACGCCTACCTCGAGGAAATCGCCATCGGCGAGTACGTCGCGGCGGGCACCCAGGCCGACACCGATCGGCTCAAGGAGGTCATGGGCAAGAAGAGCGCCCAGGGCGCCGAGCGGCTCGACCGGGCCGAGCAGGAGGCCAAGGCCGCCGGCAAGCCCTTCAAGAGGCCGCCGAACACCGGCGGCTCGATCCTCGCCGGCATGACCGAGGAGATAGCCGGCGGCGCGCCGAAGGAGAAGCTGACCTCCGACGGCATCGTCGCGCCGGTCTGGCAGGCCGCCGCCACCGCCAAGTTCGACGGCTACACGGAGATCGAGAAGGAGCTTCTCGACAAGGCGGTCAACGACGCCGCCGCCATCTCCGACGACGCCCGTACCGACGCCATCACCAACGGCGCCATCGTGGTCGTGGCCCTGCTCGTCGCCTTCATCCTGGCCGGCATGGTGGCCCGCCAGATGGGCCGCTCGATGCGCCGCCTGCGCGGTGCCGCCTTCGACATCGCCGAGCAGCGCCTGCCGCTCCTGGTCGATCAGCTCTCCCGTACCGACCCCGGCAAGGTCGACACCCGGGTCGCGCCCATCCCGATCAACTCCCAGGACGAGATCGGCGAGGTCGCCCGCGCCTTCGACCAGGTCCACCGCGAGGCCGTCCGGCTCGCCGCCGAGCAGGCCCTCCTCCGGGGCAACGTCAACGCGATCTTCACCAACCTCTCGCGCCGCAACCAGTCTCTGATCGAGGGCCAGCTGACCCTGATCACCGACCTGGAGAACAACGAGGCCGACCCCGACCAGCTGGAGAACCTGTTCCGGCTGGACCACCTCGCCACCCGCATGCGCCGGAACGGCGAGAACCTCCTCATCCTCGCGGGTGAGGAGCCGGGCCGCCGCTGGGACCAGCCGGTGCCGCTGGTCGACGTGCTCCGCGCCGCCTCCTCCGAGGTGGAGCAGTACGAGCGCATCGAGCTCTCCGGCGTCTCCGAGGCCGAGATCCACGGCCAGGCCGTGACCGACCTCGTGCACCTGCTCGCCGAGCTCCTGGAGAACGCCACCACGTTCTCCTCCCCGCAGACCAAGGTCCGCGTCAACGCCACCCGTCTGCCGGACGGCCGCGTGATGGTCGAGATCCACGACAAGGGCATCGGCCTGACCGCCGAGGACTTCGCGGACATCAACCACAAGCTGGCCAACCCGCCGACCGTGGACGCGGCGATCTCGCAGCGCATGGGCCTGTTCGTGGTCGGCCGGCTGGCCGACCGGCACGGCATCCGCGTGCAGCTCCGCCCCTCGGGCGAGCAGGCGGGTACCACCTCGCTGGTCATGCTCCCGGACGCGATCACCCACGGTGGTGGTGGCGAGGGCATCCCGGACGACGACTTCACCGTCTCCCAGATGATCCCGCAGCAGCACCAGCAGCAGGCGTTCGAGAGTGCCCCGCTGCGTACGGCCGCGGAGCTCGGCTTCGACGACTCCCGCTACTCCGACGCGGCCGGCGCCGCCGACACGGCCGCCATGGACCCCGTGGGCCGCTCGCTGGGCGCCCAGGAGCGCCGCCAGCAGCTGGAGGCGAACGTCTCCCAGCAGCAGTACCCGCAGGAGTATCCGGAACCCCAGCCGGAGCACGGCTACCAGCCGTACCAGGAGTACGAGCAGCAGCCGGAGCAGGGCTACGAGGCCGGGTACGAGAACGCGTACGACCAGGGTTACCCGCAGCAGGACGGTTATGCCTATCCGGAAGCCGGGTACCAGGACGGTGGACAGGCCGACCAGGGCTACGACACCGGGTACCAGGACCAGTCCCAGCAGGTGGGTTGGCCGGAGCAGAACACGTACCGGGCGGACTACCGGCAGGGCTTCGGGAACGAATCGGAACCCCAGTCGGCTCCCGAACCGGCTCAGGAACGCGTAGGCTTCGACCGTCCGGAAACCGCTGCCGAAACCGGCCACGAGATGACCGGTGCGGGCCTGCCGCGTCGCGGCAGCCAGCAGCAGTGGCAGCCGGCGCAGCAGGAAGCGGAGCCCACCAAGTCCCTCTTCGAGCAGCGGTCCCCCGCTGCGACGGAGCAGGGTCAGGACGGTGCCGGCTGGCGCTCGGCCAATGACGAGCGCTGGCAGCAGGCCGGCAAACTCCGTGAGCCGAAGGCGGGCGGGGTCACCTCGTCCGGTCTCCCTCGGCGTGTGCCCAAGGCCAACCTGGTCGAGGGCGCGGCGGAGACGACCCCGCAGGGAGGCCCCCAGGTCTCCCGCGCCCCGGAAGACGTCCGTGGCAGGCTGAGTAACCTGCGACGTGGTGTCCAGCAGGGACGCAGTGCGGGTTCGGAGCAGTCAAGTAACAGCTATGACCAGGAGCGTTAGTGTGAGCGCGATGAGCCAGGCGGCGCAGAACCTGAACTGGTTGATCACCAACTTCGTGGACAACACCCCCGGGGTGTCCCACACGGTGGTGGTCTCCGCCGACGGCCTTCTGCTGGCGATGTCCGAAGGGTTTCCGCGCGACCGGGCCGACCAGCTGGCGGCCGTTGCTTCCGGACTGACCTCACTGACCGCCGGAGCCTCCCGCATCTTCGAGGGCGGTTCCGTCAACCAGACCGTGGTCGAGATGGACCGGGGATTCCTTTTCCTCATGTCCATCTCCGACGGATCCTCGCTGGCCGTACTCGCCCACCCGGAGTGCGACATCGGCCTCGTGGGCTACGAGATGGCCCTTCTGGTGGACCGCGCCGGCAACGTCCTGACCCCGGACCTGCGCGCGGAGCTCCAGGGAAGTCTTCTCAGTTAGCAGACGGACAGTTCGTTTTCGCGCCACCGCCCCGTAAGGTGCGGTGGCGCGGTCCAACGGGAGTACTGCGTTTTGGAGTCGGAGGAGGAAACGTGACAACACCCGCAGGAGGACATCCATATGGCGGGGCGGCACAGCCGCAGGGTGGGCACGACCAGAACCGATTCAACTTCCCCTCCGCTCCCAGCCGCCCTGTGCCGGAGCAGTCCCCGTACCAGCAGCAGTACGGGCAGCAGCAGTACGGGCAGCAGCCGCAGCAGCCGTACGCGCCGCCGCAGCGGCCCGGCAGGCCGGACCGGCAGCAGGCGCCGAAGGCGCACAACCCGCTGGTGCGTCCGTACGCGATGACCGGCGGCCGGACCCGGCCGCGCTACCAGCTCGCCATCGAGGCGCTGGTCAGCACCACGGCCGATCCCGCGCGGCTGCAAGGGCAGTTGCCCGAGCACCAGCGCATCTGCCGGCTCTGCCAAGAGATCAAATCGGTGGCCGAGATCTCGGCCCTCCTCTCCATTCCCCTCGGCGTCGCCCGAATCCTCGTCGCCGACCTGGCCGAGGCGGGGCTCGTCGCCATTCACCAGCCCGGCGGCGACGAGTCCGCGGGCGGCCAGCCAGACGTGACACTGCTCGAAAGGGTGCTCAGTGGACTTCGCAAGCTCTAACGGCGGAGCGGCTCGCTCCACCACCTCCGCGAAGATCGTGGTGGCGGGCGGCTTCGGCGTGGGCAAGACCACGTTCGTCGGCGCGGTCTCCGAGATCAACCCCCTGCGCACCGAAGCCGTCATGACGTCCGCCTCCGCGGGCATCGACGACCTCACCCACACCGGTGACAAGACGACCACCACGGTCGCCATGGACTTCGGCCGCATCACCCTGGACCAGGACCTCATCCTCTACCTGTTCGGCACCCCCGGACAGGACCGCTTCTGGTTCATGTGGGACGACCTCGTCCGCGGCGCCATCGGCGCCGTGGTCCTCGTCGACACCCGCCGCCTCGCCGACTGCTTCCCCGCGGTCGACTACTTCGAGAACTCGGGCCTCCCCTTCGTCATCGCCCTCAACGGCTTCGACGGACACCAGCCCTACACCCCCGAAGAAGTCCGCGAGGCCCTGCAGATCGGCCCCGACGCGCCCATCATCACCACCGACGCCCGCCACCGCGCGGACGCCAAGTCGGCACTGATCACGCTCGTGGAGCACGCGCTGATGGCGCGCCTGCGGTAGCTCTGGCGCGATCTCACCGGTCTGCCTGAACGCCGGGAACCCGTCCGCGGGTCCCGGCGTTCTGTGTTGCTGACGACGGGGTGCCGAGGGCGGGGGTGGCGAGTGTGGGCGCCGAGGCGGCGGCGATCAACCTGGAGCGGGTCCTGGCGACTTGGGCGGCCGGTCCGTGGCTGGCACCGCGCGACGGGCCCAGGAGGGCCGCCTGGAGCTCCCGGAGCTGATCCGGGTCCGGATACCGGGGTTACGGCCCCATCGGAGCCTGGAGAGGCAGTTCGAGCAGATCGCGGACGCGGTGGCGGCCCGCCTGGAGCCGTTGCTGGCGCACGAGTTCCGCGGGCTCACGGCGGCCGGGCGCCGGTCGGCCCTGGACGCCGTGACAGACCGGTTCCTCGCTGCCGACCTCTCCGACAACGCGATCACCTCGCCAAGATGCCGGACCTGACCCAGCTCGCCCTCGGCCGGTACGACCTCTCCGACGGACTGCCCGGGAGGGGCCCCGGAGCTCATTCTCGACGACTGCTCGGTACCGGAGGACCTGAACGGCCTGGCGGCGTCCCAAGCCTGCGTCTGTTGACGCTCAACAGGTGCCGAACGGCCGACGGCCGCCCGCCGGACCTGGACTCCGTGCCCGAGGGCATCAAGGTCGAGGTCGGCTGAGCGGCCGTACGGGACAGCGGGTGGCGTCGGAAGACGTCAGCCCTGCCAGCTGTGCGGGGCGCGGAAGCCCGGGGTGCGCTCCAGGCGGCGCCAGCCGGCGGTGGAGCGGCGGGGGGCCGGGACGGCGGTCGGGGTGGCGGCGGCGCGGGCCAGCAGGATCGCGGTGATCGCGGCCAGCTCCTCCGGCTCGGCGTGGCCCTTCTCGACGCGCAGCATGGTGTCGGTGCTCATCGTTGGCTTCGTCTCCTTCGCGTTACTGCGGCGGGTTGCCGTGCTTGCGGGACGGCAGGTCGGCGTGCTTGTTGCGGAGCATCGCGAGGGCGCTGATCAGCGTCTCGCGGGTCTCGGCGGGGTCGATGACGTCGTCGACGAGGCCGCGTTCGGCCGCGTAGTACGGGTGCATCAGCTCGGCCTTGTACTCCTTGACCATGCGGGCGCGCATGGCTTCGGGGTCCTCGGCATCGGCGATCTGCTTGCGGAAGATGACGTTGGCGGCGCCCTCCGCGCCCATCACCGCGATCTCGTTGGTGGGCCAGGCGTAGGTGAGGTCGGCGCCGATGGACTGGGAGTCCATGACGATGTACGCCCCGCCGTAGGCCTTGCGCAGGATCAGGGAGATCCGGGGCACGGTGGCGTTGCAGTACGCGTACAGCAGCTTCGCGCCGTGGCGGATGATGCCGCCGTGCTCCTGGGAGACGCCGGGCAGGAAGCCGGGGACGTCCAGGAAGGTCAGGATCGGGATGTTGAAGGCGTCGCACATCTGGACGAAGCGCGCGCCCTTTTCGGAGGCCTCGATGTCCAGGACGCCGGCGAGGTGGCCGGGCTGGTTGGCGACGATGCCGACGACCTGGCCGTCCATCCGCGCCAGCGCGCAGATCAGGTTGCGGGCCCAGCGCTCGTGGATCTCCAGCACCTCGCCGTCGTCGACGAGCTCCTCGATGACCTTGAGCATGTCGTACGGGCGGTTGCCGTCGGCGGGGACGAGGTCCAGCAGGACGTCGGAGCGGCGGTCGGCCGGGTCGTCGGTCTGGTGCGTCGGGGGGTTCTCGCGGTTGTTGGAGGGCAGCATCGAGATGAGGTACCGGACCTCGGCGATGCAGGTCTCCTCGTCGTCGTAGGCGAAGTGCGCCACGCCCGAGGTCTCGGCGTGCACGTCCGCGCCGCCCAGGCCGTTCTGGGTGATCTCCTCGCCGGTCACCGCGCGGACCACGTCCGGGCCGGTGATGAACATCTGCGAGGTGTCCCGGACCATGAACACGAAGTCCGTCAGGGCCGGGGAGTACGCGGCGCCGCCCGCGCACGGGCCCAGCATCACCGAGATCTGCGGGATGACACCCGAGGCACGGGTGTTGCGCTGGAAGATGCCGCCGTAGCCGGCCAGGGCGGAGACGCCCTCCTGGATGCGGGCGCCCGCGCCGTCGTTGAGGGAGACCAGCGGGGCACCGGCCGCGATGGCCATGTCCATGATCTTGTGGATCTTCGCCGCGTGGGCCTCGCCCAGCGCACCGCCGAAGATCCGGAAGTCGTGGGCGTAGACGAAGACCGTACGGCCCTCGACCGTGCCCCAGCCGGTGATGACACCGTCGGTGTAGGGCTTGCGGGCCTCCAGACCGAAACCGGTCGCCCGGTGCCGGCGCAGCTGCTCGACCTCCTTGAAGGAGCCCTCGTCGAGGAGGAGCGCGATGCGCTCGCGGGCGGTCAGCTTGCCCTTGGCGTGCTGGGCCTCGGTCGCGCGGTCACTGGGGCCACGCCGCGCCTGCTCACGCAGGTCGTGCAGCTCGGCCACGCGGCCGCGAGCGTCCGTCGGCTCGCCCGGAGTCTGGTCCACAACGGTCATGTATCGACCTTACGAACCGGGCATCCGGAAACCCTCCGTAGAGACTGCACAGTCTCGGGCCCGATCCGCTGTGAAGCCCACACAGAACCGGGTGAGCACGCAAGGACATCACCAGCAGGGGCGTTCGTCCTTTGTGGGCTTGCCACAAAACCGGCGCGTTAAGTTGAAAGTTGAACGGAATGCCTCTAGGGTTGTTTTCGTTGAACTTTCAACAACACCCCCACGACCGAGGAGCACATCATGGGCCTCTTCACCCGCCGCACCCGGGAAACCGCCACCGCGACCACCCCGGCCGCCGCCACCTCCGCCACCTCCGCCGTCGCCGTCCTCGACGCCGACCCGGCCCTGGCCGCCCTCACCGGCGACTACACGATCGACCCCGCCCACAGCAGCATCGGCTTCACCGTGCGCCACGCGATGGTGACCAACGTCCGCGGCGCCTTCACCGACCACGAGGGGACCCTCCACCTGGACGGGTCGGACCCGTCCCGGTCCACCGCCGTCGTCGAGATCAGGACCGCTTCCGTCGACACCGGCATCGCCGACCGCGACGCCCACCTGCGCGGCGGGGACTTCTTCGACGCCGAGGCCTTCCCGCTGATGACCTTCCGGTCCACGGCGGCCGCCCGGACCGGCGCCGACACCTACCGCCTCACCGGCGAGCTCACCATCAAGGACGTCACCCGCCCGCTCTCCCTCGACCTGGAGTTCAACGGCGCGGCCACCGACCCCTACGGCAACGAGCGCGTGGGCTTCGAGGGCAAGGCCGAGATCCTGCGCTCCGAGTGGGGTCTGACCTGGAACGCCGCACTGGAGGCCGGCGGCGTGATGGTCAGCGACAAGGTGAAGCTGACCTTCGACATCTCGGCGATCCGCCAGGCGGCCTGAGCCGGCCGGCCCCCGCCACCCCGCCCGCGGGGACCGTGGGTCAGAAGCCGCCGCCGTCGAAGCCGCCGCCACCGCCCCAGTCCCCGCCGCCGCCGAAGCCGCCCCCGCCGAAGTCGGAGGCGTCGAAGTCGGCACCGGAGTAGTCGCCGCCCTCGAACCCGCCGCCGTATCCGGCGCCGCCCCAGTCGGCGCCGTACGCCGGGCTGGACATCATCGAGCCGAGCATCGTGCCCACCAGGAGGCCGGGCAGCATCCCGCCGCCGAAGTAGCCGCCGGCCCACGGCCCGTACGCCGGTCCGGCCTCGTAGTAGGGCCGCGGACCGTAGTCGGTGTCCACCGTGCGGACCATCGGGTCCTGGCCCTCGCGCAGCCGGACCGCGTCCGCGGCGCACACCGGGACCGTGCGGAGCGCGCCGGACGGTGGCGGCGCCCAGGAGGCGTCCTCGGTGCTGGGCCCGTGCCGCGGGTCGAAGAAGCAGGGTGCGCGGCGTTCGGGCAACGGCCGCCCCTCCCGGCGGGCGGCGAGCGCGGTCAGCGCGAACCGGCCGTCCTCCAGGGCCTGGGTGACCCCCTTGACCTCCTCCGGGTGCTGCACGGAGCCCATGATCTGCTTGGCCCTGTCGTACGAGTCCAGCGCCCGCTCGTAGTCCTGGCGCATGGCGTCGTCGGCGCCCGGCTCGCCGGGGTGGAAGTCCAGCCGTTCGAGTTCCTCGCCGAAGGCGGTGATGTCCTCGTCGACCACCACCCGGAGCCTCTCCACGGCCTCCCGCTCGGCCGCCTCCTTGCGCGTGCGGTTCCGGCGGACCAGGGCGTACGCGCCCCCGCCTCCGAGGGCCACGACCACGCCGAGGCCGACCAGGGTGCTCGCGTCCACGCCTCCGCCGCCGGTTCCGCCGGCGTCCCAGGAGGCCGGGGCGCCGCCCCGCATCTGCGGCAGGGCCTGGTCGACGAAGTTGTTCAGCTGGGTGGCCGCGTCCACCGGGCCGCCGGCCTTGACCGCGTCGGAGAGGTTCTTGACGGCGTTGGGGCGCATGACGACCTTGTCCGCCTTGGCGCCGAAGTCGTCGCCGAGCCGGACCGCGTAGAGGCCGGTGACGCCGGTCATGGCCCGCACGCTCTCGAAGACGCTCTCCGGCGGGAACTCCGTGGAGTTCGGCAGCACGGCGACGAACAGCGGCTTGTCGGCGTCCTTGATCTTCCGGGCGAGGGCATCCGCCTGGTCCTTCGACAGCTGCGACTGCGCGCGCGGGTCGACGTAGACCGGGCTCTCCTTCAGGGCCTCGGCCACAGCGGCCGGGCCGGTCGCGGCGGACGCCTGCGGGGCGACCGCGAGGGCGGTCGCCGACAGGCCCAGCAGCAGGCCGGAGAGTACGGCGGGTATCAGCCTGGTCCTCATGTCTACGACGCTACCCGAACAGGGGTTTTCCTGTGTAAGTCGGACATAAGGCCCAGGCCTACGGCCCGGCGGCGGCTCGGACCCGGCAGCTCAGACCCGGGGCCGCACCGGACGGCCGGGGGCGCCCGGCGAGGTGTGGGCCGGGGGCTTGAGCATCATCCGGAACGCCGGTTCCGCGCCCGCGTGCAGCAGCCCGTAGGTGAAGGCGTCCTCCAGGGCCTGCCAGGAGGCGGCGATCACGTTCGGGGCCACGCCGACCGTGTTCCACTCCTTGTTGCCGTCGGTGGTGGTGATCAGCACCCGGGTGGTCGACTCGGTGCCGTGCGTGCCCTCCAGGGTGCGCACCTTGTAGTCCACCAGCTCGAACTTGGCCAGCTGCGGGTAGAACCCCTCCAGCGCCTCGCGCAGCGCCCGGTCCAGGGCGTGCACCGGGCCGTTGCCCTCGGCCGTGGCGATGATCCGCTCGCCCTTGATCCACAGCTTGACCGTGGCCTCGTTGGCGTGGGTGCCGTCGGGGCGGTCCTCGCTGATCGCGCGCCAGGACTCCACCTTGAAGAAGCGGAGGGCCCGGCCCTCCGCCTCGGCGCGCAGCAGCAGTTCGAAGGAGGCGTCGGCCGCCTCGTACGTGTAGCCCTGGAGCTCCCGCTCCTTGACCCGCTCCACGACCCGGCCGATCAGCTCGCGGTCGCCCTTCAGGTCGACGCCGAGTTCCTTGCCCTTGAGCTCGATGGAGGCGCGGCCGGCCATGTCGGAGACCAGCATGCGCATGGTGTTGCCGACCCGCTCGGGGTCGATGTGCTGGTACAGGTCGGGGTCGACCTTGATGGCGGAGGCGTGCAGGCCGGCCTTGTGCGCGAAGGCGGAGACACCGACGTACGGCTGGTGCGTGGAGGGGGTCAGGTTGACCACCTCGGCGATGGCATGGGAGATCCGGGTCATCTCGGCGAGCGCGCCCTCGGGGAGGACGGTGCGGCCGTACTTGATCTCCAGAGCGGCGACCACCGGGAACAGGTTGGCGTTGCCGACCCGCTCGCCGTATCCGTTGGCGGTGCACTGCACGTGGGTGGCGCCGGCGTCCACGGCGGCCAGGGTGTTGGCCACGGCGCAGCCGGTGTCGTCCTGGGCGTGGATGCCGAGGCGGGCGCCGGTGTCGGCGAGCACGGTGGAGACCACGGCGGTGATCTGGGCGGGGAGCATGCCGCCGTTGGTGTCGCAGAGGACGACCACGTCCGCGCCGGCCTCGTGGGCGGTACGGACCACGGACTTGGCGTACTCCGGGTTCGCACGGTAGCCGTCGAAGAAGTGCTCGCAGTCCACGAACACCCGGCGGCCCTGCTCGCGCAGGTAGGAGACGGTGTCGCGGACCATCTCCAGGTTCTCGTCCAGGGTGGTGCGCAGGGCCAGCTCGACGTGCCGGTCGTGGGACTTGGCCACCAGGGTGATCACCGGGGCGCCGGACTTCAGGAGGGCGCGGACCTGCGGGTCCTCGGCGGCGGAGCCACCGGCGCGGCGGGTGGCGCCGAAGGCGACCAGCCGGGCGTTCCGGAACTCGATCTCGGCCTGCGCGCGGGCGAAGAACTCCGTGTCACGGGGGTTGGCGCCCGGCCAGCCCCCCTCGATGAATCCGACGCCGAACTCGTCCAGGTGCCGGGCGATCGTCAGCTTGTCCGCGACCGTGAGGTTGATGCCCTCGCGCTGCGCGCCGTCGCGCAGGGTCGTGTCGAAGACGTGGAAGCTGTCGTCCAGGACGGCTTTCGCCTCTGTCGTCCCTGTTGGCGTCATGGTGATCTGGACTCCTGTCGGATGAGTGGCTCCGGAAACCGGGATCCACTGCCCCCATCATCGCGCGCGGGGCGCTCCCGGCATTTCGTGTGCCGGGAAACAAAAAACCTCTCGCTGGTGCGAGAGGTCTGCGCGCGGGTCTGAGGCACGGTGGCGCTGCCCGCGGAGGTCTTCCACGGTTCAGCGGTCACTGCGGACCGGCGCGCTGCTGCCGATAATCATGGGCTGAGCAAGCACGTTCGCAGTCTGCCATAGGCTTCCCGGCGGGTGGACGCCGATCTCACGATGCGGGACCGGCTGTCCCGCCACCGGCCGTGCCGGCCCCGGCCGTGGGTGCCCGCGGCCGGATGCCGCCGGCCATGCGGCCGGATGCCGCCGGCCATGCGGCCGGATGCCGCCGGCCATGCGGACAGCCGTGCCGGCCCCGGCCGTGGGGCAGGCCGCGTGGGCAGTCGTGCGGCCCCGGCCATGGGGGGCAGGCGGCCGGATTCCGCCGGCCGTGTGGGCAGTCGTGCCGCTGGGGCGGCACGGGTGGGCACACGGCACCCCGGTCCTGCGAGGGCTCGCGCAGCCTCCCCGCACCCCGGCCCCGCTGCGGTCCGGACCCCGTCCGGGCGGAGCTCCGCTCCCGGCGTGCCGGGCCCGGCGAAGCCACCGCCCTGGCCGGGCCGGGCGGCGCTGCGGCGAAGCGCGCCATGGCTTCGGTGGGGCGGGAGCGCTGCCCGCTGGGCGGCGTTCCGGTGTGCCCACCCGTTCCGCCCTGCGGAACGCCTGCCCACACCTCCGGCGAAGGTGCCCGCCCACACCTCGACGGAGCCGCCCCACCGGTACGGGAGGGCACAGCCCAGCGGAACGCCTGCCCACACCTCAGCAGAGCTGCCCGCCCACACCTCGGCGGAGCCGCCCCACCGGTACGGGAGGGCCGAGCCCAGCGGAACGCCTGCCCACACCTCAGCAGAGCTGCCCGCCCACACCTCGGCGGAGCCGCCCCACCGGTACGGGAGGGCACAGCCCAGCGGAACGCCTGTCCACACCTCAGCAGAGCTGCCCGCCCACACCTCGGCGGGGGCCGCCCACACCTTCGCGGGGCGCGTGCCCATGGCTTGGCGGACCGGGCTGCTAGCGCAGCGTCAAGGCTTCGGTGAGGAACTCGCGGACATGGGAGAGGATCTCCCCCCGGTCCACCGTGGGCAGGCCCACGGCCAGCTGGATGCTGAAGCCGTCCAGGAGGGCGCGGGCGCGGGCCGCCACGCGTTCGGCGTCGACCGGGCGGAACTCGCCGCGGGAGATGCCCTCGGCGATCAGGGCGACGAGGTCGCGGTGCCAGGCGCCCTCGATCGCGGCCTGGCGTTCCCGTTCCTCCGGTCCCGCGTTCTGGGAGCGGTTCCAGACCTCCAGCCAGAGCGTCCAGTGCGGGTCGCGGGCGTACTCGGGGACGTACAGGTCGACGTACGCGGCGAGCCGGTCGGCGACCGCGCCGCGCCGGGAGAGCAGGGCGCGGCGTTCGAGGCCGAGGGCGGCCTCGCTCCATTCCAGGGTCTGCAGCAGGAGCTCGTCCTTGCTGCGGAAGTAGTAGAGGAGGTGCCCGCTGCTCATGCCGACCTGGCGGCCCAGGCCGGCCATGGTGAGGCCGTCCAGGCCGCGCTCGGCGATGGTGGCCATGGCGGCGGCGAGGACGTCCTCGCGCGGTGGCGCGTTCTTCCGCGCGCGTACCCCACCCGCCACCATGGCCACTTCCTCTCGCGTACGGTCCCCGGGACTCGGGAGAGTCCTCAGACCTTGGGCTGCTGCTGGGTGATGCAGTGGATACCGCCACCCCCGGCGAAAATCGTACGTGCGTCAACCAGCGTCACGGTCCGCTCCGGGAACAGTCCGCGGAAGATCTCGGCCGCTTCCTCGTCCCGCGGGTCGTCGAAGGCGCACAGCACGACACCGTCGTTGCACAGGTAGTGGTTGATGTACGAGTAGTCGACCCACTCGCCGTCCTCCTCCAGCGCGGTCGGCGCCGGGATCTCGACGACCTCCAGCCGGCGCCCCTGGGCGTCGGTGGCGGAGCGCAGCAGGGCCGCGATGAGCTTGCAACGCTCGTGGTCCGGGTGCGCCGGGTCGGGCTGGGTGTGCACCATCACCACGCCGGGGCGGGCGAAGGCGGCGACGATGTCCACGTGGCCCTGGGTGCCGTAGGTGCCGTAGTCGCCGGCCAGGCCGTACGGCAGCCAGATGGCCTTGGTGGTGCCGAGGTGGGCGTGGATCTCCTGCTCGACCTGCTCGCGGGTCCAGCCGGGGTTGCGTCCCTCGCCGAGCTGCACGGTGTCGGTCAGCAGGACGGTGCCCTCGCCGTCGACGTGGATGGCGCCGCCCTCGTTGACCAGCGGGGTGCTGAACGTCCGCGTCCCCACGAGGTCGGAGATGTGCCGGGCGATCTTGGAGTCGTTGTCCCAGCGGGCCCACTCCTGGGCGCCCCAGCCGTTGAAGGTCCAGTCGACGGCGGCGAGCTCGCCCTGGGGGTTGGTGACGAAGGTGGGGCCGATGTCCCGCATCCAGGCGTCGTCGAGCTCGTGCTCCACCAGGTCGATGGGGTGCTTGTCGCCGGCGCCGACCACGGCGCGGGCACCGTCGGCGTCACCGGGCGAGACGACCAGGGTGACGGGCTCGTACGCGCTGACGGCGCGGGCGACCGCGCCCCAGGCCCGGCGGGCCTCGGCGAGCTCCTCGTCGTTGGTGAAGGTCGGGTTGGGGCTGGGCCAGGCCATCCAGGTGCGCTCGTGCGGGGCCCACTCGGGGGGCATGCGGTGGCCGGCGTCGACGGGCTTGTTCATGGGGGTGGTCCTTGCTCTTACAGGAAGTACAGGCGGTTGAGGGCGACCGAATCGGCGGCTTCGGAGCGCAGCGGTTCCCCGTCGAGGGAGACGAGTCCGCTGCGCGCGTCCACATCGACCGCGCCCACCCGGGAGTTGAGGAGCATGTCCTTGGGGCCGATGCCGCGCGTCCCGCGGACGGCGACCCGGCGGCGGCGGGTCGGCATGGCGTCGCCGCCGAGGGCCGCGGCCGCGGCCGAGACGAAGGCGACCGAGATGTCCGCGGCGGTGGCGCCGTAGGAGCCGAACTGCGGGCCGAGGACGAGGGGTTCGCAGGTGTCGGTGGCGGCGTTGGGGTCGCCGGTGACGCCGTAGGCGGGGAAGCCGGACTTGAGGACCAGCTGGGGCTTGGCGCCGAAGAACTGGGGGCGCCACAGGACGATGTCGGCGAGCTTGCCGACCTCGATGGAGCCGATCTCGTGGGCCAGGCCGTGGGCGATGGCCGGGTTGATGGTCAGCTTGGCCATGTAGCGCAGCACGCGGGCGTTGTCGTCGGCCTCGCCGTCGCCGGCCTCCCCGTCACGGGGACGAAGGGGCCCGAGCTCGGCCTTCATCTTGGCGGCCATGGCGAAGGTGCGGCGTACGGTCTCACCGGCGCGGCCCATGCCCTGGGCGTCGGATGAGGTGATGCCGATGGCGCCCAGGTCGTGCAGGACGTCCTCGGCTCCCATCGTCCCGGCGCGGATGCGGTCGCGGGCCATGGCGGCGTCGC
Organism: Streptomyces sp. NPDC043853; assembly: GCF_056436025.1. Taxonomy (NCBI): domain Bacteria; kingdom Bacillati; phylum Actinomycetota; class Actinomycetes; order Kitasatosporales; family Streptomycetaceae; genus Streptomyces; species Streptomyces sp. NPDC043853. The sequence goes on from NZ_JBWKDJ010000012.1 coordinate 180,470, forward strand.
CGGGCAGGTCCGGCTTGAGGTCGTGGACGGAGACGATCATGCCGTAGTGCTCGGCGACCGCGTCCCGGCCGAAGGGCAGGGTGGGGTTGGTGGAGGAGCCGATGACGTTCGGCACGCCCGCCATCTTCAGCACGTTCGGGACGTGCCCGCCGCCGCAGCCCTCGATGTGGAAGGCGTGGATCGTCCGGCCCTCCAGCACGCGCAGGGTGTCCTCGACGGAGAGGCACTCGTTCAGGCCGTCCGAGTGGAGGGCGACCTGGACGTCGTGCTCCTCGGCCACCCGCAGCGCGGTGTCCAGGGCGCGGGTGTGGGCACCCATGTCCTCGTGCACCTTGAAGCCGGAGGCGCCGCCCTCGGCCAGGGCCTCGACGAGCGGGGCGGCGTCCGAGGAGGAGCCGCGGGCCAGGAAGCCGATGTTGACCGGCCAGGCGTCGAAGGCGTTGAAGGCGTGCTTGAGCGCCCACGGGGAGTTGACGCCGACGCCCCAGACCGGGCCGAACTCCTGGCCGATGACGGTGGTGACACCAGCGGCCAGCGAGGCTTCCATGATCCGCGGGGAGAGCAGGTGGACGTGGGTGTCCACGGCTCCGGCGGTGGCGATCAGGCCCTCGCCGGAGACGATCGAGGTTCCGGTGCCGACGACCACGTCGACCCCGTCGAGGGTGTCGGGGTTGCCGGCCCGGCCGATGGCGTGGATCCGGCCCTCACGGATGCCGATGGACACCTTGCGGATGCCCAGCACCGCGTCGATCACCAGCACGTTGCTGATCACCACGTCGCAGGTGTCCCGGACCGCCGCGGCCTTCAGGTGCAGTCCGTCGCGGGCGGTCTTGCCGAAGCCGGCCAGGAACTCCTCCCCCGGCTTCTGGGCGTCGGACTCCACCCGCACGGTCAGGCCGGAGTCGCCCAGGCGGACCCGGTCGCCGGCCCGGGGGCCGAAGACGGAGGCGTACTCGTGCGGGTCGATGTGCCGGCTGCCGGGGGCGCAGTGGTCACTGTGCTTGGTGGGCCTGCTCATCGCGTTCCTTCCTCCACTCCCAGGTAGCCGCACGCGGCGGCACGGCGCAGGGCTTCTTCCCTGGCGCCGGGGGCGTCCAGCGGCCCGTCCACCAGGCCGGCGAAGCCGATGGCGATCCGGTCGCCGCCGATGGGCACCAGGCCCACCTCGAACTCGCCGCCGGCGTCGAAGCGGACCGAGGAGCCGGCCGGTACGCACAGGCGCATGCCGTAGGCGGCGGCCCGGTCGAAGTCCAGCCGCGGGTTGGCCTCGAAGAAGTGGAAGTGCGAGGTCACGCTGACCGGCACAGCCGCGGTGTTCCGGACGGTCAGCGTGACCTCCGGTTCCGGCGCCGGGCTCTGCGGGCCCGGGACGACGGCGCCCGGGGCGTCCTCGCCCAGCGGGACGGCGCCCTTGATCGGCGAGGACACCACGGCGAGGCGGGATCCGTCGTCGAAGACCGCCTCCACGTGCACCTCGGTGACCACGTCGGCGACGCCCGGCAGGACGTCCCCGGGGCCGAGCACGCTGCGGGCGGCCTCGATGGCCTCGGCGAGCCGCTTCCCGTCGCGGGCGGCCTCACAGACCGTGTCCGCGATCAGCGCGGTCGCCTCCGGGACATTCAGCTTCAGTCCGCGCGCACGCCGGGCGCGCGCCAGTTCCGCCGCGCTGAAGAGCAGCAGCCTGTCGCGCTCCGTTGGGGTCAGCCGCACGACGTCCACCTCCCAGGTCCAGAGTTTAGAACGCCACTCTAACTCTTCAAAAGCTTGCAAGGAACCATTGACCTGCGACATGGGCTTGAGTCACATTGAGTGTCGCTCTAAACAAATCCCCATCCCCACGCGTGTCCCATCAGTCCTCTGCTCGGGAGTCCCCCCATGCCCATCGAACAGCGCGGAGTCGACACCATCCCGGAGGCGGAGCGCACCAGCTCCCCCCGTGACCTCATGGCGATCCTGCTCGGCTCGAACCTCTGTCTCGGCGTGATCGTCTTCGGCTGGCTGCCGCCCTCCTTCGGCCTCGGTTGGTGGCCCTCCGTAACCGCCATCGTGGCCGGGACCGTCATCGGGATCGCGTTCACCGCGCCGCTCGCGCTGGTCTCCCTGCGCACCGGAACCAATCTGTCCACCTCCAGCGGCGCCCACTTCGGCGTACGCGGCCGCCTCGTCGGCTCGGTGGTGGGCCTGCTGCTCGCGCTCGGCTACACGGCGCTCACGCTGTGGATCGGCGGCGACGTGATGGTGGGCGTACTGTCCCGGCTCACCGGACTGCCGGACAGCGGGCCGTCCAAGGCGCTGATGTACGGCGTCCTGGCCGCCTGCACCGTCGTCGGGGCCGTCTTCGGCTACCGGCTGCTGCTGCGGATGAGCAAGCTGCTGTCCGTGCTGATGGTGGCCCTGCTGGCGGTCGGCGTGTTCGCGTACGCCGGCGACTTCACCACCGCCGCCCCGCCGGACACCCCGTACCTGCTGGGCTCCTTCTGGCCGACCTGGCTGCTCGCCGCCGTCGCCGCCGGGCTCAGCGGCCCGGTCGCCTTCATCACCCTGCTCGGCGACTACACCCGCTACATCTCCCCCGTGCGCCACGGCTCCCGCAAGGTGCTGGGGGCCACCGGACTGGGGCTGCTGGCGGGGCTGCTCGTACCCCAGCTGTTCGGTGTGTACACGGCGCTGGCCGCCCGGGCCGGCCTCGACTACGCCGGGCCGCTGGTGGCCGCCTCGCCGGTCTGGTACCTGGTCCCGCTCCTGGTGGCCGCCGCGGCCGGTTCGGTGGGCAACGCCGGGCTGATGCTCTACTCCATGGGCCTGGACCTCGACGCGATCGTGCCGCGGGCCACCCGGGGCAAGGCCACCCTGGTGGCCGCCGCCGTCGCCACCGTGTTCGTCTTCCTGGGCTCCTTCGCGTGGAACGCGCAGTCCGCGATGACCTCCTTCGTACTGCTGCTGACCGCCATCGGCACCCCGTGGGCGGTCATCACCCTGATCGGCTTCGTGCGCTGCCGCGGCGGGTACGACGCCGACGCCCTCCAGGTGTTCAACCGCCGGGCCCGCGGCGGCGTCTACTGGTACAGCGCCGGGTGGAACCTCCGCGCCACCGCCTCCTGGGCGGCGGGTGCGGCGGTGGGCCTGGCCGCCGTGTCCACACCGCTGTACGAGGCGCCGCTGCTGGCGCTGACCGGCGGGGTGGACTGCAGCTTCGTCCTGTCGGGGCTGGTCGGCGGCCTGGTGTACGCGGCGCTGACGTTCCGGGCCGAGCCGGTCGGGACCATGGCCGTGGCCGCTGCCGCCGCGGACTAGGACGAGCACGAAGGACGAGGGGAAGCGCCGTGGAAGAGCTCGTGGAAGTGGTGGGCAAGGTCGCCCGGGGAGTCGCGGGCCTGGCGTACGCCTTCGGGGACAGCGTCATGGCGCTGGGGGGCCCGCCGGAGGGCGGCTCCGCGGCCAAGGCGAAGGACGAGGAGACGAAGGACGGGGAGACGAAGGACGGTTCCGGGGACGGGGCCGGTTCCGGCGGCTGACCGCGCCGGAACGGCCGCACCCGCAGCACACGGGGACGACCCAAGGGGAGGGCCCCCGCCGGATCTTTCGGATCCGGCGGGGCCCTCCCCTTGGTACGCCGTTCGGTGCGTCGTGCGGGTGCCCGCGCGGGATCAGCCCAGCGGGTGCATCCAGCCGTGCGAGTCCTCGGCGTGGCCGGTCTGCAGGGCGAGCAGCGCCTTGCGCAGCCGCATGGTGACCTCGCCGGGAGTGCCGTCGCCCTGGGTCCAGTTGGCGTTGTGGGACTTCACCGAGCCGACCGGGGTGATGACGGCGGCGGTGCCGCAGGCGAACACCTCGGTGAGGGTGCCGTTCTCGGTGTCCCGCTTCCAGTCGTCGGTGGAGATCTTGCCCTCTTCGGCGGTGTAGCCGAGGTCGCGGGCGATGGTGAGGAGCGAGTCGCGGGTGATGCCCGGCAGCAGCGAGCCGGTGAGCTCGGGGGTGACGATGCGGGCGGTGCCGTCGGGGTTCCCGTACACGAAGTACAGGTTCATGCCGCCCATCTCCTCGACCCAGCGGTGCTCCTTGGCGTCCAGCCAGACCACCTGGTCGCAGCCGTGCCCGGCCGCCTCGGCCTGCGCGACCAGGGAGGCCGCGTAGTTCCCGCCGGTCTTGGCCGCGCCCGTGCCGCCCTTGACCGCGCGGACGTACTCCTCGGACAGCCAGACCGAGACCGGCTTGACGCCGCCGGCGAAGTAGGCGCCGGCCGGGGAGGCGATGACCATGAAGAGGAACTCGTTGGCCGGGCGCACCCCGAGGCCGACCTCGGTGGCGAACATGAACGGCCGGAGGTAGAGCGAGGCCTCACCGGAGTCCGGGACCCAGGCGCGGTCCTGCTGGATCAGGGCGTCGCAGGCGGCGATGAACAGCTCGGTGGGCAGCTCCGGCATGGCCATGCGGCGGGCGGAGGCCTGGAAGCGCTCGGCGTTGGCCTCGGGACGGAAGGTGGCGACGGTGCCGTCGGGCTGCTGGTACGCCTTCAGACCCTCGAAGATCGTCTGCGCGTAGTGCAGGGTCATGTTCGCCGGGTCGATGGAGAGCGGCGCGTAGGGGACCAGCTCCGCGTCGTGCCAGCCACGGCCCTCGGTCCACTTGATCGTCACCATGTGGTCGGTGAAGTGGCGGCCGAATCCGGGGCTGGCCAGGACCGCCTCGCGCTCCGCGTCGGACAGCGGGTTCGAGGAGGGCTTGAGCTCGATCGTGGGCGTCGTCATGAGTGCTTGTCCTTCACCGGTTGTGTATGGCGGACCGCGCTCACGGCGTACCAGGACGTCCGAGCTTCCCCGTATTCCGCGGCCTCGCGTTCGATTATCGCGCGGGGACGGTCTTCGGAGAAACGGGGTGATGCGGCCCAGAGGAGATGGTGGCACCCGGGGACGCACAGGGAAAGCCGCCGGGTGCGGGGATGCGCCCGGCGGCTTCTCGCTTGGGTGGAGCTTGAGCTGCTGCGCCGGGTCAGCCGGCTACGCGGGCGGCGAGGGCGTCGCCGATCCGGTCGGTGGACCGGAAGGTGCCGTCGCGCTCGGCGAGGTCGGCGGATACGGCGTCCTCGATGCGGACGGCCTGGGCCTCGTAGCCGAGGTGGCGCAGCAGGAGGGCGACGGACAGGATCGTCGCGGTCGGGTCGGCCTTGCCGGTGCCGGCGATGTCCGGGGCGGAGCCGTGGACCGGCTCGAACATGGACGGGAAGGCGCCGGTCGGGTTGATGTTCCCGGAGGCGGCCAGGCCGATCCCGCCGGTGACGGCGGCGGCCAGGTCGGTGAGGATGTCACCGAAGAGGTTGTCCGTGACGATCACGTCGAAGCGCTCGGGCTGGGTGACGAAGAAGATCGTCGCCGCGTCGACGTGCAGGTAGTCGGTGGTGACCTCGGGGTACTCCTGGCCCACCTTGTCGAAGATGTTCTTCCACATGTGGCCGGCGTACACGAGGACGTTGTTCTTGTGGACCAGCGTCAGCTTCTTGCGGGGGCGGGAGTTGGCCCGCTCGTAGGCGTCGCGGACGACGCGCTCGACACCGTACGCGGTGTTGATGCTGACCTCGGTGGCCACCTCGGCCGGCGTGCCGGTGCGCAGCGAGCCGCCGTTGCCGGTGTACGGGCCCTCGGTGCCCTCGCGGACCACGACGAAGTCGATGTCCGGACGGCCGGCGAGGGGGGTGGCGGTGTTCGGGAAGAGCTTCGACGGGCGCAGGTTGATGAAGTGGTCGAAGGCGAAGCGGAGCTTCAGCAGCAGACCGCGCTCCAGCACGCCGGACGGGACCGAGGGGTCGCCGATGGCGCCCAGCAGGATCGCGTCGTGGTGCTTGAGTGACTCCAGTTCGGCGTCCGGCAGGGTCTCGCCGGTGCGGTGCCAGCGCTGGGCGCCGAGGTCGTATTCCTTGGTCTCCAGCTTCACATCCTGAGGCAGGACCGCGGTAAGGACCTTGAGGCCCTGAGCCACGACTTCCTGGCCGATGCCATCACCGGGGATCACTGCGAGATTGATGCTGGTCGACATGTCGGCACCGTACTCCTCGTCCAGCCTTCAGACACGTTACGTCCACCATGTGGACGCAAACGCGTCGTCGGCGGTGGGGGCCGAGCGGAGGTCCCGGGCGCCCCGGCAAGGGGATCGGCGACGCCCGGGAAGGGGCTCAGTGGCCGGTGGCGCCGCCGTTGTCCCGGCGGTCCAGGGAGCGCTGCAGGGCGGCGGCGGCGTTGCGGCGGTCGGCGTCGGCGGAGCCGGGACGGCGGACGCGGCGGGCGGCGGAGCGGGTGGTGTTGGCGGTGGTGTGCATGGCGATCGACTCCTTGAGAGCGGGGTGTGGCGGGGCCACGGGTGAGGGGTTCTTTCAAGGCGCCGGAAAGGGGCGGGGAGCTGGGCGCCGCAGGGGTTGCCTGCGCGGGGCGCGCGCTCACGACCGCCATTCGCCCGGTCGGCGATGCGTTCGGCTTCTACAAAGCTAGGACAGCTCGCGCTGTATGTCTCGGCAGTTACTCGGACTTCCTAGTATCTGAGACAGGAATATTCGGGCGATATGCGGGGGGCGGCGGGGTGATGCGCCGCCGATACCCGGGAAATGCGGGACGGATAGCGGACGGAGGGGTTCCTGCCCGGGCGGGGCGGACGGGCTCCGGACGGCCCCGGACGGGTGCGGCAGGGCATCCGGCCGGGCGTGTCGGGGCATCCGACCGGGCGTGTCGGGGGGGCGGTTCGGCCGCCGCGTTCGGGGCTGCTCAGCCGCCGGCCGTGCGGCGGCCCGCGCGGAGCTCCCGGATCAGGGCCTGGACGGCCGGGGTGCCGGCCAGCTCCCGGGTGGTCACGTAGCCGACCGAGCGGGTGGGCCGCTCCGGACCGAGATCGGTGATCCGTACGGTGTCCGGTGCTCCCGTCAGGGACAGCGCGGGCATGATCGCCATGCCGAGGCCGCGCTCCACCATGGTCAGCACCATGCCGTCGTCCTCGGCCTTCACCGTGGCCCGCGGGATCCAGTCCTGGGCCCGCCACCACTCCCGGGTGTACGAGCCGCAGTTCTCGTCCCAGTCCAGCAGCGGCAGCGCCTTGGGGTCGGCGTGCCCGGCCGGATGCACCAGGGCGTACGGCTCCTCGGCCAGCAGCCCGGTCAGCAGCCCGGCCGGTACGCCGCCGGAGCCGCCCAGGGTGGCGATGCCGAGGTCGGCCCGGCCGGCCGCCACCTCCCCCGCCGTGCCCGCGCCCAGCTCCCGGACCACGCGCACCTCCGGCCGGATGCCGGGGTGGCGGGCGGTGAGCCGCTCCAGCGCGGGCGGCAGCAGGTGCAGGGCCGCGCTGCGGAACGCGGCGATCCTGAGGGTGCCCTCGACGGCGCCCGGCCCGGAGCCCCGCCCGGCGCCGCGCACCTCCGCGCCCAGCAGCTCGTACAGCCGGAGGATCCGGCGGCCCAGTCCCACCGCCCGCTCACCCGCCGGGGTGGGCCGGGCCCCGGAGCGGCCGCGCTCGAAGAGCACCGCTCCCAGTTTGGTCTCGGCGGCCCGCACCGCGTGCGACACGGCGGACTGGGTGATCCCCAGGGCGGCTCCGGCCGGCGAGAAGCCGCCGGCCTCGGCGACGGCCACCAGGATCCGAAGCTCCTGCGGGGTGAGCAGGTCCTGCACGGCGGGCGGTTGCCGCACGGCGGGCGGTTCCTGCGGTGCGGGCACGGCCACGGGCCTCCCACCTCGTTCCATCAACGGTCTTCATGGATGTGTGCGTTCCATGACCCCAACCACCTGCCCGGCCCGCGGATTCCTTCCTAGCGTCACTGCCATGAACGACACCGCACGCGCCGTCCACCAGACCGCCCGCCCGACCGGCTTCCCCTCCGCCTCCGACTTCACCCTCGTCGAGACCCCCGTCCCCGCACCCGCCCCCGGCACGGCGCTCGTCGAGAACCTGCTGCTCTCGGTGGACCCGTACCACCGGGGCCTAATGGACGGCGGCGAGGGAGGCTTCGAGCTGCACGCCCCGCTGGAGGGCCGCTCGGTCGGCCGGGTCCTCGCCTCCCGCGACCCGGGGCTGCGCGAGGGCGACCTGGTCTTCCACCGGGCGGGCTGGCGGACCCACGCGCTGGTCACCCCCGGCGTGGACGGCACGCGCAGGCTCCGCGCGTACGAGGGGGTCCCGCTGGAGGCGCACCTGTCGGTCCTCGGTGGCACCGGTCTCACCGCGTACGCGGCGCTGACCCGGACGGCGGCCCTGCGGGAGGGCGAGGACGTGTACATCTCCTCGGCCGCCGGCGGGGTCGGCACCGCCGCCGGTCACATCGCCCGCCTGCTGGGGGCCCGCCGGGTCGTCGGCAGCGCCGGCTCCCCGGAGAAGGTGCGGCACCTCACCGAGCGGCTCGGTTTCGACGCCGCCTTCGACTACCACGACGGGCCGGTCGGCGAACTCCTCGCGGAGGCCGCGCCGGACGGGATCGACGTGTACGTCGACAACGTGGGCGGCGACCACCTGGCGGGCGCGATCGACGTGCTGCGCGAGTACGGGCGGATCGCCTGGGTCGGCGCCATCTCCCTCTACAACGGCGACCGTTCACCGGCCGCGCCGCGCAACCTCTTCGAGATCGTCCACAAGTCACTTCGGCTGGAAGGAGTATTGGTTCGCAACCACACCAATCTCCAGGAGGAGCTGGAGGATCTGCTGGTGCCGCACCTGCGGAGCGGGCGGGTGGGCACCGACACCACCGTTGTCCAGGGCTTCGACCGTACGGTGGAGGCGTTCCTGGGCATGCTGCGCGGGGAGAACACGGGCAAGATGCTGGTCCGTACGGGGGTCTGATCCCGGCCACCACCTGTTCACCGATTCCTTACTGCACGGATGTAGACCTTTGATGCCGCCGCCGTCACTCTTGCGCTCGACGTGCCGACCGGGCACCGGAGTTGACGAGTCGAAGGCGAGTGACCAGTGACACCGATCAGCCGTAGAGGGTTCGTGGGGATCGGCGCCGGTCTCGTGGCGGGCGCGGCGGGGGCGGCCGTACCGGCCGCGGCCGCGGCGGCCGGACCGCTCTCGGCGGTCGCGGCCGCCGCGACCGGCACCCTCACCGACGTGAAGCACGTGGTGGTCCTGATGCAGGAGAACCGCAGCTTCGACCACTACTTCGGCAAGCTGAAGGGCGTCCGCGGGTTCGGCGACCGGGCGGCCGGCAACCTGCCCGGCGGATGGGGCATGTTCAACCAGCCCAACTGGGGCGGCCGCCAGTACCCGTGGAAGCTGTCCGCCACCCCGGCGGCCGGCGGCGCGGACGGCGAGACCCTCGCCCAGTGCACCGGCGACCTCCCGCACAGCTGGACCTCGCAGCACGCCGCCTGGAACAAGGGCCGGATGGACAACTGGGTCGCCGGCGTCGGCAAGACCCACACCCTCGGCCACCTGGACCGGGGCGACATCCCCTTCCACTACGCCCTCGCCGACGCCTACACCCTCTGCGACGCGTACTTCTGCTCGGCGCTCAGCGCCACCGGCCCCAACCGCACCTTCCTGTGGAGCGGGAAGATCGACGCCTCCAGCAAGGACGGCGGCGACGAGTCGGGGCTGACCTGGGAGACGTACGCGGAGGCGCTGGAGCGGGCCGGGATCTCCTGGCGGGTCTACCAGAACGCCCAGGACAACTACGGGGACAACGGCCTGGCGTACTTCAGGAAGTTCACGGACGCGGCGCCGGGCACCCCGTGGCACGACAAGGGCATGTCCTCCGTCCCCCGTGTCACCGGCTCCACCCCGGACGACATCGCGGCCGCCATCCGGGCCGACGTCGTCGCCGGCACCCTCCCCCAGGTCTCCTGGGTGGTCGCGAACGAGGCCTTCTCCGAGCACCCGTACGCCCCGCCGGGCGACGGCGCCCACTTCGTGGACCTGGTCTACCGGGCGCTGGCGGCGAACCCGGAGGTCTTCGACTCCACCGTGCTCTTCCTGAACTACGACGAGAACGACGGCTTCTTCGACCACGTGCCGCCGCCCGTCGCCCCGCCCGGCACCCCCGGCGAGTACCTCGACGGGCTGCCGATCGGCCTCGGCTTCCGCGTCCCGATGCTGGTGATGTCGCCGTGGACCCGGGGCGGCTGGGTCAGCTCGGAGGTCTTCGACCACACCTCCGTGCTCCGCTTCCTGGAGACCTGGACCACGGCGCTGGGCCGGCCCGCCCTCTGCCCGAACATCAGCGCCTGGCGGCGCAAGGTGACCGGCGACCTCACCGGCGTCTTCGACTTCGCCCGCCCGGTGTACGGGGTCCCGGCCGGGCTCCCGTCCACGGCGAAGGTCATCGGCCAGGCGACCTGCGCTCCGCTGCCCAACCCGGTCCCGCAGGACAACGCGCTGCCCGCGCAGGAGCCGGGCACCCGCCCCGCGCGGGCCCTCCCCTACCAGGTGAACGGCAATCTGGACCGGTTCGAATTCGGCGCCGCCGGCCAGATCACGGCCTGGTTCTCGATGTCCAACCAGGGCGCGCAGGCCACCCGCCCGGCGCACTTCTCGATCCACCCGCACCAGCACCGGGACACGGCGGCCTGGCAGTACACGGTGGACGCCGGCAGCACGGCCACGGACTACTTCCACATCGGTCTGGGCCACGGCTCCGGCAAGTACGACATCTCCATGCACGGCCCGAACCGCTTCCTGCGGCGCTTCATCGGCGACGCCACCAAGCCGGGCAAGGACCTGGAGGTCGCGGCCCGCTATGCCGTCGAGTCCGGCACCGGCAAGATGGCGGTCTGGTTCAAGATGACGAACGCCTCGGCCTCCCCGGTCACCTTCACGATCCGCTCCAACGCCTACCGCACGGACGGCCCGTGGACGTACACCGTCCCGGCGCGCTCCTCCCGCGAGGACTACTTCAACGCGGTGGCGTACAGCAAGGGCTGGTACGACTTCACGGTCCTGGCGAACTCCGACGGCACCTGGTCCCGCCGCTACACCGGCCACATCGAGACGGGCGCGCCGAGCGTCTCGGGCTCGTAGCGCACGGGGCACGTCAGCCGAAACAGACCCGGCCGCCCTCGGCCGGGCTGCCCGGCGTCAGGCAGAACCGGGCGCCGGCGGGGCCCCGCTCCGCCGGTGCCATGGGTGTCGCCACGTACCGGCCGACGTCCTGGCCGCTCGCCCGGAACACCTGCGGTTCCGGGCCGCCCGGCACGGACACCTCGATCCGGTCCCCGGCCTTCAGCCCCGCCGCCCGCACCCACACCGCCCGGCACAACTCACCGTGGCGCAGTTCGAGTTGCCGCCCGCCGGGGACGGTTCCGGTGCGGACGGTGGTCACCATGCCCGCGCCCCCGCAGCCCATCCGCAGCGGGTCCTTCCCCGCACAGCCCGCCGCCGCACAGCCCGGATTCCGGATCGGCTTCTCCGGCTCGCCCGCCGGGGGCGGCTCCGGACCGGACCCCCGGACCAGGAGCAGCGCCCCGGCCACGGCGAGCGCGGCACCGCAGAGTGCGACACCGCAGAGTGCGGCGACCGCGACGGCCGTCCGCCGGCCTGCCGGGACGGCGGCCGGTCCGGGGGCCGGTCCGGGGACCGGTCCGGGGGCCGGTCCGGGGACCGGTCCGAGGACCGGTTCGGGGGCCGGTCCGGGGACCGGCTCGGCAGCGGGCTCAGACCCTTCGGCCCGGGCCCGGGCGCTCCAGGCGGCGTCGGCGAACTCCCAGAGGGCGAGCAGGCGGCCCGGGGGCTCGTCCGCGACCCCGCACAGGGCCTCGACGGCCTGCCGGGGCGGCGGCTGCTTGCCGTTGAGGTAGCGCTCCCACGAGGACTTGCTGTACGGGGTACGCCGACCGAGGGCCGCGAGGCTCAGCCCCGTCCGCTCGCGCAGCCGGCTCAGTTCGGCGGCGAGCCGCGTGCACTCCGCCGGACGCGTCACCCGCGCAGCTCTCCCCAGGTCTTCGGCCCGACGATGCCGTCCGCGACCAGGCCGCGCGCCGCCTGGAACCGGGTGGCGGCGTCCTTCGTGCCCTGGCCGTAGAGCCCGTCGGTCGAGCCCGGGTCGAAGCCGTGCTCCCGCAGCAGGCACTGGACCTCGACGACGTCGAAACCGGTGCTGTTGATGTCGAGCAGGATCTCGCGGTTCGTGCTGTGGCCCGCACGCAGCTCTCCGTCCCGGCGGCGGACGTCGCAGTCGTACGCCACCCCGCGCCGGTAGCCGGACTTGCCGGTGTCGGCGGCGGCCGGCTCGTCGTCGCCCATGGCGCCGCCGGCCAGCAGTCCGGCGGTGAAGGCCAGGGCCACGGCGACTGCGACGCCGACGAGGAAGCCGCGCAGCGAGACGGTGCGCGGGACGGGCCCGCCCGGGACAGCGCCCGGGACGGTACCCGGGTCGGGGTCGGAGGCCGCCTCCGGGACCTGGCCCGGGACCGCCTCCGGGACCTGGCCCGGGACCGCCTCCGGGACCGCCTCCGGAACGTCCGCCGCCCGGCCGTGGGCGTCCCGCCGCGCCTGGACGGCGACCTCGTGGAGCACCACCAGGCGCGTCGGATCCTGGCCGCACACCTGCGCGAGCTCCACGACGGCCTCGCGGGGCACGGGCTGCTTTCCGTTGAGGTACCGCTCCCACGAAGAACGGCTGTAGCCGGTCTTCCCCGCGAGCGCGGCCAGGCTCAGGCCGCTGTGGTCCTTCAGCCGCCGCAGCTCCGCGATGAGCCGCCGCTCCCTGCCCTCCAGGACGGCGGGCAGATCCTTCCAACGTGCCACTGGTCGCTCCCCCTCGGTCGGGGTCCAGCATCGGGCCGCCGGGTCATGGCAGCCAGTCTCCCCGGGCGGCTTGGCGTGATCCCCTCGCGTCGGCCGCGTCCCACGAGAGCATCCCGGCCTGGGGCGTCCCAGCAGGTCAGGGCGTGGGACGTCCCACGTCGACCCTGCTTTCCCGGCTCGCTGGACCCCGGCCAGGTTGGCGCAGGAGAGTCGCTCCGAACGCCGGGCCGGATGCCCGGCCGACAACGGAGGGAGTGCTTCCCATGAACCTTCGCAAGCAGCTCACGGTGGCCGTCGCGACGGCCGTCCTCGGCAGCGGACTCGTCTTCGCCGGCTCCGCCCAAGCGGCCACCGCGCCCACTGCCACGACGGTGGCGCCCGGCGCGTCGCACAACTGCACCTACTACAACGGCACCGCGATCACCAGGACGGGCCAGACGGGCTCGGCCGCGGTGGCCCGGATCAAGCAGGTGCAGTGCCTGATCAACCAGAACACCAGCTACCTGCCGCTGCTCGCCGTGGACGGCAAGTTCGGCCAGGCCACCTACGACGCCGTGAAGTCCGTACAGAGGCACGCCGGCATCGCCGTCGACGGCGAGGTCGGCCCGAACACCTGGGCCAAGCTCCGGGCCGGAGTGTGGTGGTAGCCCACACCTGACCCGACCACGGGAAAGGACGGGGGAACGCGGAAAAGCACGGGGGAACGGGGGCAGGCACGGGGGAACGGGGGAAACGCAGGAAACGGGGGAACGCAGGGAAAGCCGGTGGCCCGGCCTCCACCCAGGGGGCCGGGCCACCGCCACACCCGACGGACCACCGTCCGTCACGGATCCCCGTCCAGCCACGCGGTGTACCAGGCGCGGAAGCCCGCGGCCACGGGCACGAAGCCGCCCCAGTCCGGGTCGAACCGCCAGACCTCCCCGGCCCTCGGGCCGTCCAGGACGAGCCGGTCGAAGATCCCGCAGCCGAGTTCGGAAAGCATCAGCGTGCCCCGGGTCCACGCGGCGGCTCCGGCTCCGGCCGGGCCCGGGCGGGGTCCGGTCAGCGGGAAGGGCCCGGCGAGCCGTCCGGGCAGGCGGTCGTCCGCCCACTCGTCGTCCGCGGCCCAGTCCTCGTCCGCCTGCGGCCGGGGCGTGGTCAGCGGCATCAGCCCGTGCGCGGGCCCGGCCGGACCGTCGCCGACGGCGGCGACGAAGGCCCGGTACTCGTCCGGCAGCCGGATGCCGTGGGCATCCTCGAAAGCGCGGATCTCCGCCTCCGCCGGCGGCGGGCGCAGCTCGTACCGGTGCGTGTCAGCGCCGAACCGCCTCCGCTCGGGGTCCCGCACCGCCAGCCGTCGCAGGCGCTCCCGCACCCCGCCCGCGTCCCAGATCTCCACCGGCCGACCGTATCAACGCCCCGCGAGGCGTCCTTCCAGCATCCGCAGCTCGTGCCTGTGCAGCCCGCCGTAGCGGAGGTAGCCGGAGGGGTCGAGCCATTCCGCCGCCCGGCGGGCGAGCGCGTGCGCGGTGGTGCCCAGCTGTGTCGGCGGCGACCTCGTCGGGGTTGCGGAGGTCGATCACCGTGCGGATGCCGTGGTCGAGGAGCGCCTCCCAGCCAACCGCCGTGAGTCCGCTCACCCGGTCCGAGCGGACGAGCGTGCCCGTCGCGGGGCCGTCCAGGCCGCCGAGATCGCGTGTGTTGAAGCAGCCTTCCCATTCCAGGAAGCGCGTCTCTCCGGTCCCCTCCGCCACAACTCCCCCTGCGCGTCCCGTACGAAAACAGTCATCACGTACAACGCCCCTATGGCCAAAGGAGGTTCCGCGGCTCAGACTCGGGCGGTATGTCGACTACCACCCCGCAGTGGACGCCCACCCACGGTGAGCCGTACCGTCCGATGGACTACCGGCCCGAGCGGATGCCCGCCGGGGAATCGCTGGCCCGCGCGGCCGAGTTGCGGGCCCGGATGGACCGGCGGCGGACCGTGCGGCACTTCTCCCCCGATCCGGTGCCCGAGCAGGTGGTCCGGGACGCGATCGCGTGTGCCGCGACCGCGCCGTCCGGGGCGCACCAGCAGCCGTGGACCTTCGTCCTGGTCAAGGACCCGGAGATCCGGCAGCGCATCCGGGCCGCCGCCGAACAGGAGGAGGAGATCTCCTACGACGGGCGGCTCGGCGACGAATGGCTGGCGGCCCTGCGCCCGCTGGGCACGGATGCCGTCAAGACCCACCTGACCGACGCGCCGGCCCTCATCGTGGTGTTCCAGCAGCGCTACTGGCTCGGCGAGGACGGCGCGAAGCGCAAGCACTACTACGTGGACGAGTCGGTGGGCATCGCCGTCGGCATGCTGCTGTCCGCCCTCCACCTGAGCGGCCTCGCCGCGCTGATCCACACGCCGAGCCCGATGCGTTTCCTGGCGCACGTGCTGGGGCGGCCGGAGAACGAGAAGGCGTTCGCCGTGATCCCGGTGGGATATCCCGCGGACGACTGCCAGGTGCCCGATCTGGTCCGGAAGTCCCTGGAGCAGGTGATGGTCGAGGTGTAGGGGCCGGAAGCCGGGTCCGGGAATTGAGTCCGCCCCCGCTCCGGACTTGGGGGTACCGGAGCGGGGGCGGGATTCGGGGCGGGCCCTGACGGGCCCGGGGCCGGGCGTCGGCCCGCGGGCGCCTGCCCGGGGGCATCGGCCCGGGGGCGTCAGCCCGGGGGCATCGGCCCGGGGGGCGTCAGCCCATGTGGGGGTAGCCGTACTCGGTCGGCGGGACCAGGGTCTCCTTGATGGAGCGGGTCGAGGTCCAGCGGAGCAGGTTCGACGCGGCGCCCGCCTTGTCGTTGGTGCCGGAGGCGCGGCCGCCGCCGAAGGGCTGCTGGCCGACCACGGCACCGGTGGACTTGTCGTTGATGTAGAAGTTGCCCGCGGCGAAGCGGAGCTTCTCCATCGTGTGCGCGGCCGCGTAGCGGTCGGCGGCGATGACCGAGCCGGTCAGGGCGTACGCCGAGACGGACTCCATCTGCTCCAGCATCTCGTCGTACTTCTCGTCCTCGTAGACGTGGACGGCGAGGATCGGGCCGAAGTACTCGGTCGTGAAGACCTCGTTCTCCGGGTCGGTGCACTCGATGACGGTGGGGCGGACGAAGTAGCCCTCGGAGTCGTCGTACGTGCCGCCGGCGACGATCGTGCAGGTCGGGTCGGCCTTGGCGCGGTCGATCGCGGCCTTGTTCTTGGCGAAGGAGCGGTCATCGATGACGGCGCCGATGAAGTTCGTCAGGTCGCGGACGTCACCCATGGTGATGCCGTCGACCTCGGCGGCGAACTGCTCCTTGAAGCCGTCGTTCCAGATCGACGCCGGGATGTAGGCGCGGGAGGAAGCCGAGCACTTCTGGCCCTGGAACTCGAAGGAGCCGCGGGTCAGGGCGGTCTTCAGAACGGCGCGGTCGGCCGACGGGTGGGCGACCACGAAGTCCTTGCCGCCGGTCTCGCCGACCAGGCGCGGGTAGGACTTGTACGTCTCGATGTTGGTGCCGACCGTCTTCCACAGGTACTGGAAGGTCTTGGTCGAGCCGGTGAAGTGGATGCCGGCCAGCTCGGGGTGGTTCAGGGCCACCTCGGAGACGGCGATGCCGTCACCGGTGACCAGGTTGATGACGCCCTTGGGGAGGCCGGCCTCCTCCAGGAGCTCCATCAGCAGGACGGCCGCGTGGGTCTGGGTGGGGGACGGCTTCCAGACCACCACGTTGCCCATCAGCGCGGGCGCGGTCGGCAGGTTGCCGGCGATCGCGGTGAAGTTGAACGGGGTGATCGCGTAGACGAAGCCCTCCAGCGGGCGGTGGTCGCTGCGGTTCCACACGCCGGCCGAGTTCGCGATCGGCTGCTCGGCCAGGATCTGGCGGGCGAAGTGCACGTTGAAGCGCCAGAAGTCGACGAGCTCGCACGGGGTGTCGATCTCGGCCTGCTGGGCGGTCTTGGACTGGCCGAGCATGGTGGAGGCGGCCAGCTTCTCGCGCCACGGGCCGGACAGCAGCTCGGCGGCGCGCAGGATGATCGCGGCGCGGTCGTCGAAGGACATGGCGCGCCACGCCGGGGCGGCGGCCAGGGCGGCCTCGACGGCGTCGCGGGCGTCGTCCTGGGTGGCGTTGGCGTAGGTGCCGAGCACCGACTTGTGGTCGTGCGGCTGCACCACGTCGAAGCGGTCACCGCCGCCCATCCGCTTCTCGCCGCCGATGGTCATCGGAAGGTCCACGGGGTTCTCGGAGAGCAGCTTGAGCTGGGTCTCCAGCCGGGCGCGCTCCGGGGTGCCGGGGGCGTAGGTGTGGACCGGCTCGTTGACCGGCGCGGGGACCTGGGTCACAGCGTCCATGGGTCGAAAACTCCTTGACCTAGTTCTTGGTGATCATCGAGCGGACGAAGAAGAGCAGGTTGGCCGGCTTCTCGGCCAGGCGGCGCATGAAGTAGCCGTACCAGTCGGTCCCGTACGCGGTGTAGACACGCATCCGGTGTCCTTCGGCGGCGAGCCGCAGGTGCTCCTCGCTGCGGATGCCGTACAGCATCTGGAACTCGTACTCGTCCAGTTTGCGCCCGGCCTTGCGGGCGAGCTCCTGGGTGATGGCGATGAGGCGCGGGTCGTGGGACCCGATCATCGGGTATCCCTGCCCCTCCATCAAGGTCCGCAGGATGCGGACGTACGCCTTGTCGATCTCCGCCTTGTCCTGGTACGCGACCTCGGCGGGCTCCTTGTAGGCGCCCTTGACGATCCGGACGCGGCTGCCGGAGGCGGCCAGGCGGCGGGCGTCGGCCTCGGTGCGGAAGAGGTAGGCCTGGATGACGCAGCCGGTCTGCGGGAAGTCCTTCCGCAGCTCCTCGTGGATGGCGAACATCGAGTCGAGGGTGGTGTGGTCCTCGGCGTCCAGGGTGACGGTGGTGCCGATGGCGGCGGCGGCCTCGACCACCGGGCGGACGTTGGCGAGGGCCAGCTCGTGGCCGCCCTCCAGCGCCTGGCCGAACATGGAGAGCTTGACCGACATCTCGGCCCGGGTGCCCAGGCCCAGGTCCTTCAGGCGGCCGATGAGCTCCAGGTAGGCGTCACGGGCGGCGTGGGACTGCTCCACCGTGGTGATGTCCTCGCCCACCACGTCGAGGGTGACCTCCAGCCCCTTCGCGGTCAGCTCGGTCACGATCGGGATGACCTGGTCGACCGTCTCGCCGGGGATGAAGCGATTGACCACGGGCTTGGTCACCGGGGCGGCAGAGACGATTCGGCGCATCTTCTCGCTGCGCGAGGCGGCCAGAATCACGGGACCCAGCACGGGGCACCTCCAACGGGTGGCAGAAAGCAAGTGAAACCACCGTGAAACCTATGGACCGGTTTGATCCTCGGCCATCGACAGCTGTCACGCATCCGTGGCCCGGATCTCATACATATGTCTGAAGCGGGCGCCGCCGGGTGGGAGAATGTGCCCGTGAAGGGCGATTACCAGGACCTGGTGGACGAGATCTCGGCGCTGCTGGGCGCCCCCGCGACCCTGGAGAACCGGGATTTCCGCCTGATCGCCTTCGGCGCCCACGACAGCGAGGACGACCTCGCCATGGACCCGGTCCGGACCCGGTCGATCCTGACCCGACAGTCCACCGCGGCCGTACGGTCCTGGTTCGAGGGCTTCGGCATCGCCCGCGCCACCGGCCCGGTCCGGATCCCGGCCGCGCCCGAGGCCGGGGTGTTCCGGGGCCGGATCTGCCTGCCGGTGCGCAACCGCGGGATCGTGCACGGGTACGTATGGCTGCTCGACCCGGAGCCGGGGCCCGGCCAGGGCCCCTGGCCGGACTCCGTGCAGCTGGCGGCCGCCATGGAGGTGGCCGAACGGATCGGGGTGCTGCTGGCCGAGGAGGCCCGGGCGGGCGCGGACCTGTCCCGGGAGTTCCGGGCGCTACTCACCGCCGACCGGGGCCGGCCGCGGGACCTGGCCGTGGAGGCGCTGCGCACCGCGCTGGGCCCGGGCGGGTCCGGCCCGCACGCCCTGGTGTGCGTGGCCC
Organism: Streptomyces sp. NPDC043853; assembly: GCF_056436025.1. NCBI lineage: Bacteria > Bacillati > Actinomycetota > Actinomycetes > Kitasatosporales > Streptomycetaceae > Streptomyces > Streptomyces sp. NPDC043853. Next base: position 199,185 of record NZ_JBWKDJ010000012.1, read on the forward strand.
CGTGGGCCGGGGACACCCCGGGGTCGGTACCGGGCACGGCGGCGGTGTGCGCTGCCCCGCTGCGGGGGGCGTCCGGGGAGGGCCTGGCGGTCCTGGTCCGGCTGCGGGCGGCGGACTCGCTCACCCCGGCGCTGAACGCGGCCGGCCGCCTGCTGCCGCGGGAGGGCGGCGCACCCGCCCCGGCCGGTGCGGCGCGGGCCGCCGGCGTGGGCGAGCCGGTACGGGACCTGGCCGGGCTGCCGGAGGCCTGGGACCAGGCGACGGCCGCCGCCCGGGCGGCGCTGGCGCAGCCGCGGCTCGGCCCGGTGGCCAGCTGGTCGGCGATCGGCGCGTACCGGATGCTCGCGGCACTGTCCGCCGACCCGGCACAGGACCCGTCCGCCCGCGCCCTGTTGAGTCCGGCCCACCCGGAACTGGCGCGCACGGCCGAAGTGTTCCTGGACTGCGCCGGGCAGGCGGGCCGGGCGGCGGCGGCCCTGGGCATCCACCGGCAGACCCTCTACTACCGGCTGTCCCGGGTGGAGCAGCTGACCGGGCTGGACCTCGACGAGGGCGAGGACCGGCTGCTGCTGCACATGGCGCTCAAGGCGGCCCGGCTCAACCAAAGTTGACGGGGCCTACGACTCCGGACGTACGGGCCGGGCCCCGATCTCCGGGCCGGATCCGGGGTCCGTCCCCGATGCCCGCGCCCGGGCAGGGCCCCTACTGTCGCGCACACCGAGGGACACCCGCGCCAGGAGGCACCCATGAAGGCCATCGTCCAGGACCGTTACGGCCCGCCCGACGTGCTGGAGTACCGGGAGGTCGAGCGGCCGGTGCCCGGCGACCACGACGTACTCGTCAAGGTCCGCGCGGCCGCCGTCAACGCGGCCGACTGGCACCTGATGCGCGGCGACCCGTACGTGGCGCGCCTGGTGCTCGGGCTGCGCCGGCCCAAGGTGGCCGTCCGGGGCCGTGATTTCGCCGGCACGGTGGAGGCGGCGGGCCGGGCCGTGACCGGACTCCGCCCCGGCGACGAGGTGTTCGGCGAGGCCGACGGGGCGTTCGCGGAGTTCGTGTGCGCGCCCGCCACGGCGGTGGACCTCAAGCCCGCGGGCCTGACCTTCGAGGAGGCGGCCGCGATCCCGCTGGCCGGGAACACCGCGCTGATGGGCCTGCGCGACCTGGGGCGCCTGGTGCCGGGGCAGTCGGTCCTGATCAACGGCGCGTCCGGGGGCGTGGGCACGTTCGCGGTGCAGATCGCCAAGGCGTCGGGAGCCGAGGTGACGGGCGTGTGCAGCGCGCGGAACGCGGGACTGGTGCGCTCCCTGGGCGCGGACCACCTGGTCGACTACGCGCGGGAGGACTTCACCCGGAGCGGCCGCACCTACGACCTGGTGTTCGACCTGGTCGGGAACCGTTCGCTGGCGGACTGCCGGCGAGCGCTGGCCCCGGGCGGGACGCTGGTGCTGTCCGGCGGCGGCGTGTCCGGGGGCGGCAGCCTGATCGGACCGATGGCGCTGCTGGTCAAGGGGCAGGTGCTGTCCCGGTTCGTCGGGCACCGGCTGCTGGTGCTGACGGCGGAGCCCCGCCGGGAGAACCTGGCGGCGCTGCGCGAGCTGGTGGAGTCCGGGCGGGTCAGGCCGGTCGTGGACCGGACCCACCCGCTGGCCGAGGCGGCGGAGGCGATCCGCTACCTGGAGGTGGAGCACGCCCGCGCGAAGGTGGTCCTGACGGCCTGAGGGAGCGCGCGGGGGCGAGGCGCCCGCGGAAGAGGGCCGTCCTGGCAGCAGGACGGCCCCCGGTCTTCTTCCTCGGAACTACGCCTTCTCCTCGCCGAGCGCCGCCTCGGCCGCGCGCCGCATCCCCTCGGTGAGCTCCTCCGCGGTCGCGGCGCTCTCCGGGTCGAACAGCCACTGGATCATCAGGCCGTTGAGCAGGGCCTGGTAGAAGGCTCCGAGCGTGCGGACGTCCCGCTCGTCGAGCTCCTCCTCGGGACGGCCGGTCATCATCGCGATCAGGCCGCGACGCCCCTCGCCCTGCTGGGCGGCCAGCATCCTGCGGAGCTCCGGCACCCGGTCCCGGCTCAGGGCGATCTCCAGGCTGGCGGCCCAGACCGGTCCCGACGCCTCGTGCTGGGCGAGCACGCCCTCCCAGAGGGAGCGGAACCGCTCCAGCGAACCGCCCTCACCCCGCGTGGAGGCCGCGAAGGACTCGCCCCACTCCTCCATGAGCTGGACGAACGCCTGGGTGAGCAGGGCGTCCTTGGAGCCGTAGTGGTAGCCGATGGAGGCGAGGTTCGCCCCGGAGGCGCCCACGATGTCGCGTGCGGTGGTCCGCACGAACCCCTTCTCGACCAGGCACTTCTTCGCGCCTTCGAGCAGATCTTCCTTGTGTCCCATGCCCGGACTGTACCAAGACAACCGTCCCATACGTGCGTCCCATACCCACGTCCCATACGGCCGTGCTAGACAGACGTTTATGACGGCTGTACATTTCTGCTCATGACGAAGACCTCGCCCCGCGCCGGGCGCCGTGAGTGGACCGCGTTCGCCGTCCTGCTGCTCCCCCTGCTGCTCGTCTCCATGGACGTGTCCGTCCTCTACTTCGCGATCCCCGCCATCACCCGCGAGCTCGACCCCAGCGCCACCCAGCAGCTGTGGATCTTCGACAGCTACGCCTTCGCCCTCGCCGGCCTCCTGATCACCATGGGTTCGCTGGGCGACCGGATCGGCCGCCGCAGGCTGCTGCTGATCGGGGCCACGGCCTTCGGCATCGCCTCGGTCGCCGCGGCCTACGCGCAGAGCGCCGAGATGCTGATCGCCGCCCGCGTGCTCCTCGGCGTCGGCGGGGCCACCCTGATGCCCTCCACGCTGGCCCTCGTCCGCAACCTCTTCGAGGACGACAAGCAGCGCACCCAGGCCATCGGCATCTGGTCCGGGGCCATGGCCGGCGGCATCGCGCTCGGTTCGGTGATGAGCGGGCTGATCCTGAACCACTTCTGGTGGGGTTCGGTCTTCCTGATCAACGTGCCCGCGATGCTGCTCCTGCTGGCGCTGGTGCCCGTGCTGGTCCCCGAGTTCAAGGACCCGGCCCCCGGCCGCTTCGACCTGCTGAGCGTCCCGCTGTCCATCGGCGCGGTCCTGCCGGTGGTCTACGGCCTGAAGGAGATCGCCGCCCAGGGCGCCCGGCCCGCGTACCTGCTCTGCCTCGTCGCCGGTCTGGCCGTCGGGTACGTCTTCGTCCGCCGCCAGCGCTCCCGGGAGGACGCGATGATCAGCCCGGCCCTGTTCCGCGGCCCTGGCTTCGGAGCCGGCGTCACCCTCAACACCCTCGCCGCCTTCGCCATGATGGGCTCCGCCTACTTCACCACCCAGTACCTGCAGTCGGTGCTCGGCATGGGCACGCTGGAGGCCGCGCTGTGGAGCCTCGCGCCGTCGGTGGCCGTCGGCGCGGCCGCCCCGGCCGCCGGCACCCTCGGCCGGAAGTTCGGCCGGCGGCCGGTCATCGCCGGCGGGTTCGTCACCGGCGCCGCCGGGTTCGCGCTGCTCGCCCTGGTCGGCACCGACTCGCTGTGGCTGCTGCTGACCGGCTGCGCGGTGCTGGCCTGCGGAATCGTCACCGTGATGTCCCTGGTCTCGGACATGGCGCTGGCCTCGGCTCCCGCGGAGAAGGCCGGCTCGGCCGCCTCCCTGCTGGAGACCGGCCAGGAGTTCGGCGGGGCGCTGGGCATGGCCCTGCTGGGCAGCCTGGGCACGGCCGTCTACCGCGAGGACCTCTCCGGCGCCGAGCCGGCCGCCCGGGAGACCCTGGGCGGGGCCGCGGCCACCGCCGGGCAGCTGGGCGGCGAGGCGGGGGCGGACCTGCTGGCCACGGCCCGCGAGGCCTTCGTCCACGGCATGCAGTACGCCGGCTGGGGCGGGGCCGTCCTGCTGCTCGCCACCGCCGGGCTCGCCCTGGCCCTGCTGCGGACCGGCCAGGACCCGGCACCGGCCGGGGCCGAAGCAGGACCGGCCTCCGAAGTCGCCGAAGGGGCCGCCGCCGCGCACTGAGCGGCGCACCGAACGGCCCACGGCGCGGGCACGGGGAAACGGGAAGGGCCCGGGGGAAACCCCGGGCCCTTCCTCATGCGTGGGTACGCGGTCAGTCGACCAGGTTGACCGAGCGGGTCGACGTGGCGCCGATCTCCTCGGAGATGTCCGCCAGCACGTTGGCCGGGACGGTGTCGTCCACGGTCAGGACGGCGAGCGCCTCGCCGTGCTCCTCGGCCCGGGCGACCTGCATGCCCGCGATGTTCAGACCGGCCTCGCCGAGGATCCGGCCGACGGTGCCCACGACACCCGGACGGTCCTGGTAGCGGAGGACGACCATGTGGTCGGCGAGCGCCAGGTCCACGTCGTACTCGCCGATTCCGACGATCTTCTGGAGGTGCTTGGGGCCCGCCAGGGTGCCCGCCACCGAGACCTCCTGGCCGTCGGTCAGGGTGCCGCGGACGATGACCACGTTGCGGTGGTCCGGGGACTCCGAGCTGGTGGTCAGACGCACCTCGACGCCGCGCTCCTGCGCGAACAGCGGGGCGTTGACGTAGGAGACCGTCTCCTCGACGACGTCCTCGAAGACGCCCTTGAGGGCGGAGAGTTCCAGCACCTTGACGTCGTGCTGGGTGATCTCGCCGCAGACCTCGACGTCGAGCCGGACGGCGACCTCGCCCGCCAGGGCGGTGAAGATCCGGCCGAGCTTCTCGGCGAGCGGCAGGCCCGGGCGGACGTCCTCGGCGATGACACCGCCCTGGACGTTGACCGCGTCCGGCACCAGCTCGCCGGCGAGCGCCAGGCGCACCGACTTGGCGACGGCGATACCGGCCTTCTCCTGGGCCTCATCGGTGGAGGCGCCCAGGTGCGGGGTGCAGACGACCTGGTCCAGCTCGAAGAGCGGGGAGTCCGTGCAGGGCTCCTTCGCGTACACGTCCAGGCCGGCGCCGGCGACGCGGCCCTCCTTCAGGGCCGAGTACAGGGCGGCCTCGTCGACGATGCCGCCGCGCGCGGCGTTGACGATGCGGACGGACGGCTTGACCTTGTGCAGCGCCTCGTCACCGATGAGACCGAGGGTCTCCGGGGTCTTGGGCAGGTGCACGGTGATGAAGTCCGCGACCTCGAGCAGCTCGTCGAGGGAGAGCATCTTCACGCCCATCTGGGCGGCGCGCGCGGGCTGCACGTACGGGTCGTAGGCGACGACCTTCATGCCGAAGGCCGACATGCGCTGGGCGACCAGGACGCCGATGCGGCCGAGGCCGACGACACCGAGGGTCTTCTCGCTGAGCTCGACGCCCGTGTACTTGCTGCGCTTCCACTCGCCGTTCTTCAGGGCGGTGTTGGCCTGCGGGATGTTGCGGGCCGTGGCGACCAGCAGGCCGCAGGCGAGCTCGGCGGCGGTGACGATGTTGGAGGTCGGGGCGTTGACGACCATCACGCCGGCCTTGGTGGCGGCGGAGACGTCCACGTTGTCCAGACCGACGCCGGCACGGGCGACGACCTTGAGCTTCTTGGCGGTGGCGATGGCCTCCGCGTCGACCTTGGTGGCGGAGCGCACGAGGATGGCGTCGACGTCCGCGATCGCGGGCAGCAGCTCCGCGCGGTCGGCGCCGTTGCAGTGGCGGATCTCGAAGTCGGGGCCGAGAGCCTCAACGGTGGCGGGCGAAAGCTCTTCGGCGATCAGTACGACAGGTTTCGAGCTCACGTGGGTCCTCACATATCCAGTGCGGACGGCCGTCCCGACGGCCGCAGGCGGTGGAGGGGGTAGCCGCGTGGAAGACGCACGACACTGTGGGCCTGACGCGTTGTGTGAAGCAGTCTAGTAGTGGAATGGCGGTTGTTTTCCGCCTGTCCGGAAGGATCACCCGTCCGGGGTTGGCCAGGGTGGACAAGCCGATAGGGCCCGCATGGACAAACCGGACGGAGGCGGATGGACGAAGGGGCCGGGACGGAAGCGTCCCGGCCCCTTCGCACCGGATCAGCTCTCGTCGTCGGAGACCCAGCTCATCAGCTTGCGCAGCTTCTTGCCGGTGGTCTCCAGCAGGTGCTCGGAGTCGGCCTTCTTGTACTCGTTGTACTTGGGCAGACCGGCCTTGTACTCGGCCATCCAGGTGTTGGCGAACTCGCCGCTCTGGATCTCCGCCAGGACCTGTCGCATCTCGGCCTTGGTGGCGTCGGTGATGACGCGCGGGCCGGTGACGTAGTCGCCCCACTCGGCGGTCTCGGAGACCGACCAGCGCATCTTCTCCAGGCCGCCCTCGTACATCAGGTCGACGATCAGCTTGAGCTCGTGCAGGCACTCGAAGTAGGCGATCTCCGGCTGGTAGCCCGCCTCGGTGAGGACCTCGAAGCCGGCCTTGACGAGCGCGGAGGCGCCACCGCAGAGGACGGCCTGCTCGCCGAACAGGTCGGTCTCGGTCTCCTCGGTGAAGGTGGTCTTGATGACACCGGCGCGGGTGCCGCCGATGCCGGCCGCGTAGGAGAGGGCGAGCTGGAAGGCGTTGCCCGTGTAGTCCTGCTCGACGGCGGCGATGCACGGAACGCCGCGGCCCTCCTCGTACTGGCGGCGGACCAGGTGGCCCGGGCCCTTCGGGGCGACCAGGGCGACGTCCACGTTGGCCGGGGGCTTGATGAAGCCGTAGCGGACGTTGAAGCCGTGGCCGAAGAACAGCGCGTCGCCGTCCTTGAGGTTGTCCTTGATGGACTCCTCGTAGACGTCGGCCTGGATCGGGTCCGGCGTCAGGATCATGATGACGTCGGCCTCGGCGGCGGCCTCGGCGACGGAAACGACGCGCAGGCCCTGCTCCTCGGCCTTGGCCTTGGACTTCGAGCCCTCCTGCAGGCCGACGCGGACGTCGACGCCGGAGTCACGCAGCGACAGCGCGTGGGCGTGGCCCTGGCTGCCGTAGCCGATGACCGCGACCTTGCGGCCCTGGATGATGGACAGGTCGGCGTCGTTCTCGTAGAACAGCTCGGCCACTGGGATATCTCCTTGGTGCGCTGGTGTTGCTCCCACCGTACGGCGGGGAACGGAATGGAAGTTTGTCGGTCTCGCTATGCGAGCATCGGGCACGGCGCTATGCGAGCATCGGGCACGGCGCCATGCGAGCATCGGGCACGGCGCGCCGCGAACGATGCGTCAGGCGCTGCGGTCGAGCGCGCGCAGGCTGCGGTCCGTGATGGACCGTCCGCCGCGCCCTATGGCGATCGTGCCGGACTGGACGAGCTCCTTGATGCCGAACGGCTCCAGCATCTTGAGCATCGCGCCGAGCTTGTCGGCACCGCCGGTGGCCTCGATGGTCACGGCCTCCGGGGAGACGTCGACCGTCTTGGCGCGGAACAGCTGGACGATCTCGATGATCTGGGAGCGGGTCTCGTTGTCGGCGCGGACCTTGACCAGGACGAGTTCACGCTCGATCGCGGAGGAGGGCTCCAGCTCGACGATCTTGAGGACGTTGACCAGCTTGTTGAGCTGCTTGGTCACCTGCTCCAGCGGCAGGTCCTCGACGTTGACGACGATGGTGATGCGGGAGATGTCGGGGTGCTCGGTCACACCGACCGCCAGGGAGTCGATGTTGAAGCCGCGGCGGGAGAACAGCGCGGCGATCCGGGCGAGGATGCCGGGCGTGTTCTCGACCAGGACCGAGAGCGTGTGCTTGGACATGTGTGTCGTTCTCTCTCTCAGGCTCTCGGTGCTCAGTCGTCTTCGCCGTCGCCGAAGTCGGGGCGGACGCCCCGGGCGGCCATGACCTCGTCGTTGGAGGTGCCGGCGGCGACCATCGGCCACACCATGGCGTCCTCGTGGACGATGAAGTCGACCACGACCGGCCGGTCGTTGATCGCGTTGGCCTCGGCGATGACCTTGTCCAGGTCGGCCGGGTCCTCGCAGCGCAGCGCCACGCAGCCCATGGCCTCGGACAGCTTGACGAAGTCCGGGACGCGGGTGCCCATGCGGGGGGCGGCCGACTCGCCGAGCTGGGAGCCCACGGTGTCGTGGCCGGTCTCGCCCGCGTGCAGGACGGTGTTCGAGTACCGCTGGTTGTAGAACAGGGTCTGCCACTGGCGGACCATGCCCAGCGCACCGTTGTTGATGATCGCGATCTTGATCGGGATGTTGTTCAGGGCGCAGGTGGCCAGTTCCTGATTGGTCATCTGGAAGCAGCCGTCGCCGTCGATCGCCCAGACCGTGCGGTCCGGCATGCCGACCTTGGCGCCCATCGCGGCCGGGACCGCGTAGCCCATGGTTCCGGCGCCGCCGGAGTTCAGCCAGGTGCGGGGCTCCTCGTAGTTGACGAAGTGCGAGGCCCACATCTGGTGCTGGCCGACGCCGGCCGCGTAGATGGTGCCCTGCGGGGCGAGCTCGCCGATCCGCTGGATGACCTGCTGGGGCGAGAGGCTGCCGTCCTCGGGCAGGTCGTAGCCCAGCGGGTAGGTCTCCCGCCAGCGGTTGAGGTCCTTCCACCAGGCGGTGTAGTCGCCGGTGTTGCCGTCGTTGATCTCGGCCTGGACGGCCTGGATCAGGTCGGCGATGACCTCGCGGGCGTCGCCGACGATCGGGACGTCCACGGCGCGGTTCTTGCCGATCTCGGCCGGGTCGATGTCCGCGTGGATGACCTTGGCGAAGGGGGCGAAGCTGTCCAGCTTGCCGGTGACGCGGTCGTCGAAGCGGGTGCCGAGGGCGACCAGGAGGTCCGACTTCTGCAGGGCGGTGACGGCGGTGACGGCACCGTGCATGCCGGGCATGCCGACGTTCTGCGGGTGGCTGTCGGGGAAGGAGCCCAGGGCCATCAGGGTGGTGACGACCGGGACGTTGGTGAGCTCCGCGAGGACCTTCAGCTCGGCGGTGGCGCCGGCCTTCATCACTCCACCGCCGACGTAGAGCACCGGGCGCTTGGCCGCGGCGATCAGCTTGGCGGCCTCGCGGATCTGCTTGGCGTGCGGCTTGGTGACCGGCCGGTAACCGGGCAGGTCCTGGCTGGGCGGCCAGCTGAACGTGGTCTGCGCCTGCAGGGCGTCCTTGGCGATGTCCACCAGGACCGGGCCGGGACGGCCGGTGGAGGCGATGTGGAACGCCTCGGCGATGGTCTTGGCGATGTCATCGGCCTTGGTGACCAGGAAGTTGTGCTTGGTGATCGGCATGGTGATGCCGACGATGTCCGCCTCCTGGAAGGCGTCCGTGCCGATCGCCTTGGAGGAGACCTGGCCGGTGATCGCGACCAGCGGGACGGAGTCCATGTGGGCGTCGGCGATCGGGGTGACGAGGTTGGTGGCGCCCGGGCCGGAGGTGGCCATACAGACGCCGACCTTGCCGGTGGCCTGCGCGTAGCCGGTGGCGGCGTGGCCGGCCCCCTGCTCGTGGCGGACGAGGATGTGACGGACCTTCTTCGAGTCCATCATCGGGTCGTACGCGGGGAGGATGCAGCCGCCCGGGATTCCGAAGACCGTGTCGCACCCCACCTCTTCGAGAGCGCGAATGAGGGACTGCGCGCCCGTGACGTGCTCGATCGCAGCGGTCTGCTGTCCGCCGGTACGGGCCCGCGGCTGCGGATGGTGGGCCCCGGTGGCCTGCTCGGTCATCGGCAATCTCTTCTCGAAGCTGAGGGTTTTACGAGTGATTCGCGCATGCGCTGTGTGCCAGTGCAACAAAAAACCCCTCGTGCCGGCAGGCAAGCGAGGGGAGCGCGTCGGGTGCGTGGAGCGGGGACGTGTGGGTCCCGGTCTCAGCCGACGCGCTTTCCAAGTACGAGAATTCGGGTGCGCATGGCACAGACCCTCCCTCTGCCGGGAGGTCGGTGTCAAGTGGGTGGGACGGGCGTCTCATTATGTGAGCCTCTGTGGATGACCAGTGGACCCCCCAGCGAACCGCCGGCCAGGGCAGGCTGGGCCACCCCGCCCGGTACTGGAAACGTACTCCTCGCAAGGGCCCGGCGCAGCCGGTATTCGTCCAGGGGGCCGGAAAACGCCATTCCCTGGGCGTGGCTGCAGCCCATCGCGCGCAGGGCCAAGACCTGCTCCGGGAGGTCCACCCCGTCGGCCACCGATTGCATGCCCAGGTCATTTGCGATACGCAACAGACCGGCCGTGATCTTGTGCAGTCTGGCCGACTCCACCACGCCTTCGACCAGGCCCCGGTCCAGCTTGAGCACGTCCACCGGGAGCCGCCGCAGGGCGCTGATCGCGGCGTATCCGCTGCCGAAGCCGTCCAGGGCGATCCGTACGCCGAGCCGCCGCAGGGAGGCGAGGCGGCGCTCCAGGTCGTCGAAGGGGACCCGGGGGTCGGGCAGGGCCAGCTCCAGGACCAGCGCTCCCGGCGGCAGCCCGTGCCGGGTGAGCAGTGCCTCGACCGAGCCGGACGGGCCGGACCGCTCCAGCAGCCGCCGGCCGCTCATCCGGATCACCGCCGGGACGTCGTGCCCGGCCAGGTGCCGTTCGGCGGCCTGTTCCAGGGCGGTCTCCAGCAGCCGGCGGCCGAGCTCCGCGGCCCGGCCGGGCCCGCCGGGGATTCCGCCCCCGGCGGGCCCGGCCGTGCGGCCGGCGGGGGCCTCGGGTCCGGGCTCCTGGGATTCGGCCACCCGGAGCAGCTCGGCCGGGGTGAAGAGGATCCCCTGGGCCGAGCGCCAGCGGGGCTGGGCGGCGACCGCGGTGATCTCGCCGGTGGCCAGCGAGACCACGGGCTGGTGCAGCAGGGCGAACTCGCCCTCGTGCAGGGCGGTGCGGAACCGGCCGGCCGGTTCCGCCGCGCGGGTGTGCTCGGACTGCATCTGGGGGACGTACAGCTCGACCCGGTCCTTGCCGCCGGCCTTCGCCCGGTACATGGCCAGATCCGCGTTGCGCATCAGGTCCGAAGGGGTGATGCCGGGGTCGGCGAAGGCCACGCCGATGCTGGCGGCGACCCGGACCTCGTGGCCGGCGATCCGGTAGGGCCGGGAGAGGGTGGCGCGCAGCCTCTCGGCGATCTCGTGGACCTGGTACTCGCGGGCGTCCCGGTCGCGGCCGCCGTCGCCGAGGATGAGCGCGGCGAACTCGTCGCCGCCGAGCCGGGCGGCGGTGTCCCCGGCGCGCACCGAGTCCTGGAGCCGGCGGGCGGCCTCGACGAGCAGCTCGTCCCCGGCCTGGTGGCCGATGCTGTCGTTGACCGCCTTGAAGCCGTCCAGGTCGATGAAGAGCACGGCCGTGCTGTGGTCTCCGGCGCGGCGGCCGGTCAGGGCCTGGCGGACCCGGCGGGTGAACAGGGCCCGGTTGGGCAGGTCGGTCAGCGGGTCGTGCTCGGCGCTGTGCTGGAGCTGGGCCTGGAGCCGGACCCGTTCGGTGACGTCGCGGCTGTTGAGGATGAGTCCGCCCTGGTGGCGGTTGACGGTGGACTCCACGTTGAGCCATTCGCCGCTGCCGGACATGAAGCGGCATTCGATGCGGGTGGTGGGCTCCTCCGCGGGTGGGGCGGCCAGGAAGCGGCGGACCTCGTGGACCACGCGCCCGAGGTCGTCGGGGTGGATGAGATCGGAGAGCCGGGTGCCGACCAGCCTTTCCGCCTCGCGGCCGTAGACCCCGGCCGCAGCCGGGCTGACGTAGCACAGGGTGCCGGTGGGCGTGGCGATCATGATGACGTCGCTGGAGCCCTGGACCAGGGAGCGGAAGTGGTTCTCCTTCTGGGCCAGTTCCTGGGTGAGCGCGATGTTGTCGAGCAGCATGATGCCCTGGCGGACGACGAGCGCGAGGACCACGCTGCCGCCGGTGATCAGGGCCACCCGGTCGTCCCCCCGCGTCCCGTTGGCCACGTTGTAGTTGTAGAGGATGACCAGGGTGCAGACGGCGGCGGCGAGGTACGGCGTGAGGGCGGGGAGGGAGCCGGTGATGGGGCGCCGGCCGGCCCGGCGCGGGGCGTACGGGTACCCGCCGTGCGGGGGGCCGGGCGGGATGCGGCGGGCGCCCCAGGGCGCGTAGGCGAGGAGCAGCGATCCGGCGAACCAGCCGGCGTCGAGCAGGTGCCCGGACTCGTAGCCCACGCTGAACAGCGGGAAGGTGAACAGGGCGTCGCTGAGGACGGTCAGCGCGAGGGCCGCGAGGGCCATGTTCACCGCGGAGCGGCTGGCCGCGGACCGGCGGAAGTGCAGGACCAGGACCATCGAGACGAGCGCGATGTCCAGCATCGGGTAGGCGAGTTTGACCGCCACGGGCAGGACGCTGCCGGGAGAGACGGACTGGGCGTCCATCGCGGCCTTCTGGAGGGCGAGGCTCCAGGCGAGGGTGAAGAGGGAGCCTCCGATGAGCCAGGAGTCCAGGGCGAGGCAGACCCAGCCGGCCCGGGTCACCGGGCGCTTGGCGAGGACGAGCAGGCCGACGATGGCGGGCGGGGCGAAGCAGAGGAAGGCGAAGTCGGCCAGGGAGGGCTTCGGAACCTCCTGGCCGAGCACGACCTCGTACCAGCCCCAGACGGCGTTGCCGGAGGCGGCCATGAAGGACGAGAAGGCGAACAGCAGCCAGACGGGGCGGTCGCGGTTGCCCACCGCGCGGCCGTACTGGTAGCAGGACACGGCGGCGAGCAGGGCGGCGACGCTCAGCCCGAAGTCGCCCATGAAGGCGGCGAGTTGTTCCGACCCCCAGCCGAGGCCGGCACCGACGGTGTAGCCCGCGATGACCGCGGCGAGGAGGAGCTGGGCCGCGACCCCCCGGCCGCCGCTCCGGTCCGGCGGCGGGGCCAGGAGGGCCCCGGGGGCGCTCATCCGTCCCCCTCGGACGCCGCCCTCCGGGCCTGCCGCGTCCCCGCCGGGGCGGATGTCGCGGGCGGCCCGGGGGGACCGGTCCTGCCTGCCGGTCCGGCCGGTGCGGCCGGGCGGGGTGGTCGGTCCGGACCGGGCCGGGCGGCCGAGCGGCTCCGGCCCGCCGGGCCGCCCCTGGCCCCTGCGTGGGTCCGGCCTGCCGCATGGGTCCGGCCTGCCGCATGGGTCCGGTACGCCGAGTGGCTCCGGCCTGACTGCCTGGCTGAATTCGGCGCACACAAGCGTCGCCTCCGGCGGCTCTGCCGCGTCGGATCCTTCGTCCATTGGCCGTGCATCGCCCGTCGCCCCCCAAACTGTCCGATCACTCCCCAGCGCCATACGTTCACGGCGCAGCCCCTTGTTCCGGACGATACACCACTTTCGTCACTCAGGGACAGGGCGGTTGTACGCTCCGTCACCAACGGCAGCGTTGTGGACACCGAGCGCACGCGAACAGGTACGGAGAGTGCACGTTCGGGCTCATTCCGTGATCAGTACGGTGTTTTCGAGGGACTCCCCCTTGGCGAACAGGGTGAGCTGCCGGGCCAGCAGACGGCGGGCCCGGGGCAGGAACGCCGAGCTGCTGCCGCCGACATGAGGCGTGATCAGGACACCGGGGGCGTGCCAGAGCGGGTGTCCCTCGGGCAGGGGTTCGGGATCGGTGACGTCCAGGGCCGCGCGCAGCCGGCCCGACTCCAGTTCGGCGAGCAGGGCGGCGGTGTCGGCCACCGGCCCGCGGGCCACGTTCACCAGCAGCGCCCCGTCCTTCATGCGGGCGAGGAAGCCGGCGTCCGCGAGCCCCTCGGTCTCCTCGGTGAGCGGGGTGGCGAGGATGACCACGTCGGCCCCGGGCAGCAGGGCGGGCAGTTCGGTGAAGGCGTGCACGGGGCCGCGGTCGGTGGTGCGGGCGGAGCGGGCGACCCGGGTGATCCGGCCGCACTCGAAGGGCGCGAGCCGGTCCTCGATGGCCGCGCCGATGGCCCCGTACCCCACGAGCAGGACGGACTTGTCGGCGAGCGCCTCGTAGAAGCCGCCGCGCCACTCCTCGCGGTCCTGGCCGCGGACCATGCCGGGGATGCCGCGGAGCGAGGCGAGGACCAGGGTGAGGGCCAGTTCGGCGGTGCTGGCGTCGTGCACCCCGCGGGCGTTGCAGAGCCGTACGCCGGGGTGGAGGGCGTCGAGGCCGCCGAGGACGTGGTCGATGCCCGCGGTGAGGGTCTGGACGACCTGGAGCCGGGGCATCCGGGGGAACGGACGGACGCTGACCGCCGGGGACTTCATGTAGGGGGTGACGTAGAAGACGCAGTCCGCCGGGTCGGCCGGGAACGCGTCCCCGCCGTCCCACAGGCGGTAGCGGAAGGAGTCGGGCAGGCCGTCGATGTCCTCGGCCGGGTACGGCAGCCAGACCTCTGGGGTGGGTGAACTCATGATCGGGAGGCTATGCCAAGCCGTCGCGATCAAGCCGTTACTTTTGGGGGTGCGAGACGGAGGGGGGCGCACGGGTGGAGCGCAGGTCAATCGGGGCGGCGGCGCTGGCGGTGGGCGCGATCGGACTCGGCTGCATGCCGATGAGCTGGGCGTACGCCGCCTCGCAACGGGACGGGACGCGGTCCGTGGCGGCCGTGCACGCGGCGCTCGACCGGGGGTCGAGCCTGCTCGACACCGCCGACGTGTACGGGCCGTTCACCAACGAGCTGCTGGTGGGGCGGGTGCTGCGGGAGCGGCGGGCCGATGCCTTCGTGTCCACCAAGGCGGGGCTGCGGGCGGGCGACCAGCACGTGGTGGCCAACGGGCGGCCCAGTTACATACGGCGGGCCTGCGACGCCTCGCTGCGGCGGCTGCAGACGGACGTGATCGACCTGTACCAGCTGCACCGGGTGGACCCGGAGGTCCCGGTGGAGGAGACCTGGGGGGCGATGGCGGAGCTGGTGGGGGCCGGGAAGGTGCGGGCCCTGGGGTTCTGCGCGGTGGGCGCGGGTGCCGGGCCGGGTGCGGGCCGGCGCGGGGACCGGTCGTACGCGCTGACGATCCGGCACCTGGAGCGGGTGCAGCAGGTGTTCCCGGTGAGCGCGGTGCAGGCGGAGCTGTCGGTGTGGTCGCCGGAGGCGGCCTGGCACCTGCTGCCGTGGTGCGCGGCGCGCGGGGTGGGCTTCCTGGCGGCGATGCCGCTGGGCAGCGGCTTCCTGACCGGCACGCTGACGCCGGGGCAGGGCTTCGAGGCGGACGACGCGCGGGCCCGGCACCCGCGGTTCACCGCGTACGCGATGGCGGCGAACCAGGTGCTCGTGGCCGGGCTGCGGCGGGTGGCGGAGCGGCACGGCCCGCAGGTCACGGCGGCGCAGGTGGCGCTGGCCTGGGTGCTGGCCCAGGGCCCGCAGGTCGTTCCCGTGCCGGGCGCGGGGCGGGCGGAATGGGCGGCGGAGAACGCTGCGGCGGCGGAGGTCATGCTGACGGCGGCGGATCTGGCGGAAATCGCGGCGCTGCCTTTGGCCGTCGGAGCGTGGGACTAGGCGTCCGGCCTTGGCGGGGCGGTGTGCCGCGCGTCCGGCGCGCCGGTCCGTGCCGTCGTGCGGGCGGGCGCACCCTATCCCGCCGCCGCGGGAATGTCGGCCGTTGCCACGGCCGTGGGTCGGGCGCGCCGGCCCCGTCCGGCCGGCCGTGGGACGGGTGTGCCGGCCCCGTCCGGCCGGCCGGTGGGGCGGGCGTACCGGACCCGTCCGGCCAGCCGTGTGGGCAGGCGTGCCGCAGGGCGGCACGGGTGGGCACACGGCACCCCGGTCCCGCGAGGGCTCGCGCAGCCACCCTCCGCCCCGGTCCGGCTGCGGTTCGGACCCCGTCCGGACGGAGCTGCGCGCATGGCGGTGCCGGGTCCGGCGAAGCCACCGCCCTGGCCGGGCGGCGCTGGGGCCGGAGCCGGGCCATGGCTTCGGTGGGGCCGGAGCGCAGCCCGCTGGGCGGCGTTCCGGTGTGCCCACCCGTTCCGCCCTGCGGAACGCCTGCCCACACCTCCGGCGGAGGTGCCCACCGGGGCGGGAGGGCCGAGCCCTGCGGAACGCCTGCCCACACCTCGGCGGAGGGGCCCGCCCGCACCGCGGCGGAGGGGCGCCTGCCCACACCCTCGGCGGAGCCGCCCCACCCGCGCGGGAGGGCACAGCCCTGCGGAACGCCTGCCCACACCTCGGCGGAGGGGCCCGCCCGCACCTCGGCGGAGGGGCGCCTGCCCACACCCTCGGCGGAGCCGCCCCACCGGGACGGGAGGGCACAGCCCTGCGGAACGCCCGCCCACACCTCGGCGGAGGCCCGCCCACACCTCGGAGGAGACGCCCCACCGGGGCGGGAGGGCGCAGCGATGCGGAACGGATGCCCGGACTTCGGTGTGCTGAGGGACGATGGTCCACACCGGAACCGGCGGGTTCCGTGGAGCGGAAGGGAGCAGGGGGATGGGGAACGGTACGGCGCGGGGCGCGGTGGTGGCCGCGGCGCTCGCGGGGTGCGGGGTGCTGCTGGTGGCGGGGTGTTCGCCGGCGGGACCCGGTGGCGCCGCCCCGGCCACGGCCTCGGCCGGGGCTCCGGTGAAGGGGACGCCCCCGGCGAATCCCTCCGCGTCCGCTTCGCCCACGCCCTCCGGGCCGCCGGCGAAGGGTTCGGTCACGGTGACCGGGGAGGTGGCCAAGGGCCTGGAGTCCCCGTGGGGCGTGGCCCCGCTGCCGGACGGTGACCTGCTGGTCGCCTCGCGGGACAAGGGGACGATCAGCCGGGTGGACACCGCGACCGGCACGACCACGGTGGTCGGCGAGGTACCGGGGGTGGACCCCGGCGGCGAGGGCGGCCTGCTGGGCCTGGCGCTGTCCCCGTCGTTCGCGAGCGACCGCATGGTGTACGCGTACTTCACCACGGCCTCCGACAACCGGATCGCCCGGCTGCGCTACGACGAGCAGCGGTCGCCGGGTGAGCAACTGGGTGCTCCGGACACGGTGTTCCGGGGCATCCCGAAGGGCTCCGTGCACAACGGCGGCCGGATCGCGTTCGGCCCGGACAAGATGCTCTACGCGGGAACCGGCGAGACCGGCGACACCGGGCTCGCCCAGGACAAGAAGTCGCTGGGCGGCAAGATCCTGCGGATGACCCCGGACGGCGAGCCGGTGCACGGCAATCCGGAGGCGGACTCCGTCGTGTACTCCTACGGGCACCGGAACGTGCAGGGGCTGGCCTGGGACAAGGACCGGCGGCTGTGGGCGGCCGAGTTCGGGCAGCACACCTGGGACGAGGTGAACCTGATCGAGCCCGGCGGGAACTACGGCTGGCCGGACGCCGAGGGGAAGGCCGGCAAGCCCGGGTACAAGGACCCGGTGGCGCAGTGGCGCACGGACGAGGCCTCCCCGAGCGGGCTCGCCTGGGCGGAGGGCTCCCTGTGGATGGCCGGCCTGAAGGGCGAGCGGCTGTGGCGGCTCCCCCTTTCCGGGACGGCGCCGGTGGCGGAGCCGGAGGCGTTCCTCACCGGGAAGTACGGCCGGCTGCGGACGGTGGTCCCGCTGGGCGGCGACAAGCTCCTGCTCGTGACGAGCGAGACGGACGGGCGGGGTTCCCCGGAGCCGGGCGACGACCGCATTCTGACCTTGACGGTGCGGTGACCGGCACGGCCCCGGGCCGGGGCGGGACGGAGGACGGGCACGGTGTTCGACACGCTCAACGAACTGTTCAACCCGGGGCGCAGGCACTCTGACGAGGAACGCAAGCGGCTGGAGCTCACCCGGGTCGACCTGAACGACGGCGACCCGGGGCGGGGTCCCATAGACCTGGACTCCGGGAAGGTGCGTATCCGCCTCGTCAGACCGGGGTGAAGAGGCGGAGGCGGTGGGCCAGGGCGGCGGCCTCGCCACGGCCGGAGACGCCCAGCTTGGCGAGGATGTTGGAGACGTGGACGCTGGCCGTCTTCGGTGAGATGAAGAGTTCCTCCGCGATCTGGCGGTTGCTGTGGCCGGCCGCGACCAGGCGCAGGACGTCCCGTTCGCGGCTGGTCAGGCCCAGTGCCTCGGCCGGGTCGGTCTCCGTGGCAGGACGGCCGGTGTCCGGAGCCGGCTCGGTGAGCGGGATACGGGCGCGCTGGGCGAGCAGGGCCAGGTCCTCGCGGAGGAGGCGCGCGCCGAGCCGGTCGGCTTCGGCGTGGGCCTCGCGCAGGAGCACGGCCGCCCGGTCCCGCCCGCCGCCGGAGGCGAGGAGTGCCTCGCCGAGCCGGTGTCGGGCCCGGGCCAGCAGGTACGGACGGTCCAGCGGGCGGATGGCCGCCTCGACCGCCGTCCAGTCCGCCGTCGTGTCCCCGCCCTCGGCGCGGAGGAGTTCCGCGCGTACGTACTCCGCGTGGGCCTGCCAGAGCGGGAACGGGGTGGCCAGGCGCCGCGCGGCGGACCGGATGAGGTCGATCGCGCCGGCGCGGCCGGAGTCCGCGGCGGGCAGGCCGCGGGCGTCCGCCTCCGCCGTCGCCGCGGCGAGCAGCAACGGCCAGGCGTAGCGGTGGTGGGCCAGCGGGAAGCCGTGGCCGACCGCGTCGGCGAGCTCCGCGCGGACTTCGGCCAGCCGTCCCTCCCCGGCCGCCACGCCCACCGCGAGGCGGTGCAGCGGGATGCGGTACTGGGGCTGCAGATCGTGGTCGCCGAAGCTCCGGTGGGCGGCGGCGAGCTGGTTCGCGGCCTCGGTGAGTTCGCCGCGGGCCAGCGCCAGGTAGGACAGGCGGGCGAAGGCCATGCCTCGCGGGGCCGCGCTCTGGCCGACCCGGAGGGTACGCCGGGCGGCCTCGGCGGCCTCCTCCCATCGGCCGAGGCTGTACAGGGTCTCGGCCATGTTGCCGCGGACCCACGCCTCGGTGTCCAGCAGACGGGACCGGGCGACCAGTTCCACACCGGCGACGGCCACGTCCAGGGCTTCACGGGACCGGCCGTGGCTCTCCAGCTGGGAGGTGAGGTTGATGTAGGCGCGTCCGGCCAGGCTGGTCAGGCCCAGGGCGGTGGCCTGCTCCTTGACGGCGTGCAGTTCGGCGAACCCGGCCCCGGGGTCGCCCGCGTCGGTGAGCAGGGAGCCCACGGTGATCCGGGCGTTGAGCTCGGTCTCCTCCGCTCCGACCATGCGGGCGTACTCGGCGGCGCGTTCGGCTGCCGCGAGGTTGTCGGGGCCGGGGTTGTGGAGCATGCCCCACCCGGCCGCGCGGACCAGGACCTCGGCGTGCACCTGGGACGGGGGCAGGCCCTTGACCAGGTCCTGGGCGGTGCCGAGTTCCTTCCAGCCGTCGCCGCGGGCGAGGCTGGCGACCAGCCGGGACCGTTCGGTCCAGAACCAGGCGGCGCGCAGCAGGTCCAGGTCGGCGGTGGCCCCTTCCAGGGAGCGCAGCGCGGTCTTGGTGTGCTTCATGGCGCGTTCGCGTTCGCCGCCGAAGCGGGCGGCGACGGTGGCCTCGGCCAGCAGGTCGAGGCGCTGCAGCGGGGTGGCGGGGTCACAGCCGCAGGGAGGGTACGCCTCGGTGTAGGCCGCCGGGCGCAGGGCGTCGCGGACCTCGTCGGGGGTGCTGTCCCACAGGTCGAGGGCGCGTTCGAGCAGGCTGAGCTGTTCGGTGTACGCGTGCCTGCGGCGGGCGGCGACGGAGGCGTCGAGGGCGGCGGGCAGGGCCTTGGCCGGGTCGTTCGCGCTGTACCAGTAGCTGGCGAGGCGGATGGTCCGCTCCTCGGCGCGGACGAGGGTGTCGTCGGCCTCCAGGGCCTCGGCGTAGCGGCGGTTGACCCGGGCGCGTTCGCCGGGCAGCAGGTCGTCGCTGACGGCCTCGCGGACCAGGGAGTGGCGGAACCGGTAGCCGTCGCCGTCGGGGGTGGCGAGCAGGATGTTGGCTCCGACGGCGGCCCGGAGCGCGTCGATCAGTTCGTCCTCGGTGAGCCGGGAGACGGCGAGCAGCAGCGGGTACTCGACGGTGGAGCCGCCCTCGGCGACGATCCGGACGACCTTCTGGGCGGCGTCCGGGAGCACCTCCACGCGGACCAGAAGCAGGTCGCGGAGGGATTCGGTCAGGCCGGTGCGGCAGCCGTTCTCCATGGAGGCGACGAGTTCCTCGACGAAGAAGGCGTTGCCGTCGGAGCGGTCGAAGACGGTGTCGACGAAGGACTCGTCGGGTTCGGAGGAGAGGATGCCGACGACCTGGCGGCGGACCTCGGCGCGGTTGAAGCGGGGCAGCTCGACGCGCTGCACGGTGCGCAGCCGGTCGAGTTCGGCGAGCAGCGGGCGCAGCGGGTGGCGGCGGTGGATGTCGTCGGCGCGGTAGGTGGCGACGATGACCAGGCGGCCGCCGGCGATGCTGCGGAAGAGGTAGGCCAGCAGGTGCCGGGTGGAGGTGTCGGCCCAGTGGAGGTCCTCCAGCACGAGGACGACGGTGCGGTCGGCGGCCAGGCGTTCCAGCAGGCGGGCGGTCAGCTCGAAGAGCCGGTGGGTGCTCTCCTCGTCGTGCGGGCCGCGGGGGGTCTCGCCGAGTTCGGGGAGGATCCGGGCCAGCTCGTCCTCCTGGCCGGCGGCCGCGGCGGCGAGTTCCCCGGGCAGTCGGCGGCGCAGTGCGCGCAGTGCGGTGGAAAAGGGGGCGAAGGGAAGTCCCTCCGCCCCTATCTCGACGCATCCGCCGACGGCGACGACGGCGTCCCGCCGGGTCGCCTCGGCCACGAACTCCTCGATGAGCCGGGTCTTCCCGACTCCGGCCTCACCGGCTATGAGCAGGGCCTGCGGCTCCGGGCCGGCGGCCCGGCCCAGTGCCTCGGTGAGAACGGCCAGTTCGTCGGCGC
This sequence comes from Streptomyces sp. NPDC043853, assembly GCF_056436025.1. Taxonomy (NCBI): domain Bacteria; kingdom Bacillati; phylum Actinomycetota; class Actinomycetes; order Kitasatosporales; family Streptomycetaceae; genus Streptomyces; species Streptomyces sp. NPDC043853. The sequence goes on from NZ_JBWKDJ010000012.1 coordinate 219,759, forward strand.
GGCCGACGAACACCGGGCTGACGGATCTGGTCTCCACGCCGCCGAGCATCGCACATGCGTGCCGCTCGGACGTATGGGGTTTCGCTTCGCTCGTCATGGCGTGTCAGGTCGCGCGCTGCGGGCGCGGTCACGCGACCCGGACGAAGCGGCTGCGCCGCTCCCTCACCTGCCCTTCGGGTTCCTGGCCGTGCGAGGAGCGGTCGGCCTCGGCCGCCTGCCGGGCCTGACGGGCCTGACGGGCCTGGCGGTAGTCGGCGGCCTGGCGGAGGAGCTCGGCGTGGCGGGCGGCGGCGATCTCGCTGGTGAACATCTCGTTCTCCCTGGTGGGTTCCGGTCTTCTCGGGCACCTCGTTCGGTGTGATCCAAGAATCCCGTCCCAGGGGGTGCCGGCACATCGGGTGCATGCCGCATCTCCAGGCGCCGGGGGACCTTAGGCGCGGGCCCGCGGTCCCCGGCACCGCCTAAGGCGTCGCCCGGCACGGCTTAGGGGGACCCGCAGGCCTTAGGCCGAGCCTGCCCTCAGGGGGCACCGGTCCTCAGGAGGCACCGCTCCCCAGGGGGCACCGGCCCTCAGGAGGCACGCCACTCGCGGGCCAGCAGCGACCAGACCTCGGTGTCCTGGCGGACCCCGCGGTGCAGGTGGTTCTCGCGCATGACGCCCTCGCGGGTGAAGCCCAGGCGTTCGGCGACGGCGATGCTCTTCTTGTTGGCGGAGGCGACGTGCCACTCCACCCGGTGCATGCCGCGGACGTTGACCGCCCAGTCGATCAGGACCCGGCAGGCCTTGGTGACCAGGCCCCGGCCGGCCCCGGCGGGCTCCAGCCAGCAGCCGACCTCGCAGTTGCCGGCCGCGGCGTCGAAGGCGGGGAAGAGGACCCCGCCGACGAGGGTGCCCTCCAGCCGGATGCCGTAGAGGCGGACGCCGTCGTCGGCGGCCTTCGCGGCGTTGGCGCCGAGCATCTTGCGGGTGGATTCCAGGTCGGTGGCCCGGTCCGGGAAGGGTACGTACTGGCCGATGAACTCGCGCCCGCGGTCCATGTGGGCGAGGAACTCCTCGGCGTGCCACACCTCCAGCGGGAACAGCTGGGCGTCGTCGGCCAGGTCTATCGAGAACACGCGGGCTCCTTACGGCTGGTCACCGGTCAGCGGGAAACGGCCGCCGGACGGTTGTCCTCGTTCGGCCGCTGCGCGGGCAGTGTCGCATGCGGCGGCTCCTCGGGCGGCTCAATGCTGATCTTGGGCAGGATCCGGTCGAGCCAGCCGGGCAGCCACCAGTTGGCCCGGCCGAGCAGGTGCATCAGCGCCGGGACGAGCAGGGTGCGCAGCACGAAGGCGTCCAGGGCCACGGCGGCGGCCAGCGCGATGCCGAACATCGCGATCAGCCGGTCGCCGCTGAGCACGAAGGCGAGGAAGACGGAGATCATGATGACGGCGGCGGAGTTGATCACCCGGCTGGTCTCGGCCAGGCCGACCCGGACGGCGCGCCGGTTGTCCCCGGTCTCCAGCCATTCCTCGTACATCCGGCTGACCAGGAAGACCTGGTAGTCCATGGACAGGCCGAAGAGCACCGACACCATGATCACGGGCAGGAAGGGCTCGATCGGTCCGGCGCTGCCCAGGCCCATCGGCTCGCTGCCCCAGCCCCACTGGAAGACGGCGACGACCACGCCGAAGGAGGAGACCACGGCGGCGACGTTCATGGCGGCGGCCTTGAGGGGGATCCCGACGGACCGGAAGGCGAGCAGCAGCAGGACGCAGCCGAGCGTGATCACCACGCCGACGAAGAGCGGCAGCTTGCCGACGATGACCTCGGCGAAGTCGTCGTAACCGGCGGTCACCCCGCCGACGTACAGCTCGGTGCCGCCCTCTTCGAGCGGGGGGACGACCTCGTGGCGCAGCCGGTCGACCAGGTCGCTGGTGTCCTTGGACTGCGGGGAGGAGTCAGGTACGACGGTCAGGACGGCGGTGTCCCCGGCGGGGCTGACCAGGGGGCGGGTGACCGCGGCGACGCCGTCGGTGCCGCGCAGGGTCTCGGCGAGGCGGTCGAGGGCGGCCCGGTCGAGGCGGGCCGGGCCGTCGCCGCCGTCACCGTGACCGCCCTCGCGGTGGGCGACCAGCGCGAGCGGGCCGTTCATGCCGGGGCCGAACCCCTGCGCGAGAAGGTCGTAGGCCTGCCGGGTGGTGGAGCCGGCCGGGTTGTTGCCCTGGTCGGAGGTGCCGAGGTGGAGGGAGAGGGTGGGCAGGGCGAGCACCGCCATGACCACGGCGGCGACGGCGCCGAGCAGCTTGGGACGGCGTTCCACGAAGGCCGACCAGCGGGCGGCGAAGCCGGTGGGGAGTTCGGGCCGCGGGCCCTCCTCGGCGAGCACGCGGCGTTCCCGGCGGGACAGGGCGCGCAGGCCGATGTACGAGAGGAGGGCGGGCAGCAGGGTGACCGAGGCGGCGACGGTGAGGACCACGGTCAGGGAGGCGGCGATGGCCACGCCGTTGAGGAAGTTCAGCCGGAGGACCAGCATGCCGAGCAGGGCGATGCACACGGTGGCGCCGGCGAAGACCACGGCACGGCCGGTGGTCGCGACCGCGCCCGCGGCCGCTTCCGCCACGGGGAGTCCGCGTTTGAGGCCCTTGCGGTGCCGGGTGACGATGAACAGCGCGTAGTCGATGCCGACGCCGAGGCCGATGAGGGTGCCCAGCATGGGGGCGAAGTCGGCGACGGACATGGCGTGCCCGAGCAGGGTGATGCCGGCGTAGGCGGTGCCGACGCCGACCAGGGCGGTGGCGATGGGCAGCAGGCTGGCGGCGAGCGATCCGAAGGCGAGGAAGAGGACGACGGCCGCGACGGCCACGCCTATGGCCTCGGCGAGGTGCGAGGTGGGGGCCTCGGTGAGGCCGACGGCGCGGCCGCCGAGTTCCACCTGGAGCCCGTCCGCCTCGGTGACCGGGTTCTTGGCGGCGTCGACGACGGCCTGGGCCTGGTTCCTGGGGACCGCGTCGGCCTGCCGGTCGAAGGTGACCACGGCGTAGGCGGTGCGCCCGTCGGGGCTGATCTGGCCGGTGCCGTCGGGCCGGTAGGGGCTGGTGACGGCGCCCACGCCGGGGAGCGCGGCGATGGTGTCGAGGGCGCGGCCCATCCGCTGTTCGACGGCGGGGGTGCGGGCGGTCTGGCCGGGCGGGGTGTGCCAGACGACGGTGTCGGTGTCGCCGCCCTGGCCGGGGAAACCGGCCCGGAGCAGGTCGCCGGCCTTGCCGGACTCGGTGCCGGGGACCTGGTAGTCGTTGGAGAAGGCCGCTCCGGCGCCGGCGGCGGCCGCGGCGGTGCCGCCCAGCGCGAGCAGCCAGATCAGGACGGCGACGAGACGGTGCCGCATGCACCACCGAGCGAATGCTGCCAACGGAACGTGCTCTCCCTGGTGGTTCGGATCTTCACCGGGGGACAGCCCGACGCAGAACGCATGAACGCATGTGCCTCCGGAGGGTCGCCCCGGATGGTCTCCACCGACACGATCGCAGCGATTCGTGATCGTTGGCCCGTTTCGTGGGCATCGTCACAGGGTCCGGCCGGTATCGGGGATCTTGTCCGTGGAGTCCTCGTCCGCGGAGTCCTCGTCCGCGGGGCGCCTGTCCGCGGGGCGCCTGTCCGCGGGGTCCCTGTCCGCGGGGACCTTGTATCCGGGGAGGGAGGGCCAGCGGACGGTGAGGACGACGGTGTCCTCCTCCGCGTACCAGGAGTGGTCGACCCCGCGGCCCCAGACGACGTAGTCGCCCTGTTCGCCGAGGACGACCGTACGGCCCGGGAACTCCAGCCGGAAGCGTCCGCTGATCAGCACCTGGAGCGCGGTCCGCGCCTCGCCCCTGACCCACTGCGCCCGTTCGTCGCCCTTGGCGTGCACTCCCCACTTGATCTCAACGTCGGTGCTGTGCCGCGGGTCACCGGGCTCCTTGAAGTGGCCGAGCAGCCAGCCGTGGTCCAGGGCCGCGTCGGGGGCGGCGCGGCCCGTGTAAATGGTGTCGCCGTCGTTCATGCCGTGAGGCTAGTGGTGAGGGCGGTCGCGCGGGTGGGGCGGACCACCCGGGCGGCGATCACGAAGGTCACGGAGATCAGCAGCGCCCAGGCGCCGAACTTGGCGAGCGGGACGGGCTGCCAGCCGTCGAGCTGGTCCGGGTAGCTCCACGCCCCGGCGTAGGTCGCCGCGTTCTCCGCGACCCAGAGGAAGAAGCCGATCAGTACGAAGGCCAGGGCGAGGGGCATCCGGTAGCGGACGGCGCCGACCGTGTAGCCGACCCCGGTCCCCCACAGGACGGCCAGCAGCAGGGCCGCCAGCACCCAGCGGGCGTCGGGCAGCCAGTGGTGGGTGAAGAAGTTGAGGTAGACGGCGGCGGCCAGGACGGCCATCAGCCGGGGCCGGTAGCCGGTCAGCGCGAGGTCCAGCAGCCGCCAGGCCCGGCACACGTAGCTGCCGACGGCGGCGTAGAGGAAGCCGCCGTAGAGCGGAACACCAGCGATCTTGGTGACGGCGTCCTCCGGGTAGCTCCAGGAGCCCAGCTGCACCTTGACCAGCTCGAAGACCAGCCCGATCAGGTGGCAGAGGGTGATCACGGCGGTGTCGCGGGCACTGTCCCAGCCCACCTTGCGGGCGAACGCCGTCAGGCCGATCCCGTAGAGCAGGATCAGGTCGTAGCGGGCCACCGGGAGTTCGGGGAGCAGTGCCGAGACACCGATCCCCGCCACCAGGGCGACGGCGAACGCGCAGCAGCGGGCCTGGAGCAGCCCGAACCGCCAGAGCTGCCCGGCGGCGGGGCCGATCGAGGACCCGAACGAGGACCCGAACGAGGACCCGATCGACGACCTGAACGATGAACCGATCGATTTGAGCGCGTTCAAAGATCGCATCATGTCCGGTCAGACGACCGGGAAGGGGTGCGCGGTTGCGCTCGGCCCGGGAGGGCGGTCCGCGCCCGTCAGGCCTCCGTGTCGCGCCAGTACCCCATGCTGTCGATCCGCTGCTTGGGCAGGGCCAGGTCCTTGCGCAGCCATGTGGTCAGGGTGCGGGTGGTGGCGGTGTCGCAGGCCAGCCAGACGTACGCCGAGGCCGGGTCCGGAGCCAGCTCCGGCAGTTCGGCCTTGACCCGCTCGACCAGCGCCGTGCCGCCGCCCTGCCGGGCGATCCGCCGGATCTCGTGCCGGGCCGGGTCCAGCCGCACCGGGAGGTCCGCGTCCGAGGCGTGCTGGGTCTCGAACCAGATGGTGGCCGGGGTCTCCGGGAAGGCGCCCAGGAGGGAGTTGATGGCCGGCAGCGAAGCCGGGTCACCGATGAGCAGCAGCCGCTCGGGGGCCGGCGCGGGCGCGCTGAAGCCGGTGCCCTGCACGGTGGCCTCGATCGTGGCGCCGGGCTGCGCGGTGCGCGCCCAGCGGCTCGCCACCCCGTCGTGCAGGGCGAACTCCAGCGAGAAGGTGCCGGCGGTGCGGTCCGGGTCGACCAGGGTGTAGGCGCGCTGGTGCGGCTTGCCCTCGTTCTCGAACCACAGGCGCACCCACATGGTCGGGTGCAGCGACTCCCCCGCCGCCTCCAGCAGGCCGCCGTCGGTGAAGTGCACCCGGCGGAAGTCCGCCGTGACGTCCTCCGCCCCGGTCACCGTGAAGGTGAAGTCCTTGCCCCGCAGCAGTTTGAGGACGACCCCCTCCCACCCCTTGCCGACGCCCATGCCCGTCCTCCCCTTCGTCGAGACCCCGCACGCGGGGCCATATAGTTAGGCCAGCCTAACCTAATGCACTCGGGGAGCAGTGAGCGGTGTGAGCAGTGAGAACAACGTGACCGACAGGGACTTCGAGGTGTTCCGGGACGCCCACGGCATCCCGCACCTGCGGGCCTCGGACGAGCTCAGCCTCCTCCATGCCCAGGGCCGCACCACCGCCCTGGACCGGGCCTGGCAGCTGGAGGTCGAGCGGCACCGTTCGCAGGGCTCCACCGCCGCCTTCCTCGGCCCGGAGGCCGTGGACTGGGACGTGTTCGCCCGCCGGGTCCGTCTCGACGACACCGCCCGCCGCTGCTGGGAGGCCCTGGACGAGGACACCGCCGCCTGGGTGCGCGCGTACGTCGACGGCGTCAACGAGGGCCTTCCGCTCGGCGCCGCCCGCGACCCGCGGTTCGCGGACACCGGCCTCGTCCCCACCCCGTGGGAGCCCTGGGTGCCGCTCGGCATCTGGCTGTCCGCGCACATCCTGTTCGCCGGCTTCCCCACCAAGCTGTGGCGCGAGCGGGTCGCCCGCGTCCTCGGCGAGGAGGCGGTGGACCTGTTCGCCACCGACGGCCCCGGCACCTCGGGCAGCAACGGCTGGCTGGTGCCCGGCGACCGTACGGCCACGGGCGCTGCGATCATCGCGGGCGACCCGCACCGGTTCATCGAGGACCCGGGCATCTACCAGCAGATCCGCCTCTCCTGCCCCGACTACGACGTGGTCGGCATCGCGGTCCCCGGCATCCCCGGCCTTGCCCACTTCGGCCACACCGGCTCCGCCGCCTGGGCCATCACCAACGCCATGGCCGACTACCACGACCTCTACACCGAGGAGCTGCACCGGGAGGGCGAGGGGGACGGCTGCACCGTCACCGCGCGCGGCGCCGACGGCACCTGGGAGCCGGTCGCCCGCCACACCGAGACCATCGCCGTCAGAGGCGCCGAGGACGTCATGGTCGAGGTGCTGGAGACGGCCCGCGGCCCGGTCGTCGTCCGGGCCGGCGAGGACGGCGCCGACGCCGACCTGAGCCTGCGCTACCCGCCGCGGGTCCGCGCCGACCTGGGCTTCGCCGTCCTGCCCGCCCTGCTGCGCGCCCGTACGGTCGCCGACCTCGACCGCGCCCTGGACGGCTGGGCCGAGCCGGTCAACGTGGTGCACGCCGCCGACACCGAGGGCGGCCTGCTGCACCGCGTCGCGGGGGCGGTCCCGCTGCGCGACCGCGCGAACCGGCTGCGCCCGGTGCCCGGCTGGGACCCGCAGTACGCCTGGCAGGGCTGGGCGGAGACCACCGAGGAACCCGTGCAGGGCTTCGCGGTGATGGCCAACGCCCGTGGCATCGCCTCCCCGTTCGGCGTGGAGTTCGCACCCCCGCACCGGGCGAACCGGATCCGCGAGGTGCTCAGCGGCTCCGCCGACTGGACGGCACCGGCCATGGCCGACGTCCACCGGGACACCCACCTGGCCTCCGCCGCGCCGCTGCTGGCCCTGCTGCCGGAACTCGACGGCCTCTCCCCCGAGGCTGCCGCCCTGCGCGACCGGCTGCTCGGCTGGGACCGGCACATGGCCGCCGACAGCACCGAGGCGACCCTCTTCGCCGCCTTCCGTACGGCGGCGACCCGCGCCATCGCCGCCGACCCGGTCTTCGCCGGCCTGGCGAGCCCGCCGACCGGCCCCTCCGTGCTCCACGCCTGGCAGTTCCTCGTCCCCAAGACCGGCTACGCGCTGGAGGGCCTGCTCACCACGGGCCTGCTGCCGGAGCTCGACCGGGCGGCACACGTACGGACGGCCCTGGAGGAGACGGCGAAGGCGACGGCCGGCACCCCGGACACCCCCTGGTCGGAGGTCCACCGGCTGGCCCCCTGGCAGGCGGTCCCGGACCCGGAGGCCACCTGGCCCGGCCTCGGGGGCGACCACGACTGCGTCAACGCCACCTCGTCCGTCCCGGGCGTCACGGACCTCACCGCCCGCGCCTCGGCGGCCCGTTACGTGTGGGACCTGGCCCGGCGCGAGGACAGCCTGTGGGTGGTCCCGCTGGGCGCCGACGGCGTCCCCGGCACCCCCCACCACCGCGACCAGCTCCCGCACTGGGCGCGGGGCGCACTCGTACCGGTCGTCACCGACTGGAACAAGCTCACGAAGGAATACGCATGAGAACCGACTCCCCCGCCGCTCCCCGCGCCGACGTGCACGTGGAGACCATCGAGGACTTCGGCACCCTCCGCTTCACCCCCGTCGACCCGGCTGCCGACTCCGCCGTGCTCCACTCCTGGGTGAGCGAGGAGCGCGCGAAGTTCTGGGGCATGAACGGCGTCAGCCGCGAGCTGGTCCAGGAGATCTACGAGGACGTCGACCGCCGCACCACCCACCACGCCTTCATGGTCCGGCTGGACGGCGTGCCCGTGGCACTGTTCCAGACCTACCAGCCGGAGGAGGACCGGGTGAGCGAGTGCTACGAGGTCCGGGAGGGCGACATCGGCATCCACCTGATGCTGGCGCCGGTCGACGGCCGGCCGCGCCCGGGCTTCAGCCGCACCCTGGTCGGGGCACTGATCCGCTTCACCTTCCGCGACCCGGCGATCCGGCGCGCGGTGGCGGAGCCCGACGCCGCCAACGCCAAGGCGCTGGCCCTGCTGGGCCGGATCGGCTTCGTCCCGCAGGGCGAGATCACCCTCCCGGAGATCGACCTCCCCGAGGTCTACCTCCCGGAGAAGCGCGCCGTGCTGGCCTTCCTGGACCGGCCGGCCGAGCTCAGCGCGTAGGCGCTCGGCGCTTCCGCTCGGCGCCCGGGAGGTACCCGGTGGGAGCAGTTCCGCGTGCCGGGCACCGGGGGCCGTGTCGGCCGGCTCGCGCTGGAGCGCTACCGACACGAGCCGGTCCCCGGCCGTCACGATGACGAGCGCCGGTACGCCGATCCGCTCCGCGTGGGAACGGGCATGCCGATGGGCCGGGCCACGGTCGCTCCGGCCCATCGTTGCCGCAGGCGTCAGCCGAGGCGGCCGACGTGGATGACCACGATGGTGACCGCGGCCTCGGTGATCTCGTACATGACCCGATAGCGCCCGACGTGCATTCGCCGCAGGTCCGGAGAGCCATAGGGGGTGCTGACTTCCGGCCGGGGCTGGTCGGCGAGCAGGTCGACCGCGTCCATCAGCTGGCGTAGCCCGTCGGGGTCGTCCTTGAGGAACCGGGCGGCCGCGTCGATGGCGGCCTCGTCCCAGGTGATCGCGTACGTCACCCACGCTCCAGTCCGAGCCTGGCACGGACGTCATCGTGCGGCGCGGCCACGGCGGTGCCTGCGGCCTGGCGCTCGCGGTACTGGGCCAGAGCCAGGGCGTCCTCAAGGTCGGCGAGCTCCTGAGGGTTTATGAGGACGGCCGCCGGCTGGCCGTGGTCGGTGATGGTGATGCGTTCACGGGCATGGGACGCACGGCGCACCAGCGACCCAAACTTCGCCCTCGCCTCGGTGATCGGCAGTGTCTCACTCATGTACAGAACTGTACAGTTCCCGCGCTGTCCTCGCCATCGGCGGGAGCAGGCGATCCGCTATTTTCCTAGCGTGCGCTACAGAACTATTCTTGTACGGGTGATGTACGGGTCGACGGAGCGTCAGTACGTGACGGCGGGGGCATGGGTCACGCATGCGTCACACGAACAGGCCCCAGCGGAACGCGTCTTGGATGGTCATCGGCGCGTTGCACGGGCAGCTCCGCAAGAAGGCTGGCTACACGCAGGGACGGCTGGCCGAGCTGCTCCACGTCGACATGGAGACGGTGGCCTCCATCGAGCAGGGACGCCGGCTCCTCCAGCCGAGGCTCGCCGCGCAGCTGGACGAGCTGCTGGAGACCGGCGGACTGCTCTCGGCATCCCTGGCGAAGGTGCCGGTGCGGGAGCGATATCCGGCATTCGCACGGGAGTTCATCGAGCACGAGCGGGAGGCGCTGAGCCTGCTCTGGTACGAGAATCATGTTGTTCCTGGACTGCTCCAGACCCAGGAGTACGCCGCAGCCGTGTTCAGTTGCGTCTATCCGCCATTGGCAGCCGAAGAGACCGCCCAGAGGATCGCGGCTCGACTGGACCGCCAGGCCATTCTGCAACGCGAGCCCTCGCCTCCGATCGTGCACGCGATCATCGAGGAAGTGGTCCTGCGCCGCCCGATCGGAGGTCCGGCGGTGTTGCGCGGACAAGTCGAGTACCTGCGAGAGATCGCCGAACTCCCGCATCTAGGGCTGCAGATCATGCCTACAGGCGTCGAGACTCACGCCGCCCTGGATGGCCCGATGATCCTGCTCCAGACCCCTGACCACGAGCCACTCGCCTATCTGGAAGGGCAGCGATCGAGCTACCTGCAGGACGATCCCGACGAGGTCCATGTACTCCACCTCAAGTATGGGATGCTGCGTTCTCAGGCCCTGTCCGTCGAGGACAGCAAGGGCCTGCTGGACGACCTGCTAGGAGAGTCATGATGCGCGCGCTGGCCTGGTTCAAGTCGAGCTACAGCAGTGGCGAAGGCGGCGCCTGCATCGAAGTCGCCTATGACTGGCGGAAGTCGAGCTATAGCGGTAGCGAAGGCGGCGCCTGCGTCGAGGTAGCCGCCCACCCGTCCGCCGTGCACGTCAGGGACTCCAAGGCCGGTGACGCGGGCCCCGTCCTCACGGTCTCTCCCGCATGTTGGACGGCCTTCGTGCACGCGAACACCTGACGCGGATTGACCTCCCCCCGCCCCACCCGCCAAGCTGATCGCCCATCACATCAGTGGCGCTGGGGGGACATTGGCCGGCCAGGACTTGCACATCGGACCGGACTCCGCACCGGACCGCTACCGGTTACTCCGGTCGATCGGGCGCGGCGGCGAGGCCGTGCTCTACCTCGCGGAGATCGAGCTGGCCGGCGGGGCGGAACCGGTCGTCGTGAAGGTGCTCGACTCGAAGACGACGATCACGCCCGACGTCTTCGGGCGGGCCAGCCAGAAGTGGAACGAGCAGGCCGAACTGCTGCGGTTCGTGCACCGGCCCGGGGTGGTCGGGGTCCGCGAGCACTTCGAGGGGCCGCCGATCCACCGGAAGGGCGAGGGGGACACGCTCAGCGGGCGGGCCCTGGTGCTCGTCATGAACCACGTCGACGGGCTGGACCTGCGGGACTGGCGGGCCGAACGGAGCCTGGCGACTCCCGCCGAGCGTCGTGAGGTCATGCGGACGCTGGAGCAGCTGGCGGACGTCCTGGACTGGCTGCACTCGGGGCGGGCCACGCCGTCCGGGCGGACCGTGATCCACGGTGACCTCTCCCCCGGCAACGTGATGGTGGACGAGCACGGCCAGGCCACGCTGGTGGACTTCGGGCTGTCCAAGCTGACCGCCGACCACCAGACGGCCGAGGTGTGGTTCACGCCGGGGTACGCGGCGCCCGAGGTGTTCGAGGGGAAGCGGACGCCCGGCACGGACCGGTACGCGTTCGGCGCCATCGCCTACTTCCTGCTGAGCGGGGAGTCCCCGCCGCCCGCGCCGGGGCAGCTTGCGGCGGCGTTCACCGGGCTGCCGCAGATCGCCGTCCTGGACGAGGAGCGGCGCGCACGGATCGTGGAGATCTGCGCCTCCGACCCGGGGGAGCGCACGCCGAGCCTGGCGTCCTGGATGAAGGACCTCCGGCACGCGGTCGTCTCCACGACCACGTCGAGCACCACCTCACGTCCCGTGGCGGACGCGGTGCCGCCCGGCTTCGTCCCGCCGCCTCCGGCTTCCGCGCCCCGCGTGCCGCCGATGCCCGCGGGGCTGCCGGTCGAGACCCCGAAGCCGCCCGCGTCCGCCCCGGCTGCGGCACCGACAGCGCCTCCCGTCGCCCCGCCGACCGTGAACCCGCCGGTCGTCCCGCCGACCACGCCGCCGCCGGTGGCCCCCGTGCAGCCGCAGGCCGCCCCGGCCCAGGCGGCACCCGCCGCGCCCGCGGCGGAGGCGTCCGGGCCCACCGTCTCGCGGGAGCAGGCACCTCCGGCCGCCGCGCAGGCGCAGGCACCCGCACCCGCGCCCGCGCCGTCGGCTCCCGCTGCACCCGCGCCGGCACCCTCGGCCCCGGCCGGGTTCGGGCCGCCGGTGAGCGGATCGCCGTACGGGCCCGCGTCCTCCTCGCCGTACCCGCCCACCTACGGCTCCGGCCCGGGCGGGCCGTCGGGTCCCACCGCCGCGCCCGCCTCCGCGAACACGCCGACCACCCCGGTCGCACAGGTCGCCGCGACGGAGCCGAAGCCGAAGAAGAAGCGCGGCAAGCTGATCCTGGCCTCGGCCCTCGCGGTGCTGCTGGTCGCGGCGGGCGCGGTGGCCGCAGCCGCGGTGCTGTCGGACCGGGACAAGGACAAGGAAGCGGCCGACACCGGGAACAAGGGGGCGGCACCGGCCACGAGCTCGGCCCCGCAGACCCCGGGCTCCGCCACCCCCTCGCCGACTCCCGAACCCTCGGACACCGCCTCGGAGGGGCCCGCCACGGGCTCGCCCGCACCCAGCGGGTCGGGCAGCGGCTCCCCGGCCCCGATCGCGCCCGGTACCAAGGTGGCCGATCTGACGGTGATGACCACCATCGCGGGGCTCGACGAGTTCGAGATCGCGCCCGCCAAGCTCAACACCACCCGGTACAGCGCCGCGTTCATCGCCAAGCCGGACTGCTACGACGGCGCGTACACGGAGTTCGACCTGAACAAGGAGTGGAAGAGCCTGGAGTTCATCGCGGGGATCGACGACGGGTCCAACCACGAGCAGGGGCGGATCAGCATCTCGCTGGACGACAGGCCCGCCGACTTCGCCGAACTCGTCGAACTCGGCAAGCCGATCACCAAGACCATCGACGTGACGGGCGCCCTGCGGCTGCGCGTGAAGGTGGAGAAGGGCTGCAACAACGGCGTCGTCGTGATCGCCAACCCCCAGCTCAAGCGCTGAGCGGCGGAGCGCCGTCGGCCGTGGCCGGAGCACGGGCCTCTTCCACCGTCTGGTGGAATGTCCGTGCCCACTACCGTTCAGGCGGACGCACGGGCAGCCTCGGGACGGCTCGAACGGGAGTGGGGACGCCGTGACGTACGAACACGGGACATCCTCGGCGGCCCCCAGTGACCGGCCGTTGCCGACACGCGCGCTGGTCCGGGAGTCCGGGCGCGCCCGGCAGCTCCTGACCGCCGGGGAGTGGCGTCCTGCCGCCCGCGACGCCGCGGCCGCGGCCAGGGTCCTGGCTCGCCTTTCCGCCCCGCTTCCGGCCCGGCGGGCCCCTTCGCGGATGTCGGCCACGGACCGGGACCGGCGGCTGCAGCGCGTTCTGCGCGCGGCCATCCACCACCTCGACGCGGGCACCGTGAGCCCGCCGGCGGCCGCCCTGCTGGCCGCGCTCGCCCGTGCCTTCCTGCCGTGGCACGGGTTTCCGTCCCCGCCGGCCGCAGCGGCGGCCCCGCGCTACGGGTCCGCGCCTACGGCGGCGGACGGTGGCGCGGGGGTGCCGCCGACCGAGGCGGGCGAGGCTCTCCTCCCCGGTCTGATCTCTCTGTTCACGCTGCTGGCCGCGGAGGCTCCGCCCGGAGCCGTCCCGGTCACGCCGCCGGCCGAGCCCTGGCAGGTCCGGTACGCGGGCCGTTTCCGCCACTACGACAGGCCCGCTCCTGACGTGTGGTCGGCCAGGACCGTGCTCTGCCCGCGGTGCGGGGAGGCGGACGGCCCGTGGACGGTGACCTGCGACTGGCGTGTCATCGCGCTGGGCTGCCCGTGCGGGGTGGTCAGCCGGGACCACGGCCTCGCCTTCTCCGAGGTCTGGCTCCTCCTGGCGGACGGGTGACCCGCCGAGGGTGCCGGGCCGTCCGGTGACCGCGGCCTTCGACCTGACGACTGCTACGCACTCTCACCGGCCGCCCCGTGCCCCCGGTCACCCCCCTCCAGCAGTCCGAGCAGCACCCCGCGGAGCCGGGTCTCGGTGGGGGCGGTGGGGTGGCCCGCGATGCCGGAGCGGAACAGGGCCGCGCCCTCCATCAGCATCAGGAAGACCTCGGCGCGGGTGCGCGCCTCCTCCGGGGCGGTGTCCGGGGCGTGGTGGCCGATGAAGGCCGCCACCTGCTCGGCGTAGGCGGCGTAGAAGGCGGTGACGGCGGCCGCGGCGTCGGGGTCGTGCGCGGCCATCGCCCAGACCTCGGTGAACAGCCGGACCAGGGCCGGGTCGTCGTGGTCCGCAAGGACGCTCTCCAGCGCGGCCCCGAGTGCCGCCCCGTCCGCCTCGACTGCCGCCAGGCCGGCGATCCGTGCCAGGGAGTCGGCCAGGATGCGTTCGAGCAGGGCGGCCAGCAGCTCCGTGCGGGACGGGAAGTAGTACTGGAGGTGGCCGAGGCGGACCCCGGCCGCGTCCGCCACCGCCCGCATGGTGAGTTCGGCTCCGCCCGAAGTGGCCAGGATGTGCCGGGCCGCGTCCAGCAGGGCCGTACGCCGCTGCTCGCCCTTGGGGGTCCCGGCGGTCACGCGGCGGCTCGGGCCGAGGTCCGGTCGATCTCCACGCGGACCCCGTGCTCCGCCAGGGCGTCGAGCGCGCGGGCCGGGTCCGGGTGCTGCTCGGGGAAGGCCACGCCGCCGTCCGGGGCGGGCGACCCGTCGAGGCCCAGCACCCGCTGCAGCCCGAGGAGCGCGCCGAGCGCGGTGAGCCGGCTCTGGCCGTGCGGGTCCGTGACGGTGGCGGTGCGGGTGGTGCCGCGGTACGTCACGTCCACGCGGAAGCCGGCGGTGCCGCCCTCGCCCGGGGAGTGCAGCAGGGCGCGGCGTACGGAGGTCCAGCGTTCGCCGCCGGCCCAGCGGAAGAACCCGGTGCCGCCGAGGGCGAGCAGGGCGCGGGTGGCGCCGCCCGAGCTGAAGCCGATCCGGGTGGCGGCGGTGGCCGCGCCGAGGGTCAGCGGCAGGGTGAACTGCTCGGGGGTGTCGATCCGGGCCACCTTGACCGCCTCGTCGCCGATGCGGACGGTACGGACGTCGCTGAGCGGGGCGGCGAGGCGGCGGCGGCCGCCTTCGACCACCTCGAACCGCACGCCGAGCCGGTCCATGAACTCCACCGAGTCCGCGCCGGCGCGGTCGGCCGTGTCCCAGCGCGCGGAGGTCTCGACCCGGTCGGCACCGCCGAGTTCGGCGGCCAGGGCGGCCGCGGCGAGGCTGCTGACGCCGCCCATCCAGGCGGAGGAGAGCAGCACCGGGGCGGTGGGCCGGAGCAGCGCGGCCACGGTGACGGCCCGCTGCAGCCGGGCCGTCCACCGGGTGATGTCCACGTACGGCACGCCGGCGGTGACGGCGGCGCGGAGCACCCGGTCGTCGGGGTCGTTGACCGAGCCGATGACGGCGCGGACCGCCGCGGAGAAGGGCGCGGGGTCGGCGAGGTCCCAGGCGCGCACCTCGCCGCCGAGCATGGCGGCGAGCGCCTTGCCGCGCTCCGGCGAGCGGCCGGTGAGGAGTACGGGGGCCGCGGGGGCGACGAGCCGGGCGATCTCGGTGCCCACGGTGCCGTAGCCGCCGGTGATCAGCACGGGGCCCTCGGGGTGGTGCCGGAGCCGGTCGGTGATCTGGTGATCAGTCATGAAGCATGACTTTAGGTCTTCCGACCTAAAAATGAGGTGAGGCCGGGCGTCAGCCGGTCCTTCAGCCGGCCCCCGCTCCGAACCGGCGCCGGTAGGCCGACGGAGTGATGCCGGTCTGGCGGCGCATCAGCGTGCGCAGGTTGGCGGCGGTGCCCAGCCCACTCCGCCGGGCGACCACTTCCAGGCGGGACTCGCCCCGCTCGATCAGCCGGCACGCCAGGGCGAGCCGTTCCCCCGTGAGCCACGCCAGCGGGGTCGTTCCCAGTTGTGCCCGGAAGCGGCGGTGCAGGGTCGCCGGACTGACCGCCGCCCGCGCCGCGAGGTCCGGGACCGTGAGGACGGAGTCCAGCCGCTCCTGGGCCCAGGCGAGGAGGGGTGCCAGGGACTCGTCCGGCTGGTCGGGGACGGGGCGCTCCACGAACTGCCGCTGTCCGCCGTCCCGGTGCGCCGCGAAGACCAGGCGCCGACTCACCGAGTTGGCGACCTCGGCGCCGTGGTCGCGGCGGACCACGTGCAGCCCGAGGTCCAGCGCGGCCGCGCTCCCCGCGGCGGTGAGGATGTCGCCGTCGTCCACGAAGAGCACGTCCGCTTCGAGGCGGACCGAAGGGAAGCGGGCCCGGAAGGAATCCGCCCATTGCCAGTGCGCGGTGGCCCGGCGCCCGTCCAGGACTCCGGCCTCGGCCAGGGTGAAGGCGCCGCTGCAGAAGCCGATCAGGCGCGCGCCGCGGGCGTGGGCCCGCCGGACGGCGTCGAGCACGGCGGGGCGGCGGGGCACGTCGGTGTCGGGGCGGTTGGGGACGATCAGGGTGTCCGCCGTATCGGCCGCCTCCAGGCCGAGGACTCCGGTGAGCGTGAAGAATCCGTCCCTCATCCGGGTGCCGGGCTCGGGCGAGCAGAGCGCGAAGTCGTAGAGCTCGCGGCCGATCTCCGGCCTGCGCAGACCGAACACCTCGGTCGCGCAGCCCAGTTCGAAGGGGTTCGAGTTCTCGTCCACGATCACGACCACCCGGTGCGTGCCGGACGTGCGCCGCGGGTCCGGGGATTCGTCCGGGTTCAGGAATTCGTGCGGGTTCGGGGGTTCGTGCGGGTGCGGGGGTTCGTGCGGGTGCGGGGGTTCGTGCGGGTGCGGGGGTTCGTGCGGGTGCGAGGATTCTTTCGGCATGTGCGATTCCTAGCACTCACGCGGGCCGTCCGGAACGGCTCAGGATGGGCCCATGACCAACCAGCCCGTCTCCCTTCCCGAGGCCCTGGCCTCCTTCGACGCCCTGTGGAGCCCCCGCATCGTCGAGCGCGTCAACGACTACGACGTCCGCATCGCCAAGGTCGGGGGTGAGCACGTCTGGCACGCGCACGACGACACCGACGAGTTCTTCCTCGTGCTCGACGGGGAGCTGCACATCGCGCTCCGCGAGCCGGGCGGCGAACGCACCGTACGGCTCCCCCGGGGCACGGCCTTCACCGTCCCCCGGGGCACGGAGCACAAGCCGTCCGCCCCGTCCGGCGCGTCGATCCTGCTGTTCGAGCCGACCGGGACGCTGACCGTCGGCGACCGCCACGACGAGGTCCCCGGCCATGTGGACGTGACCACCGGGCACGCCCTCACCGGCTGAGCCCGCGAAAAAGCCGGCGCGGCCGGTCGTGGGAAACGACCGGCCGCGCCGGCTCGGCAGCACCGGAAGGGGATCAGCCCTCGGTGACGCCCAGGCGCTCCAGGATGAGCTCCTTCACGCGGGCGGCGTCCGCCTGGCCGCGGGTGGCCTTCATGACCGCGCCGACCAGCGCGCCCACCGCCGCGACCTTGCCGCCGCGGATCTTGTCCGCGATGGCCGCGTTGCCGGCGATGGCCTCGTCCACGGCCGTGCCCAGCGCGCCCTCGTCCGAGACGACCTTCAGGCCGCGCTTCTCGACGACCTCGTCCGGGGTGCCCTCGCCGGCGAGGACGCCCTCCAGGACCTGGCGGGCCAGCTTGTCGTTGAGCGAGCCGTCGGCGACCAGCGCCGCCACCCGGGCCACCTCGGCCGGGGTGATCGGCAGCTCGTCGACGCCGACGCCCTGCTCGTTGGCGTTGCGGGCCAGCTCGCCCATCCACCACTTGCGCGCGGCGACCGAGTCGGCGCCCGCCTCGATGGTGGCGACGATGGAGTCCACGGCGCCCGCGTTGAGCATCGACTGCATGTCGAACTCGCTGACGCCCCAGTCCTCGCGGAGCCGGTTGCGGCGCACCCGCGGCATCTCGGGCAGGCCGGCCCGCAGCTCCTCGACCCAGGCAGGGGCCGGGGCGACGGGGACCAGGTCGGGCTCCGGGAAGTACCGGTAGTCCTCGGCGTTGTCCTTGATGCGGCCGGAGGTGGTGGAGCCGTCGTCCTCGTGGAAGTGACGGGTCTCCTGCACGATCGTGCCGCCGGACTGGAGCACGGCCGCGTGGCGCTGGATCTCGAAGCGCGCCGCGCGCTCGACCGACCGGAGCGAGTTGACGTTCTTGGTCTCGCTGCGGGTGCCGAAGGTCTTGGTGCCGTGCGGGCGCAGCGACAGGTTCACGTCGCAGCGCATCTGGCCCTTGTCCATACGGGCCTCGGAGACGCCGAGGGCCTTGATGACCTCGCGCAGCTCGGCCACGTACGCCTTGGCGACCTCGGGGGCCCGGTCGCCCGCGCCCTCGATGGGCTTGGTGACGATCTCGATCAGCGGGATGCCGGCCCGGTTGTAGTCGAGCAGGGAGTGGGACGCGCCGTGGATACGGCCGGTGGCGCCGCCGACGTGGGTCGACTTGCCGGTGTCCTCCTCCATGTGGGCGCGCTCGATCTCCACGCGGAAGACCTCGCCGTCCTCCAGCTGGACGTCCAGGTAGCCGTTGAAGGCGATCGGCTCGTCGTACTGGGAGGTCTGGAAGTTCTTCGGCATGTCCGGATAGAAGTAGTTCTTCCGGGCGAAGCGGCACCACTGCGCGATCTCGCAGTTCAGCGCGAGGCCGATCTTGATGGCGGACTCGACGCCGATCGCGTTGACGACCGGGAGCGCGCCGGGCAGGCCCAGGCAGACCGGGCAGGTCTGCGAGTTGGGCTCGGCGCCCAGCTCGGTCGAGCAACCGCAGAACATCTTGGTCTTCGTGCCGAGCTCGACATGGACCTCCAGGCCCATGACGGGGTCGTACGACGCGAGCGCCGCCTCGTACGACAGCAGTTCAGTGACAGTCACGTTGGAACTTTCCCTCTCAGCCCAGCAGGACGTCGTCGTCGCCGAGGCGCTTCAGCTCGCGGTACAGGATCGCGAGGCCGGTGACGATGGCGGCGGCGGACACAACGGCGTCGACCAGCTGCAGCGTGTCGTGCTCGGTGCGGGCCCTGCGGGCCTGCTTGATCACGCTGATGGCGCCGAACGCGGTGGTGCCGATCGACAGGTAGGTGCCGGACTTCGACTTCTTGAAGCCCTTGGCCTTGGACAGTGCACTCACAGGGACGGAGCCTCCTCCAGCAGCGGGTGGCCCCAGCGCTCGGTGAAGGCGGCCTCGACGGCGGCACCGACCTTGTACAGGCGGTCGTCCTTCATCGCCGGGGCGATGATCTGCAGCCCGACCGGGAGACCGTCCTCCGGCGCCAGGCCGCAGGGAAGCGACATGGCGGCGTTGCCGGCCAGGTTGGTCGGGATGGTGCACAGGTCCGCGAGGTACATCGCCATCGGGTCGTCGGCGCGCTCGCCGATCGGGAAGGCGGTGGTCGGGGTCGTCGGGGAGACGATCACGTCGACCTTCTCGAAGGACTTCTCGAAGTCCTGGGAGATGAGGGTGCGGACCTTCTGGGCGGAGCCGTAGTACGCGTCGTAGTAGCCGGAGCTCAGCGCGTACGTGCCCAGGATGATGCGGCGCTTGACCTCGGGGCCGAAGCCGGCCTCGCGGGTCAGGGCGGTGACGTCCTCGGCGGAGCGGGTGCCGTCGTCGCCGGTGCGCAGGCCGTAGCGCAGGCCGTCGAAGCGCGCCAGGTTGGAGGAGCACTCGGACGGGGCGATCAGGTAGTACGCGGCCAGCGCCAGGTCGAAGGACGGGCAGTCCAGCTCGACGATCTCGGCGCCCAGCTCCCTGAGGAGCTCCACGGACTCGTCGAACCGCTGCAGCACACCGGCCTGGTAGCCCTCGCCGCGGAACTGCTTGACCACGCCGACGCGCATGCCGGCGACCGAGCCGTTGCGGGCGGCCTCGACGACCGGCGGGACCGGGGCGTCGATGGAGGTGGAGTCCATCGGGTCGTGGCCGGCGATGACCTCGTGCAGCAGGGCCGCGTCCAGGACCGTGCGGGCACAGGGGCCGCCCTGGTCGAGGGAGGAGGAGAAGGCCACCATGCCGTAGCGGGAGACCGAGCCGTAGGTGGGCTTCACGCCGACGGTGGCGGTGACGGCGGCGGGCTGGCGGATGGAACCGCCGGTGTCCGTGCCGATCGCGAGGGGCGCCTGGAAGGCGGCCAGCGCGGCCGCGGAGCCGCCGCCGGAGCCGCCGGGGATGCGGGTCAGGTCCCACGGGTTGCCGGTGGGGCCGTAGGCGCTGTTCTCGGTGGAGGACCCCATGGCGAACTCGTCCATGTTGGTCTTGCCGAGGATGACGACGTCGGCGTCCTTGAGGCGCTTGGTCAGCGTGGCGTCGTACGGCGGGAGCCAGCCTTCGAGCATCTTCGAACCGACGGTGGTGGGTACGCCGACCGTGGTGAAGATGTCCTTGAGCGCGAGCGGTACGCCGGCCAGCGGGCCGAGCTCCTCGCCGGCGGCGCGCTTGGCGTCGACGGCGCGGGCCTGGGCGAGGGCGCCCTCGCGGTCGACGTGGAGGAAGGCGTTGACCTTCTCGTCGACGGCGTCGATCCGGGCCAGGTGGGCCTCGGTGACCTCGACGGCCGTCAGCTCGCCGGAGGCGATCTTGGCGGCGGTCTCGGCGGCGGTGAGCTTGATGATGCTCGTGTGGCTGTTGTCGCTCATGTTGATTAGTCCTCCCCCAGGATCTGCGGCACCTTGAAACGCTGCTGCTCCTGGGCGGGGGCTCCGGAGAGCGCCTGCTCGGGGGTGAGCGACGGTCGGACCTCGTCCGTGCGCATGACGTTGGTCAGCGGCAGCGGGTGGGAGGTCGGCGGGACGTCTTGGTCGGCCACCTCGGCGACGCGGGCGACCGCGCCGATGATGGTGTCGAGCTGTCCGGCGAAGTGGTCGAGCTCGCCTTCGGCCAGTTCCAGACGTGCCAGCCGAGCGAGGTGGGCGACCTCCTCGCGCGTGATGCCAGGCATGCAGCGATCCTCTGGGGTGAGTGTGTAGTTTCGGCCCCAATCCTATGGGGCCGGGGCCCCTGGCCACGAAACGGTTAGCCCTTGGCGGGCCGGGCCCGCCGCTGCGCGGGGCCATTCCCCACCCCGCCCCTTTCCCGAAACCGGGGCCTGCGGCCCCGGACCCCGCCCGTGGGGCTGCGCCCCACACCCCCTCGGGGCTCCGCCCCGGACCCCGGCGGCGGCTCCGGCCGCGGCCCGTCAGGGGCGCGGGGAACTGCGCGACCAGCCCCCACCGGCCCGCAGGCCGGGGTCCGGGGCGGCGGCCCCGGTTTCGGGAAAGGGCGGGGAGGGGCAACGGCTCCGCGCAGCGGACACGGGTCCGGGCGGAGCTCGGGGCACGGGCCGGGGCAGGGGCCGGGCCCCGCCGGGGCCGGGCAGGGGCCGGGGCCCTCCGGGGGCCGGGGCCCTCCGGGGGCCGGGGCCCGTTAGGGAGCCGGGGTGTCGGTGAGCTCCGCGGTGATGTCGGCCGGGCGGCGCCAGCCGCGTTCGCCTCGGGCGAGGAGCCAGGCGGTGGCCTCCTGCGGGGGCATCGCGGCGGCGACCAGCCAGCCCTGGACCGCGTCGCAGCCCAGGTCGCGCAGGCGCTCCCAGGTCTCGTCGTCCTCCACGCCTTCGGCGACCACGAGCAGGCCCAGGGAGTGGGCCAGGTCGACCGTGCAGCGGACGATCTCCGCGTCCTGGGCGTCGACCGCCAGCCGGGCGACGAAGGAGCGGTCGATCTTCAGTTCGCTGACCGGGAGGCGGCGCAGGTGGACGAGCGAGGAGTAGCCGGTGCCGAAGTCGTCCAGGGACATCTTCACGCCGTGGCCGGTGAGGCCGGCCATGGTGTCGGCGGCCCGCTGCGGGTCCTCCAGCAGGACGTGTTCCGTTATTTCGAGCTGGAGGGCGCCCGCGGGGACGCCGTGGCGGGCGAGGCGGGCGGCGACGGCTCCGGCGAAGCCGGGGGTGTGGACGTCGCGCGGGGAGACGTTCACCGCGACGGGGACCTTCAGGCCCTGGGCGCGCCAGCGTGCGACCTGGGCCAGCGCGGTCTCCAGGACGTACTCGGTGAGGTGCGGCATGAGGCCGGAGGTCTCGGCGATCGAGATGAACTCGTCCGGGGGGACCCTGCCGCGCTCCGGGTGGACCCAGCGGACCAGCGCCTCCAGACCGGCCACGTGGCCGTCGAATCGCACCTTGGGCTGGTAGTGGAGTTCCACCTCGCCGGTGTCCAGGGCGCGGCGGAGGTCGCCGAGCAGGCCGAGGCGGTCGGGGGTGTTGCTGTCCCGCTTCGATTCGTAGACCTCGACGCCGGTACGGTCCCGCTTCGCCTGGTACATGGCCACGTCGGCGCGCCGCAGCAGCCCCTCCGCGTCGAGCGCGTGGTCGGGGAAGACGGCGAGGCCGGCGCTGGCCTCCAGGACCAGGGTGAGACCGTCGAGGTCGAGGGGGGAGCTGAGCTCGGCCACCAGGTGGCGGGCGACCCGCTGGGCGCTGGTGGTGGAGTCGGTGGCGGGGAGGAGCACGGCGAACTCGTCGCCGCCGAGGCGGGCCGCCTCCGCCTCCCGGGGGAGGGCCTGCCGGAGCCGTTCGGAGATCTGGAGGAGGAGGCGGTCCCCCGCCAGATGGCCCAGCGTGTCGTTGACCGCGCGGAACCGGTCCAGGTCGATCAGCACAAGAGCTGACCGCGTGCCCAAACGTTCAGCCTCATCCAGCGCGGACCAGGTGCGCTCCAGCAGCCACTGCCGGTTGGGCAGTCCGGTCAGCGGGTCCCGCAGCTGTTCCTCGGCCCGCGCCCGGGCGATCCACAGGGTGGAGTCGAGGGCGATCAGCGGGATGGAGAACAGCGGCAGCAGCACCGGCTGGGTCACCGCGACCACGCAGATCAGCGGGGCGATGCCGAGCAGGGCGACGGCCACGAGGGCCTGCCGGAGCAGGGCCGTCCGGGCGATCGTGGGCAGTCCGCCACCGCGCGGGGCCACCGCGAACCACAGCAGCAGCCGGGTCACCAGCAGGTAGGCGATGGCAGCCAGGGCCACCTCGGGAACGGCCTGCAGCCCCCAGTCCTCGGGCCCCCAGGGGGATTCCACGCTCGGGGTCTCGCCGAAGACGGCGAGGACGAGCGCCCCCGCCCCGATGCCGAGGACGTCGACGGACGCGTGCAGCAGCCCTTGGCGCCAGCGCTGCCGACGGGCCGCGCCGACCAGGCCGGCCACGGCGAGGGAGACCAGTCCGGCGGGGACCCAGCCGTAGAGGATGAGCACGCCCAGGGTGAGGGCCGCGCCGGAGCCGGTGCCGCCCCACCACCGGTCGCGTCCCATGGCCACCAGGTGGCCGACGAGGATGCCGGCGAGCACGGCGAGCGCCCAGCCCGCGCTGCCCCCGGGGAACAGGGACTGACGGTCGGTCAGGATCCCCGCGATGCCGGTGACGAGCAGCGCGGCGGCCAGGCCGACGACGGCGAGCGGCAGCGCGGCGCGGCGCCCGGGCAGTGCGGTGACCGCGCCGGTGTCCAGCGGGTGGGCGTCCGGTGTCCTGGACACCGGAACGCCGAGGCGGCCCGCCCGCGCGGACGGGAGCTCCCCGCCGCCGAAATCAGGTGACGGGTCGGCGCTTTCGGTGGATTTCATGCCCGTCCCTCTCACAGCCGGCGATGCCGATGCCACGCGATGGCCCCGTTGTCATGCCATCACGGCTGGATTCGCACCACGCAGCCGTGCACGACAGACGCACCCCTCAACAGTAGGACGCAGGAGGCTCCCAGGGGCAGCGGTCGGCGGCGGTTGCCCTTATGCGACCCAGCCATCCTCATCAGTACGGTATCCGCCGAACGGGTGAGATTGGACCAGGACCCCCTTGTCACCCGTCCGATGATCCGACAGCTCACCGGCCTGTGACCAGCCCTCAACCAGCCGTTTGCGACCCGGATGTGCGCCCGGCGTGCACCCGCCCGTACGGCCGCACGCCACGCATCCGTTCGCCGTCGCCGCTCCCCGGTTCTTCCCTCTTACTCCGCCGCGGGCGAGTCGTCCACGGGAAGGGCCGCCGCCCGGGCCGCCTCCGGGCCGTCCGTCAGCAGCACCTCGAAGCCGGCGTCGTCGAGCACCGGCAGCTTCAGCTGCACGGCCTTGTCGTACTTCGAGCCCGGGTTCTCGCCGACCACGACGAAGGAGGTCTTCTTCGAGACCGAGCCGGTCACCTTCGCGCCGCGGCTCTGCAGGGCCTCCTTGGCGCCGTCCCGGGTGTGGTTCTGCAGCGTGCCGGTGACGACCACGGTGAGGCCCTCCAGCGGGCGCGGGCCCTCCTCCTCGCCGGTGGCCTCCTCCTCCATCCGCACGCCGGCGGCCCGCCACTTGCGCAGGATCTCCTGGTGCCAGTCGACGGCGAACCATTCCTTGAGGGAGGCGGCGATGATCGCGCCGACCCCCTCGGTCGCCGTCAGTTCCTCCTCGGTGGCCTGTTCGATGCGCTCGATCGACCGGAATTCGCGGGCGAGGGCCTCCGAGGCGACCGGGCCGACGTGCCGGATGGACAGGCCGTTGATGATGCGGGCGAGCGGGCTCTCCTTGGCGGCGGCGATGTTCTCCAGCATGGCCAGGGCGTTCTTCTTCGGCTCGCCCTTCTGGTTGGCGAAGACCGTGACGATCTTCTCCGCGCCCGTCTTCGGGTCCCGCTTGGGCAGACCGCTGTCCTGGTCGAGGACGTACGCCTTGATGGGCAGCAGCTGCTCGATGGTGAGGTCGAAGAGGTCGCCCTCGTCGAGCAGCGGCGGCTGCGCCGGCTCCAGCGGCCCGGTGAGCGCGGCGGCCGCGACCATGCCGAAGTTCTCGATGTCCAGGCACTGGCGGCCGGCCAGGTAGGAGAGACGCTCGCGCAACTGGGCCGGGCAGGTCTGCCCGTTGGGGCACCGGACGTCGATGTCCCCCTCCTTCATCGGCCGCAGCTCCGTACCGCACTCGGGGCAGACCGCCGGCATCACGAATTCCCGCTCGGTGCCGTCCCGCAGGTCCACCACCGGGCCGAGGATCTCGGGGATGACGTCACCGGCCTTGCGCAGCACCACCGTGTCCCCGATGAGCACGCCCTTGGCCTTCACCACGTCCTGGTTGTGCAGGGTGGCGAACTCCACCTCGGAGCCGGCCACCGTCACCGGCTCCACCTGCGCGTAGGGGGTGACCCGGCCGGTGCGGCCGACGCCCACCTTGATGTCGATCAGCTTGGTGTTGACCTCCTCCGGCGCGTACTTCCAGGCGATCGCCCAGCGCGGGGCGCGCGCCGTGGAGCCCAGCCGGCCCTGCAGCGGGATCTCGTCCAGCTTGACGACCACGCCGTCGATCTCGTGCTCGACCGAGTGCCGGTTCTCACCGAAGTGCTCGATGAACGCGCGGACTTCCGCGAGGCTGCCCACGACCCTGTTGTGCCGGGCGGTGGGCAGACCCCATTCGTGCAGCAGTGCGTACGCCTCGGAGAGCCGGCCGATGTCGAAACCCTCGCGGGCGCCGAGGCCGTGCACCACCATGTGCAGCGGTCGGGTGGCGGTGACCTTGGGGTCCTTCTGGCGCAGGGAACCGGCGGCGGCGTTGCGCGGGTTGGCGAAGGGCTTGTCCCCGGCCTCGACCAGCCGGGCGTTGAGCTCCTCGAACTTCTCCATCGGGAAGAAGACCTCGCCGCGGATCTCGACCAGCGCCGGGATCCGGTCACCCCTGAGCCGGTCCGGGATGTCCGCGATCGTGCGCACGTTCGGGGTGATGTCCTCGCCGGTGCGGCCGTCGCCGCGGGTGGCGGCCCGGGTGAGCCTGCCGTTCTCGTAGGTGAGGTTGACGGCGAGGCCGTCCACCTTGAGCTCGCACAGGTAGTGGAACGCCGAGGCGCCCACGTCCCGGACGACCCGGTCGGCCCAGGCCGAGAGCTCCTCCTCGTCGAAGGCGTTGTCGAGGGACATCATGCGCTCGCGGTGCTCGACGGAGGCGAAGTCCGTCTCGTACGACCCGGCCACCTTCTGGGTGGGCGAATCGGGCGTGCGCAGCTCCGGGTACTGCTCCTCCAGTGCCTCCAGGGAACGCAGCAGCTTGTCGAACTCGGCGTCGCTGACGACCGGCTGGTCCTTCACGTAGTACCGGAAGCGGTGCTCCTCGACCTGCTCGGCCAGCAGCTGGTGCTGCTCGCGCACCTCCGCCGGTACCGTCTCCTGCTGTTCGGCTGCCATGCCGTGTCCTCCCGTGGGTCCGTCACTCAGGGTTGTCGGCGAGCGACCTCGCCGCCCTGACGCAGTGGGCCAGAGCCGCACGGGCGTAGGCGGGCGAGGCGCCCGCCAGGCCGCACGAGGGGGTGACCACCACGGACTCGGCGAGAGTCCCCGGGGACAGCCCCAGCCTGCGCCAAAGCTTCCTGACACCCATGACGCTACCGGCAGGGTCCGACAACGCGGCGTCGGTACCCGGCACCACTCCGGTGAAGAGTTTCAGGCCGGCCTCGACCGACTCGCCGATGGCGTCGTCCTCGCGCTCGGTGAGCAGCGAGAAATCGAACGACACCCCCGTCGCACCGGCCCGCCGCAGCAGTGCGAAGGGCACCTCGGGCGCGCAGGAGTGGACGGTCACGTCCCCGTCGTGGACGGCGAACAGGTCGCGCAGCGCGCCCTCGACCACCTGCCGGTCCACGGCCCGGTAGGTGCGGTAGCCGCTCGCCGTCCGCACCCGTCCCTGCAGCACGGCGGTGAGCGAGGGCTCGTCGAACTGCAGCACGACCTCGGCGCCGGGCACCCGCTTGCGCACCTCGGCGAGGTGGTTGCGGAGTCCTTCGGCCAGGGATCCGGCGAGGTCCCGGCAGGCGCCCGCGTCCTGCAGCAGTGCCTCGCCGCCGCGCAGCTCCAGGGCGGCGGCCAGCGTCCACGGACCGACGGCCTGCACCTTCAGCCGTCCCTCGTAGCCCTGGGTGAACTCCTCGATGGCGTCGAGGTCCTCGCCGAGCCAGGACCGGGCCCGCCGGGTGTCCCGGCCGGGCCGGTCGCTGATCCGCCAGCCGCTGGGCTCGACGTGCGCGTAGAAGTCGACGAGCAGGCCGAGGGAGCGGCCGATCATGTCGGCGCCGGGACCCCGGGCGGGCAGCTCCGGCAGGTACACGAAGTCCTCGAAGGTCCCGGTGACCGTCTTGGCGGCCTCCCGGGCGTCCCCGCCGGGCATCGAGCCGACACCGGTGGCGTTCACCGCGCGCATCCGGCTCATCGCCCCGGCCGTACGGAGAGGTCGTTGACCTCGGCGTCGCGCGGCAGGTCGACGGCCATGACGATGGTGGTGGCCACGGACTCGGGGTCGATCCACGCCTCCGGGTCGTACTCCTTGCCCTCCTGGGAGTGCACCTTGGCCTGCATCGGGGTGGCGGTACGGCCCGGGTAGACGGAGGTGACGCGCACCCCGTTCCTCTTCTCCTCGCCGCGCAGCGAGTCGGCGAGGGCCTTCAGCCCGTGCTTGGAGGCGGCGTACGCGCTCCAGTCGGGGTGGGCGGCGAGGCCGGCCCCGGAGTTCACGAAGACGACCTGGCCCTGGCCGGCGCGCAGCGAGGGCAGCAGCAGGCGGGTGATCTCGGCGGGGGCGATCAGGTTCACGTTGAGCTGCTGGTGCCAGGTCTTGGGGCGCAGCTCGCCGACCGGCCCGAGGTCCACGATGCCGGCGATGTGCAGCAGGGAGTCGAGCCGGTCGGGGAGCGCCTGGTGGGAGAAGGCCCAGGAGATCCGGTCGGGGTCGGCGAGGTCGGCGACCAGCGCCCGCGATCCCGGGTAGCGGGCCGTGAGCTCCTTGCCGCGGGCGGCGTCGCGGGCCAGCAGGATGAGCTCGTCGCCGCGGGCGTGCAGGCGGGCGGCGACGGCGGCGCCGATGCCGGAGCCGGCGCCGGTGATCAGGTGAGTAGCCATGGGCCCATGCTCGCACTCCGCCGCCCCCGCCCGGTGCGCCGCGGTCCGGACGCCGTCCGGCCGCTCCCTACAGGCCCGCGGACTCGCGGAGCGCGGCGGCGGTCTTCGTGGCGTCGTAGCCCGGCGGGACGCCGTCGAGCAGGAGGATCTCGCCCTCTATGTGGCGGGTGCGGAGCGGGATGATGGCCTGGTAGGCGTCGGAGGCGTACCAGGCGCGGGCCGTGTCGATGTCGGGGAAGGCGATGACGACGACCTGGGAGGTGAAGGTGCCCTCCAGGACTTCGGCCTGGGTGCCGTGTACGAGGAACCGGCCGCCGAAGGGGTCCATGGTGGTCTGGATCTCCTCGATGTAGCGGAGGACGTCCTCGTTCATGGTCTCGGGGCGGATGAGGCCCATCGCGTATGCGGTCATGGGTCGATCATGCCCGGGCACGACCCCGGAGGCGATTACCTCCGGGGTCATGCCGGGACGACTGCGCTTCGGTGGTTCTCCGGTGGTCCGTTCCTCGCGTCAGCCGGTGAAGTACGCCCGGATGACGGTGACTTCGGACTTGTTGCCGCCGGTGTCGACGACGGTGCCGCGCAGTGAGACGTGGCTGCCCTTCGCCGGGTTCTTCACCTGCACCGCGCCGCCCTGCACGGGCAGGGTCTGCCAGGTGTACCCGTCGTCGTAGGAGACGGACACCGTCAGGGACTTGAGCGCCTTTCCGGCCGCCGCGCCCTGCACGGTGACGGGGACGCGGACCGTGCGGCCCGCCGGTGAGGTGCCGGTCAGGGACAGGTCGGGGGTGAACCCGACCACCGAGGCCGGGACCGCGGCCGGCTTGTCCGCCGGGGTGCTCGCGGAGCGGAACCACCAGGTGGCGGTCACCTTGGACGAGAGACGGGAGACCGAGGCGGGCCGGGTGGTCTCGGTGACCAGCTTGTACGAGGCGTCACCGGCGGGCACCCGGAAGGGGTCCGTGGCGCGCAGTTCCGTGTCGCTGCGCCCGGCCTGGACTCCGTTGCGGTAGAGCACGGTCTTCCCCTTGGCGAGGAGGTCGGCGCCGTTGTGGCCCGAGCCGTCCGCGAGCAGGGGCAGGGTGCCCCACAGCTCGTCGCCCTTGCGGAAGAGGCCGAGGCCGGCCGCGGTGTCCACGCGCGGGCCGAACACGCCGGTGTTGTAGCGCTCGCGGTACTTCTTCCCGGCCTGGAACGCCTTCGGCGGGTCGGTGACGTAGATCGTCTCGTCGAGCGGGAAGCCGTTCTCGTCGACGCCGGAGGACTGTACGGCGGCCAGGTCCCACTTCACCCCGTCAGCCGTCGACAGGTGGAGCTTCACCGTGCCGGGGGCGGGCCGCGGGCGGGAGACGCCGGTGGCGCTGGTCTGCCCGGGCAGCATTCCGTAGGCGGTCACGCTGCTCTGCTTGCCGGGGACGGAGGCGCCCGACTCCACCGAGACCTCGGCCAGCTCGGACGCCTTCAGGTGCCGGGTGTATCCGTTGGCGAAACGCTTCACCTTGGTGCCCAGGGCAACGTGGTACTCCTCGGCCTCGCCGTCCGCCCAGTGCGCGTCCCACTGCTGGAAGAACTCGGTGTCCGGAGCCGCCTCGGGCCCCTGGTGCCCGGTGCGCAGGCCGGCGTACGACTCCAGCCACCAGCCGAAGCCGTACTCCTGGCCGCCGGCGCGCGCGTAGATGCTCGGCGCCGCGAAGGTGGAGACGGCGGTGCGCGAGGGCACCCGGATGTCGACCGGCTTGGCACCGCGCGCGTCGACGGTCACGGTGGTGTCCTTGGTGACGTCCAGGCGGGGCTGGGCGATCCAGTCGACGCCCTTGGAGACGTCGTCCGGGTCGGTGAAGACGGCCGCGTTGATCAGGTAGCCGCCCCTGGGCACGCGGACGGTTTCGGATCCGGACTCGGGAAAGCGGGAGAACCGCTTGCCGGCCGCCACGCCCGTCAGGCCCTGCACGGCCGTGCTGAAGGACGCGGCGGGCTTGCCGTCCCGCCCGAGGTGCTTGACCGTCAGGTTGTAGGACTCGACCTCGCGTTCGGCGGCGACGGCCGTGCGGACCGCCTGCCCGCCGGGCCCGGTCGCCACGGCGTACGCCGTGTAGGTGCCGTCGGCGGAGCCGAGCCGGGTGTTCAGGGTGAGCCCCGCGGAGGCGGTGCCGCCCGCGGGGACGGTCAGCCTGGCCTTGTCGAAGGCCAGGAACCCGGCCGGGGCGGGCTTGCCGTCGGGGCCGGTGGCGGTGACGGCGAGGTCCAGGGTGACCGGGGCGGTGCCCAGGTTGCGGTAGGTGACCTGCTTCCGCTCGGGGGTGTCGTCGTTGTGCGGCCACGGCTGCCCGGCGAAGGCGAGCGAGACCGGCTCGGCGACCACGGACTGGCCGAGCGCCCGGTCCACGGCGATCCGGCCGCTGCCCTGCTGGAAGACCCCGTACGGGCCCGGCTTGGTGGAAGCCGTCAGGACGCCCTTGAGCGCGGCGCCGTTCCATGCGGGGTGCTGTTGTTTGAGGAGGGCGGCGGCACCGGCCGCGTGCGGGGCGGCCATCGAGGTGCCGGAGATGCTGAGGTAGCCCTCCGGGTTCTGGCCGACCTCGCGCTCGATGAGGCTGCCGGGTGCGGCGGCCGCGGTGGTGTCCACGCCGGGGGCGGTGACGTCCGGTTTGATCGCGCCGTCGCCGGTGCGCGGTCCGAGGCTGGAGAAGTCGGCGAGGGCGTCCTTGTCGTCGACGGCACCGACCGTGAGGGCGGCGTCCGCGCTGCCCGGGGAGCCGATGCTGCCGGGGCCGGCCCAGCCCTCGTTGCCGGCCGAGATGGCGAAGAGGACGCCCTTGTCGGCGGAGAGCTTGTTGACGGCCGCTTCGAGCGGGTCGATCTCGGGGCCGTCGTACCCGCCGAGGCTGAGGTTGACGACCTGGGCGCCCTGGGCGACGGCCCACTCCATGCCGGCGAGGATGCCGGAGTCGCCGCCGGAGCCGTTGTCGTCGAGGACCTTGCCGCTGAGCAGCTTGGCCCCGGGGGCCACGCCCTTGAGCTTCCCGCCCGACTTGGCGCCCGTACCGGCCGCGATGGAGGCGACGTGGGTGCCGTGGCCGACGCGGTCCTTGGCGTCGGCGGAGTCCGAGAAGTTCTGCTCGGCGACGACCTTGCCGCCGGCCAGGTCGGGGTGGGTGGAGTCGACGCCGGTGTCGAGGACGGCGATGGTGACGCCCTTGCCGTCGTAGCCGGCGGCCCAGGCCTTGTCGGCGCCGATCTGCCGGGTGCTCTTGTCCAGGTTCGCCGTGCGGATGCCGTCCAGCCAGACGGTGGCGATGCCCGGGGCGGCCGTGCGCGCGGCGCCGGCGGGCCGGTCGGTGAGGGCCTCCCAGAGGGCGGCGGCCCGGTCGGGCGCGGCACTGACCGCCTCGGCGCCCAGGAAGGCGTACGTACGGTCCACCTTGAGGCCGGCCGCGGAACGCAGGGCCGATTTGGCCGCGGGGGCGGAACCGCCCTCGTAGCGGACGATCACCTGGAGCCGGTCGCCGCGGGCCTTGCGGTACTCGGCGCGGCTGAGCTCGGTGATGTCGAAGAGGCGGGGGTCGAGACGGCCCGCGTCGATCAGTCGCCGGGCGTCCACCGGGACCACGCTGGTACGGCCGCGGACCCGCTGGACCGAGACGGGTATCTTCTCCCGGCCCTTGGCGGGCCGGAAGCCGGCGAGCCGGCCTTGGGCGTCGACGGTGACGCGGTCCCCGGTGATCAGGGTCAGGTGCGTGAGGCCCGGCCGGGCGGACTGCTGCTGTTCGGCACCGAACGGCCCGGGTGAGGGTGCGGCCGTGGCGGGTGTGGTCATGCCCGCCCCGAGGGCTATGGCGGCGGTGACCGCTAACGCGGCCGCCCCTTTCCGCCGATTGCGAGGTGTGCGCACGTCAATTCCCCCTGGGATTGAGGTGGTCGCCCGCCGAGCGGATCTCGCTCCGCGGAGCCCACAGTGTTACCCGGGAATTGACGCGTGATCAACCATGCGTCGCAATAAGGTCATTGGGGCTGAAGGTGCGGCGGTAGGCCGCCGGGGAGACCCCGAATGCCGTCCGCATGTGCGCACGCAGGGAGTTCGCGGAACCGAAGCCGGCCCGGTGCGCGACCAGATCGATGGGCAGGTCCGTGGTCTCCAGCAACTGCTTGGCGAGTTCGAGGCGTTGGGCGGTGAGCCACTGCACCGGGGTCATGCCGACCTCGTCACGGAACCGCCGGGTGAAGGAGCGCAGGCTCATCCGGGCGTGCTCGGCGAGCTGCGTGAGGGACAGCGGCTCGCCCAGGTGCTCCAGGGCCCAGGCCCGGGTGGCGGTGGTGGTGGCGATGGTGGGTTCGGGGACCGGGCGGTCGATGTACTGCGCCTGCCCGCCGTCCCGCCACGGCGGTACGACGCACATCCGGGCGGCCCGGTTGGCGACGGCCGCGCCGTGGTCGCGGCGGATCATGTGGAGGCACAGGTCGACGCCGGCGGCCACGCCCGCGGAGGTCAGGACGTCCCCGTCGTCGACGAAGAGGACGTCCTCGTCGACCTTGACCTCGGGGTAGGCGCGGCGGAACTCCGGGGCCAGGTTCCAGTGGGTGGTGGCCGGCCGGCCGTCGAGCAGTCCGGCCGCGGCGAGCACGTAGGACCCGGTGCAGATGGAGACCAGCCGGGTGCCGGGGCGGATGCCGGCGATGGCCGCGGTGACCTCGGGGGGCAGCGGGCCGCCCCGGCCCAGCTCGGGCATGGCGTGGGTGGGCGGGAGGATCACGGTGTCGGCGGCGGCCAGGGCCTCGGGGCCGGCCGCGGGCTGCACGGTGAAACCGGCGTCGCTGAGCACCGGGGCGCCGTCGGCGGTGCAGACGGTGACCTCGTACAGCGGGCGGCCCTCGGCGTCCACGGCGCTGCCGAAGACCCGGGAGGGGATGCCGAGCTCGAAGGGGGGCACCCCGGGCAGGGCGAGCACCGCGATCCGGTGCGGCCGGTCCGGCGTCTCCTGCGACATTTCACCCATGGCCAGATCCTGTCACACACTGGCCAAACGGCCAACACCATGGCGGGGCGGCCTGCCGGATCGTTGACTGCGTCGCCGGGAAACACCCGGTGCGGAACCGAAAACGGAACGGAACGAGGCGGTCAACATGCGTGCAGTGGTCGTGGAGCAGTGGGGCGGACCCGAGACCCTCGTCGAGCGCGAGGTCGAGCGCCCGGAGCCCGGCCTGAACGAGGTCCTGGTGCGGGTGCACGCGGCCGGTGTGAACCCGGTGGACTGGAAGGTCCGCGCGAGCGGCGCCCTCATCGCGTGGGGCGAGGTGCCGGCGGTCGGCTGGGACGTCTCCGGCACGGTGGAGACCGTTGGACCGGGTGTGAGCGCCTTCCGGCCGGGTGACGAGGTCTACGGGATGCCGCTGTTCCCGCGCCAGGCGGGCGGCTACGCCGAGTACGTGGTGGCCCCGGCCCGGCACCTCGCCCCGAAGCCGGCCGGCCTGACCCACGTGGAGGCGGCGGCGCTGCCGCTGGCCGCGCTCACCGCCTGGCAGGCCCTGGTGGACGCGGCGGACGTACGGCCCGGCGAGCGGGTGCTGGTGCACGCGGCGGCCGGCGGCGTCGGCCACTTCGCGGTCCAGATCGCCAAGGCCCGCGGCGCGTACGTGATCGGCACGGCCAGCGCCGCCAAGCACGACGTGGTCCGGGAGCTGGGCGCCGACGAGGTGGTCGACTACCGCGAGGTGCGCTTCGAGGAGGTCGTCTCCGACGTGGACGTGGTGCTGGACGGCCTCGGCGGGGAGACCGCCGAGCGCTCCCTGAAGGTGCTCCGGCCCGGCGGCCGGCTGATCACCCTGCCCGGCCCGGACGACGTCCCCGCCGCGACGCCGGAGGGCGTGCGGGCGCAGTGGGTCCTGGTCGAGCCGGACCACCTGGGTCTGCGCGAGATCGCCGCCCTGGTGGAGCGCGGCGCGCTGAAGCCGGTCGTCGACACCGTCCTGCCCCTGGCCGAGGCCGCCAAGGCCCACGAGATCGGCGAGCGCGGCCGCACCACCGGCAAGATCGTCCTGTCCGTCGTCTGACGGGCCTGCCCGGCCGGCCTCCCGGACCGTGCGCCGCCCCCGCCCCCGCCCGACGCGGGACGGCGGGGGCAGCCGGTCAGGCCGGCGTGGCGGCGGTGGCGCGGGCGGTCGTGGCGATGGTGGCGGAGCCGACCACGCGGGTGCCGTCGTAGAGGACGATCGCCTGGCCGGGGGCGACGCCGCGGACCGGCTCGGTGAAGGTGACCCGCAGTTCGCCGTCCACCAGCTCCGCGGAGACCTCCGTCTCGCCGCCGTGGGCGCGCAGCTGCGCCGTGTAGCGCGCCGGGCCGTCCGCCGGGGCGGTGCCGCACCAGCGCGGCCTGATCGCGGTCAGGGCGCCCACGTCCAGGGATTCGGCGGGGCCCACCGTGACGGTGTTGTTCACCGGGGAGATGTCCAGGACGTAGCGCGGCTTGCCGTCGGCTGCCGGGTGCCCGATGCGCAGGCCCTTGCGCTGGCCGATGGTGAAGCCGTAAGCGCCGTCGTGCGAGCCGAGCTTGTTGCCGGACTCGTCGACGATGTCGCCCTCGGCCTTGCCGAGGCGCTTGGCCAGGAAGCCCTGGGTGTCGCCGTCGGCGATGAAGCAGATGTCGTGGCTGTCGGGCTTCTTCGCCACGGCCAGGCCGCGGGCTTCCGCCTCCGCACGGATCTCCTCCTTGGTGGTGATCGTGTCGCCGAGCGGGAAGAGCGCGTGGGCGAGCTGCTTCTCGTCGAGCACGCCGAGCACGTACGACTGGTCCTTGGCCATGTCGGAGGCGCGGTGCAGTTCGCGCGAACCGTCCTCGTTGACCACGACCGTCGCGTAGTGGCCGGTGCAGACCGCGTCGAAGCCCAGGGCGAGGGCCTTGTCCAGCAGCGCCGCGAACTTGATCTTCTCGTTGCAGCGCAGGCACGGGTTCGGGGTGCGGCCGGCCTCGTACTCGGCGATGAAGTCCTCGACCACGTCCTCGCGGAACCGCTCGGCGAGGTCCCAGCAGTAGAAGGGGATGCCGATGACGTCGGCGGCACGGCGGGCGTCGCGGGAGTCCTCGATCGTGCAGCAGCCGCGGGCGCCGGTCCGGAAGGACTGCGGGTTCGCGGAGAGCGCCAGGTGGACGCCGGTCACGTCGTGCCCGGCTTCGACCGCGCGGGCGGCGGCGACGGCGGAGTCCACGCCGCCGGACATGGCGGCCAGGACGCGGAGGGGGCGGGCGGTGCGCGGCAGGGTCTCAGTCATAGCGCTTCCCAGGGTACGGGGAACCGCGCGCGGCCACGGAGCGTTATCGGCGAGAGGGGGTGAGGACCATGAGGACCAGGCGGGTCGTGCTGCTGGGCGGTCTCGGCGTGCTCGCGGCGGCCGCGGTGGCCGGCCGGGAGGAGATCGAGCGCGGGTACTGGCTGCTCCCGGGGGTGTCCAAGCCGCGCAAGGAGGGCGAGCTGGACCACCCGGGGGCGAACTGGACGGGCGCCTCCCCGGCGAACTGGCGGCTCGCGGACCGCCCGGACGACTACCGGGTGGACCGGATCGTGGTGCACGTCACGCAGGGCGGCTTCAAGTCCTCGGTGGACGCGTTCAAGAACCCCTTCCACAAGGCGTCGGCGCACTACATCGTGCGGCAGGACGGGCACATCGAGCAGATGGTGCGCGAGCTGGACGTGGCGTACCACGCGGGGAACCGCTCGATGAACGAGCGGAGCATCGGCATCGAGCACGTCGGTTTCGTGGACCGGCCGCGCGACTTCACGGCGGCGATGTACGAGTCCTCGGCGCGGCTGGCCGCGCGGATATGCAAGCAGTACCGGATCCGCCCGGACCGGAAGCACATCCTGGGCCACAGCGAGGTCCCGGGCGCCGACCACACCGACCCGGGCCCGCACTGGGACTGGGACCGCTACATACGCCTGGTACGGGCCGAGGTCGACCGGAACGGCTCCGCCTGAGCCGGCGGGCTGTGCTGCGACTGCGCGAGGCGCTGCCCCGACCTAGGCTGAACGTGTGACCGCTCGCTCCCCGTCGGAGGTGAGGCGATGTCCGGGTTCGCGGGAGTGGCACTGGGTGTGGGCGCGCTGCTGGTGGGCTTCGCAGCGCCGCAGGGGAACGCGTTCGCAGCCCCGTACGGCAACGGGATCGAGGACGACCCCCCTGCGGTGATCATCGAGAAGGGCCGGCAGACGCTCGCCGAGGCCACGTCGGTGC
This sequence comes from Streptomyces sp. NPDC043853, assembly GCF_056436025.1. Classification (NCBI taxonomy): domain Bacteria; kingdom Bacillati; phylum Actinomycetota; class Actinomycetes; order Kitasatosporales; family Streptomycetaceae; genus Streptomyces; species Streptomyces sp. NPDC043853. Next base: position 255,474 of record NZ_JBWKDJ010000012.1, read on the forward strand.
GGATGGTCGCGCAGGTGGTGGAAGCCTCCGGGACCACCACGCTGGACCTCCACTTCGACGTGGACGGCAACTGCACGGGCAGCGTCACCCCGCCCGGGAACGCCGGCCGCGCGGAGATCGTCAAGCGGGGTCAGGACGTGTGGCTGAAGCCGGACGCGAAGTTCCTGCAGGCCCAGATGCCGGGCCCGGCCGGGCAGGACGCCGCCGAGGTGATCAACGGCCGCTGGATCCACGGCAGCGCCGGCAACGCGATGCTGAGTGATTTCACGGAGGTCTGCGACCTGTCCGCCTTCCAGGGCGAGTACGCGAAGAAGCCGCCCGTGAAGAACGCGAAGAAGGGCGGCACCACCGAGGTCGACGGCAAGCCGGCGGTCACGGCGACCAGCACCGACAAGGGCGAGACGATCACGTACTACGTGGCCACGGAGGGCACGCCGTACCTGCTCCGGGTGGACGGGAGCAAGGCGGGCCAGCGTGGCAAGGCCACCTTCTCCCAGTACGACAAGCCGGTGCCGGCGAAGACCCCGTCGAAGGCCGAGTCGGTCGAGCTGTCCAACCTCCAGTGAGGCCGGGGTGAGGCGATGTCCGGGTTCGCGGGAGCGGCCGCGGCTGCGGCGCTCGGTGCCTGCGTCCTGCTGGTGGGGTTCACGGCCCCGTACGGCAACGGGATCGAGGACGAGCCCGCAGCGGTGATCGCCGAGAAGGGGCGGCAGACCCTGCTCGACGCCCGGTCCCTGCGCTGGGAGGGGAAGACGAAGGACCCGTCGGGGACCTACACCATGGACCTCCGCCTCGACGTGGACGGCAACTGCGCCGGCAGTGTCGACGCCTCCCAACCGGGCGGCAAGGGGGGCCACATGGACATCGTCAAACGCGGCCGGGACGTGTGGATGAAGCCGGACGCGGCGTTCTTCTCGACGCAGATGCCGGGGCAGGCCGGCAAGGAGGCGTTCGCGCTGCTGGGCGGCCGGTGGATGCACGGCGACGCCTCCGACGCCTCGGTGCGCGAGCTCGCCGCGGTGTGCGACGTGTCCGCACTCCAGCGCACGTTCGGGTCCGAGCCCTTCCCCGAGAAGGGTGCGAAGAAGGGCGCGAAAGCCGTCGTCAAGGGCACGCCCGCGATCACCGTCACCGCGCGTTCCGGCGCCGGGGAGGCCACCTGGTACGTGGCCACCGAGGGGAAGCCCTACCTGCTGCGGATCGACGCGCGGGTGGCGGACACCCGGGGCGAGGCCGTCTTCTCCGACTACGACGAGCCCGTACCGTCGAAGACCCCCGCGCCGGCCGACACCCTGGACATCGCCGACGTGAAGGCGAAGACCGGCTAGCTAGGCCACGTCGGGGTGCGGGGGGACGTCCGGCTGCTGCGCGGTCACCCGCCGGATCACCGCGATCGCCAGGATCGAGGACAGCACGGCGATGCTGCGCTCCACGGGGTTGTCCATGGTGGAGATGTCGGCCGGCGCCGACACGGCGATCACGGCCTGGGCGACGACGGCCGCGCCGGTGGCCTTGCGGTAGGCGTGGTGCGAGCCGTGCGCCGCTGACGCGCCGACAGGCGCATCGGACTGATGCATGGGAACTGCCCCCGGAGTGCGTGCTGCCACCGTGGCAATCCACGTCATGGCAGTGATCGTCGGCATCCTATGCACGCCGTCGAGCGCTTGCGGGGGGTCTCGGCGTCCGGGATCGCAGTGCCGGGTCGTCCCAGCGCGGACCGGTCGGACGGCGGACGCCGCTAGACCAGGCCCGCCGTACGGGCGCGTTCGACCGCCGGGCCGATGGCGGCGGCCAGCGCCGCCACGTCCTCCTTGGTGGAGGTGTGCCCGAGGGAGAAGCGGAGGGTGCCGCGCGCCAGGTCGGGGTCGGTGCCGGTGGCGAGCAGGACGTGGCTGGGCTGGGCGATGCCGGCGGTGCAGGCGGAGCCGGTGGAGCAGGCGATGCCCTGGGCGTCGAGGAGCAGCAGCAGCGAGTCGCCCTCGCAGCCGGGGAAGCTGAAGTGGGCGTTGGCCGGGAGCCGGTCGTCCGGGTCGCCGCCGAGGACGGCGTCGGGGACGGCGGCGCGGACGGCGGCGATCAGTTCGTCGCGCAGGGCGCCGATCTCGGTGGCGAACCGCTCGCGCCGCTCGACGGCGAGCTGCGCGGCGACCGCGAAGGCGGCGATGGCGGGGACGTCGAGGGTGCCGGAGCGGACGTGCCGTTCCTGGCCGCCGCCGTGCAGGACGGGTACGGGGGTCTGGTCGCGCCCGAGCAGCAGGGCGCCGATGCCGTACGGGCCGCCGATCTTGTGGCCGCTGACGGTCATCGCGGCGAGGCCGGAGTCCCCGAAGCGGACGTCGAGCTGGCCGACGGCCTGGACCGCGTCGGAGTGCAGGGGGATGCCGAACTCGGCGCAGACGGCGGCGAGTCCGGCGACCGGCATGACGGTGCCGATCTCGTTGTTGGCCCACATCACGGTGGCCAGCGCGACGTCGTCGGGGTCGCGCTCGATCGCGGCGCGCAGGGTGTCGGGGTGCACACGGCCGTGGTGGTCGACGGGCAGGTACTCGACGTTCGCGCCCTCGTGCTCGGCGAGCCAGTGCACGGCGTCGAGGACGGCGTGGTGCTCGACCGGGCTGGCCAGGACCCGGTTCCGGGCGGGGTCGGCGTCCCGGCGGGACCAGTAGAGCCCCTTGACGGCGAGGTTGTCGGCCTCGGTGCCGCCGGCGGTGAACACCACCTCGCTGGGGCGGGCGCCGAGCGCCTCGGCGAGGGCCTCGCGGCCCTCCTCGACGGTCCGCCGCGCCAGGCGTCCGGCGGCGTGGAGTGCGGAGGCGTTTCCGGTGATGCCGAACTGGGCGGTCATCGCGGCTGCCGCCTCCGGCAGCATCGGCGTGGTCGCGGCGTGATCGAGGTAAGCCATGATTCCCCGATTCTACGGTTGGGGTCCGGGGGCACCGCTGCCGCGGGGCCTTTCCCCGCCCGTCCCCCAACCGAAACCGGCGCGGGGTCAGGGAGTGCGCGGGGCCCGGGCCAGTTGGCGGGACTGGGCCACCAGGTGGTCCGCGGAGTCCCAGATCTGCGCGTCCTCCTCCAGGAAGCCGCCGGACAGGTTGCGGGTGGTGATGGAGACCCGAAGGGGGCCGGGGGCCGGGCGGCGGCGGATGTGGGTGGTGAGTTCGACCGTCGGGGCCCAGCCGACCAGGCCGAGGTCGAAGGCGGTCGGCGGCAGGGCGTCGACGACGAGGAGGAGGGACAGCGGGTCGGCGTCGCGGCCGTCGGCGAGTTCGAACCAGGCGCGCATGTCGCCCTTGCCGGAGGGGGCGCCGACGGCCCAGCCCGCGGTCGCCGGGTCCAGGCGGAGGCGGAGCCGGTCCACGATGGCCGTGCTTCCGGGGATGGGCGCCGGGCCGGCCTCGGCGCCGAGGCAGTGCTCGTACGCGGGCATGACCGGCGGCACCGCGGTGGTGCGGACGTCCTCGGGCAGGGCGTCCAGGTCGCCGTAGGAGGCGAGGACCCGGATGCGCTCGATCTCCGCGCCCGTCTCCGGGTCGTACTGGAGGAGGCTGGCCTGGCCGGTGGACAGGGTGTTGCCGGCCCGGACGACCTCCGTGCGGATCACCGCGGGGCCGGGCACGGACGCGCTCAGGTAGTGCGCGGAGACGGTGAACGGGTCGGGGTGCGGCAGGGCGGCGGAGAGCGCACGGCCGACGAGGGCGAGCAGATAGCCGCCGTTCACGGCGCTGATGATCGTCCAGCCGGCGGAGAGTTCGGCGTCGTACACCCCGGGCAGGTCCGCCCGCGGGGTGACCGCGGTGTCGCGGTCGAACTCGCTGTCACCGATGGTTGCGGTTGCCGGGGTGCTGGTTTCGGCCGCTGCGTGCGTCATGGGGCGACCGTACACCGTCCTGTTACTAAGCGGTAGCTTTTTCCATGTCGGCTCCCCCACTCCCCTGGTCAGGGGGTCACGGGGTCTCTTCCTTGACCGACGAGCGGCGGTTCCAGGCCAGTGGCGCCTTCCAGTGCAGGCTCATCGCGCCCAGCCGCAGGAAGAAGGTGGTGAGCACGGCGATGGCCGTGGTCATGGTGTTGAGCGTGTCGAAGGCGATGAACAGCGCGACCATCGTGGCGCCGACCAGGGCCGGTACGGCGTACATCTCGCGGTCGCGGAGCAGCGAGGGCACCTCGTTGGCGAGCACGTCGCGGAGCACACCGCCGCCGACGGCGGTGGCCACGCCGAGGGCCGCCGAGGCGGTCAGCCCGAGTCCGTACTCGTAGGCCTTGGTCGTGCCGGTCACGCAGAACAGCCCGAGCCCGGCCGCGTCGAAGACGTTGATGGCCCGGTTGATCCGCTGGACCTCGGGGTGCAGGAAGAAGACGATCGCCGCGGCGATCAGCGGGGTGACGAAGAAGCTGAGCTCGCCGAAGGCGGCCGGCGGTACGGCACCGATGACGAGGTCGCGGAAGAGGCCGCCGCCGAGCGCGGTCACCAGCGCGAGGACCGCGATGCCGAAGACGTCGAAGTTCTTGCGCACGGCGAGCAGGGCGCCGGCCGTGGCGAAGACGAAGATGCCCGCGAGGTCCAGGGCGTGCTGGATGCTTGGCGGGAAGAGATCGTGGAGCACCGGCCCATTGTGTCCCGGCCCGGGCCCGGCCCTGGAACGCGGGCCTCCGAAAAACGCCCGCGCGGCGGGGGGGGGGGGGGGGGGGGGGGGGGGGGGGGGGGGGGGGGGGGGGGGGGGGGGGGGGGGGGGGGGGGTGGGGGGGGGGGGGGGTTTTTTTGGTGGGGGGGGGGGGTACGAT
>NZ_JBWKDJ010000012.1:260265-275773 GCF_056436025.1 Streptomyces sp. NPDC043853
TGGAACCCCTCCCCTTTTTTCCCCCTCCCGCCCCTCTCCCGGGAACCGGGCTCCCAAAAAACCCCCCCCGGGTGGGGGGGGGGAGACCCGCACCTCCCCCCCCCCCCGCCGCGGCGGGTCCCGCCTCAGGCCGGGGTCGGGGCCGGGGCCTCCGGCGCCTCCGGGAGGGCCGGGTCGCCCGGCGCCTGGTCCGGCCCGTTCTCCGGGTGGTGGCAGGCCACCTGGTGACCGGTCTTCAGGGCCAGCAGCGGCGGCTCCTGCGTCTTGCAGATCTGCGTCGCCTTCCAGCACCGCGTGTGGAAGCGGCAGCCGCTCGGCGGGGCGATGGGCGAGGGCACGTCGCCCTTCAGCAGGATCCGGCCGCTCTTGGCACCGCGCCGGCGCGGGTCGGGCACCGGAACCGCGGACAGCAGGGCGTTGGTGTACGGGTGCATCGGGGAGGCGTACAGCGAGGTGCGGTCGGTCAGCTCCACGATCTTGCCGAGGTACATCACCGCGATGCGGTCCGAGACGTGCCGGATGACCGACAGGTCGTGGGCGATGATCACGTAGGTGAGGCCCAGCTCCTCCTGGAGGTCGTCCAGCAGGTTGACCACCTGGGCCTGGATCGACACGTCCAGGGCGGACACCGGCTCGTCCGCGACGACCAGCTTCGGCTTGAGCGCGAGCGCGCGTGCGATGCCGATGCGCTGGCGCTGGCCGCCGGAGAACTCGTGCGGGTAGCGGTTGTAGTGCTCCGGGTTCAGGCCCACCAGCGAGAGCAGCCGCTGGACCTCCGCCTTGACCCCGCCCTCCGGGGTGACCCCCTGGAGCTTGAACGGGGCGGAGACGATCGCGCCGACCGTGTGCCGCGGGTTCAGCGAGCCGTACGGGTCCTGGAAGATCATCTGCACATCGCGGCGGAGCGGGCGCATGCCCGAGACGCCGAGGTGCGTGATGTCCTTGCCCTCGAACTCGACCTTTCCGCCGGTGGGCTCCAGCAGCCGCGTGATCAGCCGGCCCATCGTCGACTTGCCGCAGCCGGACTCGCCCACGATGCCGAGGGTCTCACCGCGGCGGACGTCGAAGTCGATGCCGTCGACGGCCTTGACGGCGCCCGCCTGGCGGCGCAGCAGCCCCTTGTGGATGGGGAAGTGCTTGACCAGGCCGGTCACCTTGAGCAGGGGTTCCGGGGAGGCCGCGGACTGTGCGGGAAGCGTCGCGGTGCCGGTCTTCTCGGCGTCAGCGCCCGTCTGCCCGTCGTCGGCGCCCGTCTTCTTGATGTCGGTCACAGCTTCGGCGCAATCTCTTCGGTCCAGATCCGGGTCCGCTCCTCCTGCGACATGTGGCAGGCGGACCAGTGCCGCTCGCCGTCCGGGCTCACCAGCTCCGGACGCACGGTCCGGGTCAGGTTGTCCTTGGGGAGGTCGGCGTACGGGCAGCGCGGGTTGAAGGCGCAGCCGCTCGGAATGTTGATCAGGCTGGGCGGGGAGCCCTTCACCGGGATCAGGCGGTCGGTCTGGTCGCGGTCGATGCGCGGCATCGAGCCGAGCAGGCCCCAGGTGTAGGGGTGCCGGGGCTCGTAGAACACCTTCTCGGCGGAGCCGCGCTCCACGCACCGGCCGCCGTACATCACCAGGATGTCGTCGGCCATCTCGGCGACCACGCCGAGGTCGTGCGTGATCATGATGACGGCGGAGCCGAACTCCTTCTGCAGGTCCCGGATCAGGTCCAGGATCTGCGCCTGCACGGTGACGTCCAGGGCGGTGGTCGGCTCGTCCGCGATGAGCAGCTCCGGGTTGTTGACCAGGGCCATCGCGATCATCGCGCGCTGGCGCATGCCGCCGGAGAACTCGTGCGGGTAGGAGTCGACGCGCTTGCCGGGCTCGGGGATGCCGACGCGGTCGAGCATCTCGACCGCCCGCTTCTTCGCGGTCTTCTTGTCCACGCCGTGGTGGGTCCGGTACGCCTCCACGATCTGGTGCCCGACCGTGTAGTACGGGTGCATGGCGCTCAGCGGGTCCTGGAAGACCATCGCCATCTTGCGGCCGCGCAGCCGGCGCACCTCGTCGGCGTCGGCGCGCAGCAGCTCCTCGCCGTCGAGCCAGACCTCGCCGCCGATGGTGGGGCGGCTGCGCGCGTTGCCGGTCCGGTGCAGGCCCATGATGGCCAGCGAGGTCACCGACTTGCCGGAACCGGACTCGCCGACGATGCCGAGGGTCTTCCCGCGCTCCAGGTCGAAGGAGAGCCCGTCGACGGACTTGACCAGGCCGTCGTCGGTCGGGAAGTGGACCTTGAGGTCGCGGACGGAGAGGAAGGCCGATCCCTCGGAGGGGGGCCCCGCCTGCTCAGGAACGAGGGGGGTGGTGCGGTTCTCGGTCACGTCAGCCTCACGCGCGGGTCGATGACGGCGTACAGCATGTCCACGATCAGGTTCGCCATCACGACGAAGAGCGCCGCGAGCAGGGTGACACCCATGATCACGGGCAGGTCGCCGTCCCTGATCGCGCCGACCGCCGCCGTGCCCAGGCCCTGGAAGTTGAAGGTGGTCTCGGTGAGGACGGCGCCGCCGAGGAGTCCGCCGAAGTCCAGGCCGAACATGGTGACGAGCGGGGTGAGGGTGGAGCGCAGGGCGTGCTTGCGGATGACCACCCGCTCGGTGAGCCCCTTGGCGCGGGCCGTGCGGATGTAGTCCTCGCCGAGCACCTCCAGCATGGTGGCGCGGGTGATGCGGGCGTAGGTGGCGGCGAAGAGGAAGGCCAGGGTGACCCAGGGGAGGATCATGCTGTTGAGCCAGGCTCCCGGATCCTCGGTGATCGGCTGGTAGTTGGAGACGTCCAGCCAGCCCAGGCCGTAGACGAGGACCGCCGGGGCGAGCATGCCGGTGAAGAAGATCGGCAGCGAGACGCCGGCGAGGGCGCCGACCATCACGGTGCGGTCGATCGCCGTCCGGCGTTTGAGCGCCGAGATGACACCGGTCAGGACACCCGCGAGGACCCAGATCACGGCCGCGCCCAGGGCGAGCGAGACGGTGACCGGAATACGGTCGAGCATCATGTCCCACACCGGCGTCTCGCTCTTGAACGAATAGCCGAAGCAAGGGGCCGGGCAGTGCGTCGTGTCGACGCCGTTGTCGTAGTCCCGGCCTGCGACGATGCCCTTCACGAAGAGCAAGTACTGCTCGGAGATGGGCTTGTCGAAGCCCATCTTCACGCGGATGCCCGCCAGGGCGGTCTCATTGGTCTCGCGGCCGGCGTACATCAGCGCGGGATCGGACCCGGTGATCTTCGGCACCGCGAAGAAGATGCCGAAGGTGACCACGGAGACCACCAGCAGCGTGGCGACGACGTTGAACAGTCGCCGGATGAGGTAGACGAGCACTGCAGTCGGCCGCCAGGGCCGGCGGCCGCCGCCCCTTGTGGGGACGGCAGCCGCCGCCTGCGGCCTTCACCTGCCCTTCGGACTAGCGCATGTGCGGTGAAGGCACGTGCCTGACAGTTACTTGACGACGCCCACCGTGGCGAGGTCGATCTTGCCGTACGACTCGTTGAAGAAGACGTTCGTCAGACGCGGGTTGTGGTAGACGAAGGCCTTGTCGAAGTTGATGGGCAGGTACAGGGCCTTCTCCATCACCTTCTTGTTGATGTCCGTGTAGAACGGCGCGGCCTCTTCGGGGGTCTTGGCGGCAGCGGCGTCGTCGAACAGCTTGTTGATCTCCGGGTCGTTGATCTCGGAGTAGTTGTTGTTGCCGTTCGGCAGGATGAAGGAGCCGTCGACCAGCGGCTGCAGGAAGCCCGCGCCGGAGTTGTAGTCGGCGCCCCAGCCCATGACGATGATGCCGTAGCCCTTCTTCTTCACGTTCTCGGGCGAGCCGATCGTGGAGGAGGAGAGCTTGCCGTCGTACTGGTCGATCTTGGCCTTGATGCCGACCTTGTCGAGCGCGGCCTGCAGGGACTCGGCGGTCTTGACCTCGGCGGCACGGTTGTTGCGGACCGCGATGGTGGTCTCGAAGCCGTCAGGCTTGCCGCACGCCTTCAGGGCCTCCTTGGCCTTGTCGAGCTGCGGCTGGCCCTTGGTCAGGCCCCACGGGTCGTAGGCCTTGTCGGAGCCGGGGATGCCGGGCGGCAGCATGTTCGCGCCGAGGTCACCGGAGGTCGGGCCGCCGCGGGCGGTCTGCAGGGACTTCGGGTCGGCCGCGTAGATGACGGCCTTGCGGCACTCGATGTTGTCGAACGGCGCCACGGTCTGCGGGAAGACCATGTAGCGGATGTAGCCCGTGAACGGGTTGTCCGCGTGCTGCTTGAGCTTCTCGTCCTTGAGGACCTTGTTCTTCGCCGCGGTGAGCAGACCGGTGCCGTCGGCCGCCAGGTCGATGTCGCCGTTGAGGAGGCGCTGGTCCATGTCCTCGGCGTTGGTGGTCACCGTGAAGGAGACCTTGTCCGGCAGACCCTTGCGGATCGTGTCGGTCTTCGGGTCCCAGTGCTCGTTGCGCACGAAGGTCGCGCCCTTGCCGGCGGTGAAGCTCTCGACCTTGTACGGGCCGGTGGAGACCGGCTGGTTGGTGTACTTGGCGCCGGTGTCCTTGGCCGCCGGGACCGGCGAGGAGCCCGGCATGGCCAGCAGGTAGCTGAAGTCCGAGTTGGCGGTCGCCAGGTTGAAGACGATGGTCTTGTCGTCCGGCGTCTGGACCGACTTCAGGCCCATCTTGGCCGGGTCGGTGTCCTTGTACGGGCCGGGGTACTTCTGGCCCTGGTCGAGAACGTCGATCAGGTAGGTCGGACCGCCGGAGAGCACGTCCTGCGCGAAAACGCGCTCGATGCCGTACTTGATGTCCTTCGAGGTGATCGGCGTGCCGTCCTCGAACTTCACGCCGTCCTTGAGCTTCAGCGTGTAGGTCTTGCCGTCGTTGCTGATCTCGGGCAGCGACTGCGCGAGGTCCGGGACCAGCTTGGTGCCGTCCTTGCCGGGCTTGGCGTCGTACGCGAGCAGCTGCCGCACGAAGAGGCGCTGCATGTTCCACACGAAGCCGTAGTAGGCACGCGCCGGGTCGAGGTAGTCGACGTCCTGCGGCGACCAGAGCTTGAGCTCGCCGCCCTTCTTGTCGGACGCGTTGACGACGCCCTTGGTCGCGGCGTCGAAGGCGGCGCCGGAGGCTCCGGTCTTGCCGGCCTTGCTGTCATCGCCGTCGCCACCGCACGCGGCGGTCAGCGACAGAGCGGCGATCACTGCGGTGATCGCGAGTGCCTGCTTTCTGCGGATCACGATGGGTCCAACCTCCATGAGTGGGTGAATCGTTTGAGCGGTTCAGCTGCCCTTGGGGTCGAGTGCGTCACGCAGCCCGTCCCCGAAGAGGTTGAACGCCAGGACGGTGATGAAGATCGCGAGACCGGGGACGACCATGAACATGGGTGCGTCCTGGTAGATGGGGACGGCGTCGGACAGCATCTTTCCCCAGGACGCGGTCGGCGGCTTGACGCCGGCGCCGAGGAAGCTGAGGGCCGCCTCCGTCAGGATGTTGGTCGGGATGATCAGCGTGGTGTACACGAGGATCGGCGCGACCAGGTTGGGCAGCAGTTCCTTGATCAGGATGTAGCCGCGTCCGGCGCCGAGGCTGCGTGCGGCCTCGACGTACTCGCGTTCGCGCATCGAGATGGTCTGGCCGCGGACGATGCGCCCGATGTACGGCCAGCCGAAGAAGCCGATGACGATGACCAGGACGCCCATCCGGACGCCGGTTCCCTCGAAGCCCCAGACGGAGTTGGGGACCACGGAGACCAGGGCGATGGTGAACAGCAGCTGCGGGAAGGCCAGCAGCAGGTCCATCACCCGGCTGATCAGGGCGTCGACCCAGCCGCCGAGGAAGCCCGCGAGGGCGCCCAGCAGGCTGCCGATGATCACCGAGACGAAGGCGGCGAGGAAGGCCACGGTCAGCGAGATCCGCGCGCCGAAGACGATCCGGCTGAACACGTCGCGGCCGTTGGTCGGCTCCACGCCCAGCAGGAAGTCCGAGCTCATGCCCCCGAAGGAGCCGGTCGGGGTGCCGAACTCGGGGTCGATCATCTCCTCGTGGAACTCGTTGGGCGGGTGGCCCAGCAGGCTCACGATCTGCGGCGCGAAGACCGCCACCAGGACCAGGAAGATCACGACGATGCCGCCGGTCAGCGCGACCTTGTCGCGCTTGAGCCGCATCCAGGCGATCCGGCCCGGTGAGCGGCCTTCGATGGCCTTGGCTGGGACGTCGGCTACGGCAACGGCAACGGGTGCTTGTTCCGCGCTCGTGTCATGCAGTGGTGCCGTCATCGTGGTGGGGACCCCTCTCGGCCGACGGGTGGGCCGGCCCATGCCCGCCGCTGTGGCGGCGTTGGTGCGGAGTGGCGCTGTGAGTGCGAGTACAGGAAGTGCGAGTACAGCGAGTGCTGCGGGTGTGCGAGTGCTGCGGGTGTGCAGGTGGTGCGCGTGGTGCGGTGGTGCCGTGCTGCGGATGCCGCGAGCGAACTGCGCGCGCCGAACCCTCGATTGGGAGGACTGATCGGCTCTTGGTGGGGGAGTCTTCATCGGGCCGTCGACCAGCCGCCAGACCCGCAGATGAATGGATGCGCAACCGTGATGTGAGGGTCGGGTTCCCGTTATCCGGACTGCGGTGGCCCCTCAGCGGAGCAACACCGTCCGTTCGGTACGGAAGTGGACATCGTGCCCAACTGTCGCCAGCTGTGCGTTATTTGGGCCCAAGGACCGCCCAAATCCGGACAACACAAAGGCCGCACAGAACGATCTGTTCCGTGCGGCCCGATGGTCGCGCGCGCGGTTGCCCGCGGAGGAATCTCAGTACCCGGACGCCTGCGCCTCGCGGTCGTAGAAGGGCCGTGCCTGGGCCCTCAGCCACATCGCGACCGGGTCGTGCTCGTCGGCGAGGGCGACGGTGCAGACGGGTACGCCCTCGGGGACGGCGGTCACCGACTGGCGCATCATCTCGCGCACCGACTCCAGCGCCGCCGGCGAGGCGTCGTAGAGGTCGAGCCCGACGGCGAGGTACGGCTGGCCCAGCGCCGGCTGCACCCAGGCGCGGCGGAGCGAGCGGACCACGGGCGTGCGGTGCGCGTGCTGCGTGAGCAGCCCGTAGAACTGCGGGAGTTCCAGCGCGGGCTCCGAAAGCCGCAGCGGCCCGGCCGGCATCCGGTCCAGGCCGGTGGCCACCCGGCGCAGGTCGGCCCAGGGAATGCCGAGGCCGCCGCCCGCGTCGTGCGGATTGACCCACAGGCCCCAGCGGTCGGGGTAGAGGGCACGGGCGATGTCCCGGCCGGTGACCACCTCGTACGCCCGGTTCCAGCCGCTCGCGGCGAGCTCCTGCGGGGAGGTCACGCAGGGCGCGTAGCCCAGCCCGTCGACCTCCATGCCGCCGTACTGGGCGTCCGGGGAACCGGGCTGCCCCTGCCAGAGGAGCATCCACAGTCGGCCCTCGCCGAGCGCGTGCAGCAGTGACTCGTAGCTGTCATAACGCCCGGGGGCCACCTGGCGCAGCATGTGCTCGACCCGCCCGGCCGCGGCCGTGCCTGACGCACTCACCCGGTACCCCTCTTCGTCTCTTTGTCCGCCCGTCAGCCCGGAAACCCCACCAGCTTACGGGTGCCTAGGGCAGATAGAACGGGCGCACGCGCTCGCGGATGTGCTCGGCCACCAGATCGTCGGTGGCGTCGAGCAGGATCAGGTGCACCGGCCACGGCGGCTGGACCCGGTTCAGGGCGCGGGCCAGGGCGTCCAGCGGGGTGTCCCGCTCCTCGGGCCGGTGTCCCAGCAGGCGGACACCGATGTAGAGCTCGGGCGCGCCGCCCTCGACGCTGGCGAGGCAGCGGTGGGCGGAGGCCACGATGCCGGTGGCCCGGAACTCCTCGCCGGCGGCGGTGAGGAAATCGACCGGATCCTCCTGCCAGTCCGGCTCGAACAGCCGGACCCGGCCGCCACTGGCGCCTTCCTGCGGGACCAGGCCGGCCCGGCAGAGCTCGGCGACGGCGGGCGGCGGCAGCGGGACGCCGACGGCGCCCTCGGGGTTCACGGCGATGCCGAGCTGCGGGGGCAGGCCGCGGGCGAACTCGACGGCCGGGGCGACCGCGAAGTCCATGCCGGGGCCGGCGCAGGCGAGGAACTGCTGCTCGCTGGAGTACACGGGGACGTAGGCGGCTCCGCCGATGTCCATGGTGGGCAGCCGCAGGCCGGCGCTGTCCGGCCCGCCGCCGGCCGGCAGGGGCACCCACAGCTCGCTGCGGGCCAGGGCGTCCAGGATCCGGGCGCCCGCCTCGGGGTCGCCCAGGGCAGCGCCCAGCACCTGTTCCAGCTCATTGGCGGGCCAGCCGCCCCCTTGCCCCTGCATCGCCTGCGCCTCCCTGCTCCGCGTACCCGGCCGAGGGTAGTGGGTGCCTTCGGCGCGCGACCCCCCGGCTCCGCCGGCGCGGGCCGCACGGCCACGACGGTACCGAGCACGGCCCGGGGCCGGCGCGGGCACGGAGCGGGCACGGCCCCGGGGACCGGTCAGGCGCGGAACGCGATGCGGGTCAGACGCGACGCGGCCGCACGGTCCAGCAGGGTGGCGGTCGCGCAGCCCGCCGGGAGCCCTCCGGACTCGGCCGCGCGCAGCAGCCGGCGGACCGCGCCCCGGTGCCGGGCGAAGGCGTACACCGTGACGCCCCGGCCCCGCTCCGCCTGACCCGACAGCGCCTCCGCCGGGCTGGCGTCCAGCAGGACCAGGTGGAGGTCGCGGCCGCGCCGGCGGGCGGCACGGGCCAGCAGGCCGCGCACCCAGCTCTGGGTGCCGCAGTCGTGGACCACCACGGAACGGCCGGAGCGCAGGACCCGGGCGAGGCCCGCGTAGTGCGCGACGCGGACCAGCGGGCGGTACAGCCCGTAGGGCAGGGCGGTCGGCATCCGGCGCTCCCAGCGCTCTCGGACGTCCTGCGAGTCGATGGCCGCGTCGCCCTCGGCGACGGTCCGCTTGATCAGCGTGCTCTTGCCGCCGCCGGGCAGCCCGGACACCACCACGATGTCCCCCTCGGCGAAGCCCAGGAACGACGGGCCCGCGGAGCGGCCCCGCAGGTCGCGGACCGCGGCCGCGGCGGCCGTGCCCTCCGCGCCCCGCGCCGGCAGCCCGCGCTGCGCCGGCACGCCCGCCGCCGTCGCCGGCGCCGTCGCCGTCCCCGCTGCCGTCGCCGCCGTCAGTCCGAGTCTGCGCACCGCACTCGCCTCCCCCGAATCGGGTCGCCAGGATTCACCAGGAGTTCCCAGGACCCTTTCCCACTGAGTGTAAAGAGACGGTAATCCCGCAGGTCCGGTTCCGCAGGGCGGGTCCGGCCTTCGAGACCGGGGACACGTCCGGCCCGTACACAGTTCCGGGCCCGGCCGCCCATACGGCCGCATCCCGTGCAATGATGTGCGCCAACTGGACACCAACTGCATACCGGCCGCTTGAATCCGCGCGGGAGAGTTCCGGCAGCCCCCACGGGCACCGGACGCCGAAGGAGCAAGAACCTCCCTTGAATCTCTCAGGCCCCGTACCGCGTGGATGAGGCAGATCTGAAAAGCGAGCCGCGCTCCGCCGCGGCTCCACCCAAGGTGCAAGCCGAGCCCCGACCCGTGCGCGATCCGGTCCGTGCGTGACCGAACCGATCCCGCAGGTGACAGAGACTCTCGGCGAACCTCTCAGGTTCCGATGACAGATGGGGAGGATCGTCCTCGTCACGTCATGCCGATGCCCTGGGACCTGGGAGCCGTACCGATGAGCAATGCCCCCCGTCTGACCGCGCTCGACGCGCTGCACCGCGAGCTCGGTGCGACCATGACCGACTTCGCCGGCTGGGACATGCCGCTGCGGTACGCCAGCGAGCGCGACGAGCACAACGCCGTCCGCACCAAGGCCGGCCTGTTCGACCTCTCCCACATGGGCGAGATCACCCTCACCGGCCCGGAGGCCGTCAAGGCCCTGGACTACGCGCTGGTCGGCAACATCTCCACGGTCGGCGTGGGCCGCGCCCGCTACACCCACATCTGCCAGGAGGACGGCGGCATCCTGGACGACCTGATCGTCTACCGCCTGGGCGAGACCGAGTACATGGTCGTCGCCAACGCCTCCAACGCCCAGGTCGTGCTCGACGCGCTGACCGAGCGCGCGGCCGGCTTCGACACCGAGGTCCGCGACGACCGCGAGGCCTACGCGCTGATCGCCGTCCAGGGCCCGGAGTCCCCCGGCATCCTCAAGAAGGTGACGGACGCCGACCTCGACGGCCTGAAGTACTACGCCGGCCTGCCCGGCACCGTGGCCGGGGTCCCCGCGCTGATCGCCCGCACCGGCTACACCGGCGAGGACGGCTTCGAGCTGTTCGTGAAGCCGGAGCACGCCGTGCAGCTGTGGCAGGCGCTGACCGAGGCGGGCGCCGAGGCCGGCCTGGTCCCGTGCGGCCTGTCCTGCCGGGACACGCTGCGCCTGGAGGCGGGCATGCCGCTCTACGGGCACGAGCTGACCACCGCGCTGACCCCGTTCGACGCGGGCCTGGGCCGGGT
This sequence comes from Streptomyces sp. NPDC043853, assembly GCF_056436025.1. Lineage (NCBI taxonomy): Bacteria > Bacillati > Actinomycetota > Actinomycetes > Kitasatosporales > Streptomycetaceae > Streptomyces > Streptomyces sp. NPDC043853. Next base: position 270,790 of record NZ_JBWKDJ010000012.1, read on the forward strand.
CGTGAAGTTCGAGAAGGAGGGCGACTTCGTCGGCCGCGCCGCCCTGCAGGCCGCCGCCGAGCTCTCCGAGACCAAGGCCCCGCGCAAGCTCGTCGGCCTGATCGCTTCAGGCCGCCGGGTGCCCCGCGCGGGCTTCTCCGTGGTCGCGGGCGGGCAGGTGATCGGCGAGGTCACCTCGGGCGCTCCGTCCCCCACCCTGGGCAAGCCGATCGCGATGGCGTACGTCGACGCGGAGCACGCCGCGCCCGGCACCTCCGGCGTCGGCGTCGACATTCGAGGTACCCATGAGGCGTACGAGGTCGTCGCCCTGCCCTTCTACAAGCGGCAGAAGTGACGGTCTCCCCTTCCGGGACCCGTCTCACCCTGCAAGACCAACGTTCATCAGCACTCCCCTCATCCAGGAGAATCAGGTCATGAGCAACCCCCAGCAGCTGCGCTTCACCAAGGAGCACGAGTGGGTCACGGCGGTCGACGCGGACGGCGTCGCCACCGTCGGCATCACCGAGTACGCGGCCAACGCCCTCGGTGACGTCGTCTTCGCCCAGCTCCCCGCCGTGGGCGACACCATCACCGCCGGCGAGACCTGCGGCGAGCTGGAGTCCACCAAGTCGGTCAGCGACCTGTTCGCCCCGGTGACCGGTGAGGTCACCGAGGCCAACCAGGACGTCGTGGACGACCCGGCGCTCGTGAACACCGCCCCGTTCGAGGGCGGCTGGCTGTTCAAGGTCAAGATCACGGGCGGCGAGGACGACCTGCTGTCCGCCGACGAGTACACCGCGTTCACCGCGGGCTGACCTCCCACCACACCAGGGATAGAGATGTCTGTACTGAACACCCCTCTGCACGAGCTTGACCCGGACGTCGCCGCCGCCGTCGACGCCGAGCTCGTGCGCCAGCAGTCGACCCTGGAAATGATCGCGTCGGAGAACTTCGCTCCGGTCGCCGTCATGGAGGCCCAGGGTTCGGTCCTCACCAACAAGTACGCCGAGGGCTACCCGGGCCGCCGCTACTACGGCGGCTGCGAGCACGTCGACGTGGTCGAGCAGATCGCCATCGACCGGATCAAGGCGCTGTTCGGCGCCGAGGCCGCCAACGTGCAGCCGCACTCGGGCGCGCAGGCCAACGCGGCCGCGATGTTCGCGCTGCTGAAGCCGGGCGACACGATCATGGGCCTGAACCTGGCCCACGGCGGTCACCTGACCCACGGCATGAAGATCAACTTCTCCGGCAAGCTCTACAACGTGGTCCCGTACCACGTGGGCGAGGACGGCACGGTCGACATGGCCGAGGTCGAGCGCCTGGCCAAGGAGTCCAAGCCGCAGCTGATCGTCGCCGGCTGGTCCGCGTACCCGCGCCAGCTGGACTTCGCCGCCTTCCGCCGGATCGCGGACGAGGTCGGCGCGTACCTGATGGTCGACATGGCCCACTTCGCGGGCCTGGTCGCCGCGGGCCTGCACCCGAACCCGGTGCCGCACGCCCACGTGGTCACCACCACCACGCACAAGACCCTCGGCGGTCCGCGCGGCGGTGTGATCCTGTCGACGCAGGAGCTGGCCAAGAAGATCAACTCCGCGGTCTTCCCCGGCCAGCAGGGCGGTCCGCTGGAGCACGTGATCGCGGCCAAGGCCGTCTCCTTCAAGGTCGCCGCCTCGGAGGAGTTCAAGGAGCGCCAGGAGCGCACCCTGGAGGGCGCGAGGATCCTCGCCGCCCGCCTGGTCCAGGACGACGTCAAGGCCGTGGGCGTGGACGTGCTCACCGGCGGCACGGACGTGCACCTGGTCCTGGTGGACCTGCGCAACTCCGAGCTGGACGGCCAGCAGGCCGAGGACCGCCTCCACGAGGTCGGCATCACGGTCAACCGGAACGCCATCCCGAACGACCCGCGGCCGCCGATGGTCACCTCGGGCCTGCGGATCGGCACCCCGGCCCTGGCCACCCGCGGTTTCGGCGCCGAGGACTTCACCGAGGTCGCCGACATCATCGCCGAGGCGCTCAAGGCGCCCTCTCCCTTCGAGGCGGCCGACGCCCAGGCCCTGCGGGCCCGCGTCACCGCGCTGGCCGAGAAGCACCCGCTGTACCCGTCGCTCTAAGGCTTCGGTTGGGGGGCCCGGCCTTGTTTCCACAGGGCCGGGCCCTTCCCTTTGCCCTTCTCTTCACCCTTCCCTCTGCCCCGGACGGGCTCCGGCCGGGGCACCACCCGCCTTCGAGCCGGACCCGCGAGCGTGAGGCGACTCACGCCGGGCCGCCCCCTCACGGCCCCGTTCCGAAGGCCGGCCGTTCACCCTGGCGCGATACGCTCGTCTGCCGGACAAAATCCACAAAAATCACCCCTCCCGCCCTCCCACCCCACGAGCAGACAAGGGAGTCCGCCACCGTGGCCATTTCCGTCTTCGATCTCTTCTCGATCGGCATCGGTCCGTCCAGCTCGCACACCGTCGGCCCGATGCGTGCCGCCCGCATGTTCGTGAACCGGCTGAAGAAGGACGGCCTGCTCGCCCAGACCGTCTCCGTCCGGGCCGAGCTGTACGGCTCCCTGGGCGCTACGGGCCACGGCCACGGCACGCCCAAGGCCGTCCTGCTCGGCCTGGAGGGCTACTCCCCGCGCACGGTCGACGTCGAGAAGGCCGACGACGAGGTCGAGCGCATCCGGCAGAACAAGCGGCTGCGGCTGCTCGGCGCGGAGATAGGCGAGGTGCACGAGATCGACTTCGACGAGCCGAACCAGCTGATCCTGCACCGCCGCCGCTCGCTGCCGTACCACGCCAACGGCATGACCCTCTTCGCGTACGACGAGGCGGGCGCCCCGCTGCTGGAGAAGACGTACTACTCGGTCGGCGGCGGCTTCGTGGTGGACGAGGACGCGGTCGGCGAGGACCGGATCAAGCTCGACGACACCGTGCTGAAGTACCCCTTCCGCACCGGTGACGAAATGCTCCGGCTGACCCGCGAGACCGGGCTGTCGATCTCCTCCCTGATGCTGGAGAACGAGAAGGCCTGGCGCACCGAGGAGGAGATCCGCGAGGGCCTGCTGGAGATCTGGCGGGTCATGCAGGCCTGCGTCTCCCGCGGCATGTCCCGCGAGGGCATCCTGCCGGGCGGTCTGCGGGTCAAGCGGCGCGCCGCGGCCACCGCCCGCCAGCTGCGCACCGAGGGCGACCCGCTGCTGCACCGCAGCGAGTGGACCACGATCTACGCGATGGCGGTCAACGAGGAGAACGCGGCCGGCGGCCGGGTCGTGACCGCGCCGACCAACGGCGCGGCGGGCGTGCTCCCGGCCGTCCTGCACTACTACGTGAACTTCGTCCCGGGCGCGGACGAGGACGGCGTGGTGCGCTTCCTCCTCGCCGCCGGTGCGATCGGCATGCTGTTCAAGGAGAACGCCTCGATCTCCGGCGCCGAGGTCGGCTGCCAGGGCGAGGTCGGCTCGGCCTGCTCCATGGCGGCGGGCGCGCTGGCCGAGGTGCTCGGCGGCACCCCGGAGCAGGTGGAGAACGCGGCCGAGATCGGCATGGAGCACAACCTGGGCCTGACCTGCGACCCGGTCGGCGGCCTGGTCCAGATCCCGTGCATCGAGCGCAACGGCATGGCGGCGGTGAAGGCGGTCACCGCGGCGCGGATGGCGATGCGCGGGGACGGCAGCCACAAGGTCTCCCTCGACAAGGTCATCAAGACCATGAAGGAGACCGGCGCCGATATGAAGATCAAGTACAAGGAGACGGCGCGCGGCGGCCTCGCCGTGAACGTCATCGAGTGCTGATCCGCACCGCACGCTGACGTCCGTGGGGGCGGGCCCGGAAGGGGCCCGCCCCCACGGCTCGTTTCAGGACACGGCGTACCACTGGCTGGCCCAGCCGGTGTTGATCGTGCTGGTGGACTGCTGCGTGAGGTCCAGGGTGGCGGGCAGCGAGGTCTGCCCGGTCAGCACGGTGCTGTAGCGCAGGTTGGGCGGGGTGAGGCCCGCGTTCACCGAGATGCCGGCCCCGGTGGCCTTCAGGGTCAGTCCGTTGGTGGCCCAGGTGCCGTTCAGCAGCAGGGCGATGAAGTAGGTGCCCGGCTCGGCGGTGAAGGGCTTCTGCAGGGCCAGCGGCTTGGCGATCGCGTCGGTCATCAGCTGCGGGGAGATGTCCGCGGTGGCCCCGCGGAGGGTGCCCTTGGCGTCGTACACGCCGAGGTAGCAGTCGGCGAGCTGGGCACTGGGGTCGATCCCGGCCAGTCCCAGCCAGATGTTCGACCAGGGGGTGCGCTCGCGCAGGACGATCCGGACCAGGGTGATCCGGCCGCCCACCCCGGCGGAGGACTGGGCCGTGACATGGCCGGCGTCGTTCGGGTCGCCGGTCCAGGCCAGCAGGTTCTGGTCCTGCGGCCGCGGCTCCGGGTCGAGCCCCTCCGCTCCGGCCGCAGGGACCTGCGTGACCGCCGGGGACGCGCCCTTCTCCGGCTTCGCGGCCGACGAGCTGCAGCCGGCCAGCAGGGCCGCGACGACGGTGCCGGCCACCAGGCCGAAGACGGTACGGGTGATGCGCATGGTCCCCCCAGGAACACGAGTTGCTCAGGGGGCCATGGTCACATCCCGGCGCGCCCGCTCTCTCACGCGGGATCCGGCTGTTCAGCGACCTCCCCGGAGCGCGCCGAGCACCGCGTCGAGTTCCTCGGGACGGATCAGGACGTCCCGCGCCTTGCTGCCGTCAGGTGGCCCGACGATCCCGTACCACTCCATGTGCTCCATGAGGCGCCCGGCCTGTCGGAATCCCATTCGGAGCTTGCGCTGGAGCATCGAGGTCGACCCGAACTGGGTGGAGACCACCAATTCCACCGCCTTGCACAGCTCGTCGAGATCCTCGCCGATCCCTGGGGGCGCTTCCTGTTCCGCAAAGACATCCGACCGGTGGACCGGGGCCATCTGGTCCTTGCAGTGCCGGACCACCGCCTGGACCTCGTCCTCGGTGACGAACGCGCCCTGCAGCCGGACCGGCTTGTTCGCACC
>NZ_JBWKDJ010000013.1:0-60741 GCF_056436025.1 Streptomyces sp. NPDC043853
GTCGAGCAGGGCGAGTTTCCCCGAGCGGTGCGGGATGCGGGGCCGGTCCTCCTTCAGGAACTGCGCGGGATGGTTGCAGATCTGCTTCAGCGAGGTGAGCAGCCTGACCACCAGGCCGCGCCGCTCCATGCCGTCCGCCGCCGCGATCGCGTCGAGGGTCTCGCGGACCACCGCCTCGTAGAGCGAGACCTGCTCCGGGGTGAGGGAGACCGGGTGGTCCGTCTCGGTCTTCGGCGGGAGCTCGGGGACGATGCCGGGGTCGGACTTCCTGCGGCGCAGCAGGAACGGCCGGACCAGCGCGGCCAGACGGGCCGCCGCCCGCGGATCGCGGCCGGATTCCGCGGCGTCGGCGTAGCGGGCACGGAAGGCGCCGAGCGGCCCGAGCAGGCCCGGAGTGGTCCAGTCGAGCACGGCCCACAGCTCGGTCAGGTTGTTCTCGACCGGGGTGCCCGTCAGCGCGATCCGGGCCGGGGCCGGGACGGCGCGCAGCGCCCGGGCGGTGCTCGACCGCGGGTTCTTGATGTGCTGCGCCTCGTCCGCGACGACCATGCCCCAGTCGGTGGCGGCGAGGGCGGGCACGTCCAGGCGCACGGTGCCGTACGTGGTGAGTACGACGGCTCCGGCGGGCAGCCCGGCCAGGTCGCGGCCGGGGCCGTGGAACCGCCGTACGGGGGTGCCCGGCGCGAACTTCCCGATCTCCCGCTGCCAGTTGCCGAGCAGCGAGGCGGGGCAGACGACGAGGGTGGGCCGCGCCGTCGCCGGGTCCTGCTGCCGGTGCAGGTGGAGGGCGATCAGGGTGACGGTCTTGCCCAGGCCCATGTCGTCGGCGAGACAGCCGCCGAGGCCGAGCGAGGTCATCCGGTCCAGCCAGGCCAGGCCGCGCAGCTGGTAGTCGCGCAGGGTGGCGGCGAGCGCGGCGGGCTGGACGAACGGCCGGGCTCCCGTCGCGGGTCCGGCCGGCTCCGGGCCCGCGGTGAGTACGGCCCGGAGCCGCTCCAGCGCGCCGGTCGCCGTGACCCCGATCCGCCGGCCGTCCACCTCCGCCGACCCGGTGAGTACGGCGGCCAGCGCGTCGGCGGCGGTGACCTTGTGATCCTGCCGGGCGCGCGCCCGGCGGGCCTCGGCGGGGTCGACCAGGACCCACCGGTCGCGGAGCCGCACCAGGGGGCGGGCGGCCTCGGCGAGGCGGTCGAGTTCGGCCGGGGTCAGGTCGGCTTCGGGGCCGGGGCGGGCGCCCGCCCCGGCGGTGTCGCCCTTCCCGCCTGTGTCCCCCGTCCCGCCCGTGTCGTCTGTGTCGCCAGTCCCGCCCGCGCCGCCAGTCCCGCCCGCGCCGCCTGTCCCGCCCGCGCCGCCTGTCCCGCCCGCGCCGCCTGTCCCGCCCGTGTCCTCCGTAACGTCATCGGCTGTCGGGCCGGCCTGGCCGCCCAGGGTGTGCCGCCAGTCGAAGGAGAGCAGGGCACCGGGGGAGAGCAGCCCCGGTTCCCCCGGTTGCCCGGGTGAGGACCCGGAGGAGCGGGCGCTGCCGCCGATCACGGCCCGCGGGGTCAGGCCCAGGGCCAGGTCGCGCGGCCAGTGCACCCGTACGCCGTCGGCGGCCAGCGCCCGGCCGGGTTCGCCGAGCAGCTCGACCACCTCTTCGTCGGCCAGGTCGACGGCGTGCGGCACGGCGGCCGTGAGCAGCGGTGTCAGCGGCGGCCACAGGCGGGCGGCCCGGCGCAGCGCGAGCAGCGCGTCCATCCGGGCGCGCGGGGTGAATCCGGCTGCTCCGGGCCCGGTCCCGGCCCACACCGCGGCGGCGCCGGCGACCAGCGCCGGGTCGGCCACGCCGTGCAGCTGGAGCACGGCGCGGAATCCCGGGGCCCCGGGTGCGCCGGGCCGGTCGGTCAGTTCCACGCGCAGGGAGATCCGTACGCCGGCGTCGTGGCCAGCGGCGACCTCGGCGGCCCAGTTCCGCAGGGCGGGATACCGGGCCGGCTCCTCGGCGGCGAAGGCGGGTCCGCCCGCGGCGGTAGGTGCGGCGGGGGTGCGGGGGAGGACGTCGGCCACGGCGTCCAGGAAGCGGCGCAGCAGGGCTTCGGGGTCGGGCAGCCGCAGGGGTTCCCCGTCCACCGGTACGCAGTGCGCGGCCGGCGGCATCGCGGCGGCCAGGGCGCGCACCCGGTCGAGGTCGGCCGCGTCGAGCGGGCCGATCCGCCAGGCGTCGTGGCCGTCGGCGGTCAGGCCGGGCAGCAGCAGGCCGCGGGCGGCGAGCTGGAGTGCCAGGAGGGCGGCGGCACCCCAGAAGGCGGCCGCGGGGGAGGGCGAGGGGGTGCCGTCCGGGCCGGTTGCCCGCGCGGTGGCCGGCGCGGGACCGGGGGCGTGCGCCCCCGCCGGGTGCGGTCCGTCACCACACCGGACCCGGGCCCGGACCAGCACCGGCAGCGCGTCGCGGAGGGGCAGCACCAGGGCGGTGACCGGGACCGGCCGGAGACCGGGGCCCACCACGACCAGCAGCTCGGGCGAACCGGCCCCGCCGGGGAGGGACAGCGGCCCGTCCTCCGGAGGCCCGTCCTCTGTCTGCAGGAAGGCCACCCGACCGGTCCGTCCGGGGTCGGCGGGCAGGAAGACGGCGGGGCGGCGGACAAGGTCGTCGATCTTGGGGAGCACGCATTCCTCAAATTTGACTACCGGAGACTGGGCGGCCGAGGGTACTCCACGATCGGGCCCCGCGGGCGGGCCCCGACTGTGACCCGAGTCACTTTCCGAAGCCGGGAACGACGGACCCGCCGGGTACGTTGGAGGAAGTGCCGTCCGGCGCTGCGGGACGGCGACGGGCGCCGCAGGACGGTCCAGGAGGAGGTGCCGAGGCATGTCGACGAGCGGAAAGGTCGCCACCGCGGGTGTGGTGGCGGCGATCGTGTTGTTCTGGACGGTCGGGTTCTGGCCGGGTCTGCTGGTGCTCATCGGAGTTCCCGCGGCCGCCTACCTGTTGCTGGACTCCTCGCAACGGCGTCGGCTCAGGCACGTCACGCGCAAGCAGATAGGCCGCTGAGCGCGGCCTCGGACAGGCCGTCGGCGGCGGCCTCGGACGGGCCGCCAGGGGCGGCCGGGGGAAGGGCATGGGCATGGCGATCGTGGCTGCGGTCAGCAGCAACGCGGAGTACTCCTTCAGCAAGCCCAACCGGGACAGCATCACGCTGCTCGCCGGACTGGGGGTGGCGGGCGACGTGCACGCCGGGGTCACGGTCAAACACCGCTCCCGGGTGGCCGTGGACCCGACGCAGCCCAACCTCCGCCAGGTCCACCTGATCCACCGGGAGCTCTTCGACGAGGTGGCGCGGGCGGGCTTCGAGGTCAGTGCGGGCCGGCTCGGGGAGAACGTGACCACGGAGGGCATCGACCTGCACGCCCTGCCCCGGGGAGCCGTGCTGCGGCTGGGTGACGAGGCGGAGGTCGAGATCACCGGTCTGCGCAACCCCTGCCTGCAGATCGACCACTTCCAGGACGGACTGCTCAAGCAGGTGGTCGGCCGGGACGCCGACGGCGCCATCGTGCGGAAGGCCGGGATCATGGGCGTCGTCCGGCGGGGCGGCACCGTCCGCCCGGGCGACACCATCACGGTCACCCTGCCCGCCGAGCCGCACGAGCCGCTCGAACGGGTCTGACCCGGGCCGGTCTGACCTGGGCAGGTCTGACCCGGGCCGGTCTGACCTGGGCAGGTCTGACCCGGGCCGGCCCCGGCCACCCGGAGTCCGTGGCTCCGGGAGCCGCCGCCGGCCGGGTCGTCGGGCTACACCGTCCCCGGCGGCAGGTCAGTAGTACTCGCGCATCAGGACCGTGGCCCAGTCCGGCTGCCGGAGCGGGCCGCGCGGCCCGAACTCGGCCAGGTACGGCTTGAGGTCCAGCACCGGAGTGCCGTCCACTGCGTCCAGCCCCTCCACGTGGACGTCCAGCCCGTCCACCTCCAGCAGCTGGCAGCGTGACACCCCCAGCCGGTTCGGCCGGTTCTTGCCGCGCTGCGCGAAGATCCCGACCAGCGGCCAGTCCGGGTTGCCCCGGGGGTGCCGGGCGCCCGTCTCGATCCGCTCCACCGGCACCCGGTCGAAGTGGAAGACGACCTCCAGGTGGGAGAAGTCCTCCAGTCCGTACAGCGACTCCGGCCCGAACCGGGAGGCGTCCAGCCGGATCACCGCCCGCTCGGGACCCCACTCGTCGTCCCGGACCTCCGCCCGGCCGCCCACCACCGTGCCGACCGGCTCGATCTCCACCCGCATGCGTTCCCCCTCGACGCCGTTCCGTTCTGTTCTGTTCCGTTCCGTTCCGGTTTTCCGCCCGTTCGTTCAGGACGGCCGTACGGCCACCCGGTCCAGGCCCTCCAGCAGCCCGGGCAGTTCCGCGTCGCGGGGCACCGGAATGACCCCGCTCGGTTCCTCGTCCAGCAGCACGAAGGCGATGTCGTCGGTCCGGGCCACCAGCGACCAGCCGGGCCCGTCCGCCCGGAGCATCCGGGCCTCGCCGGCCGCGAAGGAGGACCGCACCCGTCCGGGCGGCGGCGGGCTCTCGGCGTAGCCGCGCGCCTCGGTCAGGGCCCGGTCCAGCCCCTTGTGCGCCACCCGGTTCTCCCCGCCGGACTGGAACCTCTCCCGCCAGTCCGCCCACTGCAGCGCGATCTGGTCCGCGCCCATCCGCCGCTGCGCCGGACCCCACACCTCCGCGGACGGTGGGGCCAGCGGCACCCGCCCGGTGCCGTCCGCGCCCTGCTCCGGGTCGTGCGGGTCCGGCAGCCCCGGCGCCGCCACCGCCAGGTCCAGCGGCCAGCCGGCCAGCGAGACCACGATGGTGCGCTCGTCGGGGGACAGGTCGTACTCCATCCCGCAGTCCCAGGAGGCGATGGCCGTCGCCACCAGCGACACGTCGTCGACGACCACGGTCCACCGGGCGCCGTCCTCGTCCTGGCCGAGCACCAGCCCGTACCCGTCCACCACCGGCGCGACCCCGAGCAGTGCGCACGCCTGCGGGTAGTCGTCGCCCAGGATGCTCGGGAACTGCGCCGGGGTCAGCAACACGGCGGTCAGTACGTACAGCGACCCGCCACCGGTGTCCTCGGCCTCCGCCGGCACCGCAGACTCCTCCGACACATCGCCTCCCGGTCGCTCTCTCGTCGGCGCACCCTAACTACTCGGTAACCCGCGCGTCGAGAGCCCGCGGGCGGCGATTTCCAAGGCCGCTACCTGCACGTAGAGTTGGACCTCCGCCACAGAAAGGCAGACCCCGGTGCAGCGTTACGACCGGCTGAAGGAGATCCTCCGCCTGGATGCCGACCAGGATTTCCTCGCCATCTACCGGATGACCGCCACCTACGAGTTCCCCTGGGACTTCACCCGGGCCCTGGAGCTCGCCCTCTACCGCACCTACGCGGTCCCCGGCATCGGCCGCCTGCTCGCCGAGACCGCCGAGTTCACCGACCGGCCGCAGCGCCGCTACGACGACACCGCGCTGCTGCTCGACGCGGTGGTGGAGCACGGCTTCGAGAGCGACACCGGGCGCACCGCGATCCGCCGCATCAACCAGATGCACCGCAGCTACGACATCAGCAACGAGGACATGCGCTACGTCCTGTGCACCTTTGTCGTGATTCCCAAGCGCTGGCTGGACGAGTACGGTTGGCGCCCGCTGACCGCCCACGAGCGGCGGGCCTCCGCGAACTACTACACCGCGCTCGGCCGCCACATGGGCATCACGGACATTCCGGGCTCCTACGAGGAGTTCGAAGCCACCCTGGACGCCTACGAGAAGGAGCACTTCGGCTGGGACGAGGGCGGCCGCGCCGTGGCCGACGCCACCCTCGACCTGATGGCCTCCTGGTACCCGGCCCCGCTCGCCCCGCTGCTGCGCACCGCGAGCCTGGCCCTGCTCGACGAACCGCTGCTGCACGCCTTCCGGTACGAGCAGCCGGGTCCGGCGGTCCGGAAGCTGGTCCGCGGCGCCCTGAAGCTGCGCGGCCGGGCCGTCCGGCTGCTGCCGCCGCGCAGCGCCCCGCACTACGCCCGCCAGAATCCGGAGATCAAGAGCTACGCGAGCGGCTACGACGTCGGTGAGCTGGGCACCCACCCGGTGCCGGGCCGGGGAGGCTGCCCGGTCCCGCACCAGCGCCGAGCCACGGGCGCCGACGCACAGCCGCCCGCCGGGGGCTGAACCCCCGCGTACGGCCCCGGCCGCGTGTCAGAGAGCCCTACGGCCTGCCTCGCGCGTCAGGACGACCGTACGGCCAGCGCGAGGAAGCGGGCGTCCTCGTCGGCGTACGAGGTCATCCGCCATCCCGAACCGGCCAGCAGCGGGCCGAGGTTCCGTTCGGCCCTCAGGTCCTCGGGGGACGGCTCACGGCCGTGCCGGGCCGCCAGGGCCGCTCGCCCGATCGGGTGAAAAAGGGCGAGCCGGCCGCCGGGCCGCACCACCCGGGCCAGCTCGCGCAGGTTCTCCGCCGGATCGGGCAGGTGCGCGATCAGGCCCGCCGCGAACACCGCGTCCAGGCAACCGTCGCGCAGTGGCAGCCGCGCCACGTCGGCGCGCAGCAGCACCCCTTCCGCGTCCCGCCCGGCACGGGCCGCCTCGGCCAGCATCTCGGGGGTCAGGTCCGCCCCGATGACCGTCCCGGACGGACCGACGGCGGCCCGCAGCGCGGGCAGGGCGCGCCCGGTGCCGCAGCCGGCGTCCAGCACCCGGTCCCCGGACCGCAGCCCGAACTCGGCGACGGCGGTGGCGAAGGCCGGCCCGTCGCCGGGGAACTTCGCGTCCCAGCCGGCGGCGCGCACGCCGAAGAACTCCTGCACGTGTGTGTGGTCCTCGCTCATGCGCACATGATCCCGCACCGTTCCGGGCCGTTGCGCGCCGTTGCGCGCCGTCCCGCGCCCGAGACGCCGGCCGCGCGGTCCGCTGTGCGCGGACCGTGCTCAGAGTGACACCCGGCACGGTCCGAGGTGAACGTATCTCTGTCATATTCCGGCAGTTCCAGCAGCTTTTGAAATGCTCCCCTTGTTCGTGCCGTCACCCGGACTAGCGTCCCCGGGTCATGGGACACCTGGACCACGCCGCCTACGGCTGGCTGACCCCCGTTCTCTCCTATGCGATGGCCTCGCTCGGCGCGGCCCTCGGGCTCCGCTGCACCGTCCGCGCGCTCGCCGCCACCGGACGTTCCCGCCGCAACTGGCTGCTCACCGCGGCCTCCGCCATCGGCACCGGCATCTGGACCATGCACTTCGTGGCGATGCTCGGTTTCAGCGTCACCGGCACCGAGATCCACTACAACGTGCCGCTGACCGTCCTCAGCCTGCTCGTGGCCGTGGCCGTGGTGGGCGCCGGGGTCTTCGCCGTCGGCTACGGGCAGGGCCGCAGCCGCGCCCTCGTCCTGGGCGGCCTCACCACCGGCCTCGGCGTCGCCAGCATGCACTACCTCGGCATGGCCGCCCTGCGCCTGCACGGCAGCATCGGCTACGACCCGGTCACCGTCGGCCTCTCCGTCGCCATCGCGGTCGTCGCCGCCACCGCCGCCCTGTGGGCCGCCCTCAACATCAAGTCCCCGGCGGCCGTCGCCGTCGCCTCCCTGGTCATGGGAGCCGCCGTCAGCAGCATGCACTACACCGGCATGGCGGCCGTCTCCGTCACCGTCGCCCCCTCCGACACGGCCCTTCCCGGCGCCACCGCCATGCAGTTCATCTTCCCCCTCGCGGTCGGCCTCGGTTCCTACCTCTTCCTCACCTCCGCCTTCGTCGCGCTCTCCCCGACCGCCGGCGAACGCGCCGCGTCCGCCCACGCCCGGAGCCTGGGCGGGCAGGCGCCCGCCCACTGACACCGTCCCCTCCCGTCGGCGCAGCCCCCTCGCGTCGGCGCCTCCCCTCTCCCTCCCGCTGACACCGGCCGCCGCCGCAACCGGCACCGCGACCGACGCCACCACCGGGCCCACCGACACCACGACCGGACCGACCGGAACGAGGAGCCCATGCGCAGACCCCGCAGGACACCGGACGCGGAACGGGCGTCCCGGCTGCCCGCGCCCCCGGCGCGCGGGCGCCGGGCCCACGCCGGGCCGCCCGCCGACGAGCAGTCGGCCGGGCGGTACCGGGCCGGCTCGTACCAGGCCGGGGCGTACGAGGAGGGGGAACGGCCCTCGGGCGGCCTCCCGCCGACGGGCCGCCCGGCCGGCCGCGGCGCCGTCGCGCGGCTGCGACTGCGGCTGCGCACCGGGACGGTCCGCGCGAAGATCATCGCGCTGCTGATGGTGCCCGTCCTGTCCCTCCTCGCCCTCTGGGCCTTCGCCACCGTCAACACCGCCCAGGACATCGCCCGGCTGAGCCGCGTCCAGCGAGTGGACGAGCAGATCAGCACCCCGCTCGCCCGGGCCGTCACCGAACTCCAGGCCGAGCGCCGCACGGCCGTCCGCTTCCTCGCCGAGGCCGGAGCGGGCACCGGCGGCGGAAACGGCGGCGGGCAGAGCGGCGCCGACAGCACAGGCGCCGGCAGCACAGGCACCGGCAGCACCGACCCCGCCCGGGCCGCCGACCTCGAACAGCAGGGCCGCCGCACCGAGACCGCTGTCCGAGCGCTCCGCCTCGGCGACCGCCACACCGTCGCCGACTCCGGCGACCACCCGGCGGACACGGCCCGGCGGCTGCGCTCCTTCGTCGAGGCCGCCGAGGCCCTCGGCCCCGCCCGCGCCGACATCGCCGCCCGCAGGACCACCCCGGACGCGGCCTACACGGGGTACACCGAGGTCATCGACCTGGCCCTGAGCGCCGACGGAGCGGCCACCGCCCTCCCGGACGCCGGGCACGGCGCCGACGCCCGCGTCCTGCTCGAATTCACCCGCGCCGCCGAGTTCCTGGCCCGCGAGGACGCCCTGCTCGCCGTCCCCGGCCAGCGCAGCGCCGAAACCCTGCGCCGGTTCGCCGGTACGGTGGAGGCCCGCCGCACCCTCACCGCTGCCGCGGCCCGCGACCTCCCCGCCGCGCAGGCCGCCGCATGGCAGGCCGTCCTGGGAGGCTCCGCGCACGCCGGCCTCACCGCCGCCGAGGACCGGGTGTTCGCCGCCGGCACCGGCCGCGAGGCCCACGGCGCCCCCGCCGGCTGGGAGACCGCCCACGCCGAAGTCGCCGCGGCGATGCGGGACATCGGCACCGCCGCCCGGCACGGTGCCGCCGACCGCGCCGACCCCTTCGCCCAGGGCGTCCTCAGCCCCGCCGGTGCCGCCGTCCTGCTCGGCCTCGCCGCCGTCGCCGCCTCGCTGTTCATCTCCGTCCGGATCGGCCGCGCCCTGGTCGTCGAACTGGTCTCGCTGCGCAACGGCGCCCTGGAGATCGCCCACCGCAAACTCCCGCACGCCATGGACCGCCTGCGGGCCGGCCAGGACATCGACGTCCTCGCCGAAGCCCCGCCCGGCACCCCCGCCGATGACGAGATCGCGCAGGTCAGCGAGGCCCTGTCCACCGTCCACCGGGCCGCGCTCAGTGCCGCCGTGGAACGTGCCGAACTCGCCGACGGGATCTCCGGAGTCTTCGTCAACCTCGCCCGCCGAAGCCAGGTCCTCGTCCACCGCCAGCTCTCCCTGCTCGACTCCATGGAACGCCGCGCCGACGACCCCGGGGAACTCGGCGACCTGTTCCGCCTCGACCACCTCACTACCCGTATGCGCCGCCACGCCGAGAGCCTGATCATCCTGTCCGGCGCCGCCCCCGGCCGCGCCTGGCGGACACCCGTCCCGCTCACCAACGTCGTCCGCGCCGCCGTCTCCGAGATCGAGGACTATCCGCGGGTCGAGGTCGGCCGGCTCGCCGAGGCAGCGGTGACCGGCGCCGCCGTCGCCGACCTCACCCATCTGATGGCCGAACTCATCGAGAACGCCACCCAGTTCTCCCCGCCCCACACCAAGGTCCGGGTCACCGGCGAACCCGTCGGCACCGGATACGTCCTGGAGGTCGAGGACCGCGGCCTCGGCATGGGCCGCGAGACCCTCGCCCGGGCCAACCGCCGCATCGAGCAGTCCGAGGCCCTCGACCTGTTCGACAGCGACCGGCTCGGACTCTTCGTGGTCAGCCGGCTCGCCGCCCGCCACGGGGTCAAGGTGCACCTGCGCACCTCGCCGTACGGCGGGACGACCGCCGTGGTGCTGCTGCCCAGCGCCCTGCTGCAGAGCGCGATACCCGCGGGTCCGGCCGGCCGCCCGCAGGAGGCCGCGTCCCCCGCCCCGGCGCCGGTTCCGGTCCCCGAGCCGGAGCCGGAGCCGGCCCGTGCCCCCGGGCGCGGCTCCGGTGGGTCCGTACGCCGGGCCGACCCGCGCCCGCGCCCCGTCCCGACTCCGGCCCGCGTCCCCACTCCAGCCCCCGTATCCACTCCGGCCCCCGTACCCCGGACGGTACGGCCCGCGCCGGTGGCCGCCCTCCGGTTGCGCGGACCCGCCGCCGTCCCGGACACCCCCCGTACCCCCGCCGGCCCTGGCACTCCCCCCGCACCCGGGGCGAAGGCCGTCCTCGCGGAGGTGACCGAACTGCCGCGGCGGGTCCGGCAGGCCAGTCTCGTGCCGCAGCTCCGCCAAGCCCCCTCCGAGACCGCCGCGGGTCAGGGCTCCGCGGGCCCTCGTACTCCGCAACACCCGCCCGGCCGCAGCCCCGAGGAGGCCCGGGACCGGATGACGGCCTATCGCGCCGGCTGGGTCCGGGGCACGGAAGACGCCACACACGCCGCACGGGCAGATCAGGCAGGCCCGGTGAGCCCGGCCCGCCCGGCCGGCTCCGCAGGCAGCAGCGAAGGAGGACAGCGATGATCGACCAGAACAGATTCGACCAGAACAGATTCGACCGGAGCGGATTCGACCAGAACGGATACGGATTCGACCAGCACGGATTCGGCCCCGGCGACGACGAAGCCCGCCGCACGGGCGAACTGGACTGGCTGCTGGACGACCTGGTGCACCGGGTGCGCGAGGTCCGGCACGCCGTCGTGCTCTCCACCGACGGGCTCGCCGTCGGGTCCTCCAGTGCTCTCAGCCGCGAGGACGCCGAGCACCTGGCGGCCGTGGCCTCCGGCTTCCACAGCCTCGCCAAGGGCGCGGGACGGCACTTCCACGCCGGGGGCGTACGCCAGACCATGGTGGAGATGGACGACGGGTTCCTGTTCGTCGCGGCCGCCGGGGACGGTTCCTGCCTGGCCGTGCTCAGTTCCGCCGCCGCCGACATCGGCCTGATCGCCTACGAGATGGCCCGGCTGGTCAAGCGGGTCGGCGAGCACCTGTACACCCCGCCGCGGTCCGCGGCGCGTCCCCCGGCCGCGGGCTGAGGGCGGCCCGGCGGATGAACGGTCTGTGGTACGACGCCGAGGCGGGCCCGCTCGTCCGTCCGTACGCGATGACCGGCGGGCGTACCCGGCCGGGACCCCACGGGGTGCGCTTCGACCTGATCGCCCTGGTCGCCGTGGAACCCGGCGGCACGGACGCCGACGAAGCGCTCCTGGGGCCCGAACACCGGGCCCTGCTCGGCCTGTGCCGGGCCGAAACCCAGTCGGTCGCGGAGCTCGCCGCCGACGCCGACCTGCCCGTCGGCGTGGTGCGCGTCCTCCTGGGCGATCTGCTGGAGTCCGGACACGTCCGGGTCAGCCGCCCCGTACCGCCGGCCCAGCTGCCGGACGAGCGGATTCTGCGGGAAGTCATCGAGGGATTGCGAGCGTTGTGATGGGACTGGACGAGGGGCGGCTCGGCGGGGGCGACACCGAACTGGCCTCGCTCGCGCTGAAGATCCTGGTGGCGGGAGGCTTCGGGGTCGGCAAGACGACCATGGTCGGAGCGGTCAGCGAGATCCGCCCGCTGCGCACCGAGGAACTGCTGAGCGAGGCGGGCGAACGGATCGACGACACGGGCGGGGTGGACCAGAAGACCACCACGACCGTGGCCATGGACTTCGGGCGGATCACCATCCGGTCGGGCCTCTCCCTGTACCTGTTCGGCACCCCGGGCCAGGACCGGTTCTGGTTCCTGTGGGACGAGCTGTCGCAGGGAGCGCTCGGCGCCGTGGTGCTTGCCGACACCCGCCGCCTGGAGGACTGCTTCCCGGCGGTGGACTACTTCGAGCACCGGCGCATCCCGTTCGTGGTGGCCGTCAACTGCTTCGCGGGAGCGCGGACGTACGGGGCGCACGAGGTGTCCCGGGCCCTGGACCTGGAGGGCGGGACTCCGGTGGTCCTGTGCGACGCGCGGGACAAGGACTCGGGCAAGGAGGTGCTGATCCGCCTGGTCGAGTACGCCGGGCGCGTGCACACCGCCCGGCTGCTGGACTCGGTGGAGGCCCAGACCGACCCCGCGTGAGTGCGCACGCCGGGGGTGTCCCCGGCCGCGAAGGCGCAACCGACCCGGGTGCGCCCCGTCCGCGCGGCCCGCCCGGGTCGGGGTCCTCCAGCCACGGCCACGGGATGCGGTGCACCGCGGGATCGGCGAGGCCCACCGACGGCTCGCAGCCCGGCGAGGCGCCCGGCGCGCTCGCCACGACCAGCTCCCGCGCCCCGCCCGTGGCGAGCGCGAGGTGCGTGCGGCCCGGTCCGGCCAGGCCCGACGCCTGGGAGTCACCGGCCGAGACGGCGCACGCCACGACGGCGGAGGACGAGGGACAGCCGAGCGGCACGGTCACCGTGGTTCCGGGCGAGCGATACGGGCTCGGGCATGCTCTTGCCGACGAGGACGGTCCTCACCGCGTCGAAGGTCATGTCGAGGGTCGGGTACTTCGGTCCCTGTGACACCGCGCGCCCCTGGCGGACAGGGCCGGAGGGCCGACGGCGGTCGGCCGGGTCCCGAGGACCGGGTCTAGTCGGCGATCCCCGACTCCGCGACCACCTTCTCGATGGTGACCCGGACCAGCAGTTCACCGGGGACCGCGTTGCGGCTGCCGTACGCTTCCGCCTTCTCCTCGCCCATGTACCGGGCGGCGATACGGGTGGCCCAGTGCAGCAACTCGTCCTCGTTCCCGTCGTGGCCGAGGACCTCGGCGCGGCCCTGCAGCACGACGTAGGAGAACGGCGGACAGCCGTCGTCCACGCACAGGGCGACCCGGCCGTCGCGGACCAGGTTGCGGCCCTTGACGGTGTCTTTCCCGGTGGTGAAGAGGAACGTGTCGCCGTCGAGCACGAACCAGACGGGGGCGGTGTGCGGGCTGCCGTCGGCCCGCACCGTCGCCAGTTTGCCGGTCCTGGTGGAGTGCGAGACGAATGCCCGCCATTCCTCTTCGGTCATCTTCTTCGTCATGGGGACATCCTCCTTGCCGGAAAGCCGCTGGTGGGGAAGGCTGGCGAAACGACGACACGGGGCGCGACCGGCCGCGTGCACGGGGAGGGGCTCGAATGGCACTGGACAAGCAGCTCGACTGGCTGTTGGACGATCTGACGCGCAGGGTTCCGCGGGTCCGGCACGCGGTGGTGCTCTCCAACGACGGCCTGGTCACCGGCGCGAGCGCCGGACTGGCCCGGGAGGACGCGGAACACCTGGCGGCGGTGGCCGCCGGACTGCAGAGCCTGGCGAAGGGATCGGGACGGCACTTCCGGGCCGGCGAGGTCCGGCAGACGATGGTGGAGTACGACGAGGGCGTGCTGTTCGTGATGGGCGCGGGCGCCGGCAGCTGCCTGTGCGTGCTCAGCGGCGCCGAGGCCGACATCGGGCAGGTGGCGTACGAGATGACCCTGCTGGTGAACCGGGTCGGAGAGCACCTGGGTGTCGCGGAGCGGCGGATCACCGGGGGCTGACCGGTCCGGCGTACCGGCCGGTCACGGGAGCGGCCGGTGAGGACACCGGTCGGCGATGGCACCGGTCGGGGGACGGCACAGGTCGGCGACGGCACCGGGCGGGGCCGGTGCCCCGCCCCCGGCCGGGCACGTGCCGGCGGGGGACCGGCGGCGACCGGCGCAGAGCGCCGACAGGGTCGGTGGTGGGGTTCAGCGGCGGAGTTCCGCGACCACCAGGGCCCCGCACCCGGGGAAGGTCAGCCGCTCCAGCGGCGCCCGGTACGGCCAGTCCTCGGCGCGGTGGAAGGACACATCGCTCGGGATGGGGGCGGTCCGCAGGTCGACCGCGTGCGTCCCGGCGGGCAGCCCGGCGGCGGCCGCCCGCAGCGGATCCGGCTCGCCCGCCCACTCCCCGACCGGCACCGGACGGGGCCACGCCTCGCCCGTGTTCGGGAACATCCAGCCCCCGCCGATCCGCCAGTCCCCGTTCGTCCGCCGCCGTTCCGCGGCCTCCCGCGCCAGCCGCGCGTACGTCAGCAGCAGGTCCTCCAGGGACTCGCCGATCAGCGTGAGGTCCGGGAACTCGCGCAGCGTGTCCGGATCGGCCATCACGGACACCGCGCAGCCCCACGCGCCGGTCTCCGGGTCCAGGCGGATCTGCGCGAGCGCACGGTACGGGCCGTACCTGACCACGGCCACCGGCCAGTAGGTGCCGTCACCGCCCAGCATCCGGTGCACCTCCGGGTCGACGGTGAAGTCCACCGCTCCGGGGCGCAGCCGGAGTTCGGGGAGCCCGTTGACGCGGACCGAGCCGATCTCGCGCAGCACCGCGCGCACGCCGGGCGGAACCGGCACGGGCCAGGTGTCCAGCTCGGCCTCCGGGCAGCCCCCGCCCAGCGAGACGTCCTCGGGCAGTTCGGCGGCCAGGGCGCGCAGTTCGGCCACCGCCCGGGCGGCGGCATCGGCGGGCACGGTGTGCCGGCGAACCGGGCGGCCCAGGAAGTCCCCGCTCACCTCGCTGCGCAGCAGCAGGGCCTGCCCGCCGCCGACGATCGCGGTGTGGGTCTCGCTG
Organism: Streptomyces sp. NPDC043853; assembly: GCF_056436025.1. Taxonomy (NCBI): domain Bacteria; kingdom Bacillati; phylum Actinomycetota; class Actinomycetes; order Kitasatosporales; family Streptomycetaceae; genus Streptomyces; species Streptomyces sp. NPDC043853. The sequence continues at coordinate 14,801 of NZ_JBWKDJ010000013.1, forward strand.
GAGCCGGTGTCCGCCGTGTTGAACTCCGTCGAGTAGTACGGCTCCCAGACGACCCGGCAGGGATAGCCCGGCAGCGCCCGCAGGTCCACCACGTCGGTCAGCGAGTCACCGCGGCCGACCAGTTCGGCCAGGACCGGGTCGCTGCCCTCGGCCGCGGCGACACTGGGCACGGCGTGAACGGTGTGAACGGCCGTCTGGCCGGTGGTCCCGTCGGCCGGGGAGCCGGCGGCGAGCCCGGCCAGCCACTCGGTGAAGGAAGGGGCCAGCACGGTGAGCTGCCCGTCCTCCCCGGTGGCGGCGGCGACCACCGGACCCCAGTCGGTGCGGCCCCCGCCGTCGACGCCCACGATCAGCGGGGCCTCCGCCTCGTTCAGGTAGCCGAGTTCCCACGTGCCCTGGCGGAAGGGACTGGTCCGGTGGGTCCGGCGGGGCCCGAACGCGTACCGCTCCCCACCGGCCTCGATACCGCCGGTCTCCCGCAGGATCCGGCGGACCGCCATCGGCAGGTCCAGCGGCCAGCCGTCCAGTTCGTCCGCGCCGAAACCGTCCAGCAGGCGTACCGCGCCGTTCTCCCGCAGTGCGCGCAGGACCTCGTCCGCCCGTGACTGTGCCTGTTCCGACGCCTGTTCCGATGCCTGGTCCGTCGCCTGGTCCGTCGCCTCGCCGTTCACTGCCGTCCCGCTCCCGTTCCCGTGTGCCTGCCGTTCGCCACGAGACCGAGCCTACTGACGTCGGCGCGTCAGGGTGAACTGTCCCGGGCGATCCGCATGCCGTCGGGCAGAGGTGGGAATAGCCCGGGTACTCGTGTCCACAGAGTGAGCAATCCTGGGGGAAATCATGACGGGTGACCGTCACGACGCGGCCGGCCCGGCTCGCCGCATCCGGCGCGAGAAGATGACGGCTTGGTGGGGCCGCAATGCGCTGTGGGTCGCCATAGGCGGCTTTTTGCTGATGGTGGCGGTGTTCTTCCTGATTGCGCTCACCACCGAACCCGGCGGTGGCAGGCCGTGCCCGCCCGCCAATGTCTGTGGTTTCGTCCGTTGAGCTTGCCGAACCGGCCAGGCGAACCCGACCAGCTTGCTCGGCCCCTCCGTGACCTCGTGTCCCGGCCCAACGAGCACGCGCCTCCCCGTACCGGGCGGGACACCGCTCCGACTGGCTCAAGTACCGCGTGAAGCAGGTTCGAGCGGCTACTGACTTGGCTTGTCAGGGTGACGTTGGGGTGTCGAGGGTCAGGCCGGTGCCGGCTATGAAGCCGTCGAGGGTGTCGGGTCGGTACTGCAGGCGTTTGAGCCGGTTGCGTACGAGGGCCTCGAGTCGGTCGAGGGCCATGACCGCGAGGTTGGCCAGGCTGCGTTTGACGTGTGCCCAGACCCACTCCACGGGGTTGAGGTTGGGCGAGTAGGCGGGCAGCAGGAACACCTTCAGCCAGGCGCGCTCGGCGATCAACTCGCGCATGGCGTGGGAGACGTGGGTGTTCAGACGGTCCCAGACCAGCACGATCGGCGCCTGTACGAGCTGGTGGACGCCGTCGATCAGTGCGATGAAGTCGCGCTCGCCCATGCTGCGGCGTGTGCCTTTGCCCGCAGGGTGGGTGCGCAGGCGGTGGCACAGCCGGGTGCGTGAGCAGGGCCGCATGGCGATGAGCCCGGCCACCGACAGGCGTCCCGAGCGGCGGCCGCTGACCGTCACGACCGGGGTGCGGCCACGCCGACCCCAGGTGCGTCCTTTCGGCGGACGGCGGGTGAAGCCTGCCTCGTCCTTGAAGCAGATGTAACCTCCGCAGGCCGCCCGCGCTCTTTTACCTCCGTCCAGGTCGCCTCCTTCCACACCGTCACAGCCTCCTCGTTGCGCTCGGCCACCCGCCGAGCGGGGACCTGCGGGCTGAAGCCGAGCCGGTGCATCAGCCTCGTCGCCCCGGAGACGCTGTAGGAGACGTGGAACTTCCGGCCGATCAGCGTGGCCACCCGCGCCGCGGTCCACACCTGGTCCTCCACCCAACCGTGCACGGCCGGACCCTGCTCCAGATAGGTAGCAAGTTACTCCAGACACCGCGGGGACAGACGGCACCGCGACCCGCCCGGCCCGCGGGAGGCCAGAGCCCGCACACCATCGTCCCGCCACAACTCATGCCAGTAGTAAGCCGATTTCCGGCTCACCCGCAGGCGCCGTGCCACTTCCGACGGCTTGATCCCCTGCTCGAACAGCTCAGCCGCCTGCATCCGCACCGACTCCCGGCGCAGCCGACCCTCAGCTGTCAGCCCGCCCCCATCCGCATACCTCACACACCATCAGATACAGCCACCACACCACGCCCATCAGGGACTTCGGGACAGTTCACCCTGACGCGCCGAAGTCAGTAACGGCGTCAGATCACGGTGCCGCGCGTGGAGAGGAGTCCGGCGAACCGGGCGGGGTCGATGTTGCCGCCGCTGACGAGGACGCCGACGCGCAGCCCGCCCAGGTCGTGCAGCTCCCGCAGGGCCGCGGCGTGGGTGCGGAGGGCGGCCAGACCCAGACAGCCGGTGGGCTCGACGACCAGCTTCATGTAGGTGGCGAACGTCCGCATGGCCTCGACGAGTCCGGCGTCGGTGGCGGTGACCGCGGTGACCGTCGCGGGGCCGGCCGCGCGCAGGATCCGGAAGTTCAGTTCGCCGATGTGGGTGGTCTGGGCGCCGTCGGCGAGGGTCTGCGGGGTCTCGATGCGCACGATCCGGCCCTCGGCCAGGGACCGCCGGCCGTCGTCACCCGCCTCCGGCTCCACCCCGTACAGGCGGCAGTCCGGGGAGAGCGCGCCGGCCGCGAGGACGGACCCGGCCAGCAGGCCGCCGCCGCCGAACGGTACGAACAGCGCGTCGAGCGGGCCGGTCTCCTCGAACAGTTCCTTCGCCGCGGTGCCCTGACCGGCGATGACGTCCGGATGGTCGTACGGCGGGACCAGGGTGAGGCCGTAGCGCTCCACCAGGGCCTGGCCGATCTCCTCGCGGTCCTCCGCGTACCGGTCGTATGTGACCACCTGGCCGCCGTAGCCCTTGGTGGCGGCCACCTTCACCGCCGGGGCGTCGTGGGGCATGACGATGGTCGCCGGGATGTCCAGCAGCCGGGCACTCAGCGCGACGGCCTGGGCGTGGTTGCCGGAGGAGTACGCGACCACGCCCGCGCGGCGCTGGCCGGGGGTGAACCGGGACAGCGCGTGGTAGGCGCCGCGGAACTTGAAGGCGCCCATCCGCTGGAGGTTCTCGCACTTGAAGACGGCCTGGACGCCGAGCTGTTCGTCGATCAGCCGGGAGTGCAGGACGGGGGTGCGGTGGGCCCGGCCGGCGATGCGCGCGGCCGCCGCGGCGACGTCCTCGTAGCTGGGCGGTGAGGTCGGCATGGAGCGCAGCATAGGCGGCGCCTCCGGGTTGTCCACAGGGCTCGCGGGGTGTCGTGGCACGGGGTTACGGTCTTCACTCAGAGTGATCGACCGGGTGGTTTCGGTGAGGGAGGACTTCATGAAGGCAGAGCAGGCCGGCGGGCAGGTCATGGGAGCCGTTGTCGGACGGAACGTGGGATGCGGTGTGGGAGAGAGTGGCGAACAGGGCGTGGGGCGGAGTGTGGGACAGGGCGTGGGGCGGAGCGTGGGCCGGGCCGTCCGGCGGGCGCACCCGATGGTGGGCGGTGAACGGGCTGCGGCGGAACTGGGGCTCCGGAGGGCGGAGTTCGCCCGGGCCGTGCAGCTGGGGATCGTCCGGGCCGGGGCTTCCGGGCCCGGCGGGGCGACCCGGTTCGCCCGCGCGGAGCTCGACCGGATCAGGTCCGACGAGGGGTTCCCGCACGCACTCCGGGGCCGGGTGGAGACCCTCGGTGCCGCGGGCGCGGCCGGGCTGCTGGGGGTGAGCGCCGCCCGGTTCACCCGGCTCGCCCGGTGTGGCCATGTCACTCCGGTCGGGTACCGGATCAACCGCTACCGGGCCGTCGTATGGCTCTATCTCGCCGAGGAACTCAAGGAGTTCGCCGACCTCAGGCCCGATCTGCTGCGGGGCGGAGCCCTCGCGGAGGACCGGGAGCGGATCGTGAGCGGGGAGGACCAGCGGCCCCGCCGCTGGCGCGGCCGGCACGTGGGGCTGTTGCTGAGGCGGACCGCCGACCCCTGGGAGCGGGCGGCCGTCCTCGCCTCGGTGCTGCCCGAGGGAGAGGTGGCCGATGCCGTTCCCGATCCGGCGGAACGCACCCGGCTGGCCGGGCTGGCACCGCCCGCGCCCTACGGGCACCCGCAGGCGCAGACCGCCGCGGCCGTCGCCCTCCGGCTGCTCCGGGCGGAGCAGCCGGAGGAGGTCCTCTGGTACCGGACCAGTCTGGACTTCGCCCTGACGGGGGCGAGGGCTCAGTCGAAGACGACGGGGGAGAGCGGGCCGACGTAGACCCAGGCACCGTCCTCCCGGGTGAAGCTGCTGTTCTCCTGCAGCGAGCCGGCGTGCCGGCCCTCCCGGTAGTGCGCCCGGAACTCCACGGCGCCCTCCGTCTCGAACATCCCGCCGCGCTCGGTGCCCAGGATCTCCAGCCGCTCCCAGCGCTGCGCCGGATCCAGCTCCAGCCCGTCCGGGCGGGTCGAGGAGTGCCAGGACCGCAGCAGGTAGGCGGTGTCGCCGACGGCGAACGCACTGAAGCGGGAACGCATCAGCAGCTCGGCGGTGGGTGCCTGCTGCGCGCCGGAGTGGAAGCGGCCGCAGCATTCCGGGTAGGCGGCGGGCAGTCCGCAGGGGCAGGGACGAGGGGACGGCGTGGGCACGGGAGCGATCAGCCCTTCAGGGAGGCGTACGGACGGAACAGGCCCTCCTGGACCACGGAGACGAGGAGCCGGCCCTCGGTGTCGTAGATCCGGCCGCGGGCCAGGCCGCGGCCGCCGTGGGCGATGGGGGACTCCTGGTCGTAGAGGAACCACTCGTCCGCCCGGAAGGGCCGGTGGAACCACATGGCGTGGTCGAGGCTGGCCATGTCGAACCCGCGCACGCCCCACAGGGGTTCCACGGGGATGCGCACGGCGTCGAGGAGGGTCATGTCACTGGCGTAGGTGAGGGCACAGGTGTGCACCAGCTGGTCGTCGCCCAGCGGGCCGACCGCGCGCATCCACACCGCGCTGCGCGGATCGGCGTCCTTGATCTCCTCGGGCGTCCAGCGCAGCCGGTCCACGTAGCGGATGTCGAAGGGCTGGCGGCGCGCCATCCGCTCCAGCGCCTCGGGCAGCTCGCCCAGGTGCTCGCGGATCTCGTCCACGACCTTGGGCAGCGTGTCCGGGTGCGGGAAGTCCAGCCGGGGAGGCAGCTGGTGCTCGATGCTGCCCTGCTCCGGCTGGTGGAAGGAGGCGGTGAGGTTGAAGATCGTACGGCCCTGCTGGACCGCGGTGACCCGGCGCGTGGTGAAGGAACGCCCGTCGCGCACCCGCTCCACCTGGTACACGATCGGCACCCCGGGGATGCCGGGGCGGAGGAAGTACGCGTGCAGGGAGTGCACGGGGCGGTCGCCCGAGGTGGTCCGACCGGCCGCGACCAGGGCCTGGCCGGCCACCTGCCCGCCGAAGACACGTTGCAAGGACTCCTGCGGGCTGCGGCCGCGGAAGATGTTGACCTCGATCTGCTCCAGGTCGAGCAGGTCGACGAGTCTTTCGGCGGGGTTCGTCATCAGAGGTTCTCCACTGCTGTCGGTGCCGTCAGGAACGCGGGGCGGCGGCGCCGCCGGGTCAGAGCTGCCCGACCGAGGTCACCCGGACGACCGCCCGGCCCTCCTCGTCGGAGGCCGCCAGGTCGACCTCGGCGCTGATGCCCCAGTCATGGTCGCCGTTGGGGTCGGCGAAGGTCTGGCGGACGCGCCACAGGCCGTGCTCCGGGTCCTCCTCGATCATCAGCAGCTTCGGGCCGCGGGCGTCAGGGCCGGTGCCCAGGTCCTCGTACTCGTCCCAGTAGGCGTCCATCGCCTCGCCCCAGGCGTCCGCGTCCCAGCCGGACTCGCCGTCGAGCTCGCCCAGCTCCTCGACGTGGTCGAGGGCGGCCAGCTCCACCCGGCGGAACATCGCGTTGCGGACCAGTACCCGGAACGCGCGCGCGTTGGAGGTGACCGGCTTGACCTGGTCGGCCTTCTCCTGGGCCTGCTCGGCCGTCTCCACCTCGGGGTTGGCCAGCTGCTCCCACTCGTCCAGCAGGCTGGAGTCGACCTGGCGCACCATCTCGCCCAGCCATTCGATCAGGTCCACCAGGTCCTCGGACTTCAGGTCGTCCGGGATGGTGTGGTCCAGCGCCTTGTACGCGCTGGCCAGGTAGCGCAGCACGATGCCCTCGGTACGGGCCAGCTCGTAGAAAGAGGTGAACTCGGTGAAGGACAGCGCCCGCTCGTACATGTCACGGATGATCGACTTCGGCGAGACCGGGTGGTCGCCGACCCACGGGTGGCTCTTGCGGTACACGTTGTAGGCGTGCAGCAGGAGCTCTTCCAGCGGCTTGGGATAGGTGACGTCCTGCAGCCGCTCCATCCGCTCCTCGTACTCGACCCCGTCCGCCTTCATCGCGTTCACGGCCTCGCCCCGGGCCTTGTTCTGCTGGGCGGCGAGGATCTGGCGCGGGTCGTCGAGGGTGGACTCCACCACCGAGACCATGTCCAGCGCGTAGGAGGGGGACTCGGGGTCCAGCAGGTCGAAGGAGGCCAGTGCGAAGGTGGACAGCGGCTGGTTCAGCGCGAAGTCCTGCTGCAGGTCGACGGTGAGCCGGATGGTGCGGCCCTCCGCGTCCGGGGTGTCCAGCTGTTCCACCACGCCGCCGTCCAGCAGGGAGCGGTAGATGGCGATGGCGCGGCGGATGTGCCGCAGCTGGTTCTTGCGCGGCTCGTGGTTATCCTCCAGCAGCCGGCGCATCGCCTCGAAGGCGTTGCCGGGCCGGGCGATCACCGAGAGCAGCATGATGTTGCTGACCTTGAAGCGGGAGGTGAGCGGCTCGGGGTCGGCGGCGATGAGCTTCTCGAAGGTGCCGTCGGTCCAGCCGACGAAGCCCTCGGGGGCCTTCTTGCGGACCACCTTCCGGCGCTTCTTCGGGTCGTCGCCCGCCTTCGCCAGGGCCTTCTCGTTCTCGATCACGTGCTCCGGCGCCTGCGCCACCACGTAGCCCGCGGTGTCGAAGCCGGCCCGGCCGGCCCGGCCGGCGATCTGGTGGAACTCGCGTGCCCGCAGGGTGCGGACCCGGTTGCCGTCGTACTTGGTCAGCGCGGTGAACAGCACCGTGCGGATGGGGACGTTCACGCCGACGCCGAGGGTGTCGGTGCCGCAGATCACCTTCAGCAGACCGGCCTGGGCCAGCTTCTCCACGAGCCGCCGGTACTTCGGGAGCATGCCGGCGTGGTGCACGCCGATGCCGTGCCGGACGTAGCGGGAGAGGTTCTTGCCGAACTTGGTGGTGAACCGGAAGTTGCCGATGAGCTCGGCGATCTGGTCCTTCTCCTCGCGGGAGCACATGTTGATGCTCATCAGCGACTGGGCCCGCTCCACCGCCTGCGCCTGGGTGAAGTGGACGATGTAGACGGGAGCCTGCCTGGTCTGCAGCAGCTCGGTGAGGGTGTCGGTGATCGGGGTCGTGACGTACTCGTACGACAGCGGGACCGGGCGGGTCGCGGAGCGGACCACGGAGGTGGGCCGGCCGGTGCGCCGGGTCAGGTCCTCCTCGAACCGGGACACGTCACCGAGGGTCGCCGACATCAGGACGAACTGCGCCTGCGGCAGCTCCAGCAGCGGGATCTGCCAGGCCCAGCCGCGGTCCGGCTCGGCATAGAAGTGGAATTCGTCCATCACGACCTGGCCGATGTCGGCGTCCTTACCGTCGCGCAGGGCGATGGAGGCCAGCACCTCGGCGGTGCAGCAGATCACCGGGGCGTCCGCGTTCACCGAGGCGTCGCCGGTGAGCATGCCGACGTTCTCCGTGCCGAACAGCTTGCACAGGTCGAAGAACTTCTCCGACACCAGCGCCTTGATCGGGGCGGTGTAGAAGGTGACCTTGTCCTGGGCCAGCGCGGTGAAGTGGGCCCCCGCCGCCACCAGGCTCTTCCCGGAGCCGGTCGGGGTGGACAGGATCACGTTCGCCCCGGAGACCACCTCGATCAGCGCTTCCTCCTGCGCCGGGTACAGGGCGATGCCCTGGCCCTCCGCCCACGAGGAGAAGGCTTCGAAGAGGGCGTCGGGGTCGGCGGTCGGCGGCAGCTGATCAATGAGGGTCACGCCCCCATCTTGCCTGGCTTCCGCCCGGATCAGGGAACCGGCCGGGAATCGAAGATCGACAAAGGTACTCTGGGCCGTCGAGGATCACCACGGGACTGGGGCGGGAACGAACATGATGGGTCCGGCGCACTCGCTCTCCGGCGCGGCCGCTTGGCTGGGGGTGGGGGCGGCCGTCGCGGCCGCCGGGCACCCGATGCCCTGGCCGGTCCTGCTGACCGGGTCCCTGATCTGCGCGGGCGCGGCCCTGGCCCCCGACCTCGACCACAAGTCCGCGACCATCTCGCGTGCCTTCGGGCCGCTCTCGCGCGGCCTGTGCGAAGTGGTCGACAAGCTCTCCTACGCCGTCTACAAGGCGACCCGGTCCGCCCGCGACGCCCGCCGTTCCGGGGGCCACCGCACCCTGACCCACACCTGGCTCTGGGCGGCGCTGATCGGGGCCGGTTCCTCCGTGCTCGCGGTGACCGCCGGTCGCTGGGGTGTCCTCGCCCTGCTCTTCGTGCACCTGGTCCTGGCGGTGGAGGGCCTGCTGTGGCGGGCCGCCAGGATGTCCAGTGACATCCTGGTCTGGTTGCTCGGCGCGACCAGCGCCTGGATCCTGGCCGGCGTCCTTGACCAGCCAGGCAACGGCTGGCTGTTCACCAGCCCAGGCCAGGAGTACCTCTGGCTGGGCCTGCCCGTCGTCCTCGGCGCCCTGGTCCACGACATCGGGGACGCCCTGACCGTCTCCGGCTGCCCGATCCTGTGGCCCATCCCGATAGCGGGCAAGCGCTGGTACCCCGTCGGCCCGCCGAAGGTGATGCGCTTCCGGGCCGGCAGCTGGGTCGAACTCAAGCTGCTCATGCCGGTGTTCATGCTGCTCGGCGGCATAGGCGGCGCGTCCGCCCTGGGATTGGTCTAGGGACGCGCCGAAAGGCCGGCGTCCGTCGGGGGGTCCTTCTTCGGCGCCTTGGGCCACAGCAGGCGGCCGACCTCCGCGGCCGTCACCGCCGTGACGATGGTCCGGATCCACCAGATGTCGGTCATCAGCGCTGTGACCTCTGACACGAGCACCGCGCAGAAGAGTGCCACGAGAATGGCGGCCGCGGCCACGAGGACGCGCTTGGCCACGGCAGTGGCCCGGTGATCTTTGACTCGCACAGGATGTCCGTTCCTTCCGGGAGCTTGCGGCCTGGGCGCCGCCTCCTGACCTCTCCACAGTGAAGGCGGAGAGCCTGCCGGCCCATCTCCGAAAGTCCGTGACTTGACACCGGCGCCCATGTACGGGCGTGAAGCCATGCGTGCCGGGCCTAGTCCCCTCGCCGCCGCCATGCTTGGCTGCGGCGCCGGGCCCTAGTTCCACCGCGGCACGCCGCAAGGGAACGACGATTTGGCGCCACGATGGCGCATTTATGGCGCGTTTATATCGCTGCGTGGATCCCTTTTGACACATCGCCCCTACCTAGGGCGACGCGATGCCCGTCAGGGTGTGACCCTGCTGAAGGGTGCACTCCGGAAAGCCTGGATGGCGCCGCCTTGGTGCCGGATCTGGCGCCATGGTCTTGCATTGGCGCCACTATGGCGTCATAGTGATGCCATGCGGTCGAGGCGGGCATGCCTCCCGGACCCGTTGCTGCGCGCATCGACAAGCGATGCGTGAACCCCACACCGCCGATCCGACAGGAGCCTGTTCGTCGTGGCCACATTCCTCTACAAGCTGGGCCGCTTCGCCTTCCGCCGACGCTGGCTGACCCTCCTGATATGGGTGCTGATCTTCGGCGGGGTGGGCGCCGCCGCCTCGTCCGCGCCACCACCCCCAGCCGACACCTTCACCATGCCGGGCACCGAATCGCAGAAGGCGTTCGACCTGCTCAAGGAGAAGTTCCCGGCCGCGAGCGCCGACGGGGCGACCGCCCGGGTGGTCGTCCGTGCGCCCAAGGGCGAGAAGATCTCCGGCGCGGATCGCAAGGCCGCGGTCTCCGCCCTGGTCGCCGAGATGACCAAGGCCCCCGGGGTCGTCGCGGTCACCGACCCGTACCAGGCGGGTGCCATCAGCAAGGACGGCACCACCGCCTACACCGTCGCCACCTACAAGACGGCCGCCACCGCGCTCACCGACAAGGAGCACGAGGGGCTCACCAAAGCCCTGGACAAGGCCCGTGACACCGGCCTGACCGTCGAGGCCGGCGGTGACGCCATCGAGATCGAAGCGGCGATGGGCGGCGCCGAGGGCATCGGCATCCTCATCTCCGCCGTGGTCCTGCTGATCACCTTCGGTTCGATGATCGCCGCGGGCATGCCCCTGCTCACCGCCCTCATCGGCGTCGGCGTCGGCCTCAGCGGCATCCTCGCCCTCGCGAGCTCCTTCGGCCTGTCCGCCACCACGTCCACCCTGGCCATGATGATCGGGCTCGCCGTCGGCATCGACTACGCCCTGTTCGTCATCTCCCGCTACCGGTCCGAGGTCACCGAGGGCCGCACCCCGCAGGAAGCCGCCGGACGTGCCGTCGGCACCGCCGGATCGGCCGTGGTCTTCGCCGGGCTCACCGTCATCATCGCCCTGGCCGGCCTGGCCGTGGTGAACATCCCGATGCTCACCAAGATGGGCATGGCCGCGGCCGGAACGGTCGCCGTGGCCGTCCTGATCGCGATCACCCTCGTCCCGGCCCTGCTCGGCTTCGCCCCGGTCCGCACCCTGCGCCGCGTCGACCGCACGGCGGTCAACGGCAAGCAGCCCTCCGCCCGCCGACTGCGCAAGATGGCCAAGGAGGCCGTCCGCCAGAAGCCCAACATGGGCACCCGCTGGGCCCGGTACGTGCTCCGCCACCCGGTCTCGGTCCTGCTCGTCGGCGTCGTGGGCCTGGGCGCGATCGCGCTGCCCGCCGCCAGCCTGGAACTGGGCCTGCCGGGTGAGGGCACCATGGCGCCCGAGACCACCCAGCGCAAGGCGTACGACATGCTGTCGGAGTCCTTCGGTCCGGGCTTCAACGGGCCCCTCACCATCACCGTGGGCTCCAAGGACGCCGCGGCCGCGGCCGGTTCGGCCGCCCAGTCGCTGGTCAAGGTGAAGGGTGTCGAATCCGTCTCGCCGGCCACGGCGAACCCGGCCAACGACACCGCGATCCTGACCCTCGTCCCCTCCACCGGCCCCAACGACCACGACACCGAGGTGCTCGTCCGGTCCATCCGCGACAGCGTGGGCGGCATCGAGAGCGCCAGCGGTGCCGACGAGATCCTCGTGACCGGTCAGACCGCCGCGTTCATCGACTTCTCGAAGACCCTGGACGACGCGCTGGTCCCGTACCTGGCCCTGGTGGTCGGCCTGGCCTTCCTGCTCCTGGTCCTGGTCTTCCGGTCCATCCTGGTGCCGCTCAAGGCCGCCCTCGGCTTCCTGCTCTCCGTCAGCGCGGCCCTCGGCGCCGTCGTGGCGATCTTCCAGTGGGGCTGGCTGGCCGACGTGTTCGGCGTCAAGGCGACCGGACCGGTGATCAGCACGATGCCGATCTTCATGATCGGTGTGGTGTTCGGCCTCGCGATGGACTACGAGGTGTTCCTCGTCAGCCGCATGCGGGAGGCCTTCAGCCACGGTCAGGAGCCCCGTGAAGCGGTGGTCACCGGCTTCCGGTACGGCGGACGGGTGGTCAGCGCGGCCGCCGTCATCATGATCAGCGTGTTCTCCGGGTTCATCACCGAGAACAACGACCTGATCAAGATGATCGGTTTCGCCCTCGCGTCGGCCGTCCTCTTCGACGCCTTCGTCGTCCGGATGGCCATCGTGCCGGCCCTCCTCGCCCTCCTCGGCAAGTCCGCCTGGTGGCTGCCGAGGTGGCTGGACCGGCTGCTGCCCAACGTGGACGTGGAAGGCGCCAAGCTGGACCGGCACGCGCCGGAGAGCGCCGCGGACCGGTGGGGCCGCACGGGCCGCAAGACCGCGGAGCGGTACTACGCGAACCACCGCTGACGGCGGGACCGCGCGGAGGGGCCGGCCCGGCTGTGACAACAGCCGGGCCGGCCCCTCCCGTTCATGGAAAGTGCCCCCGGCCGCCATCTGTTCAGTCCCGGCCGGGACGGACATCATGTGCACCGACGAGCCGTCGGATTCGTCGGCTCGCGCCATGACCGGGGGGACCCATGGACAGCAGCCACACCAGACACAGCAGCCACACCAGCCGCAGCAGAGGCGGCAGACGCCGTGTGCTCGCAGCCGTCGGAGGGGCCCTGCTCGCCTCGCTCGCACTCGCCGCACCGGCCGGGGCGGCGACGGAAGGCCTCGCCTGTACGCCGGCCATCAGGGTGCTGGGCTCACTGCCCGGACCGGACCCGGCCGAACCCAGCCCGTGGATCGAGGACACCCAGGTCAACGGCATCGGCCGACTGGGACTGTCGGTCGGTGCCTCGCACGGCAAGCCCGCCTGGTGGAGCGGCACCACCGTGCACGCCGTGCCGCTGCCCGCCGGATACACCGGCGGCCGCGTCGACGCCGTCAACCGGTTCGGCCTGATGGTCGGCATGGTCATGGGGCCGACCGGGCCCCGCGCCTTCCGCTACTACCCCTGGCAGGCCGCCGTGACCCTGCTGCCCGGCGGCCAGTACGCGACCGCCGTCAACGACCACGGCCGCATCGTCGGCTACCGCCACGAGGGCAGCGACACCATCGGAGTCGAATGGCAGGGTGCCGCGGTCCGCCGCGTGCTCGCCGAGCCCGCCGGCTTCGACCTGCGGGCCGTCACCGGCATCAACAACGCCGGCCGGATCGTCGGTTACGGCTGGGGGACCGGCAGCGACCCCGACGGCTGGAGCACCGCCCCCGGGATCGTGTGGAGCGGCAGCATCGCAGCCCCGCCCGTGTACACCCAGCCGCTCGGCAGCGCCTACGAGATCTCCATGCCCGAGGCCATCGACGAGTCCGGCCGCCTCGTGGGCATCGTCGCCGGCAACCGCGACGAGACCAACATCCTGGCGACATGGGCCCCGCCGTACGCCGCCCGGACCGGCCCCGGCACCCTGGCGGGCCGCACCAGCGGCAGCTTCGAGGACATCAGCCCGACCAGCAAGGTGACCGTCGGCACCGCCTACGACTCGCCCTACGACTGGCCGCCGGAGCCCATGCCGCCGGTCCAGGCGCAGTACTGGCCCGGCAGCGGCCCGGTGCTCGCCCTGCCGCGGCTGGCGCCCACCGGCTTCTCGGCCGCCTTCGCCGTGACCGACCGGGACCAGGTCGGCGGCGTGGCCGTGGACGGTTCCGGCATCGAACGCCCCGTCATCTGGACCTGTGCCGGCAAGCAGGCCTACCACCCCGACCTGCCGCTGCGCACCGTGCAGCGGCGGCCCGGTGCGGGCATCAACCCGCACAGTCCCTCGGCCGGAGCCCCCGAAACCACCCGCCCGCACCGCTGACGGCGGGCCGGTCGGGCAGCCCGGCACGCCGGCGCCGGACCGGGGCCCGCACCAACACGACGGGGCCCGGCCTCCCCTCCGAGGGGAAGCCGGGCCCCGCCCCGCCCGGGGTCCGACCCCGTGCCACCCAGGGCCGGCCGCGCCCGTGCCGTGCGGGTCAGCCGTGCCAGGACCGCCACAGCGCCGCGTACGCGCCGCCCGCCGCGACCAGCTCGTCATGGCTGCCCAGCTCGCTGATCCGGCCGTCCTCCACCACCGCGATCACGTCCGCGTCGTGCGCCGTGTGCAGCCGGTGCGCGATCGCGATCACCGTACGCCCGTCCAGCACCCGGCCCAGCGAACGCTCCAGATGGCGCGCCGCCCGCGGGTCCAGCAGCGAGGTCGCCTCGTCCAGCACCAGCGTGTGCGGATCGGCCAGCACCAGCCGGGCCAGCGCGATCTGCTGCGCCTGCGCCGGGGTCAGCGCCGTACCGCCCGAACCCACCTCGGCGTCCAGGCCGAGCTCCAGCGCCCGGGCCCAGCCGTCCGCGTCCACCGCGCCGAGTGCCGCCCACAGCTCCGCGTCCCCGGCACCCGTACGGGCCAGCAGCAGGTTGTCCCGCAGCGTGCCCACGAACACGTGGTGCTCCTGGTTGACCTGCGCCACGTGCTCGCGCACCCGCTCCGCCGGCATCTCCGACAGCCGGGCCCCACCCAGCGTCACCTCGCCCGTCCGGGGCGCGTAGATCCCCGCCAGCAGCCGGCCCAGCGTGGACTTCCCCGCCCCGGACGGTCCGACCAGCGCCATCCGCGTGCCCGGCGGCACCGCCATCGACACCTCGTGCAGCACGTCCACCCCCTCGCGGTAGCCGAACCGCACCCCGTCGGCCCGGACGTCCCGGCCGGCCGGGGAGACCCCGGCATCACCGGCGTCCGGTTCGATGTCCCGCACCCCGACCAGCCGCGCCAGCGACACCTGGGCGATCTGCAGCTCGTCGTACCAGCGCAGGATGAGCCCGATGGGGTCGACCATCATCTGGGCCAGCAGCGCACCCGTGGTCAGCTGACCCACCGACAGCCAGCCCTGCAGCACGCACCAGCCGCCGATGAGCAGCACCGCGGCCAGGATGGTCACGAAGGTGACGTTGATGACCGGGAACAGCACCGACCGCAGGAACAGCGTGTACCGCTCCCAGGCCGTCCACTCCTTGATCCGCTGCTCGGACAGCGCGATCCGGCGTCGGCCCAGCCGGTGCGCCTCCACCGTGCGGCCCGCGTCCACCGTCTCGGTCAAGGCGGCCGCGACCGCCGCGTACCCGGCGGCCTCCGAACGGTACGCCGAGGGCGCCCGCCTGAAGTACCAGCGACAGCCCCACACCAGGACCGGCAGTGCCAGCAGCGCCGCCAGTGCCAGTGGCGGCGCGGTCACCGCGAGCGCGCCGAACAGGAGTCCTGCCCACACCACGCCGATGGCCAGCTGCGGCACGGCCTCCCGCATCGCGTTCGCCAGCCGGTCGACGTCGGTGGTGATCCGCGACAGCAGGTCACCGGTGCCGGCCCGCTCCAGCACACCCGGGGGCAGACCCACCGACCGGACCAGGAAGTCCTCCCGCAGGTCGGCCAGCATCTCCTCGCCGAGCATCGCCCCGCGCAGCCGCGTCATCCGTACGAACACCGTCTGCACGACCAGGGCCAGCGCGAACAGCAGCCCGACCCGCCCCAGGTGGAGCTCGCGCGATCCGGCCGCCAGATCGTCCACCACCTGCCCCAGCAGGTACGGGCCGGCCATGGAGGCCGCCACCGCGATCGCGTTGGCCAGCACCAGCAGGGTGAACGCCCGCCGGTGCCGGCGCAGCAGTCCGCCCACGTACGCGCGGACCGTGGCCGGTGTCCCCACCGGCAGGGTGGCCGCCGTCTCCGGGGCCGCCGGATCGTACTCCGGCGCTGCCACGCCGATCATGCCGACTCCTCGATTTCCCTCAGTTCCACGGCGATGCCCTCGCCGAGCCCGTTCCCGACCCCGTCGCGGAGCCCGTCCTCGAGGCGGGCGAGCTTCCGCGCCTCGTTCGCCTCGTTCGCCGCGTTTTCTTCGTCCGTCTCCCGCGTGACCACCGCCCGGTAGCGCGGCTCCGAGCGCAGCAGCTCCCGGTGCGTGCCGACCGCCGCCACGGTGCCGCCGTCGATCAGCACGACCCGGTCCGCGCGGTCCAGCAGCAGCGGGGACGAGGCCAGCACCACCGTGGTGCGCCCGGCCCGCAGCGCCGACACCCCCTCCGCGATCCGCGCCTCGGTGTGCGAGTCGACCGCGGAGGTCGGTTCGTCCAGCACCAGCACCTCCGGGTCGGTGACCAGCGAACGCGCCAGCGCCAGCCGCTGCCGCTGCCCGCCGGACAGGGACCGGCCGCGCTCGGTGAGCCGGGCCTCCATCGGGTCGGTGACCCCGTCCGGCGCGGACTGCAGCAGCGAGGCCAGGACGTCCCCGCACCGGGCCGCGGCCAGCGCCTCCGGGGGGTCCACCGCCCCCGAGGCCGGTACGTCGAACAGGGCACGCAGGGTCCCGGAGAGCAGCACCGGATCCTTGTCCTGCACGAGCACCAACGTGCGCGCGGTGTCCAGCTCCAGATCGTCCAGCGCGACCCCGCCCAGCAGGACCGACGGAGTGCCTTCCGGAGCCTCGGCGGGGTGCCCGCCGAGCCGCTCGGCCAGCCGGCCCGCCAGGTCCGGGTCGCCGCACACCACGGCGGTGAGCACACCCGCCGGCGCCAGCAGCCCGGTCTCCGGGTCGTACAGGTCTCCGCCCGGCGCGGGAGCCCGGACCGGTGCAGCGGCCCCGGTGGGTCCCGGAGAGCCCGCCCGGGACAGCGACAGCACCCGCGCGGCCCGTTTCGCCGACGGCCGCGAGAAGGAGTACGCCATCGCGATCTCCTCGAAGTGCCGCAGTGGATACAGCATCGTGGCCACCGCGCTGAACACCGCGACGAGTTCACCCACGGCGATCCGCCCGTCGCGCGCGAGCCCGGCGCCGTACCAGATCACCGTCACCATCAGCACGCCCGGCAGCAGCACCTGCACGGCCGAGATCAGCGCCCACATCCGGGCGCTGCGCACGGCGGCGCGGCGGACCTCCTGCGAGGCCTCGCGGTAGCGGCCGAGGAAGAGCTCCTCACCGCCGATGCCGCGCAGCACCCGCAGTCCGGCGACCGTGTCCGAGGCCAGCTCGGTGGCCTTGCCGGCCTTCTCGCGCTGGATGTCGGCGCGCTTGGTGGCCAGCGGGAGCAGCGGCAGGACGGCCAGGGCGAGCACGGGCACGCCGACCGCCACGACCACGCCCAGCGAGGGGGAGTACACCAGGAGCCCCGCGCAGATCAGCACCACCGAGAAGGCGGCCGCCAGGAACCGGGAGACCGCCTCCACGAACCAGCCGATCTTCTCGACGTCGCCGGTGGAAACGGCCACCACCTCACCGGCCGCGACCCGCCGGGTGAGCGCGGAGCCCAGCTCGGCGGTCTTCCGGGCGAGCAGCTGCTGCACCCGGGCCGCGGCGGTGATCCAGTTGGTGACGGCGGTCCGGTGGAGCATGGTGTCGCCGACCGCGATGGCGGCGCCGACCAGGAAGAGCAGTGCGCCGTCGAGCAGCAGCCGGGTGCCGTCGCGGTCGACGACCGCCTCGACGCCCAGGCCGACCGTGAACGGCAGTCCGGCGATGCCGGCGAAGTGGAGCAGGCCCCAGCACAGGCTCTTGGCCTGTCCGCCGAGTTGCCGACGCCCGAGCCAGAGCAGGAAGCGGGGGCCCGAACGGGTGTCCGGTACCCCTGGGTCCGGATGCGGAAGATCGCTGATCTGCATGACGCCCCATGCCTCGGTGGGTGGACCAAACCGTGCAAGGTTCCCCTTTTTCGCCCCCTCCGGGCAATCAATTTTCCGGTGCGGGCCCCGCGTTCCGGCCGGGAGCTCCCCGCCTACCGCTCCGCCAGCACCGGGTCGATCATCGAGCGCAGCAGGTCGTCGTCGATGTCGCCGAGCGCCCGGGCGGCGACCTTGCCGTCCCTGTCCAGGACGACGGTGGACGGTATGGACTTGATGGCGAGGGTGCCCGCGGGGAAGCGGAGCAGGAGATCGCCGTCGGGGTCGAACAGGCTCGGGTAGGCGATTTCGTAGTCCCGTTCGAACTCGGCGGCGTGCTGCTCCTTGTCGCTGGTGTTGATCCCCACGAACGCGACGGGCTCCCCGGCGGTCCTGAGCTCCTTCGACACCTCGGCGAAGTGCGGCGCCTCCTGGTTGCAGGGTCCGCACCAGGAGGCCCATACGTTCACCACGACGACCTTCCCCGTCAGGGCCGACGGGTCCAGGTCGGGGCCGTCGACGGTCTCGCCCTCCAGCGCGGGGGCGGTCGCACGGTCCGGCTTCGGGAACCGGGTGACCGTGCTGCTGTCCGCGCCGCCCCTGCGTTCCAGGACCCGACAGCCCGTGAGGGGGAGGGCGGCCACCAGGACGGCGAGGGTGAGGAGCGCGGTGGCGCCACGGGTCCGGCGGCGCGGCGGCCCGCTGGGGCGAAGGATCATGCGAGAGAGTTTCGCATGCGCGTTCGGTGCCCCCGCCGGATTTTCCCCGCGGGCCTACGGCCTGGTGGCGCGTTCCAGTTCCAGCAGGACGGAGTGGTAGCGGCGGCCGGTGGCGCGGTCCATGCCCACTTCGCACATCCGGTTGGCGCAGAGGTGGGCGTCGAACGCGCGGGAGGTGACCTCGGCGGCCTCGCGGGCGGTGGCGGCGTCCGCCAGTTCGGGATGGAGCATCCCGCGGTCGCCGGCGAAACCGCAGCAGCCCGCGTCCTGGGGCACCACGACCTCCTCCGCGCAGGCCTCGGCGACGGCCCGGAACCGCTCCTCGTCGCCGAGGTGGCGCATCGAACAGGTGGGGTGCAGCACCGCGGACCGGACCGTGCGGAGCACCTCCAGGTGCGGCAGCAGCTCGTCGGCGGCCCACACCACCGAGTCCAGGACGGTCAGTTCCGCGTGCAGGGCGCGGTTGTCCTCGGTCAGGAACGGCACCACCTCGTGGGCGAGGCCCAGGGCGCAGGACGAGGCGTCCACCACCAGCGGCAGCCGCCCACCGGCCGTCCAGCCCCAGGCCGCCTCCACGATCCGGTTGGCCATCAGCCGGTTCCCGGCCTCGTACCCCTTGGAGTGCCAGATCGTGGCGCAGCAGGTGCCCGTCACGTCGCCGGGGATCCACACGGGCTTTCCGGCCCGCGCCGACACCGCGACCACCGCCTCGGGGAGGGTGGGCCCGCCCGGCCCGTCGGGCGTGCCGAAGATGCGGTTGACGCAGGCCGGGTAGTACACGGCCGCCGCGCCGGAGCGGCTGGTGGCGGGCAGTTCGTGTGCCGGGGCGCCCGGGATCTGCGGCAGCCACTCCGGCACCAGGTCCGGCCGTACCGCCTTGCGGACGGCACCGGTGAGGGACCGCAGGGGCCGGTCGCCGATCCGGTGGGAGATCCGGTCGGCGGCGGCCACCGTGAACCGGGCCGCCCGCTCCACGGCCTTGAAGTGGTGTGCGGCCAGCTCGGCGGCGTGCTCCTCGCGGCCGCTGTGCCGGCGGTGCCGGAAGTCCCTCATCAGCGCGCCGGTGTCGATGCCGACCGGGCAGGCCAGTCTGCAGGTGGAGTCGCCGGCGCAGGTGTCCACGGCCTCGTACCCGTAGGCCGCCAGCAGTCCGTCCAGCACGGCCGAGCCCGGCGGCTGCCGCAGCATCTCGCGGCGCAGCAGGATCCGCTGCCGCGGCGTGGTGGTCAGGTCCTTGCTGGGACAGGTCGGTTCGCAGAACCCGCACTCGATGCAGGGGTCGCCGATCGCCTCGATCCGCGGAATGGTCTTGAGGCCGCGCAGGTGCGCCCGCGGGTCCCGGTCCAGCACGATCCGCGGGGCGAGCACCCCGCCGGGGTCGAGGATCTGCTTGGTGCGCCACATCAGTTCGGTGGCCTGCGGCCCCCATTCCAGTTCGAGGAACGGGGCGATGTTCCGGCCGGTGGCGTGCTCGGCCTTCAGCGCGCCGTCGAACCGTTCGACGGTGAGCCGGCAGAAGGCGCCCATGAAGGCCTCGTACCGGGCCACGTCGGCCGGTTTCGCCGCGTCGAAGGCGAGCAGGAAGTGCAGGTTGCCGTGGGCGGCATGGCCGGCGACGGCCGCGTCGAACCCGTGCTCCGCCTGCAGCTCCAGCAGGGCCGCACAGGCCTCCGCGAGCCGGGCCGGCGGCACCGCGAAGTCCTCGGTGATCAGCGTGGTGCCGGGGGGCCGGGCGCCGCCCACCGCGGGGATGAACGCCTTGCGGGCCTTCCAGTACCCGGCGATGGTCCCCGGGTCCGAGGTGAAGGTGTTGGTGACGGACGGGACCGGGGCGACCAGCTCCAGGCCGGCCAGCAGCGCGGTCGCGCGCCGCCAGCACTCCTCCCGCCCCGCCTCGTCGGGGGCCCGGAACTCCACGAGCAGCGCGGTGGTGTCGCGGGGCAGCCCGGCCCAGTCCGCCGGGACGCCGTCGACGGCCACCGAGGCGCGCAGGGTGTTGCCGTCCATCAGCTCGACGGCGAGGGCGCCGGCTTCGCCGAAGCGCGGTACGGCGGCCGCCGCGGCGGGCAGCGAAGGGAAGAAGAGCAGCGCGCTCACGGCGTACCGGTCCAGCGGCAGGGTGTCGAACACGGTCTCGGCGATGAAGCCGAAGGTGCCCTCGGAGCCGACCATCAGGCCGCGGAGGATCTCGACCGGGGTGTCCCCGTCGAGGTAGGCGTCCAGCCGGTAGCCGTTGGTGTTCTTGATGGAGTGTTTGGCGCGGATCCGGGCCACCAGCTCCGGCTCGGACTCGATCTCCGCCTTCACCGCCAGCAGGCCGTGGCACAGGGCCGGTTCGGCCCGCAGCAGCTCCTCGTCGGCGAGCGGGTCGGCGGTGTCCACCACGGTGCCCGAGGGCAGGACGAGGGTGAGGGAGGACAGGGTGCGGTAGGCGTTGCGGGTGGTGCCGGCGGTCATGCCGGAGGAGTTGTTGGCGACCACTCCGCCGAGGGTGCAGGCGATGGCGCTGGCCGGGTCGGGGCCGAGCACCCGGCCGTGCCGGGCCAGCGCGGCGTTGGCGCGGGCGACGGTGGTCCCGGGGCGGATCCGGGCCCGGCGGCCGTCCTCGAGCACCTCGATCCCGGCCCAGTGGCGGCGTACGTCGACCAGGATGTCCTCGCCCTGGGCCTGTCCGTTGAGGGAGGTCCCGGCCGAGCGGAACACCACCTCCCGCTGCCGGCCGTGGGCGTACGACAGCACGGCGGAGATGTCGTCGATGTCCTCGGCGACCACCACGACCTGGGGCACGAACCGGTAGGGGGAGGCGTCCGAGGCGTAGCGGACCAGGTCGGAGATCTTCCAGAGCACCTTGTCGGCGCCGAGCAGCTCGGTCAGTTCGGAGCGCAGCGGCTCGGGGGTGCCGCCCGCCCGGTGCGGGGGCACGCGGTCGGGTGCGGGGCCGCTGACGGTGCGCGGTCGGAGGGCTCCGGGCCCGGGCTCCAGCAGCGGCATGCGCGACTCCTCGCTCCCGTCAGCAGGGGCGCTCCGCGGGGACGTCCGCAAGAGCGTTCAGCAGGCCGCCGAGCACCTCGCGCTGTTCGGCGGTCAACGGAGCCAGGATCTCCTCCGCGGCGTCGGTTCGCGCGTTGCGCAGCCTGCGCAGCGTGGCGCGGCCGGTCTCGGTGAGCTCGATCCGGGTCACCCGGCGGTTGGCGGGATCGGGCACCCGGAGCACGCAGTCGGCCGTCTCCAGGCCGTCGACGAGCGTGGTCACCTGGCGCGGCACCACCTCCAGCCGGGCCGCGATGTCCGCCATCCGGGGCGGGGCGTCCGCCGGATAGTGGGCGACCACCCGCAGCAGCCGCCCCTGCGCGGGGGTGATGCCCACGGGCTCCAGATGGCGCTTCTGGATGCGGTGGAGGCGTCGGGTCAGACGGAGCAGCTGCTCGGCGAGCAGGCGGTCGGTGCCTGCGTCGGTGCCGGTGGCTGCGCCGGTGCCTGCGTCGCTGCCGGTGCCGACACCGGCGCCGGCACCGGTGTCGGGGGACGAGGTGCTCATACCGGGAACCCTATCAGGACCTTGTTCATTGTGAGTATAGGTAACAATGAGCTATGCTCCAATGGATCCGATGGGCACGAGTCCGCGCACGATCCGGCGGCCCCGTGTCCTCCCGACACCTCCCGAGGGAGCCCATGCACCCAGCAGAACCCACCTGGACGCCGTCCGAGCGTCCCCTCGACCCCAGCCGGCCCGCTCCGGAGGAGCAGTCGCGCGAGCTCCGCCGCATCGTGCGCCTGTTCCGCCCGTACCGCGGCCGACTCGCCCTGGTCGGCCTGCTCGTCTGCGCCTCCTCGCTGGTCGGCGTCGCCTCGCCGTTCCTGCTGAAGGAGATCCTGGACACCGCCATCCCGGAGGGCCGGACCGGGCTGCTCAGCCTGCTCGCCTTCGGCATGATCCTGATCGCCGTGATCACCAGCGTGTTCGGCGTCCTGCAGACGCTGATCTCCACCACGGTCGGCCAGCGGGTCATGCACGACCTCCGGACGGCCGTCTACGCACAGCTCCAGCGCATGCCGCTGGCCTTCTTCACCCGGACCCGCACCGGCGAGGTGCAGTCCCGGATCGCCAACGACATCGGAGGGATGCAGGCGACGGTCACCTCCACCGCGACCTCCCTGGTGTCGAACCTGACCTCGGTCGTCGCCACCGTCGTCGCCATGCTCGCCCTGGACTGGCGGCTCACCCTGGTCTCGCTGCTCCTGCTGCCGGTCTTCGTCTGGATCAGCCGCCGGGTCGGCCGCGAGCGCAAGAGGATCACCACCCAGCGCCAGCGGCAGATGGCCGCGATGGCCGCCACCGTCACCGAGTCCCTCTCGGTCAGCGGCATCCTGCTCGGCCGCACCATGGGCCGGGCCGACTCCCTCACCAGCGCCTTCGCCGAGGAGTCCGAGAAGCTCGTCGGGCTGGAGGTCCGGTCCAGCATGGCCGGGCGCTGGCGGATGTCCACCATCGGCATCGTCATGGCCGCCATGCCCGCGCTGATCTACTGGGCCGCCGGCCTCGCCCTGCAGTCGGGCGCGCCCTCGCTGTCCGTCGGCACCCTGGTCGCCTTCGTCACCCTCCAGCAGGGACTCTTCCGCCCGGCGGTCAGCCTGCTGTCGACCGGCGTCCAGATCCAGACCTCGCTCGCCCTCTTCGCCCGGATCTTCGAGTACCTCGACCTCCCCGTGGAGATCACCGAGCGGCCCGACCCCGTGCGGCTCGACCAGGCCAAGGGCGAGCTCCGCCTGGAGGAGGTCGACTTCTCCTACGACGGCGGTGACGCCGACCGGCGCACCCTCACCGGCATCGACATCACCGTCCCCGCCGGGACCTCCCTCGCCGTGGTCGGCCCGACCGGCTCCGGCAAGAGCACCCTCAGCTATCTGGTGCCCCGGCTCTACGACGTGACCGGCGGGCGGGTCACCCTCGACGGGGTCGACGTGCGGGACCTGGACTTCGACTCGCTGGCCCGGTCCATCGGCGTGGTCTCCCAGGAGACGTACCTCTTCCACGCCTCCGTCGCGGACAACCTGCGCTTCGCCAAGCCGGACGCCACCGACGAGGAGATCGCCGAGGCGGCCCGCGCGGCGCAGATCCACGACCACATCTCCTCCCTGCCGGACGGGTACGACACGCTCGTCGGCGAGCGCGGCTACCGCTTCTCCGGCGGCGAGAAGCAGCGCCTGGCCATCGCCCGGACGATCCTGCGCGACCCGCCGGTGCTGATCCTGGACGAGGCGACGAGCGCCCTGGACACCCGCACCGAGCACGCCGTGCAGCAGGCCATCGACGCCCTCTCGGCCGGGCGCACCACCATCACGATCGCGCACCGGCTGTCCACCGTCCGCGACGCGGACCAGATCGTGGTGCTGGACGCGGGGCGGATCGCCGAGCGGGGCACCCACGAGGAGCTGCTGGAAGCGGACGGCCGGTACGCCGCACTCGTGCGCCGGGACGCCCGGCTGGAAACCGCTCCGCAGTGACCGGGCGACCGTGATCCCGTGATCGTGTGACGATCGGACCGGATCGCGGCATGGGTGCCCGGATTCCGGCGGTCCACGGGTTAGCGTCCCGGTATGCGTCCTGAGCAGCGGCCGCCACGAGGCCCGACCACCCGCCTCGCCCGCCTCACCCGCCGCGGCCGACTGGCGATCTTCTTCGCCCTGGTGCTCGCGACCGCAGCAGCACTACTCCTCCCGAAGCTGCTGCCCGGAGAGGAGTCCGAGCAGCCGCGCCGTCTGCTGATCCCCGAGGGCTGGCGGGCCGCCCAGGTCTACGCCGCCGTCGACCGCGAACTCCGGCTGCCGCCCGGCAGCACCCGCAAGGAGGCCGGCAAGGCGGCACTGCCCCTGCCGGCGGAGGCCAAGGGGAACCCCGAGGGCTACCTCTTCCCGGCCACCTATCCGGTGACCTCGAAGACCACCCCGGCCGACCTGCTGCACTACATGGTGCGGACGGCCACCGAGAAGCTCGCCACCAAAGCCGTGGCGGACGGCAGCCGGGTGCACGGCATGACCCCGTACCAGACGGCGACCCTGGCCAGCGTCGTCCAGGCCGAGGCCGAGACCCCCGCCGACATGGGGAAGGTGGCCCGGGTGGTGCACAACCGGCTGGCCCGGTCGATGCCGCTGCAGATGGACTCCACCCTCAACTACGCGCTGAACCGCAGCACGGTGGACACCACCCTCGCCGACACCCGGATCGACAGTCCCTTCAACACCTACGAACGCCAGGGCCTGCCGCCCACCCCGATCGACAGCCCCGGGCTGCCCGCCATGGAGGCGGCAGTCGCGCCCACCCCCGGCAACTGGCTGTTCTTCGTCACCGTCAAACCGGGCGACACCCGCTTCTCGGCGACCTATGAGGAGCACCAGCGGCACGTGGCCGAGTTCAACCGGGTCCGCGCCGCCGCCCGGGCGGGCAACGGCCCCGCCTGACCGGGGCCGCCTGACCGGGGCCGCCTGACCGGGGCCGCCCGACCGGGTCCGCCTGACCGGCCCGGCCGCAGGCAGCCGCGCCGGCCGGAGCCGGCTCAGCCGCCCGTGCCCGCCAGGGCCGGTTCGCGGGCCAGGAGCCGGCGGATCTCGCGCACCGCCGCACCGCCGGCGCGGTTCGCGCCGATGGTGCTCGCCGAGGGGCCGTACCCGACCAGGTGCACCCGTGGGTCCCGGACCGCCCGGGTGCCGTCCAGTCGGATCCCGCCGCCCGGCTCGCGCAGCCGCAGCGGAGCCAGGTGGTCGATCGCCGCCCGGAAACCGGTGGCCCAAAGGATCACGTCCGCCGCGACCGTGCTGCCGTCCGCCCAGACCACACCCTCTGGGGTGATCCGCTCGAACACCGGCCTACGGGCCAGCACCCCGGATGCCAGCCCCGCCCGGACCGCCTCGTTCAGCGGCAGTCCGGTCACGCTCACCACGCTCTGCGGCGGCAGCCCGCGGCGGACCCGCGCGTCCACCAGTGCCACGGCCGCGCGCCCCTCGGCCTCCCCGAAGCCTCCGTCCCGGAACACCGGCGGCCGCCGCGTCACCCAGGTCGTCTCCGCCGCCACCGAGGCGATCTCCAGCAGGTGCTGTACTCCCGAGGTGCCGCCGCCCACCACGACCACCCGGGCCCCGGCGAACGCCTGCGGCCCCGGATAGTCCGCGGTGTGCAGCTGCCGCCCGCGGAAGGTCTCCTGCCCCGGGTAGCGGGGCCAGAAGGGGCGGTCCCAGGTGCCCGTGGCATTGATCAGCGCCCGCGCCGCCCATGGTCCCGCCGAGGACTCGACCAGCAGCCGGCCCCCCTCGCCCTCGCGAACGGCCGTCACGTCCACCGGCCGTCGTACCGACAGCCCGAAGGTGCGCTCGTAGGAGTCGAAGTACTCGCCGATCACCTCGGACGAGGGGCGCCCGGGATCCGCACCGGTGAGCTCCATGCCGGGCAGCGCGTGCATGCCGTGCACCCGGCCGTAGGTCAGGGTCGGCCACCGGTACTGCCAGGCCCCGCCCGGACGCGGAGCATGGTCCAGCACCACGTGCTCCAGCCCGGCGCGCCCCAGGTGGTAGGCGCTCGACAGGCCGGCCTGGCCCGCGCCGATGACCACCACGTCCACGGCTCCGCCCTCAGCGAATTCGTTCACGGTTCCACTAACTCGCGGGGGTGTCGGGATCTTCCCGGATCAGGCGCCCCGGGCGCGCAGCCAGTCGTACGCCTCCTCGGCCCGGAACGAGCCCTGCCCGCCCCGGAAGACCAGTCCGGCCGTCGTGAAGGCGGGATCATCGGCGGTCGCCGCCACGTACGGGACCGCCACGCAGGCCATCCCGGCCGCGTGCGCGGCCAGGGCACCCGGGGCGGCGTCCTCCATCACCACGCAGTCCGCCGGCCCGGCACCGAGCCGACGGGCCGCCTCCAGGAACACGTCCGGTGCCGGCTTGCCGTGCGCGACCTCCTCCGCCGAGACCGCCCGATCCCGATGAACGCCGCGTGCTCCTCCCAGGTGAAGCCCCTGACGCCGTGGCGTTCCAGGGTGCGGAGCCCCGACCCGAAGTAGTTGGGCTCGCTGTCCACCAGGGTGCCGTCGAGATCGAATATCACGGAGATCGTCCGCTCGGCCCGTTCCACCGGTCGCATCGCTCTCCCTCCCGTCCCGTCAGGATGTGCGGGCGGCCCGTCCCACCGCCTCCACCAGCGGCAGCAGCCGGTGCGGCACGCGCTCGCGCAACGCCACCTCGGTGCGGGTCCGCACCACGCCCGGCAACCGGATCAGCCGCTGGATCACGTCCTCCAGATGGGCGTTGTCCCGGGCGGCGACCCGGGTGAGCAGGTCACCACCGCCGGTGATCGAGAACGCCTCGATGATCTCGGGTACGGCGGCCAGCGCGTCCCCCACCTCGTCCAGACGGCCCTGGGTGACCTCGATGTGCACGAAGGCCAGTACCGGGTGCCCGAGTGCGGCGGGGGAGAGGACGGGCCCGGTCCCGGTGATCACGCCGGTCCGTTCCAGCCGGTCCAGCCGGGCCTGCAGGGTGCCGCGCGCGATGCCGAGCAGCCGGGCGTACTCGCGCACGCTGGTGCGCGGCTGCTCGATGAGCAGCCGGAGGATGCGGGTGTCGAGCTCATCCACCGTCATGTCCGCCATCATGGCAGCCGCCCGGAAGCGCTGCGGTATGCGGAGCGGTCCGCGATCATGAGCCACTGGCCTGCCGGTGGCCGACGGGATCGGCTCGGAACCGGGCCAATGGCCCAGTGAAACCGACCCGAGTTGAGCCGACTGCCTTCACCTCCTTATTGTTGCCCTATCCATGTATCTACGGCGCCGCAGCGCCGGGCCGGCGACGAGGCCGGACCGGACCGCGGTGCCTTCGTCGTGCCCGAGCCCCGCCCACCACCCCCGGGCGGCCGCCGGGCACGGCGCGCAACACCTGCAAGGGGGGCGGCACACCGCCGTGAAGAGGATGTTCGTGGCTCCGGACCCGGGGCTCGCAAGGCTCCGCAACTCGTCCCGCGCCGTCGTCGGCGTCGCGCTGGCCGTCGCCCTGGCGGAACTCGCCGGGCTCTCCCTCACCGCCTCGATCACCGGCGGCCTGGCGGCCCTGCTCGCCCTCTTCACCGTCACCGACGCCACCGTCCGCGCCCAGCGGATCACCACCGCCCTGCTCCCCGCGGTGGGATTCCCGGTGCTCGCCCTGGCGGCCACCCTCCACGGCGTGCCGCTGCTGCGCGACACCGCGTTCCTCGCCGTCGTGTTCGGCGGGGTCTACGCCCGCCGCTTCGGCCCGCGCGGCCACGCGCTCGGCATCTTCGCCTTCATGCAGTTCTTCGTGACGCAGTTCCTGCACGCCGCGCCCGCCCAGCTCCCCGAGCTCTACGCCGCCGTCACCCTCGCGCTGGTCGCCGTCGGCACGGTCCGGTTCGTCCTGTGGCCCATCGAGCGGCGCACCCCGCCCGCCCCGGCCCCGCCGCCGCTGCCCGGCACCGGCCTCGCCCGCCCCACCACCCGGCAGGCCTTCCAGGCCACCGCGGCCTGCGCCTTCGCGCTGACCGTCGGCCAGATCGTCTCCCACGACCGCTGGTACTGGGCCGTCGGCACCGCCTGGTGGATCTTCGTCAACACCGCCTCCCGCGGCGAGACCCTGGTCCGAGGCTTCCGCCGGGTCGTCGGGACCGTCACCGGCATCGCCGCCGGCCTCCTCGTCGCCGTTCCGCTGCACGGCGCCCCCACGCCCACCGCCGCCCTGGTCGCGGTCTGCGTCTTCGGCATCTTCTACACGGCCGCCCCCTCGTACTCCTGGATGATGTTCTTCGTCACCGTGATGGCCGGCCTGCTCTACGGGCTGCTCGGAGTCCTCCATCCCGGCCTGCTGCTCCTGCGCTTCGAGGAGACCGCCCTCGGCGCCCTGGGCGCCGCCCTCGCCGTGACCCTGATCCTCCCCGTCACCACCCACGCCGCCAACGACGCCTGGATCCAGCGGGCCCTGCACTGTGTCCGGGCCGCCACCGCCGCCGCCAGCCGGCGCCTGGCCGGCGACCCGGAGGCCGACCCGGCCCCGCACGCCGCCGAGCTGGAGCTGCTGATCTCCCGGGTCCGGATGGCCCTGGCCCCGCTGGTGCACCCGCTCAGCCCGTTCCGCGCCCGCAAGGCCCGGGCCCGCCAGGTGCTCGCCCTGCTCGACGACTGCGCCCGCGAGGTCCGCGGCCTGGCGGCCGTCGCCGCCGACCCGCAGGCCTCGCACGACGCCCGCCTCGCCGCCGCCTGCTGGCGCGTGGAAGCCGCCGTCGAGGCCCTCACCGGCCCCGGCGAGGACACCCCCGACCTCCCGCTGCCCGGCCGCGATGCCGACGCGCCCGCGCTGGCCCACCTCCACGGTCTGGAGCATGCCCTCGCCGCCCTGGCCACACCGCTGCGCACCGACCCGAAGGCACCCCTGGTCAACGCCTGAGTCCGGCCCGCGGCCGGGCGGACCCCGCCCGGCCGCGCTCTGGAGAAGGGGGCCCCGAGCGCCTGCCGTCAGGCCCCCAGCCCGGCCGGCAGCCGCCCCGTGTGCAGCACGCCCAGCCGCTGGGTGGCCCGGGTGAGGGCGACGTACAGGTCGCTCGGCTGCTGGCCGGCCGGCTCCACCACGATCACCGTGTCGAACTCCAGGCCCTTGGACTGCCGCGGGTCCAGCAGCACCACGCTCCGAGTGAGGTCCGGGTCCGCGCCCGCCTCCACCTCCGGCAGCACCTCCGCCAGTACGCCGTGCAGGTCGCGCGGGGCGATCACCGCCAGCCGCCCCTCGGCCGGGATCCCCTCCGCCACGGCCTTCGCCACCGCCGCCGGAAGGTCCCGGGCGGCCCGCACCCACGGCCGCACCCCGGTCGAGCGCACCGAGCGCGGCGGCTCGAAACCGGGCAGGCCGGCCCGCAGCACCCCCGCCGCCAGGTCCATGATCTCCGCGGGCGTCCGGTAGTTCACGCCCAGCCGGACCAGCTCCCAGCGGTCCCCGACGTAGGGGCCGAGGATCCGCTCCCACGAGCCCAGCCCCGCCTCGTCCCCGGTCTGCGCCGGATCCCCGACCAGGGTCATCGACCGGGTCGGACAGCGCCGCATCAGCATCCGCCAGGCCATCGCCGACAGCTCCTGCGCCTCGTCGACGATCACGTGCCCGAAGGCCCAGGTGCGGTCGGCGGCCGCCCGCTCGGCAGTGCTCCGGTGGTCGGCCTCCTCCTGCCGCTCCGCCATCCGTTCGGCGTCGATGATGTCGTGCGCGGCCAGGTACTCGCTCTCCATGTCCTCGAACTCGTACGACTTCGATCCCTCGGACAGGTCCAGCACGCCCTGCGCGTACGCGATCCGCTCCTGCCGCTCCCGCTCGGCCGCCGCCCGTTCCGCGCTGTCGTCGTGGCCGAGGAGCTCGGCGGCCTCGTCGAGCAGCGGGACGTCGGCCGCGGTCCAGCCGCCGCCGGTCCGGCGGATCAGCGCGGCGTCAGCCCCGGGCAGGTGCGTCGGGTCCGCGAGGAAGTCCGCGACCAGCCGCTGCGGGGTCAGCTCGGGCCACAGGGAGTCGATCGCGGAGTGCACCGCCGCGCTGGTGGCGATCTCCTTGCCCAGCTGGGCGGTGTCGTCCGGGCCCAGCAGGTTCGGGCCGCCGTACGGGTCCGCGCCGAGCCGGTCGACGAGCTGCTCGGTCAGCGCGTCGATGATCCGGAAGGCGAAGAAGGGGCGGGCCAGGTTGTGCGGCAACCCGGTGGAGCGCGCCCGGTCCCGGGCCTCGTGGGCCATCGTGCGGTCCAGGAACAGCGTTCCGTAGTCGTCGTGATCGATCTCCAGCGCCGGTTCCGGCAGTACCGCGCTGTCCTCGCCGGCCCCCGCCGGAACCGTCTCCGGCAGGGTCTGCCGGTCCCGGACCACCGCGGCCAGCACCTCCGCCATCCCGGCGCGGCCTTTGACGGCCGCGGCCCCGGGCCGGTCGGTGCCGGTGGCGCGTACGCCGGGGAACAGCTCGCCCACGGTCGCCAGCAGCACCCCGGTCTCGCCGAGGGCCGGCAGCACCTCGCCGATGTAGCCCAGGAAGGCCGGGTTGGGGCCGACGATCAGCACTCCGCGCCGGGCCAGCAACTCCCGCTGCGCGTACAGCAGGTAGGCTGCCCGGTGCAGGGCGACGGCGGTCTTGCCGGTGCCCGGACCGCCCTCCACCACGAGCACCCCGCGGTGCGGGGAACGGATGATCCGGTCCTGGTCGGCCTGGATGGTCCGCACGATGTCGTGCATCCGGCCGGTCCGGGCCGCGTCGAGGGCGGCGAGCAGCACGGCGTCCGCGTCGGCCCCCTCGTGGCCGGTGCGCTCGGCGTCGGTGAGGTCGAGGATCTCGTCGTGCAGGGCGGTGACCTCACGGCCCCGGGTGGTGAGGTGCCGGCGGCGGCGCAGCCCCATCGGGTGGTAGCCGGTGGCGAGGTAGAAGGGGCGGGCGACGTTCGCGCGCCAGTCCACCACCAGCGGGGTGCGCTCGCCGTCGTCCTGCCGGATTCCGATCCGGCCGATGTGGTGGTCGTGTCCGTCGGAGTACGTCACCCGGCCAAAACAGAGCCCGTTCTCGCCCGCGTTCAGTGCCGAAAGCAGACCGGATTGCTCGGCGACGAGGACATCGCGCTCAAGACGGGCCTGAAAACTTTCGCCTTCGCTCCGCAAGGCCTCCCGCACGGCACGTTCGGCCTGGTCACGCAGGTCGTCCAGGCGTTCGTAGAGCCGGTCGACGAAACGCTGCTCATTCCGGAATTCCTCGGTTGACAATTCCACTCCCGCCGCGATATGCTGCCCTCGTAACTTTTCTTCATGTCTTCCTTTTTCGGAAGGCATGAAACAACGAATATACGTGCAATGACGCCCTGGCAGTCAATATACGCCGGGGCATTTTTGTGCCGCGAGCCCGGGAGCAGTCGATGGCGACGCACGTCCACCAGCCTCGGGAGGACGCCGAATTCGACTTCGTCCTGGGCCTCGCCTCGGGCGCCCCGGTCCTCGCGTACTTCATCGGCACCTGGCCCAAGGCCGTCGCCGCCTGCCGCGCCATGGACCTCGTGGTCCGCGACACCGCACGGGACCGCGCCGGGCGGCTCACCGTCGTCCGCGCCGACATGACCCGCTGCCCGGAGGCGACCCGGCACTGGGCCGTGGCCTCCGCGCCCACCGTCGTGCTCATCGAGGACGGCCGACCGGTCGCCGCCCACGAGGGCCCCCTGGACCACGCCGGACTCGCCGCGTTCCTCGACGGACCCCGCTGACCCGGCGGCCGCGTTACGGTCGTACCCGTGACCACCGCAGCAGGCATCACCTACCGGCTCGCCCGCCCCGAGGACGCCCCCGCCATCGAGGCCCTCGACAGCTCCTTCAGCACCGCCACGGTCTTCGAGGCGACCGCCACGGACACCGGCTTCGCCCTCCGTGAGGTGCCCGTCGACCCGCCCCTGCGCAAGGTCTTCCCCTCGGAGGAGCACGACGAGCAGGAGATCGGCGAGGACGCCGACACCGACCGGCGCACCTTCGTCGCCCTGGCCGGCGGGGAACTGTGCGGTTTCGCCGCCGTCGGCTACTCCTCCTGGAACCGCCGGCTGACGGTCGAGGACATCGAGATCGCCCCCGCGCACCGCGGCCACGGCATCGGCCGCGCCCTGATGGAACGCGCCGGCGCCTTCGCCCGTGAACGCGGGGCCGGCCACCTCTGGCTGGAGGTCTCCAGCGTCAACGCCCCCGCCGTGCACGCCTACCGGCGGATGGGCTTCGTCTTTTGCGGACTCGACACCACCCTCTACGAGGGCACCCCCGCAGCGGGTGAACAGGCCCTGTTCATGAGCCGCCCCGTCGACTGAGTTCGACCGGCTTCGGCTGACTCTGGCCGACTTCGCCGACCGCTTTCACTCGAAGGAGTGTTCCCGGACCGATCGGCTGACGGCTCCGAACTTCCGCATGTACAACGGGTGATTGTCTGAAGCACATTCATACGGCATGTACAGGGTGGATCTGGCCGGACAGGGGGTAACCGCCCGGAATGGAAACGCTGCAGCAGCTCTCGACGACCGAACGGGTACGGTCGGAGGCGGAGGAGTTCATCCGCCTCTTCCATCTGGAGAACCCGGCGGCAGGCGATCCGCGCGACCGGCTCGCCGCCGTACGGAGAGAGATCGAGGACACCGGCACCTACCGGCACACCCCCGAGGAGCTCGAACACGGTGCCCGCGTCGCCTGGCGCAACAGCAACCGCTGCATAGGCAGGCTCTATTGGAACTCCCTGCGGGTGCGCGACCGCCGGGAGCTCGTCGGCGGGGACGAGATCGCCGCCGAATGCTTCGAGCACCTGCGCGAGGCCACCAACGGCGGCCGGATCCGGCCCACCATCACGGTGTTCGCCCCGGACACCCCGCACCGCCCGGGCCCGATCGTCTGGAACGAGCAGCTCGTCCGCTACGCCGGATACGGCGACCACCCCTCGGTCACCGTGGGGGACCCGCGCAACCGCGAACTCACCCAGGCGCTCCGGGAGATCGGCTGGTCCGGCGGCCCCGGCACCCCCTTCGACCTGCTGCCGCTCGTGGTGCAGGGCTGTGACGACAAGCCCCGCTGGTTCGAACTCCC
This sequence comes from Streptomyces sp. NPDC043853, assembly GCF_056436025.1. Taxonomy (NCBI): domain Bacteria; kingdom Bacillati; phylum Actinomycetota; class Actinomycetes; order Kitasatosporales; family Streptomycetaceae; genus Streptomyces; species Streptomyces sp. NPDC043853. The sequence goes on from NZ_JBWKDJ010000013.1 coordinate 47,557, forward strand.
CGCCGACGCCGTCCTCGAAGTGCCCATCGAGCACCCGGACGGCGACGACTGGTCGGACTGGGGACTGCGCTGGCACGCCGTCCCGGCCATCTCCAACATGTGCCTGCAGATCGGCGGGGTCCGCTACCCCGCCGCCCCCTTCAACGGCTGGTACATGGGCACCGAGATCGGCGCCCGCAACCTCGGTGACAGCGACCGCTACAACCTGCTGCCCGTGGTCGCCCGCCGGCTCGGCATGAACACCACCAGCGACCGCTCGCTGTGGAAGGACCGGGCCCTGGTCGAGCTCAACCGGGCCGTGCTGCACTCCTTCGACCGGGCCGGGGTCACCATCGCCGACCACCACACCGAGTCCCGCCGCTTCCTCACCCACCTGCAGCGCGAGGAGCGCAAGGGACGAGAGGTCGGAGCCGACTGGTCCTGGATCGTGCCCCCCATTTCCGGGTCCGCCACCCCCGTCTTCCACCGCACCTACGAGGACCGCGCACAGACCCCGGCCTACGTGCACCTCCCCGGGGCGCAGGACCGGGCCCGGGGGATCGATCTGGTCTAGACCTTCTGTTACCGTCGGCTGTCCACACCGAACGGTGAAGAGGGGTACAGCGTGACGGAGCGCCAAGACCGCACCCGTGGAGACCGCACCCGTGGGGACCGTACGCATCGGGGCCGGGCGGACGGCGGCCGGGCCGATGGTGGCCGGGCAGGTGAAGTCCGGGCGTACATCGGCTCGTTCACGTCGGCGGGCGGCCATGGCATCACCACCGCGGCCGTGGATGCGCGCACCGGCGCCCTCACCGTCCTCGGGGTCACCGGCGCGGTCCCCGATCCCTCGTACCTGGCCGTGGGGCCGGACGGGCTCCGCCTCTACGCGGTCAGCGAGACGGAGCGGGGCGCCGTACGGGCCTTCGCGCTGGACGGGCAGGGCCTGCCCCGGCCCGCGGCCCCGGCCGTCCCGGTCGGCGCGGCCGGCCCCACCCACCTCGCCGTCGCGGGGAAGTGGCTGCTCACCGCCAACTACGCCGCGGGCAGCGTCAGCGTGCTGCCCGCCGCCGGAGCCGCCGCGGGCCCCGTCGCCGTCCTGCGGCACGAGGGCTCCGGGCCGGACCGCGAACGGCAGGCCGGGCCGCACGCCCACCAGGTCGTGCCCGACCCCTCCGGCCGCTGGTTCCTCAGCGTCGACCTCGGCACCGACTCGGTACGGGTCTGCACCCTCGATCCGGACACCGGAGCGGTGACCCCGCACACCGAGACCGTGCTGCGCCCCGGCAGCGGGCCGCGCCACCTGGCCTTCCACCCCGGCGGGGGAGTGGTCTACGTGCTGCACGAGCTGGAGCCGCTGCTGACCGTCTGCCGGTGGAACGCGACCCGGGGGCAACTGGAACCGGTCGAGGAGGTTCCGCTGGCCGCAGAAGGCGCCTCAGGGGCCGTGCGGCCCTACCCCTCGGCGATCGTGGCCTCGCCCGACGGGCGGTTCCTCTGGGCGGCCGTGCGCGGGACCGACACCATCGCCGTCTTCTCCCTCGAAGCCCCCGGCTCGGGCCCGGAGCGGCCGGAGCCCGTCGGCAGCGTGTCCTGCGGCGGCCGCTGGCCGCGCGACCTCGCCCTCGACCCGTCCGGCCGCCGCCTCTACGCGGCCAACGAGCGATCCGGGGACGTCACCTGGTTCGAGGTGGACCCGCTCACCGGGCTCCTGCGGCCGGCCGGCTCGGTGGCGGTACCGGCCGCCACCTGCGTGGTCTTCGGCTGACCGGCCGGGCCGGGCCGGGCCGGGCCGGCCCGGTCCGGCCCGCCGAGGGGTCCCGGAAACGCGGCGTGGGCCCGCGGCCGGAACGGAATCCGGCCGCGGGCCCACGTGCGTACGGCAGGGCGGCTCCCGAGGGGCCCTCGCGAGCCGTTACCGCCCCGTCAGGGCGTCAGCGCGCGGCGGCGGCCTGCGGGAGGCCGAGCGCGGCGGCGTACTGGGCGACCGCCAGCTTGCCGAGCGCCGGGTAGGCGCCGAGCACCTCGGCGGCCGCGCAGTCCGCCTCCTTGCAGGCGGTGTCCAGCAGCCCGTCGGCGGCCTCCGGGCCGACCAGGTACGGGGCCAGCGCCAGCTGCACCGAACCGGAACCGCGCAGCTGCTCGGCGACCGAGGCCACCGAACCCTCCTGGTCCAGGGCGGCGGCGATCACCGGTACGGCGAGCCGGGCGGCCAGCAGCATGCCGGTGATCCCGGCGGCCTGCACGGCCTCCTCACCGCCGGTGGTGGCCAGGATGATGCCGTCGGCCGCGGTGGCCACGGTGAACAGCCGGGCGCGGTCGGCGCGCGCCAGACCGGCCTCGGACAGCCGCACGTGCAGGCCCTCGGCGAGCAGCGGGTGCGGACCGAGGACGTCGGCCAGCTCGGCGGCGGCGGTCGAGTCCATCAGGGCCTGGCGGGTCCGGCGCAGCAGGTCGCCGTCGGGTCCGGCCAGCAGCGGTACCACCACGGCGTCGGGGCCGGTGGGCGCGGGAACCTCGTGGCCGGCGGCCCGGGCGAACTCGGCGCGGGCGGCACGGTCGGCGACGACCGCGTTCAGCACGGAGGACAGCGAGGGGAACTCGGGCGTGTTGTCCCCGTCCGGGGTCTCACCCTCGAGGTAGCCGATGCGGGCGTCCAGGCCGGGCAGCTCGGAGCGGCCGATGCTGAGAATCTCCTCCGCGAGGCCCCGGGAGGCGGCCGACGGGACACCGGGCACGGCGAGCACCAGCGCGGGCGCGTTCTCCGGAGCCACCGCGGGCTCGGGGCGGCGGTGCCGTCCGCTCGGGCGGGGTCGCGGCATTCGTACGGGCAGGCCGTTCGCGGGGCCAGTCGGTGTGCTCATGGCGCCGCATGCTACTGGCTTTACCGTACCGACTGTTCGGCCAGGGGGCGCCTCTACGGCTTCTGTCCGTATTTTTCCGTTGAATATCCCATACCGTCAAACGCTCAACTGACGGACGGCAAGCGCCAGTCCACGGGCTGTGCACCCTGCGCCACCAGCAGGTCGTTGGTCCTGCTGAACGGCCTGGAGCCGAAGAACCCGTAGTCGGCCGACTTCGGAGAGGGGTGCGAGGACTCCACCACGGGCAGGTCGCCGAGCAGCGGCCGCAGGTTGCGGGCGGCCCGGCCCCACAGGACGGAGACCAGCGGTTTCCCGCGGGCGGCCAGGGCCCGGATCGCCTGGTCGGTCACGGCCTCCCAGCCCTTGCCCTGGTGAGCGTTGGAGCGGCGCGGAGCGGTGGTGAGCGAGCGGTTCAGCAGCAGCACGCCCTGCCGGGTCCAGGGGGTCAGGTCCCCGTTCGCGGGGCGCCCGGTGCCGATGTCCCGGTGCATCTCCAGGAAGATGTTGTCCAGGCTGGGCGGAACGGGGCGGACGTCGGGAGCCACCGAGAAGGACAGGCCGACGGCGTGCCCGGGCGTGGGGTAGGGGTCCTGGCCGACGATCAGCACCTTGACCTCGTCAAAGGGCTGTTGGAACGCGCGCAGGACGTTGGCCCCGGAGGGGACGTAGGTCCTGCCCGCCGCTATCTCGGCGCGCAGGAAGTCGCCCATCGCGGCGATCTGCCCGGCCACCGGTTCGAGGGCCTTCGCCCAGCCCGCTTCGATGATTTCGTTCAGAGGTCGTGGTGCCACGGTCCGTCACTCTAGTGGCCGATCACCGCGGCTCGCACACACAGGACGTCGGGCAGGTGGGAGGCCAGCAGGACCCAGCTGTCCCCGTCGTCCGCACTCGCGTAGAGCTCGCCATTGCGGTTGCCGAAGTAGACCCCGGCCGGGTCGGCGTCGTCCGTGCACAGGGCGTCGCGCAGCACCGTGCCGTAGTGGTCCTGCTCCGGCAGGCCGCGGGAGAGGGGTTCCCAGGTGGTGCCCGCGTCCCCGGTGCGGAAGACCCGGCAGCGGTGGCCGGCCGGGACCCGGTCGGAGTCGGCGTTCAGCGGGAAGACGTACGCGGTGTCCGGGCGGCGGGGGTGGGTGGCGACGGCGAAGCCGAAGTCGGAGGGGAGGCCGCCGCCGATGTCGGTCCACGTCCGGCCGGCGTCGTCGCTGCGGTAGACGCCCCAGTGGTTCTGGAGGTAGAGGCGGTCGGGGTTCCCGGCGTCCCGGGCGATCTTGTGCACGCACTGGCCGAACTCCGGGTTCGGGTCGGGCAGGAAGACCGCCGAGATCCCGCTGTTGGAGGGGGTCCACGCGGCTCCGCCGTCGGTGGTGCGGAACACCCCGGCGGCGGAGACGGCGACGGTCACCGCGTCCGGGTCGGCGGGGTCGGTGAGCACCGTGTGCAGTCCCTCACCCCCGCCGCCGGGCATCCAGTCCGTCCGGCTGGGGTGCTCCCACAGCGGCCGGACCATCTCGAAGCTCTCGCCGCGGTCGGCCGAGCGGAACAGGGCGGCGGGCTCGGTGCCCGCGTAGACCACGTCCGGGGCCTCGGGTCCGGCCGGGTGCAGCTGCCAGACGCGCTCCAGGGAGGCCCCGGTGTCCTGCGGGAACCTCACGGCCGGCTTGGCCGGTTCCTGCCAGCTCGCGCCGAGGTCGTCGGAGGTGAACACGGACGGGCCCCAGTGCGAGCTGTCCCCGCCGACGAGCAGCCGGGGCGTGCTTCCGCGCCGGTCGACGGCGGCGGCGTAGACGGCCTGGGCGTTGAAGTGGGGGCCGTCGAACTCCCACGCGCCGCCGTCCCCGCGGCGGCGCCCGATGAAGAGCCCCTTGCGGGTCCCCGCGAGCAGCAGTACGTCGGTCATGGCCGGACACCTCCGGGCGTCGCTGTCCCAAGGGGTCATCTTTCTGCAACTCGGACCAGTACGAGAACACTCGTACTACGAGAGTGCTCGTACTACGAGGGAACTCGTAGTACGGTTGATCTCGTACTTGATCCCGGTGCCGCCGGCCCGGGGTCCGGCCGTCCCATGACCTGGAGAGCCCGCGATGAGCGCTGCCCTGTTCGAGCCGTACACCCTGCGTTCCGTCACCGTTCCCAACCGGATCTGGATGGCCCCGATGTGCCAGTACAGCGCCGAGCCCACCGGGCCGAACGCGGGCGTGGCCGGCGACTGGCACTTCTCGCACTACGCGGCGCGCGCGGCCGGCGGCACCGGCCTCATCCTGCTGGAGGCCACCGCAGTCTCCCCGGAGGGGCGGATCTCCCCGTACGACCTCGGGCTCTGGAACGACACCCAGACCGAGGCGCTGCGCCGGATCACCGGGTTCCTCAAGGGGCGGGGCACGATTCCGGGTGTCCAGATCGCTCATGCCGGGCGAAAGGCCTCCACCGACCGGCCGTGGCGCGGCGGTGCCCCGGTCGGCCCCGAGGAGCACGGCTGGCGGCCCAGCGCCCCCAGCCCGGTGGCGTTCGCCGAGGGACACCCGGTCCCGCACGAGCTGACGGTCGACGAGATCCACGAGATCACCGGGCAGTTCGCGGCGGCCGCCGAACGGGCGCTGGCGGCGGGCTTCCAGGTCGTCGAGATCCACGGGGCGCACGGCTACTTGATCGGGGAGTTCCTCTCCCCGCACAGCAACCGGCGCACCGACGCGTACGGCGGCTCCTTCGAGAACCGGACCCGGTTCGCGCTGGAGGTCGTCGACGCGGTGCGGGCCGTGTGGCCCGCCGAACTGCCGCTGCTCTTCCGGATCTCCGCCACCGACTGGCTGGACGAGGGGGGCTGGACCGCCGAGGAGACCGTCGAGCTGGCCCGGCTGCTGCGGGAGCACGGCGTGGACCTGCTGGACGTGTCCACCGGCGGCAACGCCGCGGGCGTCCGGATCCCGGTCGAGCCCGGCTACCAGGTGCCGTTCGCGGCGAAGGTCAAGGCCGGGACGGACCTGCCGGTGGCGGCCGTGGGCCTGATCACCGAGCCCGCCCAGGCGGCGAAGATCCTCGCCAACGGCGAGGCGGACGCGGTCCTGCTCGGCCGTGAGCTGCTCCGCGACCCCTACTGGGCCCGGCGGGCGGCGCGCGAGCTCGGCGGGGAGGTCGCGACGCCGGACCAGTACCACCGCGCCTGAGGGCCCGGCGCGGCCTCGTACGATGGGTGGGTCGGGAGCGGCGCGGACAGTGAACGGAGCACGGGAGATGAACGATGACCGACCGTGAGACCGGCCGTGCCCTGGCCCACCCGGAGCCGGCGGAGATCCGGCTGGAGGGAGTGCTGCACGCGCTCTCGGACCCGGTCCGGCTGTCCATCGTGCGGGACCTGGCCGAGGCGGAGAGCGAGGGCGGGGCGAACGGGGCGAGCGGCCCCGAGCTGGCGTGCTCGTCCTTCGACCTGCCGGTGACCAAGTCGACCACCACGCACCACTTCCGGGTGCTCCGGGAGAGCGGCGTGGTCCGCCAGACGTACCGCGGCACGGCCAAACTGAACGGGCTGCGCCGGGCGGAACTCGAAGAGCTCTTCCCCGGGTTGCTGGACGGCGTCCTGACCGCGGCGGCCGCGGAGGCGGCCCGCCTGGCGGGCGCCCGTGGCGGCGTCCGGTCCTGACGTCCCCGGGCCGCGGCGGCGTCAGGGCCCGGGGCCGCCTGGGCCGTCTCTTTCGGATCTTGCCGGGCGGCGCGGGTCAGGCAAGATCCGAAAGAGACGGTCTAAGGCGCGGGCGGGCCGCCGCCCGAGCGGTGCAGGGCGATCAGCAGGCGCCAGACCTGGGCGGCCGGCTGAGCGGGGGCGCCGGGAACCAGGCCGTGCAGCCAGTCGGCCAGGACGCCCGTGAAGGCACCCGCGACCGCGGAGGCGATCAGCTCGGGGAACGGGGCCCCGGCGGCCCGGCGTTCGGCGGCGGCGCGGGCCCGCAGCTCGCGGTGGAGACTTTCGCCCAACGGGCCCCCGCCGCCCGGCGGCAGCAGGGCCCGGTACAGGCCGGCGTGCCGGTCCGCCTCCTCGAAGAAGCCGGTCAGCGCGGGTGGCGGCGCGTCCGGTTCGGGGAATCCGCGCCAGGAGTGCAGGGCTTCCACGGCCTCCGTGACGATCCCGGTGCACGTGTCGACGGCCAGGCCGGTCACATCGGGATAGTGGAGGTAGAAGGTGGCCCGGGCCACTCCCGCGCGGCGCACCACCATCGCCGCGGAGATGTCCCGCAGGGAGTGTTCGGCGCACTCCTCCAGCAAGGCCTGCCTCAGCCTGGCCCGGGTGCGGGCGGCCCGGGGGTCCGCCGCCGGGTCGCCGGCCCGCGGGCTCATCCGGCTGCCAGTACGGCGGCCAGCGCGAGCGCGCCGGGCAGTGCCTGGACCAGGAGGATGCGGCGGTTGGCGGTGAGCCCCCCGTACACCCCGGCGACGACCACGCACGCCAGGAAGAACACCTGCACCCGGAAGCCGGTCGGGTCCGCCGCGATCAGCCCCCAGACCAGGCCCGCGGCCAGGAAGCCGTTGTAGAGACCCTGGTTGGCGGCGAGCGGCGCCGTGGCCCGGGCCAGCTCCGGGTCGAACCCGTGCAGGGCGCGTCCCGGCGCGCGTTCCCACAGGAACATCTCCAGCACGAGGACGTAGACGTGGAACAGGGCCACCAGTCCCACCAGCACGTTCGACACGATCTCCATCGGACCCCAACCCCATCTGCGCATACTTCCTGGACAGGTGTCCAGAATACATGGACAGGTGTCCAGGAAGTAGGGGGTCCCGTGCCGGGTGGACGCCGCCGTGCGGGTGCGGCCGCCGCTGCCCGGCCGTCACCCGGCGCCGGCGGCGGCCAGCAGGCCGGGCCAGTCCGGGATCTTCACCGAGCGGCGGCCGAGGGAGGCGCCGAGGGCCTCCTCGGCCTGCTCGATGGCCAGCCAGCCGGGCCATTCCACCGGGTGGAGCCCGGCCGCGCGGAGGGCGGCGAGGGGGTCGTCCGGCAGGTCCCGGCCGGCCAGCGCGCCCGCGTCCTGGAGCAGCGAGGACGCCGTCTCCTTCGCGCAGGGCCGGTTGGTGCCGATCACCCCCGTCGGGCCGCGCTTGATCCACCCGGCCACGTACTCGCCGACCGAGGCCCGGCCCTCCCGCAGCACCCGCCCCGCCGCGTGCGGGACGGTGCCACGGGCGGGGTCGAAGGGAAGGCCCGGCAGCGGCACGCCCCGGTACCCCACGGACCGCAGCACCAGCTGTGCCTCGATCTCCTCGTACGTACCGCTGCCGGTCACCCCGCCCCGCCCGTCCGGCAGGGTGCGCTCCAGCCGTACCGCCCGGACCCGGCCGTCCGGCCCGCCCAGCAGTTCCACCGGCCGGAGGAAGAAGCGGAGCGCGATGCGCCGTCCGGGGACCGCACCCGCACCCGCAACGGCACCCGCTTCGGTGTCCGCGGCCGCCGGCCCGGGCTGCGGCTCCGCCCAGCCCCGCAGCACCTCCACGTTGCGCCGGTTCACCGTCGGCAGCCCGGTCGCGCCCGCCGGGTCCGCATAGGCGGGGTCCAAGGCGAGTTCGGCACGGTCCAGGGCGACCGCGACCCCGGGCAGGGTGCCCAGTTCGCGCAGTTCCTTGGTGGTGAACTTGCCCTGAGCGGGCCCCCGCCGGGCGACCATCGCCACGTCGCGCACCCCGCTCCCGGCCAGCGCCCCGAGGGCCGGCTGCGGCATGTCGGTGGGCCGTAGCTCGGCCTCGCCGCGCGCCAGGATCCGGGTCACGTCCACGGCGACGTTGCCCGCGCCGATCACCACCGCCGAGCGCACCCCGGACAGCCCGAAGTCCTCGTCGACCGCGTCGGGGTGCGCGCTGTACCAGTTGACGAAGGCGGTGGCCGAGTGCACCCCGGCCAGCTCCTCGCCGGGGATGCCCAGATGCCGGTCGCGGGCGGCGCCCACGCAGTACACGACCGCGTGGTACAGCTCCAGCAGCCGTCCGGCGGGCAGGGCCTCACCGCCCACCTCGACGTTGCCCAGGAAGCGGATCCGCTCGTCCTCCAGGACCCCGCGCAGGTTCCCCTGCAGCGACTTGATCTTCTCGTGGTCGGGTGCCACCCCGTACCGGACCAGCCCGTACGGGGCCGGCAGGCGGTCCAGTACGTCGACCCGGACGCCCGGCACCTCACGCTGCTGGACCAGCTCTTTCGCGGCGTAGACCCCGCTCGGTCCCGAACCGACGACGGCCACACGAAGCACGGTGGAGCTCCTTCCGCGGATGACTCCCGGAAAGCCCAGCATGCCACCGCGGCCCCGCCCAGTCAGCCCGCCGGGCAGCACGCGCCGAAGACCGCCGCCGGGTTCACTTCATCGAGCGCATGCGGTTGATCTCCGCGGTCTGCTGGGCCACCACGTCGTTCGCCATCTCCTCGACGGCCACGTTGTTCCCGCCGGACAGGGCCTCGCCCGCCATGGTCACCGCTCCCTCGTGGTGGGTGATCATCAGGCTGAGGAAGAGGCGGTCGAAGGCTTCCCCCTGCGCCGCGCCCAGGTCCGCGAGCTGCTGCTCGGTGGCCATTCCCGGCATTCCGCCGTGGTGGGCGTGGCCGCCCTGCCCACTGCCGCCGGAGGGGGCCGCGGGCGCCGGGTGTGTGCGCAACCAGCTCTCCATGGCACCGATTTCGGGCTTCTGCGCCGCCGCGATGCGTTCGGCGAGCCGCTTCACCGGATCTCCCGAGGCCCGGGCGGGTGCCAGCGCGGTCATGGTCAGGGCCTGCCGGTGGTGCTCGATCATGCGCTGCACGTAGGCGAAGTCGGCGGCGTTGGGGCTGTCGTCGGGGCGTTCCCGCTCCGCCTGTTCGGGGGAGAGCGTACGGGCCTTCTCGCCGGGCTTCCCCGGTGCGATGATCACCGGCCCGTCCCCGTCGCCGCCCGCGCGGTCCGTGCCCTCGTCCTGGCATCCGGTGATCCCGAACGCCAGCACCGCCGCCGCGAGCGCACATCCGAAACTGCGAACCGTCCCCTTTGCCATGTCCATGAAGGGGAAGATACTGCCGGGGTCCACGTTCCGTTCCCACCAAGAACGGATTGAAGGGACTCCAAGGGAGGGCACAGTGACCTCGACGCACCACACCCGCGTGCGGCGCAGGAGTCCGGGGGTGGCCGCCGCCGCGGCCGGTCTCCTCGCCATGCTCCTGGCCGCCGGCCCGGCGAACGCCACGCCGGACCCCGGCGACACACAGCGATCCCCGGGTGCATCCATCGCCGCCGGTGAACCCGCCGGCACCCCGGGCCAGGACGAGATCGTCCACAGCCCCAACATCAAGCACCTCGCGAACATACCCAGTACCAACCCCGACGGCATCGAGACCGACATCGCCTTCCAGGGCAAGTACGCCTATGCGGGCAGCTACGACGGTTTCACCATCTACGACATCGGCAACCCCAAGGCACCCAGGACGGTCACCCAGGTCCGCTGCCCCGGCGGCCAGAACGACATCTCCGTCTCCGGTGACCTGCTGTTCCTCTCCACCGACTCCTCGCGCAGCGACGACTCCTGCAACAGCGTCTCGCAGCCCGCCACCGAGAAGTCCTCGTGGGAGGGCATCAAGATCTTCGACATCAAGGACAAGCGGAACCCCAGGTACATCAAGTCCGTCGAGACGGCCTGCGGTTCGCACACCCACACCCTGGTCCCGGGCGGCCGGGACATCTACGTCTACGTCTCCTCCTACTCGCCCCGGGACGAGTTCCCCGACTGCAAGCCGCCGCACGACGGCATTTCCGTGATCAAGGTGCCGAAGAAGGCGCCCACCGAGGCCGCGGTCGTCGGCTTCCCCGTCCTCTTCCCGGACGGCGGCAACCCGGGCGCCCCCACCAACCCGGGCGTCTCCAAGACCACCGGCTGCCATGACATCACCGTGCTGCCCTCGAAGGACCTGGCCGCCGGCGCCTGCATGGGCGACGGCATCCTCTTCGACATCAGCAGCCCGGAACAGCCCCGCGTCATCGACCGGGTCCAGGACAACGTGAACTTCGCCTTCTGGCACTCGGCCACCTTCAACGAACGTGCGAACAAGGTGGTGTTCACCGACGAGCTCGGCGGCGGCGTCGGAGCCACCTGCAACGAGGCCACCGGCCCGAACCGCGGGGCCGACGGCATCTACGACATCACCGGCCGCGGGGACCAGCGCAAGCTCGCCTTCCGCAGCTACTTCAAGATCCCGCGGCACCAGGCCGACACCGAGAACTGCGTGGCCCACAACGGCTCGCTGATCCCGGTCGGCGGCGGCCGCGACATCATGGTCCAGGCGTGGTACCAGGGCGGCCTGTCCGTCTGGGACTTCACCGACTCCGCGAAGCCGAAGGAGATCGCCTTCTTCGAACGCGGCCCGCTTGACCCGGCCGCACTGTCGCTGGGCGGATCCTGGTCCGCGTACTACTACAACGGGCACATCTACTCCAACGACATCGCCAAGGGCCTCGACGTGCTGCGCATCGACGACTGGCGCACCGACCGGGCCAAGGGCGTGTGGCTGGACCGGCTGAACGTCCAGAGCCAGCCCGACTACCGCTGAGGCGGCGTTCCGCCGGGCGGGGCACACCCGCCCGGCGGAACTCCCAGTTCCCAGTCCAGCCCGTACCGTTGGAAGAGCTCCGCCCGCAGCCGCTCCGGCGGCATCGCCGCACCCGGCAGCAGCACCGCGAACACGGCGCCCATCAGCAGCGCCCGCAGCATCGGGTAGTCCACGTCCGGCGCCGGCGAACCGTGCCGGGCCACCGTGTCCTTCAGCAGCTCCGCCAGCCGCTGCTGCTCCGGGCACTGCACGAAGCCCTCGGCCTGCAGGATGCCCGCCATATGGGTGCGCATCAGCAGCGGCTTGTCCCGGGCCAGCCCGAGGACCGCGTCGATGGCCCGGGCCAGCCGCTCCCGCCCGTCCTCCGTCCGCGGCTCCCGCTCCAGCGCCTCGTACAGGGTCCGGTGCATCAGCCGGTGTACGGCGGACTGCAGCAGCTGCCGCTTCCCCGGGAAGTAGTACGAGATCAGCCCGCGGGCCGCCCCGGCCCGGTCGGCGATGTCCCCCAGGGTGGTCGCCTCGTACCCGTGTTCGGCCACCAGATCGACCGTGGCCTGGAGCAGCCGCTCCCGGGATCGTCTGCGCAATTCTTCATTGACCGATGCGCTGCGCGGGGACATGCTTACTCCTGCGTTGACTGGCTGCGAGCCAATATACTCAGCGCACCCAGGCCCACCGGTGCTCGGCGACGCGGGGGATCGCCGAGCGCCGGTGCGCCCCGCGCTGCCCCGAGCGCCGCAGCCCGCAACGCGCCGCGCGCGCCTCAGCGCTCCTCGAAGACCAGGTCCTCGGGAGGCACCGTCAGCCGGACCGTCTGCGCGTCCGTCTCCACCACCGTGGACAGGCCGGTGAACTGACCGCGGGAGAGCACCAGCACCCGGTCGTCCCGCTGGTCCAGGTACCCGCGGAACCCGGCGAGCGAGGGATCACCCGCCCCCAGCGTCAGGTATTCGGCCAGCCGCCGGAACAGTTTGGGCAGCAGCACCGCCGTCTCGGAGAGCGAGGCCAGCCCGTCCACCTTCGCCCCGGAGGAGGTCTGGTCCAGCGGCCACAGCCCCAGCGCCTCGGAGCGCGCGCGGAGTACCGCGCCCGTCATCGCCTCACGCAGCTCGGCGAACAGCTTCCGGTAGTACGTCGGGTACGCGAGCCCGGTCCGCAGCTGGTGGAGGTTGGCGGTGCGGCCCAGCAGCGCCGCGTCCACGTGCAGCCAGGTCCCGCTTGGCGCGGGGGCCGGGCCGCGCCCCGCCAGTGCCACGCAGCGCCCGTTGACGTCGGCGCCCCGGGTCAGCACGTACCCCGGGGCGGTGGCCGGCTCCGAGGAGGTCACCGTGCCGTGCCCGTCCCGCAGTACCGCGGCGAACCCCAGCCAGGCCGTCAGCTCGTCCGCCGCGTCCTCGCCGAACGGCGCCGGCTGGCCCAGCTCGCTGCCGTACGCCGGTACGTGGTGGGTCTCCAGGGTGTCGATGCCGTCCAGCCGGAGCTGCGCGGCGCCCGAACGGTTCGCGCGCACCCGGTGCGGGCCCGGCACGAGACCCCAGTGCGCCGGGTCGGCCGGTACGAACCGCACCGAATCCCCGTCCGGCCGGGCCCCCAGCACCCGGTAGCTTCCCTCGATCACGAGCATCGGCACGGCGGCCTCCCCATCGACGGCGCGGTCCTGCGGTCGTGCGGTCGTGCGGTCCTGCGGTCCTGCGGTGCTTCGGGTTCCGCGGACCGGGGGGGGGGGGGGGGGGAGAGGGGGGGGGGGGGGGGGGAGGGTGGGGGGGGGGGGGGAGGGGGACGGCGAGGGAGCAAAGGAAAAGG